>NZ_ATTI01000001.1:1522500-2122500 GCF_000419605.1 Sphingomonas phyllosphaerae 5.2 | reverse complement strand
TAGTCGCCGGTGAAGCACGCATCGCAATATCGCGGGCGTCCCTCGGTCCGCTCGGTCTCGCCCAGCGCCTTGTACAGCCCGTCGATGGAAACGAACGCGAGGCTGTCGGCATGGATGAAGTCGGTCATCCCGCCGAGATCCAGCTTCGCCGCCAGCAACTTGGCGCGCTCGGGCGTGTCGACGCCATAGAAGCAGCTGTGCCGCGTCGGCGGCGAGGCGATGCGCATATGCACTTCCGCCGCACCCGCCTCGCGCATCATCTGCACGATCTTCAGCGAGGTCGTGCCACGCACGATCGAATCGTCGATCAGCACCACCTTGCGCCCCTTGATCAGTGCGCGATTGGCGTTGTGCTTCAGCTTGACGCCGAGATGCCGGACCTTGTCGCCCGGCTGGATGAACGTGCGGCCGACATAATGCGAGCGGATGATCCCCAGCTCGAACGGAATGCCGGACTCCTGCGCATAGCCGATCGCCGCCGGTACGCCCGAATCGGGGACCGGGATCACCAGGTCGGCATCGACCGGTGCCTCGATCGCCAGCTGCGCGCCGATGTTCTTGCGCACCGAATAGATCGAATGATCGTCGACGATCGAGTCGGGGCGCGAGAAATACACCCATTCGAAGATGCACGGCCGCGCCGCGACCTGCTCGAAGGGACGGATCGAGCGAAGCTCACCGTTCTGCACGATCACCAGTTCGCCCGGCTCGACCGAGCGCTCGAAGGTCGCGCCGACCACGTCGAGTGCCACCGTCTCGCTGGCGAAAATGTACGTCTCGCCCAGCTTGCCCATCACCAGCGGCCGGATGCCCAGCGGGTCGCGGCACGCGATCATCCCGTCCGGAGTCATCACGATCAGCGCATAGGCGCCCTCGACCCGCTTCAGCGCGTCGATGAACTTGTCGAGCAGCGTGCGATACTGGCTGGTCGCGACAAGGTGAATGATCGTCTCGGTGTCGGAGGTCGACTGGAAGATCGATCCACGCCGTACCAGTTCGCGCCGCAGCCGCATCGCATTGGAGATGTTGCCGTTATGCGCGATCGCGAAACCGCCCGACTGCAATTCGGCATAAAGCGGCTGGACGTTGCGCAGCGCGGTCTCGCCGGTCGTCGAATAGCGGACGTGGCCGCAGGCGACGTCGCCGGCCAGCGCGCGGATCACTTCGTCGCGGTCGAAATTGCCCGCGACATGACCCATCGCGCGATGGGTGTGGAAGACGTGGCCGTCGAAGCTGGTGATGCCCGCGGCTTCCTGCCCACGGTGCTGGAGCGCGTGGAGGCCCAGCGCCACGAGCGCGGCGGCGCCCTCGGAGCCGGAGGCGCCGAAGATGCCGCACTCTTCGTGCAGATGGTCGTCGTCGAACGGATGTGTTGTCAGCATAAGCGGTGGGGGCTCGCGTGGTGCGGAGCCGCATATAGCGAGCGTCGTGCAAATGTCATCAACCGCGCTCGGAGCGATCGATCATATCGCGCGTTGTGGCCCGCCGCGTGCTGATCTACGCGGAGCGTCATGAGCGATCCGCGAGAGACCGGCAGCGATTTCCTGCCCAAGTTCGATGCCGCCGGGCTGGTGACCGCCGTCGTTACCGATCGCGCCAGCGGCGCGCTGCTGATGGTGGCGCATATGGACGCTGCCGCCATCGCGGCCACCCGCGCGAGCGGCGAGGCGACCTTCTTCTCGCGCAGTCGCGGGCGGCTCTGGAAGAAGGGCGAGACGTCCGGCAACGTCCTTCGTGTCGTCGAGATCCGCGTCGATTGTGATCAGGACGCGCTGTGGATCGTCGCCGATCCCGCCGGGCCTGCATGCCACACCGGAGCGCCTACGTGCTTTTATCGCCGCCTGACCGATTCGGGGCTGGAGCGGCTCGACTGATGTGGCGGGCGCTGGCCGCGTTGCTGCTGCTCGGTGCCTGCGCGCGTGCGCCGGACACCGGGGATGAGGCGGCGGCGGGGCAGGCGCTGGAGGGTGCTGCACGCAACGCCGGCATCGTCGCCGACGCGCGTGACGCGGCCGGCGTCTATGCCGCGGGTGAGGACCGTGTCTGCATGACCCGCAGCGCTGCCGACAGCTACCGGATCGGGGTCAGCGTCGATTACGGGGAGGGGCACCGCTGCATCGCACACGGCACCGCAAAGGGACGCCCGACACTCGATACCGATCTCGGCGCAGGCTGCCGCATGCCGATCACCCGCGACGGCGACCGGCTGCTATTCCCTCCGCGTGCTCCCGCCGCCTGCGCCCGGCTCTGCCAGGGACGCGCGACGCTCGACGCGCTTGCCGTCGATCGGCTCAGCGAGGCGGGCGGCGAGGCGGCACGACTGCGCGGCGCCGACGGCAAGCTGCTTTGCGCTAATTGACGTTCACGTAAAGGGAAGGTATCACCATCTTCATGAGCGCCTCCGCTGCCTACGCCGTCGTTCCCTCGCGGCCCGATCGCGAGACCTTCACGATCACCGACCTGTCGGCGGAGTTCGGAGTTACGCCGCGCGCCTTGCGGTTCTACGAGGACGAAGGCCTGATCGCACCCGAGCGACGCGGCATGGTCCGCATCTACTCGCACCGTGATCGCGCCCGTCTGGCCTGGATCATGCGCGGCAAGCGGCTCGGCTTCAGCCTGGCCGACATTCGCGAGATGATCGATCTCTACGATCTCGGCGACGGGCGGCAGACCCAGCGGATGGTTGCCATGGAGCGATGTCGCGATCGGATCGCCGCGCTGGAACAGCAGAAGCACGACATCGATGCCGCGATCACCGAGTTGTCCGAGTTCGTCGGCGTGCTCGAGGCCGGCACAGCAAGGAAAGAGTGAGACGATGCCCCAGTACACGCCACCGATCCGCGACACTCGCTTCGTGCTCGAACATGTCGTCGGGCTTGACCGCTACGCCAACGTTCCCGGCTTTGGGGCCGCCACGCCCGACACCGTCGATGCGGTGCTTGAGGAGGGTGGGCGTTTCGTGGCGGAGGTACTTTTCCCGCTCAACCAGTCGGGCGATCTGGAGGGCTGCACCCGCCACGACGACGGCAGCGTGACCACGCCGGCCGGCTTCAAGGAAGCGTATGCGAAGTTCGTCGAATCGGGCTGGGGGACGCTCAGTGCGCCGGAAGCGTTCGGCGGGCAGGGAATGCCGCACGTCGTCTCGACCGCGTTTCAGGAATATATGATTTCCGCCAACATGGCCTTTGCCATGTACCCCGGCCTTGCGCACGGCGCGATCGCCGCTTTGGTGGTGAAGGGCTCGCCCGAGCAGCAGCAGAAGTATCTGCCCAAGATGGTCGCCGGCGAATGGGGCGGCACCATGAACCTCACCGAGCCGCAGTGCGGCACCGACCTGGGCCTGATCCGCACCCGCGCCGAGCTCCAGGCCGACGGCAGCTACAAGATCACCGGTACCAAGATCTTCATCTCGGCCGGCGAGCACGACCTGACCGACAACATCATCCATCTCGTGCTGGCCAAGACGCCCGGTGCGCCGGACAGCTCGAAAGGCATCTCGCTGTTCGTCGTGCCCAAGGTTATGGTCGGCGACGACGGTTCGCTGGGCGAGCGCAACGGGGTGTCGTGCGGCTCGATCGAGCACAAGATGGGCATCCACGGCAATTCGACCTGCGTCATGAATTATGATGGCGCGACCGGCTGGCTGGTCGGTGAGGAAATGAAGGGTCTCGCCGCAATGTTCATCATGATGAACGCCGCGCGGCTTGGTGTCGGATTGCAGGGGCTGGGCGTCGCTGAGACGGCCTATCAAAACGCCGTGCACTACGCGCAGGATCGTCGCCAGGGACGTGCGTTGACCGGCCCCGCGGAGCCGGGCGAGAAGGCCGACACGCTGTTCGTTCACCCCGACGTCCGCCGGATGCTGATGGACGCCAAGGCTTGGACCGAGGGTTTGCGCGCCTTGTGCCTGTGGGGCGCGCTCCAGGCCGATCTCGAGCACAATGCGGCGAGCGACGAGGATCGCCAGCTTGCCGGCGATCTGCTCGGCTTGCTCACCCCGGTGATCAAGGGCGTCGCCACCGATCGGGGCTACCAGATCGCGACCAACGCCCAGCAGGTCTATGGCGGCCACGGCTACATCCGCGAATGGGGCATGGAGCAGTACGTCCGCGATGCGCGCATCGCGCAGATCTACGAGGGCACGAACGGCGTCCAGGCGATGGACCTCGTCGGGCGCAAGCTGGCGCTCAATGGTGGTCGCGCAGTGCAGGCGTTCGGTCGCATCGTCATGCAAGAGATCGCCGCCGGCAAGGCCGACCCGGCGATCGCCGACTTCGCGGGGCGACTGGAGAAGGCCGCCGGCGAGCTTCAGGCGGCGACGATGTGGTTCCTCGCGAACGGCATGAAGGATCCCAACAATGTCGGCGCCGGTGCGGTGCCCTACATGCATCTTGTCGGGACGGTCGCGGTCGGGCTGATGTGGCTACGCATGGCGACTGCCGCTGCGAAGCTGAAGGGCGAAGGGCAGGGCGACGCCGCCTTCCTCGACGCCAAGCTGGTCACCGCCCGCTATTTCGCCGAGCGCGTCCTTCCGGAAACCGGTTCGCTCCGCCGCCAGATCGAGGGCGGCGCGGAAGCGATCATGGCGCTCCCACCGGAAATGTTCGCAGCTGCCTGAGCGGTTGATGGTAGCTTCCCTCCGCTGCGGGCGCGGGGAAGCTATTCGACGCGTTATTACAGCGGGGGACGGGCGCCGCTTGCGACGACGATCGTAGCTGATGGCAAGCATCGACGTTGATCCCGGCGATCATCTGATGTGTCGCCGGCATAATCACGCCACAAGTCGACCCGCGGCAAAGTGGAGCGCTCCGGCTTGATCGTGACCAAAGCCTTGTGGACATGGATATCCATACCGTGATCGCAGGAAACGTCTTGCCGCCAGCGCGAGAACCCGATCGCAGCGTAGATGCGGCGAAGCGGCCCCATCATCAGCGACGACCACGGCCGATCGGGATGCAATAGCGACATATCGCGTTGACGCTATCCAGCCGAAAGCAGAACAGACCTCAGTAGATCAGCCATGGAGCCCGAAGTAGGAACCGGCAGAGATTCCATTCGGCCTGAAGATGTGATTCCCTCGGGTCTGGAGGTGGATTGGAAAAGGCCGACCTTCATCGCCGGCCTGCGCTGCGATGGCCTGACCGCACCGTGGATCATCGACCGCCCGATCGCCAAGGAGCTATTCGAAACCTAAATCGAGACCCAGCGCGCACCGACGCCCGGGTACGGCAATGTCGTCATCCTCGACAACCTGCCGGCTCATAAAAGCGCAAAGGCCGAGGCGATGTTGAGGGAGCGGGCGCCTGGTTCCTCTTTCTCCCGTCCTGCAGCCCCGATCTTAATCCCGTCGAGATGGCGTTCTCCAACTGAAAGCTCAACTCCGGCGGATCGGTGCCGGGATCGTCGACGATTTCTGGAAGGTCGTCGGCTTCATCTGCGACCTGTATGACTCCGACGAGTGTTAACCACTTCGCCGCTGCCGGCTTTGCGTCCCATTGAACGCTCGATACTATAAGCCTCTGCTTCAACCCTTGTGTTCTCGCCCAGTGAACAGAAATGCCACGCGCCGGCGCGGCGTATAAAGCCGCCGCTACGAACCGCATGCCACTATAGAGTGCGAGGTATTCGGTACCTCGGCGGCCAGTTTGCCGTCGGCATATAAAGCCGCCCGAAAATCGATCCGCGACTTCACAGCCGCCACGCTCGCTTAACAGGCTGGGCCGCAAACGGTCGATATGCCTCTCGATTAAAACCGCGATCCTCTACCCGTACGACGGCCGCCTCAAGAACATCTCAACTAGGTGTTCAAAGCGAATTTCTGGCGGAGCCCGATAGAAACGCTCGTCGGGTCGGGTGCCGTCACTACAACGCACCGCCACTATCAACGCATCCCGAAGGAACAAAAAAATAGCGGCCCGAAGGCCGCTATTCTTCCTCCCGAGGGAGAGCGTAACAGCTTAGTTGCTGTCCGAGCTGTCGTCTTCGTCAGCGACGACGACGATGCCGGCGACAACGGCAGCAGCCGCCAGAACCGCAACGATCACGCCGCCACCGGCGAGCTCGTTCTTCTTCGCCGACGGGGCGCCAGCGCGAACCGACTTGGCGACCGAGAGGCTCGCCGCCGAGTTGGCGGGGGCGGCCATCGCCGGAGCAACCGCCAGCGTGGCGGCAGCGGCAGCGAGCATGTACTTCGCAATACGCATGATGAACTCCCTTTGCGTGCAGGTTGATCTCATAGCCCCGAAATGGGAAAAGGCAAGTCTTGATTGCCGCGGTGCATCATGTGTTCAGGGTCCAGGTCTCTTGTCCCTCGATCCCCAGCGCGGTCAGCCGTCCCGATGCATAGGCGCCGGTATCGATGCCGATCCGATTGGGCTGCCGATCGACGTCGGGGGTGATCGTATGCCCATGGACGATCATCTTCGGATGCGTCCCGCGGTGTTCAAGGAAGCTCTCGCGAATCCACCGCAAATCGCTGTCGCGCTGGTCCTCCAGCGCTACGTCGGGGCGGATGCCCGCGTGGACGAAGGCATAATCCCCCGACACGATCAAATCCTCGAAGCCCTCCAGGAACGCGCGATGCGCGGGCGGGACCAGCGCAGCCATCCGCTCCGCCAGCTGGGGATAGTCGAGCGAATCATATTCGCCACGGTCGATGCCGTAGCTCAGCACCGTTTCCTTGCCGCCCACGCGGCAGAACATCCGCAGCGCGTCCTTCGCACCCGACAGCGCATGAAGGAACAGCTCCTCGTGATTGCCCTTCAGGAAGCGCGTGCCCGGCCGCTCGCGCGACAACGTCAACAACCGCTCCACCACGCCCGCCGAATCCGGTCCGCGATCCACCAGGTCGCCGAGGAAGATAAGGACCGTCTCGACGCTCCCGCCACGCGCCGCATCGTCGGCGTCGATCAACGCCAGCAATCCGTCGAGTTCGGCGCGGCATCCATGGATGTCGCCGATCGCATAGATTCGGGTGTGGCCGGCGGGCGCTGGCGCCGGCATGGCGACCGCACGGGGCGAACGAAACAGCTTCTTGAGCATGAAAAACGCGGAACCAGCGATGTCGGGAAGCGGGCTGCTTAGGCGGGTCGCGCGCCCATCGCAAGCAACGACCGCCAACGCCGGTGTGACAAACCGTTACGCTAACGAATTGCGCTACTTCGCTGCCACCGGTACACGGCGCCCGCGCCAACAGGAGGATCGAATGACCATCAAGCCGGTACGCAAAGCGATTTTTCCCGTGGCCGGGCTCGGCACCCGGTTCCTTCCCGCCACGAAGGCGATGCCGAAGGAAATGCTGACGGTCGTCGACAAGCCGCTGATCCAATATGCGGTGGAGGAAGCGCTGGAGGCGGGGATCGAGCAGATCATCTTCGTCACCGGGCGCGGCAAGGGCGCGCTCGAGGATCATTTCGACATCTCCTATGAGCTTGAGGCGACGATGCGCGCCCGCGGCAAGAGCCTGTCGATCATCGAGAACATCCGTCAGCAGCCCGGCTCGCCGGTCTATGTGCGTCAGCAGGAGCCGCTCGGGCTCGGCCATGCCGTATGGTGTGCGCGCGACATCGTCGGTGACGAGCCGTTCGCGGTGTTGCTGCCCGATGAGCTGATGGTCGGCACCCCCAACTTCATGGCGCAGATGGTGCAGGCCTATGACAAGGTCGGCGGCAACGTCATCGGCGCGCTCGAAGTCGCTCCCGAGGAGACCGACAAATACGGCATCATCTCGCCGGGCGCCCGCGACGGCGCGCTGACCGAGGTGACCGCGCTGGTCGAGAAGCCCGCAAAGGGCAGCGCGCCTTCGAACCTGATGATCCCGGGCCGCTACATCCTCCAGCCCGAGGTGATGAAGATCCTCGACTCGAAGGAAAAGGGCGCAGGTGGCGAAATCCAGCTAACCGACGCGATGGCCAAGCTGATCGGGCAACAGCCCTTCCACGGCTTCACCTTCAATGGCGAGCGCTTCGATTGCGGCGACAAGACCGGCTTCGTCTCCGCCAATCTCGCGCTGGCGATGGAACGCGCCGACATCGGCCCGGCGGTCCGCGCCTTTGCCGAGAAGCGCGTCCGCTAACGGATCAGTCTTGCCCGATCGACCGTCCCCCGGCGCAGCCCGGGGGACGGTCCTGCAAGCAGGGACGGCTTAGCAAGCTGGAACGATCCAGGCGCTCGGGGTGAACCTGCCGGGCGGCGCGATCGACGCGACCTATCACGGCTGCGCTACCCGATCCTTGGCGCGCGCGCACGACGGGCACCCCGGATCGGCTGGCAGCGCCAGCGTCCGGAAGCGTAGCGACAGCAGGTCGAGCAACAACACCCTCCCGGCGCTGTCGTCGCCGAACGGGGCGATCTGCCGGATCGCCTCCAGCGCCGCGATGCTCCCGACGATCCCGGTGACCGGACCCAGCACGCCCTCCTCGGCGCATGTCATCGCATCGCGGGCGGGCGCGTCGCCGACGAAACAGCGGTAGCAGGGCTTGCCCGGCTCCCATCCACGATACACCCCGACCTGACCCTCGAACCGCCCGACCGCGGCGGAGACGAGCGGGATGCGCCGCGCCAGCGCCGCATCGGCAACCAGCAGGCGCGTATCGAAATTGTCGCATCCGTCGATAACCACCGACGGCGAATCGCTTAGCAGCGCGTCGACATTCTCCACTCCGATGCGCGCGACATGCGCGATCGTGGTGACATGCGGGTTCAACCGCGTCACCGCCGCCGCTGCCGACTCCGCCTTCGGTCGTCCTATTTCGCCCGTCGCGAACAGCGTCTGGCGTTGCAGGTTGCTCAGGTCGACGTGATCGTCGTCGATGATCGTCAGCCAACCGACTCCCGCAGCGGCAAGGTACTGGATCACCGGTGATCCGATCCCACCCGCACCGATCACCACCACGTGCGCGCGCGCCAATCGTTGCTGCCCGCTGCCGCCGATCTCCGGCAACACGATATGCCGGGCGTACCGCGCGAGTTCGTCGGCGCCCAGCGTCACGGCTGCGTCAACGGCACGCTGGTACGATACCAGGTATCGACCGACGGTGGCCTGATCGTGTCGCGCGCCGCCCGCAACACGATGCCGGCCGCGAATTGTTCGACGCCGGCGCAACCGATCGCGCGTGGCACGATCCGCCGCACGCGGCCGTTCGTGGCGACGAGCACGGCCATGTCGAGCGTGGTTCGATCCGCGCCGAGCACGCAACGGGCAGCCTGCACCTCGTTCCGCACGAATTGCTCGAATTGTGGCGTCGGCGCCCCGGAGGAGGGAAGCGGCAGCGTCGGTAAGGTCTCCCAGTCGGCTGGTGGGGCCAACGACAGGGCTTGCCCGAACAGCAGCAGCACAGCGAGCATCATTGCCCCGTCGATCCGAAGCCACCTTCGCCACGGTCGGTCGTGTCCAGCACGTCGACCTCGACGATCCGCGCCCGCAAGACCGGCGCAGGCACCAGTTGCGCGATCCGGTCGCCGCGGCGCACGTCGAAAGGCTCGCTACCAAGATTGGCGAGGATCACTTTGATTTCGCCACGGTAATCCTCATCGATCGTGCCGGGCGTGTTGAGGCAGGTCACGCCGAATTTCAGCGCCAGCCCCGATCGCGGCCGCACCTGCACCTCATACCCTTCGGGAATGGCGATGGCGAACCCCGTGGCCACGGCATGCCGGGCGCCGGGGGCGAGCGTCACGTCCTCGGCCGCGACGACATCCATCCCCGCGGCCCCCGCCGTCGCATAGGTCGGGAGCGGCAAATCCCCGCCATGCGGCAAGCGGCGCAGAGCAATCTTGATGGGCTCAAATGGCATCGCAGATCCTGTCGGCAAGTCGTTGCGCCACCACGGTTTTTGGAAGCTGCTCCCAACTTTCCGCACCCGCGTTCGTCACAAGATGGACGGTGTTGGCATCGCCTCCCATGACGTCCCCGGAGACATCGTTGGCGACGATCCAGTCCGCCCCCTTGCGAACACGCTTTGCGGCGGCATGCTCCACGACCCGTTCCGTCTCGGCCGCGAACCCGATCAGCAATCGCGGTCGCCGCGGATCGTTCGCCAGCGCGGCGAGGATATCGACGTTTCGCGAAAGCTGGAGCGGCGGCGGGTCGCCATCACCCTTCTTCAATTTCTGGTCGGCAACGTGCGCGACTCGCCAATCGGCTACAGCCGCCACCATGACCGCGACGTCGGCGGGGAGGGCTGCACCGACCGCTTCATGCATCTGGGCAGCCGTCTCGACGTCGATCCGGGTAACGTTGGCAGGTGTCGGCAGATCGACCGGTCCCGTGATCAGCGAGACCGTTGCACCGCGCTGGGCCAGGGCTGCTGCAATCGCGAACCCCTGCTTTCCTGACGAGCGATTGGCGATGTAGCGCACGGGGTCGATCGGCTCGCGCGTCGGGCCGGCGGTGACGACGATATGCCGTCCGTTCAGTCTTTTATCCACGGTATCTCGCAGACATTCCGTGATGCGCGCGAGGATTGCGACAGGCTCCGGCAGCCGTCCCGGCCCGAACTCGCCGCAGGCCATGGCGCCGTCGTCGGGTTCCATGACGAGCAGTCCGTCCTCCCGCAGCCGGGCGACGTTGCGCCGCGTCGCCGCATGCTGCCACATCCGCACGTTCATCGCCGGGGCGACCAGCACCGGCTTGTCCGTCGCCAGCAGCAATGTCGTGGCAAGATCGTTGGCGAGGCCGTTCGCCATGCGCGCGATCAGATCCGCCGTCGCCGGGGCGACCACCACCAGATCCGCCTCGCGACTGAGGCGAATATGACCCATTTCCGCCTCGTCCTTCAGGTCCCACAACGTTGTGTGGACCTTGTTCTCGCTCAGCGCTGCAAGGGTCATCGCGGTGACGAAATGCGCGCCGCCGTCGGTGAGGACGCAGCGTACCTCGTGCCCCGCCGCGCGCAATCCGCGGATGAGTTCGCACGATTTGTAGGCGGCGATCCCACCGCCCACGATCAGCAGAATCCGGCTCATCGCACGACCCTTGTCACGGTAATCCGTCGTCTGTCGAGTGCGATACGCAGTGCATCGCCGATCCCGCCCGGCGCCAGCGCCACGCCCGGTGCGGCCAGCGCGGCCATGAGCGTCGCGGATCGTAAGCCCATCACGCCATCGAGCGCGACGCCGGCCACCATGATCGCCACGACGCGGAGTCCGATCACATCGCTCACGGTGGCCCATCCGATCGCCGACACGATCAGCAATGCGGCCGCCAAGCCGCCGGGCAGCCCCGGAAAAGCCGCGCCGACCAGCCTCGCCAGGGCGCCCTCGGCAGGATCGACGTGCTGACGAGGCAGGGCGACTCCGGCCAGCGCATGAAGATGCAAGGCGAACACCGCCGCTGCCGCGACGAACGCGACGATCCAGCCGGCGATTTCACGCCGCGAACCATCGAGCAGCGCGAGCATTCCCATCGCCGCGATCGTGATCAGCGCAGCCGGATCGATCAGCGCAGCGGCGCAGGCCGTCGCGATCGACGCCACATGCAGATCGCGCCGCCGCGCGACGATCGCGATCGCCGACAGGATCGCGGCCGCACCGGCATGTGGCGCAACGAGCCACAGGGCGGCGACCGCCACAGCGCCCCCCGCGAGCAAGCTCACGATCATCACCGCGCCCGGCGTCCGCGCGAACAATGCTCCCAAGCGCAACCCGCCAGCCCATAACAGCGTCGTCAATGCGGTCGCGACCAGCGCCGTCATCGCCCAGCGCGGCACCGCCGCCTCGACGACCGCCAGCGGCGAGGGCAGGGCCATCGCCGCGCGCGCGTCGGGTTCGGTGCGCAGCAGGTCGCGGGCCGTATCGTAGAAGTCGCCGCCGTGGCGGATCGTCGCCACGATCGCGTCGTGCAGGAACTCGGGCATCGTCGGAGCCGACGGCGCAGTTAGTGCCGCGGCGACCAGCATTACCAGCCATACCGCGAGCACGAGCCGCGCCGTCCGCCGGCCAAGCGTGGCAACGCGGCTCGGCGTCGCCAGCCATCGTCCGACCACGCCGTGCACCGCGCGCGCAGCTACCATCCGTTGGCCAGCATCATGCCCGCGATCCCGGCAAGCACCCCGATTGCGCCGGCCACCGCGTAGCGCCAGCCTCCGCCCACCCGTACCCGCTCGATCTCGCGCAGCGGCGGACGCGGCGGCGCGCCGCCGGGCGCAGGAAAGCGCGCCTCGATCCGCCGCACCAGTTCAGGCAGCCGCGCCAGCGTCCTGACGTCGGCGACCAGCCGGTCTGCGATCGCCGCCTCGGGCCCCAGCTCGGTGCGGATCCAGTCCTCGACCAGTGGCGCGGCGGTGACCCACAGGTTGATGTCGGGATCGAGCCCGGTCGCCACCCCCTCGACCATCACCATCGTCTTCTGGAGCAACAGGAGATGCGGCTGCGTCACCATGTCGAAGTCGCGCGTGATGCCGAACAGTCCGTCGAGCATCATCCCGATCGACATGTCCTTCACCGGCAGGCCGCGCATCGGCTCGCCGACCGCGCGCAGGGCGGTCGCGAATTCCTCGACGCTATGATGCGCGGGGACATATTGCGCCTCGAAGTGGATCTCCGCGACCCGACGGTAATTGCCGGTGATCAGGCCATACAGGATTTCCGCGAGCCAGGCGCGCGCGCGCCGGTCGATCCGCCCCATGATCCCGAAGTCGATCGCGGCCACGCGGTTGCCGGGAAGGGCGAACAGATTGCCTTGGTGCAGGTCGGCATGGAAAAAACCGTCGGCGATCGCCTGGCGCAGGAAGGCATGGACCAGCACCCGCGCCAGTTCCGGCAGGTCATAGCCCGCGGCGCGCAACGCGGTACGATCGCTCAGCTTGATCCCGTCGATCCATTCGATCGTCAGCACCTTGCCGGTGGTGCGCGCCCAATCGACCGCGGGCACGAAGAAGTCGGGCTCCGAGGTCATCGTCTCGGCAAGTTCCGACGCCGACGCCGCCTCGCGCGTGAAGTTCAGCTCCCGCGCTGTCCAGCGCTTGAACGTCTCGATCACCAGGCGGGGTTGCAGGCGCGCGATCTCGCCGCCCATCGGCTCGATCTGTGCCGCAGCCCATTCATAGGTCTCGATCGCGCGTGCGAAATCGTCCTCCACGCCGGGGCGGAGCACCTTCACCGCCACGCGCCGTCCGTCGATCGTCGTCGCGCGATGCACCTGCGCGATGGAGGCGGCGCCGACCGGTACGGGATCGATCTCGGTGAACAACGTATCGAGCGGCCGCCCGAAGCTGGCGCGCATCGTTCGTTCGATCGTCTCGAACGGCACCGGTGGCACCGCATCCTGCAGCCGCAGCAGATCGGTCGCGGCCGCATCGCCCACCAGGTCGGGACGCGTTGCCAGCGTCTGTCCGAATTTGATCGCAGCCGGCCCCAACGCCTCAAATGCGTCCGCATAACGCGGAACTTGCGGCACCCGCGCGCCGAAACGTGCGACCCGCAGCAACCGGCGCAGCCGCGGCGGCGTGTTGAGGTCGCGTTCCAGCCCGCTCAGCGCGCCGTGGCGCGCCAGCGTCCGGCCCCACTTCAGGAGCCGCCAGGTATGGACGAGCGGAGAGGTCAAATCTTCCAGCCGCTGTGGATCGCAACCAGCCCGCCCATGATCGGCTCGACCTTGGTCTGCACGAACCCGGCGTCGCCGATCATCCGCTCGAACGCAGGCATGTCCGGGAAGCGGCGGATCGACTCGATCAGATAGCGATAGCTGTCGGCGTCGTTGGCGAGCAACTGACCCAGCTTCGGGACCATATGGTGCGAATAGGCGTCATAAACTTCTGCAAAGCCCGGCCAGACGTTCGTGGAGAACTCGAGGCAGAAGAACCGCCCGCCGCGCCGCAGCACGCGATGCGCCTCGCGCAATGCCTTCGGTATGTCGGTCACGTTCCTGATTCCGAACGCGATCGTGTAGGCATCGAAGAAGCGGTCGGGGAAGGTCAGCGTCTCGGCATTGGCCTCCGTCCAGACCAGTCCGTCGATCCCGCGCTGCTGCGCGCGACCGATGCCGACCTCCAGCATCTCCGGGTTGATGTCCGCGACGGTGATCGATGCGCCGCTTTCGGCAAGGCGGAAGGCGATGTCGCCGGTGCCACCCGCCATGTCGAGGATCTGCTCGCCGGCGCGTGGCTTCACGCGGCGCACGAAGCGGTCCTTCCAGAGCCGGTGCATGCCTCCGGACATGGCGTCGTTCATCAGGTCGTAGCGGCTGGCGACGTTCGAGAAGACGCTGCGTACGCGCGCGGTCTTTTCGGTCGGGCTGACATCTTCGTAGCCGAAGGAGACGGTTTCGCTCATGCGCGCCGCTCTAGCCGCACCGTCGGCGAGCGGCTAGGGGGCGCGGATGCCGGAATTGCCAGAGGTCGAAACCACCGTGCGCGGTTTGCGGCCCGTGCTCGAGGGACAGGTGCTGACACGGGTCGAGACACGGCGCGACGATCTGCGCCGCGCGTTTCCCCCTGACCTGCGGCAGCGGCTGACGGGCGCGCGTGCAACGTCGCTCGGCCGGCGTGCGAAATACGGGCTGATCGAAACCGATCGCGGCGACTCGTTGATCTTCCATCTCGGCATGTCGGGGCGATGGCGTGTCGATCCCGCGGAGCTGCTGCCGCACGACCACCTGATCATCGAGACCGGCGAGGGACGACGGCTGGCGCTCAACGATCCGCGTCGTTTCGGGTCGGTGGACCTGGTCCCGACGACCACGGTCGCGGACTTCGCCGCCTTCCGAATGCTCGGCCCCGAGCCGCTCGGGCCCGACTTCACCCCCGATCGTCTCCGGCGCGTGCTGGCGGGGCGGCGCTTTTCGATCAAGCTGGCGCTGCTCGATCAGCGGATCGTCGCGGGGCTGGGCAACATCTATGTCTGCGAGGCGCTCTACGACGCACGGATCGACCCGCACACGCCCGCGGGCGCCCTCAAAGCGGCAGCGCTCGAGCGACTTGTCCCGGCGGTGCAGCTGGTGCTCGATGCCGCGATCGAGGCCGGAGGGTCGTCGTTGCGCGATTATGCGCGCCCCGATGGCGAGCTCGGCTATTTCTCCAAGCAATTCGCAGTCTACGGCCGCGCTGGCGAGCCCTGCGCGTGCGGTAGCATGGTGGAGCGTTATGCCGAAGGCGGGCGCTCGACCTTCTGGTGCCCGCGCTGCCAGCGGAGTTGACGCTGCTATCCCTACGGGGTATGGGCCGCGCCTTACGAAGAAGCAGGGTCTTCCCCGCTCCTTCTTCCATCGATTCGAAACTTATCAGAGGACGTTCATGGCGAACACGCCGCAAGCCAAGAAGCGCATCCGCCGCAACCAGCGCCGGGCCGAAATCAACGGTGCCCGCATCGGCCGCATCCGTACCTTCGTGAAGAAGGTCGAGGCCGCGCTCGCAGCGGGTGACAAGTCGGCGGCGACCACCGCGCTGGCGGCAGCGCAGCCAGAAATGGCGCGCGGCGTTGCCAAGGGTGTGATCCACCGCAACACGGCTTCGCGCAAGTTCTCGCGTCTGACCAAGCGGGTTGCCTCGCTGGCGTGATCGGCTGAATTCGCGTTGCGAGTTTGACGCCCGTCGGGACCATCCCGGCGGGCGTTTTTGCGTCTGGAACGGGCGTGAAGGAACAAAGGAGCACCCGTTCGAAAGCCGTGCTTTCCCCGCGATTCGCGAATGGCGTTGATCTGGAGCCTTCAATATTTCCCAGTAATAACAAGGGCATATGCGAAATATGACGCATTTGTGCCGCTGGTGGCGAGTCAATCCGCTTTATTTCGGAATCGTACCCGTTCGCGGGCTTGATCGACTCACGCCGCTGTTCCTAATCCTCTCGAACCGCGCCGCCGTTCGTGCTGCGCGGGACAAGGACAATGTTCGGGTGCCAACGCGCTAGAGGCCGCGGGCAGGGGAATGTTCGACTTTTCGATTGAAGGGCCGGCGAACGATGATGTTCGCGGCAACGGGAGACTTGTGCGTGACGAAGGCAGGTGGACAGGACGACGGGATGAGCGATGTGGCACGGGCATGGACCCGGGTCCGCGCCAACCTGCGCCGGTCGGCCGGCGCGCGTGTCTTCGACCAGTGGCTGGCACCGATCGCGCTGGCGGCCGGCGATGACGCCGTCGATGTTCGTCTGACCTTGCCATCCGCCTTCATGACCAACTGGGTGAAAAGCCATTACGCCGAGCGGCTGGTGCACGAGTTCCGCGCCGTGCTGCCGGAGGTGCGCAGCGTCGTGATCGACACCGCCCTGCGGGCCGCCATGCCGGAAGTGCTGAGCGCTGCGCTGCCGGTCGCGGAAGCTCCGGTAGCGGCAGTCGAGCCTCGTCCCGGACAGCCCTTACCGGTGGCCGCGGAGCGGCCGTCTCTGGATCCGCGGCTGACCTTCGATCGCTTCGTCATCGACCCGTCGAACATGGTGGCGGTGAACGCTGCGCGCGCGCTGGCCGAGCCGGGCGCGGTGCGGTTCAGCCCGCTGTTCCTCCACGGGAGCACCGGGCAGGGCAAGACCCATCTGATCAACGCGATCGCGCATCATTTCCTTGCGGCGCATCCTGGCGCGCGCGTGATGCTGTTGTCGGCCGAGCGCTTCATGTTCGAGTTCGTGGCGGCGATGCGGGCGCGGGACACGTTCGCGTTCAAGGCGAAGCTGCGCGGGTGCGACCTGCTGCTGATCGACGATCTGCAGTTCATCGCCGGCAAGGACGTGACGCAGGACGAATTCTTCCATACGATCAACGAGATCATCACTGCGGGCAAACGGCTGGTGATCGCCGCCGACCGGGCGCCGCAGGCGCTCGAGGGGATCGAGGCGCGCATTCTGGGGCGGCTCGGGTCCGGGTTGGTAGCGGATATTCGTCCTTCTTCGCCGGAATTGCGCCATGCGGTGCTCGCGCGTCGCGTCGGGGACATGCCCGAGGTAAAAATTCCCGCCGATGTGCTCGATCTGCTCGCCACGCGCATCACCGGCAGCATCCGCGAACTGGAGGGGGCGCTGACCCGCGTCACCGCCTATGCGATGCTGACCGGCGCGACGATCGACCTCGCCTTTGCGATGCAGACGCTTGGCGACATGCTGCGCGGCCACCAGCGTCGCGTGACGATCGACCAGATCCAGAAGCTGGTATGCGAGCATTTCGAGCTCAAGCCGCTCGATCTCGTTTCGGCGCGGCGCGCGCGTGCGGTGGCCCGCCCGCGGCAGATAGCCATGTATCTCTCGAAGCGGCTCACCACGCGCTCGTTGCCCGAGATCGGCCGGAAGTTCGGTGGGCGCGACCATTCCACCGTCATCCACGCCGTGCGTCGTATCGAGGCGTTGCGCGACACCGATCGCGACGTGGACGGCGCCGTGCGCGTGCTGCTGGCCCAGCTTGAGAGCTGAGCCAGCGACGGCGGATCAAGCCGCCTCGCGATAATCGACCCGTTCCGCTTCACAGGCTGCGGGAGCGGCCAGGTCGGCGGAAGCGGCAGGCTTGCGGTTCGGAAAGAGCAGCCGGCTGACCAGCACGATCACGCCGAGCGCGGCATAGGTCATCAGGACCTTTTCCAGATCGAACAGCAGCGCCACCGCAAAGGCGAGCCGCAGCCACATCGGGTTGAAGCCGAGATCCTCGCCGAGCGCGGCGCAGATACCGAAAAGGTTGTCGCGGGCATGGGCGGCGGGGGCGGTCTGATCGGTCATGGTGTGCTCCGTTGGTTACGGAGCACAGAGCAAGAGCGATGCCAGAACGAGAAAAGCGCGGATTGCCGCGGCTTCGGCTCGCACCGCGCCAGAATGCGCGGCGTAGTGCACCGAATGTTGGCGCGTGAACTGGTGTCACGCGCCAATCGGATCAGATCATCAAGCCCATGGCTTCCTGCGCACGGAGCAATGTGGGGGCGGCCAGCGCCGCGGCCCGCTCCGCGCCGTCGCGCAGGATGGCGTCGATCGCACTACGATCGTTGAGCAGGCGCACCATCTCATCACGGATCGGCGCCAGCGTGGCCACCGCGAGATCGGCGAGATCGGGCTTGAACTGCCCGAAACCCTTACCGGCATAGTCGCCCAGCACCGCCTCCGGCGTTCGATCGGCAAGCGCAGCGAAGATCGTGAGCAGGTTGCGCGCCTCCGGACGTCCTTCCAACTCGTCGAGCGTCGCGGGCAACAGGTCGGGGTCGGTCTTGGCCTTGCGAAACTTGTCGGCGATCGTCTCGTCGCTGTCGACCAGCTTGACCAGCGACTGCTCGGACGGGTTCGACTTCGACATCTTCGCACTCGCATCGCGCAGCGACATGATCCGCGGTGCGGCCTTGCTGACCAGCGGCTCGGGCAGGGTGAACAGCTCGACGCCGAAGTCGGTGTTGAATTTGGTCGCGATGTCGCGGGTCAGCTCCAGATGCTGCTTCTGGTCCTCGCCGACGGGCACATGCGTGGCGTTGTAGAGCAGCACGTCCGCGGCCATCAGCACAGGATAGTCGTAGAGCCCGACCGATGCGCCCTCGCGGTTCTTGCCCGCCTTGTCCTTGAACTGCGTCATGCGGTTCAGCCAGCCGACCCGCGCGACATTGTTGAGCAGCCACGCCAGCTCGGCGTGCGCGGCGACGCGCGCCTGGTTGAACACGATCGAACGCGCCGGATCGATGCCGGCGGCGATCAGCGTCGCGGTCATCTCGATCGTGTTGGCGGTCATCTCGGCAGGAGCGATGAATTCGGTCAGGCCGTGCAGGTCGGCGATGAAATAAATCGTTTCGCCACCGGATGCCTGGATTTCATCCTGCATCGCCACCCATTGCTTCACCGCGCCCAGGTAGTTGCCGAGGTGAAGGTTGCCGGTCGGCTTGATGCCGGACAGGACGCGCATGTTGGTCATCGGGTGGTGGCTCTGCGACGAAGGAGGGAACGGAGATCGTCAAGGCGATAGGCGCCGGTGACGAAGCAGGCGACGGCGTAGATGGCGACACCCGCCCCGACCAGCACCGCCAGCGCCGCGCCGCGGACCGGCAACGCTCCGGTCAGAAACGGTTCGACGAACGGGGCAACCAGCAGCAGCGCCGCGCCCATCAGCAGCGCGGACAGCGCGAGCCGCGGCAGCTTGCGCTTGACCTGTGGATCGAGCGCGAAATGGCCGCGACGCGCCAGCACGACGTAGAGCGAGGCGACGTTCACCGAGGATGCGAGCGCAGTGGCGAGGGGAGGGCCGATGTGCCCGACGTCCCAATGCGCGAGCGTCGGGATCAGGATGAGGTTACCGATGAGGTTGATCGCGACCGAATAGAGCGCGAGCCGTACCGGCGTCCGGGTATCCGCACGCGCGTAGAAGCCGGGTGTCAGCACCTTGACCAGCACGTAGCTCGGCAGTCCCAGCGAGAACGCCGCCAGCGCCTGCGCCGAGCGGATCGTATCGCCGGCGTCGAACACGCCATGCTGGAACAGCCCGCGCACGATGGGCTCGGCCGCGAAGACGAAGGCGGCAGTAGCGGGCAAGGTCAGGAACAGCGCAAGCTCGAGTCCGCGGTTCTGCGTCTCCATCGCCTCCGCGTCGCGTCCTTCGGACAGCAGGCGCGAGACGACCGGGAGCAGGATCGTGCCGAGGCCGATGCCGATCAGCCCAAGCGGCAATTGGTTGAGCCGGTCGGCGTAATAAATCGCCGAGATCGACCCTGCGGACAGCAGTCCGCCGGCCAGCGCGGTGGAGATCGCCAGGTTGATCTGCGCTGCGCCCGCCCCGGTCGCAGCGGGGACGATCAATTTCAGCATCTGCTTCACGTCATCGTCGATGCGCGGGCGGCGCAGCGCCAGTCGCACGCCGGCGCGGCGACATGCCCACCATAGCCACGCCAGTTGCAGCGCCCCGCCGACCGTCACGGAGATAGCCTGCGCGCGGGCGGTTTCGTACGGATCGTCGCCGTGGAAGAAGATCAGCGCGCCGACCATCGCGATGTTCAGCAGGATCGGCGCAGCGGCATTGACCCAGAATCGATGGAGCGAATTGAGGATGCCGCCCAGCAACGAGACCAGCGAGATCAGCAGCAGATAGGGGATCGTGAAGCGTGACAGCGTCACCGCGAAGGCGAACTGCTCCGCACTGGGGTGCTGATGCCGGAAACCGAGCGACAAGCCCCACGTCAACGGCCACGCCGCCACAAGCATCAGCGCGGTGACGACCACCAGCACCGGGAAAAGCAACGCCAGCGCGCGTTCGGCGAAATCGACGCCCGCCGCGGTTCCGCCGCCTTCCGCCACCTTGCGGTTGAACAGCGGGATGAAGGCGGCAGAGAAGGCGCCTTCCGCGAACAGTGCGCGGAACATGTTCGGCAGGCGGAAGGCAACGAAGAAGGCATCGGACGCGAAGCTGGCGCCGACGTAGCTGGCCTGCAACGTGTCGCGCACCAACGCCAGCACGCGGCTGACCAAGGTCAGCCCGCCGATCGACCCAAGCGCACGGGCGAGGTTCATCCGTCGATCCTCGCCCGCGTCGGGATCTTAGGCCTGACCTTCGGCGCCGAACTGCACGCCTTGTGCCTGTGCCTGCTGGAGGAACAGCGCGTTGAAATCGATCGGCTCCAGCAGCAGCGGCGGGAAGCCACCGTCGCGGATCGCATCGGCGACGACGCGGCGCGCGAACGGGAACAGCAGGCGCGGCCCTTCGCCGAGCAGGAACGGCTGGACATGCTCCGCCGGCACGTGGCGCAAGCCGAACAGCCCGGCATAGGACAATTCGGCGATGAACGCGGTCTTGCCGCCGGTGGTGGCGCGCACCTCGATCTTCAGCGTCACTTCATGCACTTCGTCGGCCACCTGTGCGGCGCCGATATCGAACTGCACGTTGATCTCGGGCGGCTGCGCCTCTTGATAAACGGCCGGCGCGTTCGGATTCTCGAACGACAGGTCTTTGACATATTGCGAGATCAGGCCAGCCGCCGGCAGCGTGTCGGCGCCGTTCGCCAGCGGTTCACCGCCGGCATTGTCCAGTTCGTCCATGGTCATCCCCTCTGTCAGGCAGCGGGCGCCCGCACGCGCCACGCGAAGTGTGGCGCGGTTAGCAGCGCCCCGCGCCGGACACAATGCGCGACATGGATGCGGCCCGAGAGGAAGGATCGCGGCAGGCAAGGATACAATGGACCGGTCGGGAGATTTGATGTTCGGTGCCCGCGCGCCTATGTACGCATACCAGACTACTGGAGTTGCCGTGTTCTACGTTGTCCTGCTTGCCATGGTCGCCGGCTTTTTGGCCCTGCGGCTCTACTCGGTTCTGGGCAAACGCTCCGGCCACGAACAGCCGTTGCCCAAGCCTGCGGAGGAGCGCGTCGGTGTCGTGGCAGTGCCGCGCACGATCGAGACGACGACGGAGGCGCGCGAAACTGGCGCGAAGCCGTTTGACAGCGCGAGCGAGCCGGGCCTGCGCGCGATCGTCGCCGCCGAACCGCAGTTCGACGTGGCTCGCTTCCTCGACGGCGCCAAGTCGGCGTACCGCATGATTCTGGAGGCGTATTGGCGCGGCGACGAAAGCGCATTGCGCGATCTGGTGAGCGATGACGTCCATGCCGCGTTCGTCGAGGCGATCGAGGCGCGGCGCGGGCAGGGGCAGGTCCTCGACAATCGCCTGATCGCGATCGAGCATGCCACGATCGTCTCGGCCAGCATCGCCGGAGGCGAGGCGCGCGTCGCCGTGCGCTTCGATGCCGACATCGCAGCTGTGACCCGCGACGCAGACGGCAACGTGATCGGTGGCTCGACGAGCGATGCGGTACAAACGCACGACGTATGGACGTTCGTCCGCACCGTGCGCGCTTCCGATCCGAACTGGATCCTCGCCGACACCGACGAAGCCTGATCGTCGACGATATAAACGGGGGCGGGATGCGAACGAAAGCGACGCTCGCGCTGGCGGGCGCCCTCATGATGGCCGGATGCGTTGGGCCGGGTGGCCGTTCGATGCCGCCGGGTCCTACCGGTCGGCCCTTTTCCGCGGTGCCTGGTCCAGCCACGACAGCGGATCGTCCACGTCCGGCCCGGCAGCCGGTGGCATCCGTTCCGCTGTCGGCGCTGCCTGCGGTCGTAGCGCCCGGTGCCGCGAACGCGGCGTTGGCCGGATTGCTGCCGGCGAACGACCTGTCGACGGTTCCGCTCGACGCGGCGCAGGCTGGGGCCGCACTCGACGCGTTCCGCATTTCCTGCCCGAGCCTTGTGCGTCGTATCGACACTTCCGGTCTTACGCTCGGCAGCGACTGGCAGCCCGCATGCGCCGAGGCGGCACGTACCGATGCGCGCGATGCCGTGTCGTTCTTCCGCCGCTGGTTCGAAGCGGTGCAGGTCGCCGACGGCCGGGCGTTCGCCACCGGCTATTATATCCCGGAGATCGCCGGATCGCGCCAGCCGCGATCGGGCTACGTTCCGATCTACGGCCGCCCCACCGACCTGATCGAAGTCGACCTCGGTGCCTTTTCCCCGACGTGGACCGGCAAGAAAGTTCGCGGACGCGTGCAGGGGCAGGCGCTGGTGCCCTATCACGATCGGACCGCGATCGAGGAGGGGGCGCTGAACGGGCGGGCGCCGATCCTTGGCTATGCCGCCGATCCCGTCGAGCTCTTCTTCCTGCAGGTGCAGGGTTCGGGCTTCATTCGTCTCGACGAGGGCGGGGTGCTGCGGATCGGTTATGACACGCAGAATGGCCGCGATTATACCGGCATCGGTGCGCTGATGAAGAGCCGCGGGCTGCTCGGCCCCGGCCAGTCGTCGATGCAGGGGATCGTCGCCTGGTTGCACGCGCATCCCGAAGAAGGCCGCGCGATCATGCGCGAGAACAAGAGCTACGTCTTCTTCCGTGAACTGAACGGGGCCCCGCAAGGAGCGCTCGGCCTGCCGGTCAGCGGTGGCGCGACCGTTGCGGCCGATCCGAAGTTCGTGCCGCTCGGCGCGCCGGTGTTCCTGTCGATGGATCGCACCGACGCCAACGGCATCTGGATCGCGCAGGACACCGGCGGCGCGATCAAGGGCAGCAACCGCTTCGACACTTTTTGGGGTGCGGGCGAGGAAGCGCGTGCGATCGCGGGCGGAATGAGCGCGCGGGGGACTGCGTTCCTGTTGTTGCCGCGTGGTAGTTACGAGCGTTGGCGCGCGCTGCGCGGGATGGGGCAGGCGAGTGTCGGGTCGACGCCTCGGCCCTGACGAGGAAGCGCTGTGGGCGCGCGTGCGCGCAACCGTGCGCGCGATGCCGGGCCGCAAGCTGGCGGCTCCGGTTGCCGATCGTGTGTCTTTGGCTCCTTCGACGAATGGTCCGGTGCTGAAGCTGACGACGGCGCCCGCGCCCACGATGACGCGGCGCGAGCCCGGTCATACGCTCGATGGCGGTTGGGATCGGCGCCTGGCAGCGGGCGTGGTTGCGCCGGATCGTACCATCGACTTGCATGGCCACACATTGGCTAGCGCGCACGCGGCGCTGGAGCTGGGGTTGGCGCAAGCGATCATGCGCGGTGATCGCGTGATCCTGCTGGTCACCGGCAAGCCGCCGCGCCCGGAAAGCCAGCGCCCACACGCACGCGGCGCGATCCGCGCGGCGATCCCCGACTGGCTGCGGCTCTCCGGCTATTCCGGTGCGATCGCCGCCGTCCGCAATGCGCACCCGCGGCATGGCGGCGCGGGCGCGCTCTACGTGGTGTTACGCCGTCGGCGCTGAGCAGGCGCGCTGGATGATGCGCGTGTAGATGTCCGCGAGTTGCTCGAGATCGGCGATCGCGACCGCTTCATCTGCCTTATGCATCGTCGCATTGAGCAGCCCGAACTCGACTACCGGACAAAGTGCGCGAAGGAAGCGCGCGTCGGACGTTCCGCCGGTCGTCGACAATTCGGGTGTGCGGCCGGTCACCTCCAGCACCGCGGCCGACACCAACGACGACAGCGCGCCCGGTTCGGTCAGGAACGCCTCGCCCGAGATCCGCGGCGTGACGATCGCATCGGGTGCGTGGCGGTGGACGATCGCCGCGACGCGCGCCGCGAGATCGGCGCCGCGGTGCAGATCGTTGAAGCGGATGCTGATCCGCGCGCTCGCGCGAGCGGGGATGACGTTGGCTGCAGGGTTGCCGACGGTGATGTCGGTGATCTCGAGGTTGGAAGGCTGGAACCAGTCGCTCCCCGAGTCGAGGACGAGCGCTTCCAGCTCGGCGAGCATCGCGACGAGGCGCGGGATCGGGTTGTCGGCCAGATGCGGGTAGGCGACATGGCCCTGGCGGCCGGGGACCTCGATCCAGATGTTGACCGAGCCGCGTCGCCCGATCTTCACCATATCGCCAAGCGCCGCGACCGAGGTCGGCTCGCCGACGAGGCACAGGTCCGGTATCAGTCCGCGCTCGCGCATGCGCTCGATCAGCGACACGGTGCCGAAGGTCGCCGGACCTTCTTCGTCGCCGGTGATGATCAGCGTCAGTCGGCCTGCGTCGGCGGGAACGCGGCCCGCGGCGGCGACGAAGGCGGCAATCGCGCCCTTCATGTCCACCGCGCCGCGCCCGACCAGCAGACCGTCGCGGCGTTGCGGCGCAAACGGATCGTCGCGCCAGCCGCCCCCCGGAGGCACCACATCGACATGGCCGGCGAAGGCAAGATGCGGACCGTCCGCTCCGCGCGTGGCCAGCAGGTTCTCGACCGGGCCGTCGGGTGCCTCGCCGCTGATGCGCCGTTCGACCGCGAAGCCGAGCGGGATCAGCGCCGCTTCCAGCACCTCGAAAACACGCCCGCGCGCCGGCGTGACGCTTTCGGCAGCGATCAGTGCGCTGGCGAGTTGAACAACGTCGGTCATGAAAGGAGCATCCGATGCCGAAACTTACGATCGAGCCTATTTCCGCGTCGCGGGGCAGCGACTATCCGCCGCCGTTCGCCGACGCCGTGTCCGGCCGGCTGGTACGCAGGCTGTCCGCCGCGGCCGGTTTGGAAGACTTCGTCGCGACGCATGTCGTGGTGCCGCCGGGTGGCTGGTCGTCGCAGCGCCATTGGCACGAAGGCGAGGACGAGATCGTCGTGCTGTTGTCGGGCACAGCGACGCTCGTCGACGATGCCGGCGAACATGCGATGTCGGCAGGCGAGGTCGCCGTGTTCCGCAAGGGCGATGCCAATGCGCACCATATCCGCAACACCGGTGACACGCCCTGCGTGCTGTTCGCGGTCAGCCTGCCCGAACGATCTACGGTCCATTACCCCGACATCGCGATGCGCTGGTCGCCCGATGACGGTTACACGCAAGCCTGACATCAGATTACCGGTTGTTCGAACTTCTCGATCACCCAATCCTCTTCCTGCGCCGCGGCAATCCAGTCCTGCATGAACGGATGGCTCAGCACGGCCATGACGTATGCGGCGGCGAAGCGTGGGGTGGGTAGCGAGTAGGTGGCGATCCGCGTGCAGACCGGCGCGAACATGATGTCGGCGGCACCGAACGCACCGAACAGGAAGTCGCCGCCATCGGGTCCGCTGACGCCACCGAATCGCGCGCGCGCCTGCGCCCACAACTCGAAGATTCGCGTCAGTTCGACCTGCACGTCCTCGTCGGGGGCGACCGGCGCGTAGATCTGCCGGATGTTCATCGTGTGTTTCCGGCGCAGCGCGGCGAAGCTGGAGTGCATCTCCGCCGCCATCGATCGCGCCATCGCACGCGCCGCATCGTCGAGGGGCCAGAAGCGTTCGCGCCCGACCTTGTCGGCGAGATATTCGACGATCGCCAGACTGTCCCAGACGACGGCGTCGCCATCCCACAGGATCGGCACCTTGCCCGAGGACGGTGCGAACTCGTCGCCCTCGCGGCGACGATCCCATTCCTGGTCATAAAGCGGGACGACGACTTCCTCGAAGGGCAGCCCCGATTGCCGGCAGGCGAGCCAGCCGCGCAGCGACCAGGAGGAATAGGCCTTGTTACCGATGATGAGCTTCATGCCACCGGGTTAAGCGGCAATGCGGCGCGGGGCAACGTCGCTCGCGATAAAGACGACCGCCGCATTAACCGCCGGCGTACATCGGATCGCAGGCATCCACGGCTAGGCCGTATGAAGACAGGTTTCCCCAAGGAGCATTTTCGATGGCCCAGCTTCTCTCCCACGATGCGGCCTTGTCGGCGATGACTCCCGCATTCGTTCAGGCCCCGACCTTCGTCTTCATGCCCAGCACACCGTCGCCGAGCCGGTCCGAGGTGTTGCGCCAGCAGATCGCCGCCGCCCTTGCGGCGCGCCCGTCATCCGCCTGCCACGCCGCCGTCAGCCGATCGCCTCGATAACCGCCGCGCGGAGTTCGGGAATACCCATTCCACCTTCGCTGGAAGTGACGATGATGTCGGGGTGCGCGGCGGGGCGCTTGCGCGCCTCCGCCTCGGTCGCGGCGACGATGGCGGCAAGGTCGGTCGCCTTCACCTTGTCGGCCTTGGTCATGACCATACGATAGCTGACCGCGGCGCGATCGAGCATCTCCAGGATCTCGCGATCGACTTCCTTGATGCCGTGGCGGCTGTCGATCAGCACCAGCGCGCGCTTCAGCACCTGCCGCCCGCGCAGATAATCGTTCACCAGGAAGCGCCACTTCTTGACGATATCCTTGGGTGCCTTGGCGAAGCCGTAGCCTGGCATGTCGACCAGACGGAAGGCGAGCGGCTCGCCGACATCGAAGAAGTTGAGCTCCTGCGTCCGTCCCGGCGTAACTGAGGTACGCGCCAGCGCCTTGCGGCCGACCAGCGCGTTCAGTAGCGACGACTTGCCGACGTTCGACCGCCCGGCGAACGCCACTTCCGGCACCTCGTCGGACGGCAGGAAGTTGAGCGCCGGAGCGGACTTCAGGAACTCGACCCGACCGGCGAAGCGCTTGCGCGCCACCTCAAGCGTTTCCTCGTCGAACAGGGGTTGTACGTCGCTCACTTCGCGGGTGCGTTCTTCAGTTGCGGATGGCGGCTGTAAAGCCACTTCTGCTGGATGATCGAGATGCAATTGGTGGTAATCCAGTAGATTTGCAGCCCGACCGCGAACGGTGCCATCACGAACATCAGCACCCACGGCAGGATCGCGAACACCTGCTGCTGCGCCGGATCCATCTGCGTCGGGTTCAGGCGGAACTGGAAGAACATCGAGATCCCGAGCAGCACCGGCACGACGCCGATCGCGAGGAAGTGCGGCAGCGTGATCGGGATATAGCCGAACAGGTTCAGGATCGTCGCCGGATCGGGTGCGGACAGATCCTTGATCCAGAGGATGAACGGCTGGTGCCGCATCTCGATGGTCAGCATCAGCGCCTTGTACAGCGCGTAGAAGATCGGAATCTGGATAAGCGTGGGTATGCAACCGGCGAGCGGATTGACCTTCTCCGCCTTGTAGAGCGCCATGACTTCCTGCTGCTGGCGCTGCTTGTCATCCTTGTAGCGCTCCTGAAGCGCCTTCATCTTCGGCTGCAGCGCACGCATCGCCGCCATGCTGGCGAACTGGCGCTGCGCGACCGGGAAGACGAGCGCGCGGATCGTGAGCGTCAGGATGATGATCGCAACGCCGAAGTTTCCGATCAGACGGAACAGCCAGTCGAGATAATAGAAGATCGGCTTCTCGACGAGGCGGAACCAGCCCCAGTCGATCGCATAGTCGAGCTTCACGACCTGGCCGCTGTCGGTGTAGCGGTCGAGCAGCTTCACTTCCTTGGCGCCCGCGAACAGCTTGGCGGTCTGAGTCAGCTGACGACCCGGCGGCAGCATTTGCCCGGCAGTGGTGAAGTCGGCTTGATAGGCGCTGTTGGCGCCGGCACGGAACTGGCCGTCGAAGGCACGAGACTGATCCGGTACCAGCGCGGCCAGCCAATATTTGTCGGTGAAGCCCAACCATCCGCCGGTGGTGGTGAACTTGGTCGGTGCCTTGTCCACGTCCTTGAAGTTCGGATTGTAGTGCGCGGCGTCGTTGCTGACCGACATCGGGCCGGTGTGGATCGTCCAGCTGTCCGGGTCCTTCGACACGCCGACACGGTTGACCAGGCCATAGGCTGCGACCGGCACGGCCGCTGCGCCGCCGTTTGCGACCGTCTGCTTGACGGTGAAGAGGTAATCGTTGTCGACCGCGATCTCGATCGCGAAGCGCTGACCCTGCGCGTTGGCGGCGGTCAGCGTCACCGGCTTGCCCGGCGACAGCACCGGGGCGGACGCGGTCCAGACGGAATCCGCCGGGGGCGGGGCGAGCCCTTCGTTTCGCCAGCCGAAGCCCGCGAAATAGGCGTCCTGCGTCCCGGCGGGCGAGAACAGGCGGATCGGCGGCGCGTTCTTCGCCACCGTCTCGTTATAGCGCGTCAGGACGAGGTCATCGATCCGCGCACCCTTCAGGTTGATCGAGCCTTTCAATGCCGGCGTATCGATGCGAACGCGCGGGCTTTCGGCCAGCACGATCTTACGGTCGCGCAGTGCGGCAGGCGAATCGGCGGTCGGGTCCGCAGCCGGGTTGGGCAGCGGCTTGTTCTTTCCATCGACCATCCTGGTCGCGGGCGGGTTCGCGGTGGGAAAAAAGCGGCTCTGGACCAGCGGCCATCCGAACAGGATCAGCGCCGCGATCACCGCGAACAGCACGAAGTTCTTGCTCTCGTCCTTCACCAGCGTCCCACGCTTTCCTTATGGCACCGGATCATGACCGTGCCCGCCCCAGGGGTGGCAGCGCGCGATCCGGCGCACCGCCAGCCAACTGCCCTTGCTCGCGCCATAGCGGCGAAGGGCCTCGATTGCATAGGCGGAACATGACGGCTGGAACCGGCACGATGGCGGCAGCAGCAACGATGGGCCGAGCTGCCAGCAGCGTGCCAGCAGGATCAGCCCGCGCGCAATCATCGTTTCGCCCTGAACGGGGTCGACGCGCCGCTACGCGCCTTTGCCAATGCCTTGGCCAGATCGGTGCGCAACGTCGCCCAATCGCGCTCCAGCGCCGCGCCACGCCCGATCAGGACATGGTCCGCCCCGGAAAGGCCGTGCTCCGGCAGCATTTCGCGTGCCAGCGCCCGAAAGCGCCGCTTGATGCGATTGCGGACCACCGCATTGCCGACCTTCTTCGTGACGGTGATCCCGATGCGCATCGCGGCGTCGCCGTCGTCGCGCGGGTTCACCAGAAGCACGAAGCCGGGCATCGGAGCCCGACGCCCGGCATTTGCGGCCAGATAATCCGGCCGCCTGGTCATGCGCCCGACCGCGACGCGAGTCGCGGGCGAGCAGGTATCCGTCGTGATTACGCCGACAGCTTCTTGCGGCCGCGTGCGCGACGCGCCCGGATCACCGCCCGGCCGCCGACCGTGGCCATCCGCGCGCGGAAGCCGTGACGGCGGGCGCGCACCAGATTGCTCGGCTGAAAGGTCCGCTTCATCGTTCATGTCCCGAAATCGAATGTCGAAAGGCCGCCCAAGCGGACGGCCCGAAAGAAGAACGCCGTTAGGGGAGGGCCGCGGCGAAGTCAACGCAGGGCAGCACGATCGCGTGCGCGTCGCCGCAAGGCGCTGCGGCGGCGCATGGCGAGATCGACGATACCGCCGGCGCGCGGCCAGCGCCGCTTGGCCCGAGCGAACCAGCCGCGTGCACGCGCCGAGTTGCGGAGGATCAGCACCAGCCCCGCCGCCATCGGGAATATCCCGCCCGGGCCGGGCAGCGGCGCGATGATCGCGGCGACCAGCAGCAGGACGCCGCCCAGCGCGAGCTGTCCATATCGCCTGGCGGGATGCCGGTGCCTCATATGGGTCATGTGGCGGCGGTGTGTTGCAGTTGCAAGTCACTGCGGACCATTCCCCGGCACGGCAAAGGCGCTATGAGCATGGCGGGCGCTGGGGGGAACATGGTCGCGATCGTATCGACGGTAGCCTATCTGGGGCTGGAGGCGCGTAGCGTCGAGGTACAGGTGCAGTTGATTGCCGGGTTGCCGGCCTTCAACGTCGTCGGGCTGGCCGACAAGGCGGTGGGCGAAAGCCGCGAACGCGTGCGTGGCGCCATCGCCGGAATGGGATTGTCACTGCCTCCCAAGCGGATCGCGGTGAACCTGTCGCCGGCGGACCTGCCCAAGGAAGGCTCGCATTTCGACCTGCCGATCGCGCTGGGATTGTTGGCGGCGATGGGAGTGGTCGATGCCGAGGCGCTGGCGGATTATGTCGTGGTCGGCGAACTCGGGCTCGACGGGCGGCTGGCACCGTCGCCGGGGGTATTGCTCGCCGCGCTGCACGCCGCCGAGACCGGGCGGGGGCTGATCTGCCCGGCCGCACAAGGATCGGAAGCGGCGTGGAGCGGTGGCATCGAGGTGCTTGCCGCGCCCGATCTGCTCGGATTGCTCAACCATCTCAAGGGGCATGGCCTGCTTGCCGCGCCGCGGCCGGGCGAGGTGGTCTCGGCGCGCGCCGGCCCCAACTTGCGGCAGGTGAAGGGGCAGGAAGTGGCGAAGCGCGCGTTGGAGATCGCCGCCGCGGGTGCGCACAACCTGTTGTTCGTCGGTCCCCCGGGGGCGGGCAAGTCGTTGATGGCGGCGTGCCTGCCGGGAATACTGCCGCCGCTCGATCCTGCCGAGGCGCTGGAGGTGTCGATGGTGCAGTCGGTGGCCGGCACGTTGGCCGGCGGCACGCTGACGCGCGATCGTCCGTTCCGCAGCCCGCATCATTCGGCCAGCATGGCGGCGCTGACCGGCGGGGGGCTGAAGGTGAAGCCGGGCGAGGTCAGCCTCGCGCATCACGGCGTACTGTTCCTCGACGAGTTGCCCGAGTTCCAGCGCGCCGTGCTCGATTCGCTACGTCAGCCGTTGGAAAGTGGTACGGTGAGCGTCGCGCGTGCGAATGCGCACGTGACCTATCCGGCGCGCGTCCAGCTGATCGCGGCGATGAACCCGTGTCGCTGCGGGCATCTGGCCGACGCGAGCCTCGCGTGCGCGCGTGCGCCGAAATGCGCGGCGGATTACCAGGCCAAGGTCTCGGGCCCGCTGCTCGACCGCATCGATCTGCATATCGAGGTTGCGGCGGTCAGCGCGGTCGATCTGGCGCTGCCGCCACCTGCCGAGGGCTCGGTCGAGGTGGCCGCGCGCGTCGCGGCAGCGCGAGCGGTGCAGACGGCGCGGCTGGCGCACAGCGGCGCGCGGACGAACGCCGAGCTGGATGGCGAGCTGCTCGATCGCTTCGCTACGCCCGACGAAGCCGGTCGCGCGCTGCTCGCGCAGGCCGCGGTGGCGATGAAGCTTTCGGCGCGCGGCTACACCCGCATCCTGCGCGTGGCGCGCACCATCGCCGACCTCGCAGGGGTGGACACGATCGGCCGCATCCATATCGCCGAGGCGCTGAGTTACCGCCGGCAGCCGCCGCGAAACTGAGGTCAGCCGGAAGCGCAGAAAGAGCGCGTCTTCGCGGGCAAACCTCAGACGTCGCGAAAGCTTTCAACGCCGCGCACCGGGCCGTCCCCCGACGGCGCCGGGCCCGCTGCGATCACCGGGGACTCGCGCGGGTCCAGCCCGCCCTCCCATTTCGCGATCACAGCGCTGGCCACGGCGTTTCCGATCACGTTGGTCGCGGTGCGGCCCATGTCGAGGAAGTGATCGATGGCCAGGATCAGCAGCAACCCCGACTCCGGAAGGTTGAACATCGGAAGCGTCGCGGCGATCACCACCAGGCTGGCGCGCGGGACGCCGGCGATGCCTTTGCTGGTCACCATCAGCACGAGCAGCATCGTGATCATCTGCCCGACGGACATGTCGATGCCGTAAGCCTGCGCGATGAAGATCGACGCGAAGGTCATATAGATCATCGAGCCGTCGAGATTGAACGAGTAGCCGAGCGGCAGCACGAAGCTGGCGATCCGCGGCGGCACGCCGAAGCGATCGAGCGCTTCCAGCATCCGCGGATAGGCCGCCTCGGACGAGGCGGTCGAGAAGGCGACCAGCAACGGTTCCCGGACGTAACGGATCAGTTCGCGGATCCGCGATCCGATGAAGAGGAAGCCGATGCCGAGCAGAACCGCCCATAGCACCAGCAGCGTAAGGTAGAAGCTGCCCATGAAATAGGCGAGCTGCCCGATCACCGACGGTCCCCGCTCGGTTAGCGTGCCCGCGACTGCGGCGAACACCGCGATCGGCGCGACGCGCATCACGTAGTCGGTGACCTGCAACATGACGTGCACCAGCGCGTCAATCGCCTTGACCAGCGGCGCGGCCTTCTCGCCCACGGCGGTGATCGCGACGCCGACGAAGACCGACATCACGACGATCTGCAGGATTTCGTTCTTCGCCATGGCATCGACCATCGAGGCCGGCACGATGTGCGTGAAGAAGTCCTTGAGGTTGAAGGCTGCCGTTTCCAGCCCGCTGGACTGGCTGGCGGCGGGCAACGTGAGCCCGATGCCGACACCGGGCTGAAGCACGTTGACCATCAACAGCCCGAGGCTGAGCGACAGCAGGCTGGCCGAAATGAACCACGCCAGGCTGCGCGCGCCGATCCGCCCGAGCGCCGCGGTGTCGCCCATCTGCGCGATGCCCGACACCAGCGTCGCGAACACCAACGGCGCGATGATCATCTTGATCAGGCGCAGGAAGATCGAGGTGAGAATCGAGAAATAGCCGGCGATCTCGGTCAGGCGCGCCTGCGCCGCCGGGGAACCATCGTCGAGCCAGCCGTTCAGCACCAGCCCGACGACCAGCCCGAGGACCAGCCCGGCAAGAATGTAGAAGGTCAGCCGCTTGGCCATTCGTTGCTCCCGTTCGTGGACGCTAGGAAGGGGATTGCGGCCGCGGGGTCAAGCGCCGTATCGCTGGTAACCATGACCTGTCCGGCCTTTCGCCCCACCCGCCGCGCGCTGATCGGCGGCGGTGCCGCGCTGCTTGCCGCGTCGGTCGTGCGCGCAGCAGAGCCCGATCTTTCGGCGTTGCGCGACCTCACGGCGGATGCCGTGCCGATCGGTGTAGCGGAGCGGGCCGCGCGGCTCGCGCGTGCGCAGGCGCTGATGCGCGCGAGCGGGATCGGTGCGGTCCTCATCGAACCTGGATCGAGCCTGATCTACTTCACGGGCGTTCGATGGGGCCGTAGCGAGCGGCTGACCGCAGCGATCATCCCGGTCGAGGGCGAGCCGTGCATCGTCACGCCGTTCTTCGAGGAACCATCGGTGCGCCAGACCCTGGCGGTGCCCGCCGAGGTGCGCGTGTGGCAGGAGGATCAGGACCCGCTGACGGTGGTCGCCGGCTTCCTGCGCGACCGCAAACTGGCCGGGCGCGCGATCGGGATCGAGGAGAGCGCGCGCTTCTTCGCGTTCGACGGACTGGCGAGGGCGTTGCCGGGCGGTACGCTGGTCAGCGCCAACCCGGTTGTGCGGGGCTGTCGCATGATCAAGACGCCAGCCGAGATCGCATTGATGCAGCGTGCGACCGACGTGACGATCGCGGCGTATCGCTGGACCTATCCGCGTGTGGAAAAAGGCATGACCGGCGCGCAGATCGGCGCGCTGATGAACGCCGCGACCGAAAAGCTCGGCGGCGATCCGGAGTTTGCGCTTGCGCTGATCGGGCCGGCCGCCGCGTTGCCGCATGGCAGCCGCGAGGTGCTTCGCGTCGCAATCGGGCAGGTAGTGTTGATGGATTGCGGCTGCACGGTGCAGGGCTATCAGTCGGACGTATCGCGCACGTGGGTGCATGGCACGGCGTCGGTGGAGCAGCGGAAGGTGTGGGATCGCGTGAGGGACGCGCAGGCGCTCGCTTTCCGTACGGCGCGGGTCGGTGTGGCGGCGGGCGCGGTCGACGATGCGGTGCGCGGCTTCTACGAACGGCTGGGCTATGGTCCCGATTATCGCCTGCCGGGGCTGCCGCATCGTACCGGCCACGGTATCGGAATGGACGGGCATGAGCCGGTCAATCTGGTCCGTGGCGAAGCGACGCGACTTGCACCGGGCATGTGCTTCTCCGACGAGCCAGGCCTCTATCTTCCCGGCAGGTTCGGGGTGCGGCTCGAGGATTGCTTCTACATGACCGATCGTGGGCCGGCGTGGTTCAGCACCCCGCCGGCCGCGATCGATCAACCGGTCTGATGATCAGGCGTTAGCGGCCTGACGACGACGGCCGCGCAGTGCCGCGCCGGTCGCGGCGAAGCCTGCGATCATCATCGTCCAGGTCGCCGGCTCAGGTACTGCTGGCGTATAATCGTAGGTCAGCGTGTAATTGGCGCTGCCGCACAGATCTTCCGCCTGGGCCACCGGGTTGCCGTTGTTGACGAAACACGCGCCGCCATCGAGCTGGAACGTGTCGCCGCCGGCGGGAAGGCCGGTGATGGTGGTATCCGACGGATCGGGCTGGCCATCGCCGGTCCGGTCGAGGTTCGGGAGGAATCCGAGGTCGAACCCGTTAAACCGCGAGTAACGGCCGACGAACTGCATCGGATCGAAGTTCAGCGTGGCAGAGCCCTTGGCGGTCACGGCGAAATAGCCGAACGCGCGACCATCGGAGAGCTGGTTGAGCGCGACGACGCTGGTGCCGGCCCCGGTCAGCGCGACAAGCGGGTTCCCCAAGGCGGCATTGTTGGAGCCGAAGCGCCAGACGCCGTCGATCGCCCAGTCGACGCTGCTGGTGGTCGGGCTGTTCGACGGCACGCTCAACAGCCACACCCGCGACTTGTTGATCGCGACCTGTAGCGTAACCTTGTTCAAGGTCCCCCTGGAACTGTCGAAGCCGTCGAAGCCGCGTGACGCGCCCTGTTCGCTGTCGAACTGGATGATCGTCGCAGCCGACGCACCGTTGGCAATGCAGGCCGCGCCGAGCGCAGCCAGCCAGAATCGACCCTTCATTTGAAACCCCCTTAACCGTCTATTAACCGGCTTTGCACACCCATGTATCAGCCACAAGACGATCGCGCGGAATGAGGCCGACGGTGGCTTTCACGCCACAGCGACGCGTCGAGGCGACTAGGCACGGGACATTTCGCGGATTAAGCCGAGCGCCATGACCGCTACCAACGACATCCGCCGCTCGTTTCTCGACTATTTCGGTTCTGCCGGGCACCAGATCGTGCCGTCGGCGCCACTGGTGCCGCAGAATGACCCGACGCTGATGTTCGTCAACGCCGGGATGGTGCCGTTCAAGAACGTGTTCACCGGGCTGGAGACGCGGCCCTACTCGACCGCCACTTCCTCGCAGAAGTGCGTGCGGGCCGGCGGCAAGCACAACGATCTCGACAACGTCGGTTATACGGCGCGGCACCATACATTCTTCGAGATGCTCGGGAATTTCAGCTTCGGCGACTATTTCAAGGAGCAGGCGATCACGCACGCGTGGACGCTGCTGACCAAGGAGTGGGGGCTTCCGGCCGACCGGCTGACCGCCACCGTGTTTCACACCGACGATCAGGCGTTCGATCTCTGGAAGAAGATCGCCGGCCTGCCCGACCATCGCATCATCCGGATCCCCACCAAGGATAATTTCTGGGCGATGGGCTCGGATGGACCGTGCGGCCCATGCTCTGAAATCTTCTACGACCACGGCGACCATATCGCCGGTGGCCCGCCGGGCAGCCCCGACGAGGATGGCGATCGTTTCGTCGAGATCTGGAATCTGGTTTTCATGCAGTTCGTGCAGGAGGCCGACGCGATCGTCGGCGACCTGCCGCGCCCGTCGATCGACACCGGCATGGGGCTCGAACGGGTCGCCGCAGTCATGCAGGGCGTCCACGACAATTACGACACCGATACCTTCAAAGCGCTGATCGCGGCGTCGGGCGCGCTGACCCATACCGCCACCACCGGGGGAAATCAGGCCAGCCATCGTGTGATCGCCGACCATCTACGGTGCGCCGGCTTCCTGGTCGCGGATGGCGTGTTGCCGGCGAACGAAGGGCGCGGTTACGTTTTGCGGCGGATCATGCGCCGCGCGATGCGCCACGCGCACCTGCTGGGCGCCAAGGAGCCGCTGATGCACCGCCTGGTTCCGGCACTCGTCGCCGAGATGGGTGCCGCCTATCCGGAGCTGTTGCGCGCGCAGCCGTTGATCGAGGCGACGTTGCGGCAGGAGGAGACGCGCTTCCGCCAGACCCTCGAAAAGGGGCTGCGGCTGCTCGACGACGCGACGACGGGGATGAAGGCCGGCGACACGCTGGCCGGCGACACCGCGTTCCGGCTCTACGACACTTACGGCTTCCCCTATGACCTGACCGAGGACGCGCTGCGGGCGCAGGACTTCAAGGTCGACCGCGCCGGCTTCGACGCCGCGATGGCGGAGCAGAAGCGCGCCGCACGCGCCGCGTGGAAGGGATCCGGTGCGAAGGCGTCGGACGAACTGTGGTTCGATCTCGTCGAGGAAGTCGGCGCGACCGAGTTCACCGGTTATGGCAGCGATGTCGGCGAAGGCGTCATATTGGCGCTCGTCAAGGACGGCGTGCGCGTCGATCATGCTGCGGCGGGCGAGCAAGTCGAGGTGATCGTCAACCAGACGCCATTCTACGGAGAGAGCGGCGGGCAGGTCGGCGACGCAGGGCGCATCAGCAGCGACAATGGCTTGCAGGCCGACGTTGCCGATACTTCGAAGCAACTCGGCAAGTTGTTCGTGCACCACACGACGATCGCTGCCGGTCAGGTGAAGGTCGGAGACACGGTACGTCTGGCGATCGACGTCGCGCGCCGGGCGGCGATCCGCGCCAACCACTCGGCGACGCACCTGCTGCACGAGGCGCTGCGCCAGAAGCTGGGCACGCATGTCGCGCAGAAGGGGTCGCTGGTCGCGCCGGAGCGGCTGCGCTTCGACGTTTCGCATTCCCATGCGATGACGCCGGAGGAGCTCGCCGAGGCGGAGCGCGCGGTGAATGCGCAGATCCGCGGCAACGGGAGCGTCGAGACGCGGCTGATGACCCCGGACGAGGCGATCGCGGAGGGCGCGATGGCGCTGTTCGGTGAGAAATACGGCGATGAAGTGCGGGTCGTCTCGATGGGGACCGAGGACGGCGACAAGACCTATTCGATCGAACTGTGCGGAGGTACGCACGTCCGCGCCCTTGGCGATATCGGCGTGTTCAAGATCGTGGGCGAAAGCGCCGTTTCCTCGGGCGTCCGGCGCGTCGAGGCGCTGACCGGCGAGGCGGCGCGGCAATGGCTCAACGCGCGGGACGAGAAGCTGCGCGAAGCCGCGACCGCGCTCAAGACGGCGCCGGATGATGTGCCGGCACGCGTCATCGCGTTGATCGAGGAGCGGCGGCGCCTGGAGCGCGAGCTCGCCGAGGTGAAAAAAGCCCTGGCGCTGGGCGGCGGCAGTGGCGGACCGGCCGCGACCGAGACGGTCGGCGGCGTCGCCTTCGTCGGACAGGTGCTCGACGGGTTCGAGGCGAAGGGGCTGCGTGGCGCGGTCGATGACGCGAAGTCGCGGCTTGGCTCGGGCGTGGCGGTACTCGTGGCGGTCAACGATGGCCGCGCCTCGGTCGCGGTGGGCGTGACTGCGGATCTGGCGGCGCAGATCAGCGCGGTCGATCTACTGCGGCAGGCGGTTGCTGTGCTTGGCGGACAGGGCGGCGGCGGGCGCCCGGACATGGCGCAGGGCGGCGGCCCGGACGGGGGGAAGGCTGCGGACGCCGTTGCGGCCGTTCGTGCGCTGCTGGAGCAACATGCCGTAAGCGCCTGAGATAGTAGAATATCCTGCCAAACGAAAACGCCACCCGCGCCATGAAGGTGCGGGTGGCGTTTCGGTCACGTGGCGGGGCCGGTCGCCCCGCCACTTTCACATCAGCGCGGCTTGCGCTTCGACTTTGTGGTCGTGGTGGTCGTTTCGGTCGTGGTAGCCGCCTGATCGGTCGCGGCTGCGTCCGCCCCGGCGGTAGCACCCGCTGCCGGGGCGGCGGCAGTCATGGCAGCCTTGAGCTGGTCGGCGGTCATGCCGAGCAGGATACCCTGCGGCCCAGGGCCGAAACCGGTGACCGGCAGCACTGCGTCGCCATCGGCGGTCGTCAGCGTCACGCCGGTCGCATCGACCGACTTGATCGTTCCGAGCTGCGTCCCGCCCGTTCCGTAAACGGTCGCGCCCGGGACCAGCTTGGACTTGAACTCGGCGGAGGCCTGCGCCTGCTGCTGGCCGGCGGCGGCCTCGAGCTGCGCCTTGGTCATCGCCAGCACGGGGCCCTGCGCACCCTTACCGAGCGACGTCAGCGGGATAGCAGCCTTGACGGTGCCGGTGTTAACGACGGCATTCGTGCCATCGGTGCTTTCGACGGTGCCGACGACACCCCCCGAAGTGTCATAGACAGTGGCACCCGTGGTCACTGCGGCTGCGGTCGTGTCCGCTCCGGCAGCCGGGGCAGTCGTGGGCGCCTGGGCCGGGGCCTGTGCGAGGGCGGCACCCGGGACGAGCGCGGCAGAGGCAAGGGCAAAAACGGCGAAGTGCTTCACGAGGAACTCCTATACTCGTTGGCAAAAATCAGGATCATGGCCGAAACGACCGACCGCGATCAGGGTTCCCCGTCTGTGTCCACGCGCCTGCACCGGGGATGAACGACTTGTTCATCGTAGCGGTGTTCCCTAATCGTTCCTGATGCGCTAAATGGAGTGATGGCCAAGGTTCAAAAGAGATTTGTCTGCCAGGCGTGTGGATCTGTCAGCCATCGCTGGCAGGGGCAATGCGCCGATTGCAGCGAGTGGAACACGCTGGTCGAGGAAGCGCCGGTTTCCGCTACGCCGTTTCAGGCCAAGCATAATCTGCAAGGTGGCGGGCGGATGATCTCGCTGACCGCGCTGGACGCAGAGGCGGTATTGCCGGACCGGCTGCCGTTCGGGATGGCGGAGTTCGACCGCGCACTGGGTGGCGGTCTGGTCGCGGGCTCTGCGACCCTGATCGGCGGCGATCCGGGAATCGGCAAATCGACGCTGCTGCTGCAGGCGGCGGCGGCCCTGGCCCGTGCGGGGCATGACGTGGCCTATGTTTCCGGAGAGGAAGCGTCGGATCAGGTGCGGTTGCGCGCGCGGCGGCTTGGACTGGGCGACGCACCCGTGCGGCTGGCTGCGGCGACCTCGACACGCGACATCCTGACGACGTTGGGGCAGGGGACGCCGCCGCGCCTGCTGGTGATCGACTCGATCCAGACGATGCACTCCGACCTCATCGAAGGTGCGCCGGGCACGGTGAGCCAGGTACGCGCGTCCTCGCAGGAGTTGATCCGCTTCGCCAAGGAACGCGGCACCGCCGTCGTGCTGGTCGGGCACGTCACCAAGGACGGAACGATCGCGGGCCCGCGCGTGCTGGAGCATATGGTCGACACCGTGCTCAGCTTCGAGGGCGAACGCAGCCATCAATATCGCATCCTGCGGAGCCTGAAAAACCGCTTCGGTGGCACCGACGAGATCGGCGTCTTCGCGATGGCGGGCGATGGTCTGGTCGAGGTTTCAAATCCATCCGCGCTGTTCCTGACGCAGCGTGAAGAGGGCGTAACGGGGGCTACGGTTTTTCCGGCGCTGGAGGGGACGCGACCCGTGCTGGTCGAGATCCAGGCATTGGTCGTCCGGCTGGCGAGCGGGGCGACGCCGCGGCGGGCGGTGGTCGGCTGGGATTCGGGCCGGCTCGCGATGATCCTGGCGGTGCTCGAGGCGCGCTGCGGGCTGAGTTTCTCGACGTGCGAAGTGTATCTGAACGTCGCCGGCGGGTATCGCATCCAGGATCCGGCGGCCGATCTGGCGGTCGCGGCAGCGTTGGTTTCGGCGTTGAGCGAGCGACCGGTTCCGGCGGACGCTGTGGCATTCGGTGAAATCGCGCTGTCAGGTGAGTTGCGACCGGTCGCGCACGCCCCGTTGCGGCTGAAAGAGGCGGCGAAGCTGGGGTTCGAGCGTGCGTTGCTACCAGCCGCGGTGGAGAAGGGCGCAATGCGGCAGTCGGCGTTCCGGACGCTGGGGCAGTTCGTCGATCATATGCTCGGCCGCGGCTGAGGCCCTAGCCGTGCGCGCGAACGCGCCATAAGGAGGGGGTATGAAGCTGGAGCCGCTCGACATCGCCGTCCTCGTGCTGGTCGCGCTGGCGGCGATCGGTGGCATTCGGCGTGGGTTCGTCGGCGAGGTTCTCGCGCTGTTCGCGTGGGTCGCGATGATTTTCGCCCTCAAGATATTCCACTTGCCGCTTTCAAAGGCACTGGCGGGCACGATCGCGAGCGTCTCCGGCGCGGCGGTGCTGGCGTTCGTGATCCTGACCGGCGGCACTTATCTGCTCAGCCGGATCATCATCGGTGCGATCGCCGCACGCACCCGCACCTCGGTGCTGGGGCCGATCGATCGCGCGCTCGGGTTCGGGTTCGGGGCGCTCAAGGGCTTGATATTGGCCAGTCTGGCCTATCTCTTCCTGGTGCTGTCGCTGGATCTGGTCGGCGGCGGGCCGACGCGGCGGCCGCTGTGGCTGACGAGCGCACGAACCTATCCTTTGCTCGCCGCCACCAGCGGCGCGGTGGCGGACTTCGTCGATCGGCGTCGCAAGGGCGAGCCGGTTTTTGGCCCGCGCACCCCCTCTCGCAAGAGCGACGCCACGTCATGAGTCTCGATCTTTACACCCCCGAAATCAGCGCCTTGGCGATCGATAATCCCTTTCCTGACCGTCTTGCGGACGCCACCGGCTCGGCCGAGCGGCGTTCGCCGATCTGCGGCAGCCGCGTGACGGTCGACGTGCGACTCGGCGACGACGGACGGGTTGCGGCGGTCGGAACGCAGGTTCGGGCGTGCTTGCTCGGACAAGCTTCCTCGACGCTGCTCGCGCGGCATGTCGTCGGCCGCTCGGTAGAAGAGTTGAATGTCGCGCGCGACGAGCTCGCCGCGTGGCTTGCTGGCGAAGGAGACACCCCGGCATGGCCCGACATAACGGTATTTGCCCCGGGGCTGAAGCTCACCGCGCGCCATCCGTCGATCCGGCTGGCGTTCGAGGCGGCGGCGGAGGCGGCGGCACAGGCGCGTGACGCGAACGACGACAAGGTTCGTCGCTGATGGAGCATGCCGATATCTCGATGGTGCGCGACGGGACGATCCTGCTCGGGGCGGGGCTGATCTTCGTGCTGGTATTCCGGCGACTGGGGCTGGGTGCGACGCTCGGGTTTCTGGTCGCCGGCGCGATCGTCGGTCCGCAGATGCTGGGGCTGGTTGGCGACGCGGAGGCCAAGCTCGGGTTCGCCGAGCTGGGCATTACTTTGCTGCTGTTCATCGTCGGACTGGAATTGAGCCCGCAGCGGCTATGGCGGCTCAAGGAAGACATCTTCGGGCTCGGGCTGATCCAGGTGGTGGCGTGCGGCGTGGTGCTGGCAGCGATCCTGGCGCTGGCAGCGCGCTTCTCGTTGGCCGCGGCGCTGGCGGTGGGCATGCCACTGGCACTGTCCTCGACCGCGCAGGTGCTGCCCATGTTGCAGTCGGCAGGGCGGCTGCGCACGCCGTTCGGAGAGCGCGCCTTTTCGATCCTGCTGTTTCAGGACCTGTCGATCATCCCGATGATCACGATCATCGCGGCGATGAGCCGTAATCCCACCGACGTGGGCGGGCCGTCGGGGTGGCTGCTCGGCCTCTACACCGTGCTGGCGATCGGCGGGCTGGTGGCCGCGGGGCGGTTCGTGTTGCGCCCGCTGTTCCGGCTGATCGGGAATCTGGGCGAGCGCGAGATGTTCGTGTTCGCCGCGCTGTTCACGGTGATCGCCGCGGCCGCGGTAATGGAGTTCCTGGGCCTGTCGACGGCGCTGGGCGCCTTCGTCGCGGGGGTGATGCTGGCGGACAGCCCGTATCGCCACGAGCTGGAGGCCGATGTCGAGCCGTTCCGCGCCATCCTGCTCGGGCTCTTCTTCCTCGCGGTCGGCATGATGCTGAACCTCGGCGCAATCGGCGAGCGGCCGGTGTTCGTCGTCGCGATGGCCGCGGCGTTGATCGCGGCGAAGGCGGGGATCATCACCGCGCTGGGTCTCGCCTTCCGGATGAAGTGGCGGCAGGCGCTGGCGCTGGGGTTGCTGCTTAGCCAGGGCGGCGAGTTCGGCTTCGTGTTGCTGGCGCAGGCGCAACATGCGTTGCTGATCGCGCCGGACGCCGCGAGCCTGTTCGGCGCGATCATCACGCTGTCGATGGCGACGACGCCGTTCCTGATGATGTTCACGCGCCGTTTCCGTGAGGAGCCGATCGTTGCCAGCGACGATCGTGACGGACCGAAGGCGGACGGCGCCAATGCAATCATCGTCGGTTATGGTCGGTTCGGGCAGACCGTCGGACAGATGCTGATGACGCAGGACATACCGGTCACGCTGATCGACACCGACATCGAGATGATCGATATCGCGGCGGAGTTCGGGTCGAAGGTCTATTACGGTGACGGCACGCGGCTGGACTTGCTGCGGCAGGCTGGCGCTGCCGAGGCGGAGCTGATCCTGTTCTGCATGGATGGAGACCAATTGTCGCCCGACCAGCTGGAAGCGGTGCACGAGGCGTTTCCAAAGGCGGCGCTGTATGTTCGCGCCTTCGACCGCCGCGCGTTGGTCAAGCTGAAGCCGGGACCGGCGCGCGCTGTAGTGCGTGAGGTGCTGGAATCGGCCGTGAAGATGGCGCGTCTGGCGATGGGCGGCCTGGGCATTGCTCCGGGCGAGATCGACCGTGCCGAGCAGATGTACCGCGCGCGCGACAAGGAACGGCTGCGCATCCAGGTCGAGGCGGGCGACATGCGCGCGGCGCGCGCGATGGTTGCCGAGCAGCACCCGTGGGGCGGGGGCGAGCGGTCGTGAACATGATCATGATGTTCGCGGCGCTCTCGGGTGCGTTGGCGGTCGCGGCGGGCGCATTCGGTGCGCATGGGGCGTCAGGGGCTGCGGTCGAGTGGCTGAAGACCGGCGCGCATTACCAACTGGTGCATGCGCTTGCGGCCTTGCTTGCGCTACGAATGGAGGCGCGCGGGCCGGCGTGGCTGTTCGTCGCGGGCGGAGCGGTTTTCGCGGGGACGTTGTACCTGATGGCACTGGGCTTGCCGCGCTGGCTGGGCGCAGTCACGCCGATCGGCGGTGCGTTGTTGATCGCCGGTTGGTTGTGGTTGGCGTGGATCGGCGCGCGCGGCGTTTCGTAGCGGGGTGCGTCCGCGCCTAGGAGGGACGCCGGAAGATGTTGACGCGGCACGTGGCGACGCCGCGAACCGGTGCGCCGCTCGCGCCCTGGGCGGAGGGCGAACGGGCGTTTGCCACGGATCGTCGCGCAAACCGGCTGCTCGGGTTTCGATTTTTTGTTCGCGGCGCCGGCGTGGCGTTCGTCCACCCGAACGGTCACCGCTACGGCCCACTATAGATCGTCGCTGATCGGCTTCCGCTTGGAATGTTTGGCCGAGTCCGTGATGTTCCCCGCGGACGGGAAGCTCGCGCTGGCATTCAGCCAGTGCCGTTACTCGCCGCCGGTGCGAACTACGCAGGACCGACGTTTCAGTGGATCAACTGGTCGGACACGCGCTGACGCATTGCGGCGCTGACTTTCACCGCACCGCCGCCGCCGGTTGTACGTCCTCCGCCTCTTCGCGGCGCGGATCGCGGATCGATGGGCGCAGGCGCGCGAGGCTGCACAGCCCGGCGACCAGGGCAAGGCCGGCCGCAACCAGCGGCGGGGTGGCGCCGGCGCCGACATCGAGCGCCAACAGCGCGGCGACCAACGTGGCGCCGGTGGTCTGGCCGACCAGCCGCACGGTGCTGACCAGTCCGCCGGCCGCCGCTGCGCGCTCGCGCGGGGCGGAACCGATGATGAGTCGTGCGTTCGGCGGCAGGAACGTGCCGAAACCAGCGCCGCACAACGACATGCGCCACGCGATGTCGAACCACGACGGGTCGGCGGGCATGAACGCGAGCAGCAACAGCGCGGTAACGGAAATCGCCATGCCGATGCCGCCGAGCAGACCGGCGGGCACGCGGTCCGACAGCCAGCCCATCAGCGGCGCGACGATCATGTTGGTGAGCGGCCACGGCGCGATCACCGCGCCGACCGCGGCCGCGGTCATGCCATATTCGTGCGTAAGCCGGAACGGCGTCGACAGCAGTAGCGTCATCGAGGCGGTGAAGGCGGTGAAGCCGCCGACCGTCGACAGCGCGATCACCGGGCGCGAGAGCAGGTCGATCGGCAATATCGGTTGCGTGGTGGCGCGCTCACGCCGGACGTAGATGCGCCCGATTACAAGGCCTAGCAGTACGATAGCGACCGAGACGACCGGACTGTCGCCGTGCACCGCGCTCTCGGCGCCGCCGATGACCAACCCGAACATCGCCGCACACATGACCGCGCCGGTAATGTCGAACGGACGATCGTTGGGGGCCGGATCAGGCAGCGCGCGGCCGAGCAGCAGGGAGGCGATTCCGAAGGGTATCGCACTGGCGAACACCCACGGCCACGGTGCGATCGACAGGACGAGCCCGCCGATCGTCGGCGCGGCGGCGGCGGAGGAGGCGACGACGACCGAGTTGACGCCGAGCCCGCGGCCGAGTTGCGCGGCCGGATAGGTCTGGCGGATCAGCGCCGAGGCGACCGCCAGCGCTCCGGCAGCGCCGATCGCCTGCACCGCACGAACGACGAGAAGGAACGGCAAGCTTTTGGCGAAGAAGCACAATAAGGTGGCGATCGTAAAGGTAAGCTGCCCGAGCTGGTACATGCGCTTCAGGCCGATGCGGTCGCCAAGGCCGGCGAACGGCAGCATCAGCATGACCAGCATGAGCTGGTAGACGGTGACGATCGCCACCACCGAGGATGAGCCGACGTGCAGGTCGCGCGCGATCGTCGGGAGCGCGACGTTGGCGACGCCGCCGTCGATGATAACGAGCGCGGTGCCGAAGCACAGCGCGGCGATCGCGGCATAGCGGCGCGGCAGGGGCAGGCCATCCGGTGCGGCGGCGTTGGTCTGGGTCATCGGGCACGGGGACGCTCCGGCAGCGGGGTTGTTCCGTTCGCATTGGTATCGCAAAAGACCGCTATGACGAGCGAAGGAGACGACATGGTGCGCGCACGGACGGGAAAATGGCTGGCCGGGGCCGCATTGATCGCTTCGGTTGCCATTGCGGGAGCGGCGCTGGCGCAACAGCGCGCGTCGGGGGGCGATCCGTACGTGTGGCTGGAGGACAAGGATGGTCCGCGCGCGCAGGCATGGGTGGCCGCGGAGAATGCGCGCACACTGCCGCGGCTGCAGAACGATCCGCGCTATCCACAATTCCATGCGGAAGCGCTGGCGATCGCGGCGGCGAAGGACCGGATCCCGATGCCGCAACAGGTAATGGGGCGGATCGTCAATTTCTGGCGCGATGCCGATCATCCGCAGGGCATCCTGCGCTGGACGACGATGGAGGATTACGCCGCGTCGCAGCCGGGGTGGCGAACGCTGCTGGACGTCGACGCGCTGAGCAAGGCCGAGGGACGCAAGTGGGTCTACAAGGGAATGACCTGCCTCGCGCCCGAGGAGCGGCTGTGCCTGATCGCGCTGTCGGAGGGCGGGGAGGATGCGATCACCTATCGCGAGTTCGATCTGGCGGCGGGCGATTTCGTCGCTGGCGGGTTCGTGTTGCCGACCTCCAAACAGGGCGCGGCGTGGATCGACAAGGACACGTTGCTGGTCAGCCGCGACTGGGGCGCGGGGACGATGACGGCGTCGAGCTATCCGTTCTTGGTGAAGAAGCTGGTGCGCGGCACGACGCTGGCGCAGGCGACGGAGGTGTTCCGCGGCGCGCCCGACGACCAGCTGGGCAGCTATGCCAGCGTGATGACCGACGGCGCGGGGCACCGCGCGGTGTTCATCGAGCGGCAGAAGACGTTCTTCGGGGCCGAGCGGCTGTTGTGGACCCCGGCCGGCGTGACGAAGCTGAACCTGCCGGCGCGCACCGCGCCGGCGGCGATGATCGGCGGGCAGGTGGTGTTCACGACCAGCGAGCCGTGGGGTGCGATCCCGACCGGTGCCGTCGCTTCGGTGCCGCTGAAAGAGCTGGAGGCGGGGCGGATCGCGCCGACGTTGATCTTCGCGCCGACCCCGCGGCAGGCGGTGGCGGGCGTGGACGCGACGCGGCATCACCTGATCATCGATTATACCGACAATGTGCGCGGGCGGATCGGCATCCATACGCCGGGCGCGGCCGGCTGGACGTCGCGGTCGCTGTCATTGCCCGACAACGCCAGCTTCGGCATCGCGGGCACGTCGGAGCGCAACGACACCGCGTTCCTGGCGACGACCGGCTTCCTGACCCCGACGACGCTGGCGCGCTTCGACGCCGGCGCGGCCACGCCGCCGGTCGAGGTCAAGGCGTTGCCGGCGAAGTTCGACGCCGCCGGGCTGGTCGCCGAACAATTCGAGGCGACGTCCACCGACGGCACGAAGGTGCCCTATTTCATCGTCCACCGCCGCGATGCCACGAACGACGGGACCACGCCGACGATCATGACCGCCTATGGCGGGTTCGAGGTACCGATGCTGCCGAGCTATTCGGCGTCGACCGGCAAGCTGTGGCTGGAGCGCGGCGGCGCCTATGTGCTCGCCAACATCCGCGGCGGCGGCGAATTCGGGCCGACGTGGCATGATGCCGGGCGCAAGACCAAGCGGCAGGTGATCTACGACGACTTCGCCGCAGTGGCCAAGGACCTGATCGCGCGGCGTCTTACCAGCCCGGGCAAGCTCGGCATCTATGGTGGATCGAACGGTGGCCTGCTGATGGGAGTGGAGTTCAACCAGCATCCGGAATTGTGGAAGGCGGTGACCATCCAGGTGCCGCTGCTGGACATGCTGCGCTACGAAAAGATCGCCGCCGGGGCGTCGTGGGTCGACGAATATGGGTCGGTAGCGGTGCCGGCGGAGCGGGCGTTCCTCGCGAAGATCTCGCCCTATCATAATATTCGTCGCGGGGTCGCGTATCCGGAGCCGTATATCTGGACGACGACCAAGGACGACCGGGTCGGGCCGCAACATGCGCGCAAGTTCGCGGCGCGGCTGAAGGAATACGGGCTGCCGTACCTTTTCTATGAGGATACGGCGGGTGGCCATTCCGGCGATGCCGACATCGAGCAGGGCGCGCGCATGCAGGCGTTGCAGATGACCTATTTCGCGCAGAAGCTGATGGGGAAATAGCGGCGGCCGCGACGCGCGCGTGAACGCTGCGTTTCACGGTACAATCTTGCTGCGGTGCGGCATGTTCGGCTATGACGCGCGCGATGAACGCCGAAACCGAGAGCCGGCCCGCGCCGGCCGTGCCCGACACCGTTCCCATCGTCTTCGAGGCGATCGTCAAGCAACAGGCGATCGCGGCGACGTACAACCGCGGCAGCGTGACGCTGGCGCCGCACGTCCTCTATACGAAGCACGGCGAGATCTACCTGGATGCGCTGACGCTGGAGCGTGACGGGCAGCCGCCGAAGGAGCCGAAGATCGGCGCCTTCAAGCTGGCCGGACTGAGCGGGCTGCGGATCACGCCGCGGCGCTTCAAGCCGAGCGAGCTGTTCGTGCCCGGCGAAGAGAAATACGTCGGCGTGACGTTGCTCGCCGTCGAGATGTGATCTGCGGCTCCGGGGCGTCGCGTGACGGCCCGGGGCGTGTCACGGGCTCAGAGCCCGGCGGCGCGAACCAGCGACAGCAGCAGCCAGTAGAGCGAGCCGGCGAGCAGCATCGCGACCGGCAGCGTCATCAGCCACGCCGCGGCGAGCTGGATCAACGTACGGCGTTGCAGCCCCTGTCCGCTGGCCACCGAGGCACCCGCGACCCCGGACGACAGTATGTGCGTCGTCGACACCGGCAGGCCGAAGCGATCGGCGGCGAGGATCGTACCCGCAGCGACCAGTTCGGCGGAGGCGCCCATCGCGTAGGTCATGTGCTGCTTGCCGATCCGCTCGCCGACGGTGACCACGATCCGCTTCCACCCGACCATCGTGCCGAGCCCGAGCGCCAGTGCGACCGCGACCTTGACCCAGAGCGGGATGAAGCGCGTGCCGCTTTCCAGCCGCTCCTGATAATCGGTGAGCGTGTCGCGCTCGCGTTCGTTCATGTGATTGTCGGGCGATTTGGCGATCATCCGCGTCGCATCCATCACCAGATACATATCGTTGCGGATGTTGGGGGCGGCGCTGGCCGGCACCTTGCCCAGCGAACCATAGCCGGAGACGCGCTCCGCGAGATCGTCGGAGACCGCGATGACGGCGCCATAGGTGGTGTCGTTCATCACCTTGCGGCTCGCCAGCGAATGGCGCAGCAGAGCGCGCGCCTGCGCCGTGGCGACCGGTACCGCGCCATGGTTCTTCAGCACCGCGCCCGCACCTGCCGCGCTGCGCACGAAGGCGGGAGTCTCGCTGGCCGGCAGCGTGCGGTTGAGCGCGTAAGCGGTCGGTGCGCAGCCGATCAGGATAAGCATGATCAGGCCCATGCCCTTCTGCCCGTCGTTCGATCCGTGGCTGAACGATACCGCCGTGCAGGTGAAGATCAGCAGCGCGCGGATGCCACGCGGCGGGGGGGCGTCGCCTTCCGGCGGGGTCATCAACTCGGGGTTGCGCGCGACCATCCGCAGCACGACCAGCAGCAGCGCGGCGGCGCCGAAGCCGATCAGCGGCGCCATCCACAGCCCGGTCAGGACCTTGGTCGCCTGGCTCCAGTCGACGCCCGAGGTGCCGCGCGCGCCGGTCGTCAGCAACTGGTTCGCGAGGCCGACGCCGAGCACCGATCCGATCAGCGTGTGGCTGGAGCTGTTGGGCAGGCCGACGTACCAGGTCGCGAGGTTCCAGATCACCGCGGCGAAGAGGAGCGCGAAGATCATCGCGAAGCCGGCGCCGGAGCCGACGTTGAGGATCAGGTCGACTGGCAGGAGCGTGATGATCGAGTAGGCAACCGCGCCCGACGAGGCCATCACGCCGAGGAAGTTGAAGAAGCCGGACCAGACCACCGCGACGTTGGCGGGAAGCGCGTTGGTGTAGATCACCGTGGCCACCGCATTGGCGGTATCGTGGAAGCCGTTGACGAATTCGAAGCCGAGCGCGATCAGCAGCGCGAGCCCCAGGAAGGCGAAGACGCCGAGTTCCAGCTGCTCGCCGACCTGATGCGTGTCGGACAGCACGCTGACCCCCGCATAGCCGAAGCCGCAGACGACGATGGCGAGGAATACCAGCCGCGCCGCCGGATGGACCGGTGCGTCGAACGATCGCGCGGCTGCCGGAGGGGCCGAGGGCGACGTCGCGAGGACAATGGATGCCATGATGAGTCAGCCTGTCGGCCTTCACGGTGACAGTTTGATGACGGGGCGGCGCCGTGGCACTGCGCGCCGGAATTAAAACAGGTCAGTCCATTCCGGGATAGGTCGCGAACGCAGGCAGCGTCGCGATCGAATCGACCCAGGGCAGCTTTTCCTTGCACATGATCTGCGCGCCGGGCGCATGATCCTGCGGCGCGTCGAGCGTGCCCGACTGGATGTCGACGATGCCGGGGAGGACGGCGGCGTTGCGATAGAACAGCCCCGTGCCGCAGTTGGCGCAGAACTCACGGACGCCGTGTTCGGAAGATGCGTAGCTGGCGGGGGTGCCGGCGACGCTCACCTGATCCGCGTGGAACGCGATCCAGCCGACCAGCGGCGCGCCCGACCAGCGGCGGCAATCGGTGCAGTGGCAGACCGCGTGATGTTCGTGCGTGCCATCGGCGATGTAGGTGATCGCGCCACAATGACAGCGGCCGGTGATTTGACCCGTGATCGACATCGTCGTGCTCCTGGCTAAATGTTTCCCCTATGTTCCAAAGCTGACAGGAGTTGGCGCGCGATGCAAGGCGCCGGGTGCGACCGCCCCGGCGCCTTGCCGGCGCGGATCAGCGGGCGGCGGCGAGTTCGATCGAACGCGCGGACGTCAGGCCGACGAGGCGCGTCTGCGCGTCCGCCACCATCTCGTTACGGCAGCGCATGACGTCGCGGCGCGCGTGGAGATCGACGCCCGCGACGCCGCAGTGCGTGGTCGCGGCGCGGCGGACACGCGCGTCGAACGCCTGCTGCCCGGCGGCACTGGCGAGGTTGAGGTCGCGCACCATGACGTGGGCGACGACGGGGGTGCGCGTCGGATCGGCGCTGGCGGCGAGCGGCGCGAGGGCGAGCGTCAGCATCGCCGCAAGCGCGGCGCGGTCGTGAAGGGTCATCGGGACTACTCCTGCGGTGTGGATCGGCCGCTGCCGCCGCGCGCCGCCTCTCGCAGGGGACGTCGCGGCGCGGCGTGGTTGCCGACGCAGGAGCGCCTAGCGGGCGTCGGGGTCGGCCGGGCGCCAGCGCGGCGACGGTTTCGTGACTGTAACGAATCGCCGTTTTGCTTGCCCGATGGCTGCACGTTCCCTACCTGTTCGGGCGTGACCGAAACCAGCTCCGCCGTCCAGGACCCGCCGTATCTCGGCGGGCTGAATCCCCCGCAGCGCGAGGCCGTGCTCACCACCGATGGCCCGGTGCTGGTGCTGGCCGGGGCGGGCACCGGGAAGACCGCGGCGCTGACCGCGCGGCTGGCGCATCTGTTATGGACGCGTCGGGCCTATCCCTCCGAAATCCTGTCCGTCACCTTCACCAACAAGGCGGCACGCGAGATGCGCGAGCGCGTCGGTCGGCTGGTCGGCGATGCGGTGGAGGGGATGCCGTGGCTGGGCACGTTCCACGCGATCGGCGCGAAGATGCTGCGCCGCCATGCCGAGCTGGTCGGGTTGCAGAGCAACTTCACGATCCTCGACACCGACGACCAGTTGCGCTTGCTCAAGCAGTTGATCGTGGCCGCGGACATCGACGAGAAGCGCTTCCCGGCGCGCAGCCTCGCCGGGCTGATCGACGAGTGGAAGAACAAGGGGCTGGTGCCCGCCGACGTCGACGCCGGCGAGAGCGAGCGTTACGCCAACGGGCGCGGCGGCGAACTCTACCAGCAATACCAGGAGCGGCTGCGCGCGGTGAATGCGTGCGACTTCGGAGACTTGCTGCTGCATGTTCTCACGATCCTGAAGCGTGATCGCGGCGTGCTGGAGCAATATCAGCAACGCTTCCGCTACATCATGGTCGACGAATATCAGGACACCAATTCGGTCCAGTATCTGTGGCTGCGGTTGCTGGCGCAGGAGCGGCGCAACATCTGCTGCGTGGGCGACGACGACCAGTCGATCTATTCGTGGCGCGGCGCGCAGGTGGAGAACATCCTCAAGTTCGAGAAGGACTTCCCCGGTGCCACGGTGATCCGGCTGGAGCAGAACTATCGCTCGACCCCGCATATCCTCGGCGCGGCCGCCGGGGTGATCGCCAACAACGGCGGGCGGCTGGGCAAGGAATTGTGGACCGAGCTGGACGCCGGCGAGAAGGTGCGCGTGCTGGGCGTGTGGGACGGGCCGGAGGAGGCGCGGCGCGTCGGCGACGAGATCGAGGCGGTGCAGCGCACCGGCAAGACGCTCGACGACGTCGCGATCCTGGTGCGCGCGCAGCACCAGACGCGCGAGTTCGAGGACCGCTTCATCTCGATCGGCATGCCGTACCGGATCGTGGGCGGCTTCCGCTTCTACGAGCGCGCCGAAATTCGCGACGCGCTGGCGTATCTGCGTGTCGTCAACCAGCCGGCCGACGACCTGGCGTTCGAGCGGATCGTGAACACGCCCAAGCGCGGGCTGGGCGACAAGGCGATCGCCAAGCTGCACCAGCTGGCGCGTGCCGAGGGCCTGCCGCTGTCGATCGCGGCGGCGCGGATCCTCGATACCGACGAACTGACCCCGCAGGCGCGCAAGGCGCTGGGGCGGTTCGTCGGCGACGTGGCGCGGTGGCGCGACATGGCGCGCGACCTGCCGCATCCCGAACTGGCGCGGCAGATCCTCGACGAGAGCGGCTATACCGCGATGTACCAGGCCGAGAAATCGACCGAGGCGGCGGGGCGGCTGGAGAACCTGACCGAGCTGGTGCGCGCGATGGAGGAGTATGAGAACCTCGGCGCCTTCCTGGAGCACGTGAGCCTCGTGATGGACAATGAGGCGACGCGCGAGGACCCGAAGGTGACGATCATGACGATCCACGCCGCCAAGGGTCTGGAATTCGATACCGTCTTCCTCGCCGGGTGGGAGGAGGGACTGTTCCCCTCCCAGCGCTCGCTCGACGAAGGAGGTACGCGCAGCCTGGAGGAGGAGCGGCGGCTGGCCTATGTCGCGATCACGCGCGCGCGGCGGCGCGCGACGATCCTGCATGCCGCTAACCGGCGCATCTATGGGCAATGGACCAGCTCGATCCCGTCGCGGTTCGTCGGCGAGCTGCCGCCGCAGCATGTGCAGAGCGAGACGAGCATGTCGGGCGGCGAGAGCCTGTGGCGCGCGAACTGGTCCGAGCGCGCCGACCCGTTCGCCGATGTCGCGCGCGGCACCGGTCGCGGGCCGGGCTGGCAGCGCGCGGCCGGAACGCTGGGGACGACGCCCGGCGGAACGAAGCCGGGCGGCGAATGGACCAGCCGCACCTTCACGCGCGAACCGGCGCGCGTGGTCGAGAGCCGCGCCTCTGCGGTAAGCCTGGGCAACAAGGGCCGCGGCGACCTGTCGACCGGGCAGCGCGTGTTCCACCAGAAGTTCGGTTACGGCACGATCGCGGAAATCGAGGGCAACAAGCTCGAGATCGATTTCGAACAGGCCGGGCGCAAGCGGGTGATGGACAGCTTCGTCACCGCGGGGTGAAGGTCAACCGTCCCTTGCGGCGACGAGTTCGTTGACGCGCGCGACCAGTTGCTGCTCCAGCTTGTAGATGTCGATCGGCGCGGACACGAGATGGCGCGTTTCCGCCTTGCCCGCAAACGTGCCGACATAGCGGGTGGTAGGGCTGTTGAAGTGGAGGCGGGCGAGCGGCTTGCGATTGTTGTCGTCGAGCAGGATCGCGCAATAGCTCTTCGAATCACGGATCACGATCCGGCCGGGATCGACATGGCGGGCGGCGATCGCCTGCACGATCCGGAAACCGGCGATCTCGTCGTCGGTGGTGACGAAACCCTCCTCGACCGTCGACATGTCGTCGGATTGCCCTTCGGGAAGCGTCGGCTCGGCCGGATTCGCGACGTTCAGCGCGCTGGTCAGCCGCTCGTTGACCCGATCACGGATCAACGCGCCGATCGAGTTCAAAAGGATCGGCTGGAACAATTCGCGGGTGGCCGCCGTCATCCGACCGCCGGGCTGAACCCGCGCCGCCATAAGGCGAACGAATTCATCGGACGGCGTGGCAAATTCCTTCTCCAACTCGATCCGCATCTGTGATTCTAGCTTCAGCCGTCCAGCCTCTGCGATAATGGCGTCGATGTTGAAGCTGGCGCGCGTAAAGCGTTCCAGGATCGCAGGATCGGTGCGCTTGATCGCCTCGAGCGAGAACACGAAGAACGGCTTTTCGTCCATCTTGTTCGGCTGATCGATATCGGAGTAAAACTGGTAGACGACGCCGTTCGTCAGAACCGCGAACCGGGCATCGGTCGTCGCGAAATAGCGAAACAACTGGCTGGCGTGTTTCAGGTCGAGGTCGATGGTCGATGGCTTGCATTCGACAAGCACGCTGAGGCGCCCGTCGATGCAAAGGGCATAATCGACCTTCTCGCCTTTCTTCACGCCGACATCGGCGGTGAATTCCGGAATGACCTCCGATGGATTGAAGACGTCATAGCCGAGTGCCTGAAAGAACGGCATCACCAGCGCCGTCTTCGCCGCCTCCTCCGTCAATAGAAGTTCGCGATGTTATCGGACCCTTTCCATATCGGTACGGTTGGGGTGTCGAGGAGGCCGCCATGTCCGAGACCGCCGAGAAGACCGACCGTGAACTGTGGGAGCGGGTGAAGGATGAGGTCACCGCCGCGGGCAAGGGCGGGAAGAAGGGACAATGGTCGGCGCGCAAGGCGCAGCTGGCGGTGGCGGCGTATAAGAAGCGCGGCGGCGGGTACGAAGGCGCGCGCGATCCCGACAATTCGCTCCATCAATGGACCGAAGAGGAGTGGGGGACGAAATCCGGCGAGCGCAGCGGCGACAGCGGAGAGCGGTATCTGCCCAGGGGGGCACGCGCCGAACTGTCCGAGGCGGAATATGCGCGGACCAGCGCGAAGAAGCGTGCCGATACCGCAAAAGGCAGGCAATTCTCCGCGCAGCCCGACGATATCGCGTCGAAGACCGCAGCCGCGCGCGATCATCGGACGCGCGACGAACTTTACGCCGAGGCGCAGCAGCGCGACGTCGCAGGACGGTCCAAGATGAACAAGGCGCAATTGCGCGCGGCACTGGCCGGGTGACCGGAAAAGGCGGGGCGACCGATGAGGTCGCCCCGTAGTTCAGGGAATTGCCGGGCGAGGGGGGGTGCCCGGCAGATCGCGGCAGCCGCCAGGGGGCGGCGCCACAAAGCCTCCTTACCGCGTCAACATTGCTGTCGTGTGTCTTGGAAGCCCGTTTTCATGACGCGCTGCGAATTTTTTGCGCGTTGACGCGAGGTCGTCGTGCGGCGGAAAGGAACGGTATGTCCGTTTCCCGATCTTCCGCGCCGTCCGCTGCCGCCTCCCATCGCCGCATCCTGCTCGCCAGTCTGGTGGGGACGTCGGTCGAATTCTACGACTTCTACATCTACGCGACCGCTGCGTCGCTGGTGTTCGGACCGCTGTTCTTCCCCGCCGGCGACCCGTCGGCGCAGTTGCTGGCGGCCTATGCCAGCCTGGCGGTGGCGTTCTTCGCTCGACCGGTGGGGGCGTGGGCGTTCGGGCATTACGGCGACCGGATCGGACGCAAGTCGACTCTGGTGGTCAGCCTGATGCTGATGGGCGGGTCGACGCTCGCGATCGCGTTCCTGCCGACCTATGCGCAGGTCGGCTATCTCGCGCCGGTGCTGCTGTGCGTGCTGCGGTTCGGGCAGGGGTTCGGGCTTGGCGGCGAATGGGGCGGCGCGGCGTTGCTGGCGGTGGAGAATGCGCCGCCGGGGTGGCGCGGTCGCTACGGCATGGTGCCGCAGCTGGGCGCACCCGTCGGATTCATCGCCGCCAACGGGCTGTTCCTGTTGCTTGGGTTGATGATGACGCCGGCCGACTTCCTCGCATGGGGGTGGCGCATCCCGTTCGTGCTGTCGATCGTGCTGGTCGGACTGGGGCTGTGGGTACGGCTGAAGATCGCCGAGACGCCGGCCTTCGCGCAGGTGCTGGAGGAGGGGCCGCCACCGGCGGTGCCGATGGGCGAGCTGCTGCGCGATCACTGGCGCGCGGCGCTGGGCGGTACGCTGGGCGCGATTGCGTGTTTCGCGGTCTATTATATCGCTACCGCGTTCGCGCTGGGGTATGCGACGACGCGGTTGGGGATCGCACGGCCGACGATGCTGGCGATGCAGCTGGGCGCGATCCTGTTCATGGCGGTCGGCATCGTGCTGTCGGGGATCTGGGCCGACCGGCGCGACGCGCGCTACGTCCTGACATGGGGCTGCGTCGGCGCGGTGGTGGCGGGGTTCGTGCTGGCGCCCGGGCTGGGATCGGGATCGCTGCCGCTCGTGTTCGCGAGCCTGGCACTGGCGCTGTTCGCGATGGGCTTCGTCTACGGGCCGTTGGGGGCGTGGTTGCCGGGGCTGTTTCCGGCGCGCGTCCGCTACACCGGCGTGAGCCTGGCGTTCAACATGGCGGGGATCATCGGTGGCGGGCTGACGCCGGTCGCGGCGGAGACGCTGGCGCGGCATGGCGGGCTGTCGTTGGTGGGCGTGTATCTGGCGGGCATGTCGCTGGTGAGCCTGGCGGCGTTGCTGGCGATGCGGCCACGCGGCGGGTGAGGGTGCATGCCTGCTCGACCGGCCCGGTACGAACGGGCTAGGTCGCGATCAATCTGCCGGCGAGTGTCGCGCGTGAGCGGGCTCACGCCGTTCGCTGATAGCTTCTCGTCAGGCGGACGGCGCGCATGTGCTTCGACAGGCTCCGCACCCACGCGAGATGTGCAGCGGCGCTCAGGTGCGGCGGAGCAGCATCAGGCGCGCGCGGCCGTGGGTGCGGTCGGCATCGAGGGTGAAGCCGGCTGGGACTTCGCCCTCGCCCTTGGCGGTTTCGATCGAGACCCAGGTGGCCGCGCCGATCCAGCCGAGCCGCGCGAGTTTGTCGGCGGCGACCGCACCGGCACCCGTGCCATATGGCGGGTCCATCATGACGATGTCGAGCGGCGCGCGCGCCGGGCCGAGCGCCAGCACCGAGGCGGCGCGGACATCCGCACCGGTGGCTTCCAGCTTCGCGATATTGGCGCGCAACACATCGAGCGCGGGCTTATCCTGTTCGACGAACATGCAGGTGGCGGCACCGCGTGACAACGCCTCCAGCCCAAGCGCGCCGGAGCCGGCGAAAAGATCGGCGACCGCCAGACCCTCGAAGCTGCCGACGCGGCTGGCGAGCATCGAGAACAAGGCCTCGCGCGTGCGATCGGCGGTCGGGCGGGTGGCATCGCCCTTGGGCGCGGCGAGCGGACGCCCGCGCCACTGACCGGCGATGACCCTCACTTGCGCCCCCGCGGTCCGCCGGCGCGCGGCTTCGTACCGGCCTTTGGCTTGGGCTTGGCCCAGCCGGGCTTGCGCTTGATCTGCGCCGGCCGCGTGGCGAGCGCGGGCTGTTCGGCGACCGGCGCGACGGGCTTTGCGGCCGGGGTACGCGTCGGGGAGGCAGCGCGTGGTGCGGCGGTCGTGCCGCGCGGTGCCGACGAGGCGCCGGAGCCCGCCGGCGAGGGACTGCGAAGCGCCGAAGGATTCCGAGTAGCCGTTGCGCCGCTGCCCGGAGGCGCGCGGCGGGTGACGGGTGCGCCGACACCGCGACCGAGCGGCGGACGCGCGGGCGGCGCGTTGCGACCGGCACCGCGGCGGGCACCGGGAACGGCGACGTCCTGTACGGGCGGGCGCAGCTTCGCCGCGACCTTCAGCGTCTGCCGGAAAGCGGCGATATCGGCGCCGCGCACTTCGCCGATCTCGCCGACCGGGAGGTCGCCGAGCACGAACGGGCCGTAGCGGGTGCGGATCAGCCGGCTGACGCGCAGCCCGAGGAATTCGAGCACGCGGCGCACCTCACGGTTCTTGCCCTCGCTCAGGGTCATCTCGATCCAGACGTTGGCGCCGGTGCGACGTTCGAGGTTGGCGTCGATCGCGCCGTAGCGAACGCCCTCGATCTCGATGCCGTGGATCAATTCCTCGAGCTGCTGCTGGCTGACCACGCCGTAGGCGCGCGCACGGTAGCTACGCTCCACGCCGGTCGCCGGAAGTTCGAGCTGACGCTTGAACTCGCCGTCGGTGGTCATCAGCAACAGCCCCTCGGTATTGAGGTCGAGCCGGCCGACCGGCACGAGCCGCGGCAAATCCTTGGGCAGGCGATCGTAGATCGTCGCGCGGCCGGAGGGGTCGCGCTCCGCGGTGAGCAACCCGGTCGGCTTGTGGAAGAGGAAGAGCCGCGTCGGCTCCGCGGCGGCGACCGGCTCGCCATCGACGGTGACGCCGTCGAGCGACGGCAGCACCGTGGCGGGGGTGTCGAGCGCGACGCCATCCTTGGCGATCCGCCCTTCGGCGATCATCCGCTCGACCTCGCGACGCGAGGCGATCCCGGCGCGGGCGAGCAGCTTGGCGATGCGGTGTTGCGAACGTTCGTCGGCCATCGGTAGCGCTTAGGCGCGGTGCCACGCCGCGACAAGGATCGCGTTTGTTCAGGCTTGTGCCGGGCGTGGAAATAGGCTGGACATAATCGCGGCGCGCGGGGTTAGAAGAACGAGGCGGCACCAGGGCGGTAGAGAGAATGTTGTTCGGACGGCGACGACGGTCGATCGAGAAGCTGCTGGTGGTGGAGGACGAACCCCTGGTGGCGTTCGACACCGAGTATCTGCTGACCGACCAGGGCTTCACGGTGGTGGCGACGGTGGACCGCGTTACGGATGCCGTGCGGCTGATCGAGGCCGGTACGGCGATCGATCTGGTGCTGGTCGATGTCAATCTTGCCGATGGCAGCGGGCTCGAGGTCGCGCGGGCGGCGTCGGCACACCGTATCGCGGTGCTGTTCGTGACCGGCAGCTGCCCGGTCGACGGCGAGTCCGTCGCGGTCGGATGCCTCGCCAAACCCTACGATCCGCGCGATCTGCTGGCGGCGATCGATGCGATCGCGCTGCGCAGCGAAGGCAAGGCGCCGCCGCGCTTGCCCGTCGGGCTGCGGCTGTTCGGCGACAGACCGACAACGAGCGGGCTTACCTGACCGCGTTTTCCCGCTAAGCCCGTCGCTTGCTCCCGCGGACAAGCGGAGCTTTGATCGGCGGAGGGCGAATGGCGGCACGGGCGGATGGGCGAACCTGGGTGGACGGTGTACGCCCGTATCTGGAGCGCGGACCGCTGGCGGCGTTCGCGCTGGGTGTGTCGTCGGGCTTCCCCTATGCAATGATCGCCGCGACGCTGACCACGCGGCTGGCACAGGGCGGGATCGACAAGAAGACGGTCACCGCGTTCAGCCTCGCGTTCCTCGTCTACAACATCAAGTTCCTGTGGGCGTGGGTGGTCGACGGCGTGCGATTGCCCGTGATCGGCGCCCTGGGCCAGCGCGTATCGTGGTTGCTGGTGGCGGGCGTGCTGGTGATCGCGGCGGTTGCGAACCTGGCGCTGGTCGATCCGCGCACCAGCATCGGCGCGACGGTGACCGCGGCGATCCTCGTCGGCGTCGCGGGATCGACGTTCGACGTCGTGATCGACGCCTATCGCATCGAAATCCTGGAACCGCGGCAATTGGGCGTGGGCTCGGGGATGAGCCAATATGGCTGGCGGATCGGATCGACCGCCGCGGCCTCGCTCGCGCTGGTCATCGCGGCGCGCTACGGCTGGACCGCCGCCTATCTGTCGACGGCGGTGCTGGCATTGCCGGCGATGCTGACCGGGCTGGTGGTCGGCGAGCCCCGGCGCCACCGCGAGGTCGCGCCGCGCCGCGGGATGGCGGCCGCCGCCGCAGCGGTGTGGGCGCCGTTCGTACAATTCTTCGCGCGGCCCGGCGCGGTCGTGGTGCTGGCGTTCATCCTGATCCACAAGATCGGCGACACCCTGGGGCAGCTCGTGCTGCGGTTGCTGCTCAACGATCTCGGGTTCAGCAACGACGAGATCGCATTGTACGACGTCGGCGTCGGCTTCTGGGCGTTTCTGGTCGGCATCTTCCTGGGCGGCGCGCTCTATGCGCGCCGGGGGCTGAAGCGGTCGGTGCTCGTCAGCCTGGTATTGATGGCAGTGTCGAACGCCAGCTTCGCGCTGCTGGCGGCGGCCGGGCACAGCAACGAAGGGCTGGCAGGCGCGATCCTGTTCGAGAACATCGCCTCCGGGATCGGCGGCGTGACCGTGGTCGCGTATTTCTCGGCCTTGTGTGACCTGCGCTTCACCGCCGCGCAATATGCGCTGATCTCCGCGGCGGCGAGCGTGGTCGGTCGGATCGTCACGGGCGCCATCGCCGGGGCGATCGTCGAGCGCATCGGCTATGTCGGCTTCTACTGGCTGACCGTCGTGCTGGCGATGCCGGGCGTGCTGCTGTTCTGGTGGATGAGCCGATCCGGGCTGGTCGACCGTTCGGTCGGTAGCGCCGGAACGGAGGGGCCAGGCGACGCGCGCGACGGGATGTCGGGCTAAAAGATCGGGCGCCCCTCGTCGGCGAACGCCGCGGCGAGCGCGGCGGCGCTGGTGAGGACGTGGTCGACGTGGCGCTGGCCGAGCAGGTCGCTGAGCAGTAGCCGCGCGCTGTCGGTGCGCGTCTCGACCCGCGCGACGATCGCGAGCAGCGCGTGCTCGGACGGGGTCATCCGCGCGCAACAGCACGGCGCGATCGCGATCGGCACCGCGGCGTTGGTGGCCATGTCCGCCATCAGCGCGCGCATCAGCATCAACGGGCGGCGGAACGCCTCACCGAAGGCGGTGAAGAAGCCGTGGGCGGCGCGCGCATCGGACAGGCCGTTCGCCCCCATGCGGCGCATCGCGAACAGCACGACCCGCGCGTTCGGGCATTCCGGCAGCGGGTGCGGCAAGGCGTGGGTGGAAAGGGTAGCGATCGGTTGGGCAGCGGCGGGCTGGGTCATGGGCAGGCGACTCCTCTTGCCCGCACAAGGTCGCCTGTCCGCTATTGCAAGTCAATCGCAAACGTCTTGTCAGTCCGGCAGTTCGTCGTTGGCTTTCAACACTTCGCCGGCCAGGTAGAGCGAACCGGCGATCAGGACGGTCGCGGGCGGCGAAGCGGCAGCGGCGAGCTGCGCGATCGCGTCGTGGATCGATGCCGCTTGCGTGGCGTGCGGGATGCCGAGCGCGGCGGCGACGTCGCGGAGTGCTGCGGGTGTATGATGCTCGTGGCCGGGCACGGGAAGCGCGACCAGCGTATCGATCATCGCAGCGAACGGGGCGAGGAAGCCGGCGGCATCCTTGTTGGCGAGCATCCCGAACACGACGGTGAGCCGCCGACCCGTGTCGATCCCGACTAACCCGGGGAGCGCGGCGGCGATCGCCGCACCGGCCGAAGCGTTGTGGCCGCCGTCGAGCCAGATCGCGGCATCGCCGAGCGGCGCGGTGAGCGGGCCGCGGGCGAGGCGCTGCAGGCGGGCAGGCCAGCGCGTGGCCCGCGCGGCCTCGTCCAGCGCGGCGACGGGAACGGCCAGCGCGTGCTGATGTCGCAGCATCGCCGTCGCGAGCGCGAGGTTGGCGGCCTGATGGGCGCCGGGGAGTGTCGGCAGCGGTAGAGTGAGCGTGCCAGCCTCGTCGGCGTAATCGACCACGTCGGCGGCGCTATAATCCCAGGTGCTGCCGAGCGGACGCCAGACCGCGCCGGCCGCTGCGGCGGCGCGTGCGACCGGTGCGGCGATCGGCGCGGGATAGCGCATCGTCACGAGCGGCACGCCGGGCTTGGCGATGCCGGCCTTTTCGGCGGCGATCTGTTCCAGCGTGTCGCCGAGGAACGCCTGATGGTCGATGCCGAGCGCGGCGATCCCGGAGGCGACCGGTGCGGGAAGGACATTGGTCGCATCGAGCCGGCCGCCGAGCCCGACCTCGATCACGCAGGCGTCGGCGGGCACCCGCGCGAAGGCGAGGAATGCGGCGGCGGTGGTGATCTCGAAGAAGCTGGCGCCGATCCCGTCGGCCCGGTCGAGCACCTCGGCCAGCAAGGTGGCAAGCGCGGCGTCGTCGATCAGCCGCCCGGCGAGCCGGATCCGTTCGTTGAACCGGACCAGATGCGGGCTGGCATAGGCGTGGACGCGGTAGCCGGAAGCCTCCAGCGCGCTGCGCAGATATGCGCAGGTCGAGCCCTTGCCGTTGGTGCCGGCGACGTGAAAGACCGGTGGCAGCGCGTGATGCGGGTCCCCGAGCCGCCCGAGCAGGCGCGTGATCCGGTCCAGCCCGAGCACGTCCGCGCCCGGCGACAGCCGCCACAAACGGTCAAGCTGCGCCTGGACGCGCGTGTCGGTGGAGACGGCGTGATCGGCCATCGTAACGGATCCGGGCGTGCGGCGGCGGGCTGGTGCGTCAGGCGGCCTTGCGCTCGCCGCACAGGTAGCCGATCACGGTCGACAGCCGCTCGCGCAGTTCGCGGCGATGGACGACCATGTCGATCAGCCCATGCTCCAGATAATATTCGCTGGTCTGGAAGTCCTCCGGCAGCTTTTCGCGAATCGTGCTCTCGATCACGCGCCGTCCGGTGAAGGCGAGCGTCGCCTTGGGTTCGGCGATATGCACGTCGCCAAGCATCGCATAGGCGGCCATCACCCCGCCCGAGGTCGGATCGGTCAGCACGACGATATAGGGCAGGCCGGCGTCATGGAGCATCTGGATCGCGACGGTGCTGCGCGGCATTTGCATCAGGCTGAGGATGCCTTCCTGCATCCGCGCGCCGCCCGAGGCGGTGAAGACGATGAAGGGCGCACGGTCCTTCACCGCTGCCTCGACGCCCTGGATGAAGGCCTCACCCACGGCCTGGCCCATCGATCCGCCCATGAACGCGAAGTCCTGCACGCCGATCACCACGCGGTGGCCGTCGATCGTGCCGCGCGCGTTGACGAACGCGTCCTGCTCGCCGGTGGCGGCGCGCGCGGTCTTCAGGCGATCGGCATAGCGCTTAGAATCGCGGAACCTGAGCGGGTCCTCGGTGGAACGCGGCGTCGGCAGCACGTCGAGGCTGGCGGGATCGAGCAGGTGCTCGAAGCGCTCGGCCGGGCCGATCCGTTCGTGGTGATCGCACGTCGGGCAGACGTAGAGGTTTTCCTCCAGCTCCTTGGTGAAGACCATCGTCCCGCAGCCCTTGCACTTGTGCCACAAGTGATCTGCGGTCTGTGCCTTGGCCGCGCCCGGGACGATCCCCGACAGCGCGTTGCGGACGTTGCTGAGCCAGCTCATGCCGAAACCTTTCGTGCGTCGGCAAGCGCCGCCGACAGCGTCCTGATATAGGTGGCGACGGGTGCCGCCGCAGCAACCCCGTATTCCGCGACGATCTCGACGATCGCCGAGCCAACGACGACGCCGTCAGCGACGCGCCCGATCGCACGCGCCTGTTCCGGGGTGCGCACGCCGAAGCCGACCGCGACCGGCAGCTCGGTGGCGCGCTTCAGCTGCGCGACCGCTTCCTCGATCGACGCCTGCTGCGCCTGCTGCTTCCCGGTGATCCCCGCGACCGAGACGTAATAGACGAAACCGCCGGCACCGTTCAGCACCTGTGCGAGCCGCGTGCCCTGCGTCGTGGGCGTGGCGAGGCGGATCAGGTCGATGCCCATGTTGCGGAGCGCGGGTCCGAGCGCGTCATCCTCCTCGGGGGGAATGTCGACGCAGATCACGCCATCGACACCGGCATCGCCGAGCGCGGTGGCGAACCATTCCGAACCGCGGCGCAGCATCGGATTGGCATAGCCCATCAGCACCAGCGGGGTGAGCGGATGGCGCTCACGGAAGCCTTTGGCAATCGCGAGGATATCGGCCGTCGTCACCCCGGCGGCGAGCGCGCGGATGTTCGCGGCCTGGATCGCCGGGCCGTCCGCCATCGGATCGGTAAACGGCATGCCGAGCTCGATCACGTCGGCGCCGCCCTCGACCAGCGCGTCGAGGATCGCCGGGGTGGCCGCCACGGACGGATCGCCGGCGGTGACGAAGCAGATCAGCGCGGGCCGATCGGCGATGAAGGCGTCGGCGAGGCGGGTCAAATCCGCACTCCCAGCGCGTCGGCGACGGTGAAGATGTCCTTGTCACCGCGACCGCACAGGTTGGCCAGCACGATCGCGTCGTGCGGCATGTCCTTGGCGATACGCGCGACCGCGGCGATCGCGTGCGACGGTTCCAGCGCGGGAATGATCCCCTCGGTCCGGCAGAGCAGCTGGAACGCGTCGAGCGCCTCGCGATCGGTGACCGCGGTATATTCGACGCGCCCGCTATCCTTCAGCCACGCATGTTCGGGGCCGATGCCGGGATAGTCGAGCCCGGCCGAGATCGAATGCGCCTCGGCGATCTGCCCGTCGTCGTCCTGGAGCAAATAGGTCTTGTTGCCGTGGAGCACGCCCGGGAACCCGCCGGCGAGGCTCGCGGCATGCTTCGCCTCCAGCCCTTCGCCCGCCGCCTCGACGCCCAGCATCCGCACGTCCGCATCGTCGAGGAACGGGTGGAACAGCCCGATCGCGTTCGATCCGCCGCCGATCGCGGCGACCAGCAGATCGGGAAGCCGCCCGGTGCGATCGAGCAATTGCGCACGCGCCTCGCGGCCGATCACGCTCTGGAAGTCGCGGACCAGCTCCGGATAGGGGTGCGGACCGGCGGCGGTGCCGATGATGTAGAAGGTGTCGTGGACGTTGGCGACCCAGTCGCGCAGCGCCTCGTTCATCGCGTCCTTTAGCGTGCGCGCGCCGCTTTCGACCGCTCGGACCTCGGCGCCGAGCAGCTTCATGCGGAACACGTTCGGCTGCTGCCGCTCGACGTCCTTGGCGCCCATATAGATCACGCACGGCAGGCCGAAGCGCGCGCAGACCGTCGCGGTGGCGACTCCATGCTGGCCGGCGCCGGTCTCGGCGATGATCCGCGTCTTGCCCATCCGGATCGCGAGCAGGATCTGCCCGATGCAATTGTTGATCTTGTGTGCGCCCGTGTGGTTCAGCTCGTCGCGCTTGAACCAGACCTGTGCGCCCATTCCGTCGGCGGCGCTGTCGCGCAGCGTGTCGGTCAGCCGCTCGGCGTAATAGAGCGGCGACGGACGGCCGACATAATGTTCGAGCAGGTCGTCGAACTGCGCGGCGAACGCCGGATCCTCCTTGGCGGCGCGATATTCGCGATCCAGCTCGAGGATCAGCGGCATCAGCGTTTCGGACACATAGCGGCCGCCATAGGGGCCGAAATGCCCGCGCTCGTCGGGCTGGGCGCGGAAGGAATTGGGTGCGTTCATGATGCGGAGACCCGTTGCAGGAAGGCGGCGATCTTGTCCACGTCCTTGACGCCCGGCGCGCTCTCTACGCCGGAGGAAACGTCGACCAGCGGCGCACCGGTGATCGCGATCGCGTCGGCGACGTTGGCGGCGTTCAGCCCGCCCGACAAGGCCCAGGGCAGTGGATGGCGGAAGCCGCGCAGCAGCTCCCAGTCGAAGCGAACCCCCATGCCGCCGGGCAGGGTCGCCCCGGGCGGGGTCTTGGCGTCGTAGAGCAGCCGGTCCGCGGCATCGACGTACGCGGCCGCGGCGGCGAGATCGGCGGCGGTCTTGATCGCGATGGCGGTCCACGTCTCGCGCCGCGACAGGCGGCGCAGGTCCGCAATCCGCGACGGCGCGGTTTCGTGGAGCTGGATCGCGTCGAGGCGCCCGGCGGCGATCGCGCTGGCGAGCAGGTCGTCGTCGGGATCGACGAACACCCCGACCTTGCGGACGTGGTCCGGTACGCGCGCCGCGAGCCCGGCGAGCTGCTCCATCGTGACGTGGCGAGGTGAGCGCGGGTAGACGACGAAGCCGACATGGCTCGCGCCGCGCGCGATGGCGGCGTCGAGCGTCGCGGCGGTGGAAAGGCCGCAGATCTTGGCAGTTGAAGGCATGGACGCGTGTTTCGCGCCGAACGGGGAATGTAGCAAGCCTCGATCATCGGCATCGCCCCTCGCCGCGACGCCGATGACGGAGGCGCGCTACTTACGCGCGACGACGGAAGCGGGACGCCGGCGGCGGGGCGTGTTGCATCGAGTTTGGAGCCCGAACATCGATCGGCTTTATTGTGGGTCGCGCGGACCCAAGACCTCAAAGGAGTGGAAGGTCGCATAGTCGCCGCCGCACGCGGGCGGCAGGTCGGGCGTAACGCGACGGTTGACCCACGCGCGGTCGCGATCCCCGGGATTCGGGTCCATATCACGATCGTTGGAATAGGGCGGATCGCTGGCGATGAATCCGCCGCCGCCACTCACGCGATCGCCCGGCCGGATGATCGCGCCGCTGGATCGGCTCCGCACGTAGATACCGCGTGTGTCACGACCAACCTCGGCATCGTGGTTCCAGATCGGCGTGAAGGCCACGGTGGGTCGCTCTTCATCGGGAGTGAGTGAAAGGACTACCAGGCAGGTATGGCGGACCGCCAGCCGGCCGAACAGTTCGGCCTGCATCATGACGCCTTCGTCATGGTCGAGGTGCGGCGCGATCGGGAGGTCGGGATCGGCCACCGAGCATGAAGGAACGATCGTCAGAACGGCAAGTGCAGCGAGGATGCGTCGCATCGCCGCCCGCCAGCACTACAGCGTCGCGGCGATCGCGCGGGCGGCGGCGTCGGGGTCCTCGGCCTTGGTGATCGGGCGGCCGATCACCAGGATCGAGGCGCCGTGATCCAGTGCCATGCGCGGGGTGACGACGCGCTTCTGGTCGCCGATCTCGCCATCCGCGGGACGGACGCCGGGGACGACGAAATAGCCTTTCGGCCACGCGGCATGCGCGGCCTTCACCTCCGCACCCGAGCAGACGATGCCGTCGAGCCCGGCGGTGCGCGCGAGGTCCGCCAGCCGCAGGACGTGGTCGTGCGCGCTGCCGGCAACACCCGTCGCGGCGAGATCATCCTCGTCGAGGCTGGTGAGCATCGTCACGGCCACCACCTTCGTCGAGGGATGCGCCGCGGCCTTGGCATCCTCGAGCATCGCGCGGCCGCCGGCGGCGTGCACGGTCAGCACCGCAGGCGCGAGGGCGGCAAGCGATTGCACCGCCTTGGCGACGGTGTTCGGGATGTCGTGGAGCTTGAGGTCGAGAAAGACCGGCAGGCCGATCTCCTCCATCGCGCGGACGCCCGCGGGGCCATGCGCACAGAAGAATTCGAGCCCGAGCTTGATGCCGCCGACATGGACCCGAACCCGCTGCGCGAGGGCGCGGGCGCGATCGAGATCGGGGGTGTCGAGCGCGACGAAGATGCGGTTGGCCATCAGGCGGCACCCATCGGCGCGGCCGGGGCGGGGGGCTCGGCAGGCGGAACGTGGATCGCCGCGGGCACGTGGATCGCCGGCGCCTCCGCGGCGCGCGCCGTCGCCAGCGCGCTTTCCAGCGAGCGCTCGGCCGCGGTCAGCCGCTGGCGGAGCCGAAAGCGTATCCAATGCTGATAGATCAGCGTCGGCAGGAAGCCGAGCAGGAACGTCGTGAGCAGCAGCAGCGGCAGGTTCACCTCCGCCACCAGGCCGCCGAACAACTGGACCGACACGTTGGTCCAGTTGCCGAACGTGAACACCGCGGCGACGAAGGCCAGCAGGGACCAGAACAGGATCTTCAGGAACTGCATGTCCGCTACGCTAGCACGGTCGGCGGCATTTTCCAGTGGCGTGGGCGATCACGGCAGCACCGCCTTCGGAAAGCCGCGCCAGACATCGTCATAATCGAGCTGCATCGTCGGGCTGCTCGTCGCCCAACCGGTGGGGCGGACGACGTGGCGCGTTTCGAACATGAAGGCCATCGTTCCGTCGATCTTCGCGGGTCTCAAGTCACTTGCGACAGCTTTCTCATAGCTTGCCTGATCGGGGCCGTGGCCATTCATCTGATTGTGGAGGCTGGCACCACCGGGCACGAAGCCGCCACCTTCCTTGGCATCATAGGCGCCGGCGATCAGCCCCATGAACTCGCTCATGACGTTGCGGTGGAACCAGGGCGGACGGAACGTGCCTTCCGCGACCATCCAGCGCGGCGGAAAAATCACGAAGTCGCAATTGGCCGTGCCGGCCGTGTCGCTCGGCGACGTCAACACAGTGAAAATCGACGGATCGGGATGATCGAAGGACACGGTATTGATCGTATTAAAGCGTGTTAGATCATAGCGATAAGGAGCAAGGTTGCCATGCCATGCGACGACATCGAACGGCGAATGATCGAGGGTGGTCTGCCAGAGCGTGCCCTGGAACTTCTGCACGACGGTGCACGCATCGTCGCGATCCTCGAACCATGCCACCGGAATCTCGAAATCCCGTGGATTGGCCAAGCCGTTAGCGCCGATCGGGCCGAGGTCCGGAAGGCGGAACGGGGCGCCGTAATTCTCGCAGACATAGCCGCGCGCGCGCGCGTCGGGGAGCGCGATCCGGAAGCGGACGCCGCGTGGGATCACCGCGATCTGCAGCGGGGCGACATGGATGCGGCCGAGTTCGGTATCGATCGCAAGCGCGCCATCCTGCGGGACGATCAGCAACTCACCGTCGGCGGAGAAGAAGGCGCGGTCCATGTCGGCGGTGGCGGCATAGAGGTGGATCGCAACGCCGCTCTGCTCGGCGACGCTGCCGTTGCCGCCGTAGGTGACGAGCCCGTCCAACCAGTCGGTTGCGGCATCGGGCCACGGCAGTGGATCCCAGCGCATCCGGTTGGGGGAGGGGGGCGCCTCGAACGGCGCGGCGTGCAGATGCGGGGCGCCGTGGTAGCGCGAAAAGGCGGGATGCTGCGCTGTGGGGCGCAGCCGGTACAACCAGGTGCGACGATTTTCGTGACGCGGTGCCGTGAAAGCGCTGCCCGAGAGCTGTTCGGCGTAGAGGCCGAACGGGACGCGTTGCGGCGAGTTGCGACCGATCGGCAGCGCGCCCGGCACCGCCTCGGTCGACACATGGTTGCCGAAGCCGGGGTGGTAACGGTTCTCGGTCATTTCCCTCTCCGTCTTAACACGCCGGGCCGTCGGACCCGGCAAAGCCGTGCCCGCAGGCCCGGCTTATCGTGCCGGCCGGGCGCGGGCGCGCAGGTGCCTGCGCGCGTTTGGTGGACGCTTATGCGTCCACCTTCACCACGCCGCGCCGGATCTGGTCCAGTTCGATGCTTTCGAACAAGGCCTGGAAGTTGCCGTTCCCGAAGCCCTGATTGCCCTTGCGCTGGATGATCTCGAAGAAGATCGGGCCGACCATGTTCTCGGTGAAGATCTGGAGCAGGATGCCCTCGTCGCCGACGTTGCCGTCGATCAGGATGCGGTTGCGCTTCAGCCGGTCGAGGTCCTCGCCATGGCCGGGGACGCGCTTGTCGACCAGCTCGTAATAGGTCTCGATCGTGTCCTGGAGGCGGACGCCGCGCGACCGCAGCTTCTCGACCGATTCGAAGATGTCGTCGGTCGTCAGCGCCAGGTGCTGGATGCCCTCACCATTGTATTCGCGGATGAACTCCTCGATCTGCGAGGTCTCGTCCTTGCTCTCGTTGAGCGGAATGCGGATCGCCAGATCGGGAGCGATCATCGCCTGGCTGAACAGGCCGGTCGCCTTGCCCTTGATGTCGAAGAACTTCTGTTCCTCGAACCCGAACAGCCGGCCGTAGAAGCTCGACCAGGTCCGCATCTCGCCGCGTCGGACGTTGTGGGTGAGGTGGTCGAGCATATCGAGCCCGACGTTGTTCCGTGCGGCTGCCTCGCGCCAGCCGGGCACCTCGTCCCAATCGGCGTACAGGTCTGCGTCCGCCTTCACGAGATAGAGGTAGCTGCCGCCGATCCCCTCGATCGGGAAGCTGCCATCGCCGAGCGTGCCGGCCGCTGCATCGACCGCGGTCGCGCCTTCGGCGAGCGCATGATCGTATGCCGCCTGCGGGTCGGCGACGCGAAATGCCATGCCGCTGGCCGAGGGGCCGTGCAGCGCGCGGAACTCCGCGGCCTGCCCGGTCGGCTCGCGGTTGAGCAGCAGGTTGATGCGGCCCTGGACGTAGCGGGTCACCTGCCTGGTCGGATGGCGATGCGCGGCGACGAAGCCCATCTGCTCGAACTGGCCGGCGAGCGTATCCGGATCGGGCGAGGTGAACTCGCAGAACTCGAAGCCGGCGAGGCCCAGCGGATTGGTCTGGTCGGTCATGGTCAGCCTTTCAGGTGAAAAGGTCAGCGCGCCGCCGTGCGGGCATGCGCCTGCGTGCCGCGGGAAAAGACGCGGTCGTCGGGCAGGATCGTCTCCGGATCATGATCCGGCTGGCCTTCCAGCCCGGCGTAGAGCGGCCCGAAGTCGCTGTTGAGCGTCTGGTCGAGCAGATCCTCGAAACTATCGATGACGAAGTAGCTCTGCTGGAAATCGTCGATGCGATAGCGCGTGCGCATCACCCGGCGCAGGTCGAAGCCGATGCGGTTCGGCGACGGGTCGTCGAGTGCGAAGATCGACTCGCTATGTGACGATACGATGCCCGCGCCGTAGAGCGCCAGCCGGTCGCCGGAGCGGACGAGGCCGAATTCGACGGTGTACCAATAAAGCCGCGACAGCCGCTCGATCGCGCCCATTGCCGCCGCGCGCTGCCCACCACGACCATAGGCCTGCATATAGTCGGCGAAGACCGGGTCGGCGAGCAGCGGGACATGGCCGAAGACGTCGTGGAAGACGTCGGGCTCCTGCAGATAGTCGAGCTGGTCGGGGCGGCGGATGAAATTGCCGGAGACGAAGCGGCGGTTGGCGAGGTGATCGAAGAACACATCGTCAGGGACGAGGCCGGGCACCGCCACTACCTGCCATCCGGTCGCCTTCATCAGCCGTTCGGACAATTCGTCGAAATCGGGGATGCCGGGCTTCGAGAGCCGCAACACGTCGAGCCCGGCCATGAACTCAGGCGCGACGCGGCCCGGCAGCATCGCGATCTGCCGCGCGAACAGCGTGTCCCAGGTGGCGTGTTCCTCAGCGGTATATGCGTCCCAGCCTTGCGGGATCGTCCAATCGGCGGCGGCCGTAGCGGGCCGGGTCAACGCTGCATCTGCCATTCGGGCATGATGTCGCAACGGCGCGATCAATGCTTATCAGAATAGCGCTGTTTCGGGCTGTCGGTGAACGGGGCAGTTCGTTAAAGCAGGGAACGATGAAACAGCCTGCCTCGCTCGACGCCATCGATCGCCGGATCGTTTCCGCCCTCCAGGACGACGGGACGCTCAGCAACGCCGATCTGGCGCAGACGGTCGGCGCATCGTCGGCGTCGTGCTGGCGGCGGGTCAAGGCGCTGGAGGCGGCGGGGGTGCTGACGCGGACGGTGCGGCTGGTCGACCCGGCCGCGGTCGGGCGGGGCGTTAACGTGCTGTGCAATGTGCGGATGCGTAGCCACGCGATCGAGGCACGACAGGATTTCGAACGCTTCGTCGACGGGCGGCCGGAGATCATAGAGAGTTTCTCGATGTCGGGCGAGTGGGATTACCTGCTGCGGATCGTCGTCACCGATGTGGGCGACTACAATCACTTCCTCATGCAGGTGATGCTCGGCCATCCGTCAGTCGCGGGGGCGTCGTCGCATTTCGCGCTGTCGATGACGAAATATACGACCGCGATCCCGGTGTGATCGCCATGGCGCGCGTGGCGAGCCGATGCGGCACCGGATCAGAATGCGCCGGAGCGCTTCGCTCCGTCAGGGCCGATCGACCCTCAGCCGGTGCTCGCAACGACGGGTAGAGGCAGCAAATCTGCTCGAGCGCGGGAGCGCGGTTCGCCAGAACAGACCGATGATCTTCATCGGCGAACCGCCCGGCGCCCGTGAGGCGCCGATCGTCGATCCCGCCTAGCAGCGGCGGGCTATGCCGCCATCCATCCTGCGAGCGCGTCACGGGCGCGGTCGGTGTACATCTTCTTGCGATCCGCCTTCTTGGTCCGGCCGGGGATCGGCGGGAAGAGCCCGAAGTTGACGTTCATCGGCTGGTAGCTGTCCGCCGCCGCGCCGCCGGTGATGTGCGACAGCAGCGCGCCGAACGCGGTTTCGATCGGCGGCGGGGCGAGCGTTTCGCCGCGTAGCTCGGCAACCGCGAAGCGCCCGGCGAGCAGGCCGATCGCGGCGCTCTCGATATAGCCTTCGCAGCCGGTGATCTGCCCGGCGAAGCGGACGTTGGGGCGGGAGCGCAGCCGCAGCGTCTCGTCGAGCAATTCCGGCGAGCGCAGGAAGGTGTTGCGGTGCAGCCCGCCGAGCCGCGCGAACTCCGCCTTCTCCAGCCCGGGGATGGTGCGGAAGATGCGGACCTGCTCGGCATGCTTCAGCTTGGTCTGGAAGCCGACGATATTCCACAGCGTGCCGAGCGCATTGTCCTGACGCAACTGGACGCAGGCATAAGGCCAGCGGCCGGTGCGCGGATCATCGAGCCCGACGCCCTTCATCGGCCCGAAGCGCGGCGTGTCGATCCCCCGCTCGGCCATCACCTCGATCGGCATGCACCCCTCGAAATACGGGACGTTCTCCCACTCGCGGAATTCGGTCTTCTCGCCCGCGAGCACCGCGTCGATGAACGCGAGATATTGCTCCTTGTCGAGCGGACAGTTGATGTAGTCCGAGCCCTCGCCCTTGTTCCAGCGTGACTGGAACCACGCCGTCTCCATGTCGATCGAGTCGCGGTGGACGATCGGGGCGATCGCATCGAAGAAGGCGAGCGAATCGCGGCCGGTCTCCGTAGCGATGCTGTTCGACAGCGTCGCGGCGGTGAGCGGCCCCGTCGCGACGATCGCGGGCGTTTCGGGCAGCGTGTCGATGCGCTCGCGCACGACGGTGATGTTGGCATGTGCCGCCACCGCCGCGGTGACGGCGGCGGAGAAGCCGTCGCGGTCGACCGCGAGCGCCGAGCCGGCGGGAACGCGGTGGCGGTCGCCCTCCCGCAGGATCAGCGAGCCGAGCGCGCGCATCTCCTGATGCAGCAGCCCGACCGCGTTGCTGTCCGCATCGTCGCTGCGGAAGCTGTTCGAGCAGACCAGCTCCGCGAGATCGGTGGTATGGTGTGCGGGGGTGGTCTCGCCCGAGCCGCGCATCTCGGACAGGCGAACCCTGAACCCGGCCTCGGCGAGTTGCCACGCGGCCTCGGACCCGGCGAGCCCGCCGCCAACGATATGGATGTCATGCGTCATGCGCCCGCGGATAGCGGCTACGGCTTGTCTTGTCAGGTGCGTGTGGCCACCTCGGCGCGATGACGATCTATACTATCGGATATGAAGGCGTGACGATGGCGGAATTCATCGCCACGTTGCAGGGCGCGGGCGTGCGGCGCGTGATCGACGTGCGCGCCCTGCCGCTGTCGCGGCGGCCGGGGTTTTCGAAGTCACCGCTGAAGGCGTCGTTGCAGGAGGCGGGGATCGAATACGTCCACCTCAAGGCGCTGGGCACGCCGAAGCGCGGGCGCGATGCGGCGAAGAAGGGCGACGTCGGTACGCTGACCGCGGTCTATGACGCGCAACTGGAATTGCCCGAGGCGCAGGCGCAGGCGGTGCAGATGCTGGCGCTGGCCGACGAGATGCCGAGTGCGCTGGTCTGCTACGAGCGCGAGCCGTGCCATTGCCACCGGACGTTGTTGCTGCACGCGGTGGGCGAAGATCGTGAGGTAGTGGATCTGTATGCGTGATGGCGCATCCGGCTGCCGGTGTTGGTAATCGCATGAGGACACACGGCAGCGCGGATTTTGATGGCGGTCGCACTATCGGCGGTTAGCGGCCGATCGGGTCAGCCGGTGATCGGGAGTCGCACGGTTCCGTCGGGCAGCCGCTCCAACGGGCCGTACGCCACCACGGTCTCCAGCAGCATCTCGCCGTAGAGGTGCGGGAAGAGCTGACCGCCGCGTGACTCCTCCCATTTGATCTTGTCGGCGTGCGCGGCGAGATCGACCGCGGCGACGTGGAGGTCGCCTTGCCCGGCGAAATGCTTGTCGACGGTCTCGGTCAGCTGCGCGGCGGTCGACAGATGGATGTAGCCATCGGCGATATCGACCGGTGCGCCGCCGAACCGCCCGTCATGTTCGAGCAGCGCCATCTGATCGGCGGTCAGCACCTTGTAGGCGGTCAGTGGCGTGTCGGTCATTCGCCATCCTCCGGGCCGGCGGCGTCGTCGTCACCGATCGTCGCGCCGTCGTCGGGTGCAACCGCCTGTTCGCCGGACAACTCCGCGGCGACCAGTGCCTCGGCCGCATCCTCGGGCTCGGGCTCCTCGTCGATGCGCGCGGCGGAGACGACGTGTTCGTCCTTCGCAACGTTGAACAACCTCACGCCCGCCGAACCACGCCCGATGACGCGCAGGCTGGCCAGCGGCATGCGGATCATCTTGGCCTGATCGGTGACGAGCATCAGTTGCTCGGCCTTGGTGGACGGGAAGCTCGCGACGACCGGGCCGTTGCGCGCGATATTGTCGATGTTGGTGATGCCCTGCCCACCGCGGCCGGTGCGGCGATATTCGTACGCGGAGCTGATCTTGCCATAGCCGTTGGCGCAGACGGTGAGGATGAACTGCTCGCTGGCGCGCAGTCGCTCGAAATCGAGCTGGTTCATCGTCAATTCGCCTTCGCGCTCCTTCCAGGGAGCGTTGCGCAGATACAATTCCCGCAACTCGCCGTCCGCCTCGACGCGGTGCAGCACCGACAGCGATATGACGTGATCCTCGCCCTTCAGCGCGATGCCGCGCACGCCCGTCGAGTTGCGACTCTGGAATTCGCGCACCTCGTCCGCGGCGAAGCGGATCGCCTTGCCGGCGCGGGTGGCGAGCAGCACGTCGTCGCCTTCGTCGAGCAAGGCGACGCCGATCAGCCGGTCGTCGGTGTCCTCGCCCTCGAACTTCATCGCGATCTTGCCGTTCGACGGCACGTTGGTGAACGAATCCATCGAGTTGCGGCGCACCGAACCCTTGGCGGTGGCGAACATGACGTGCAGCTTGCCCCAGTCCGCCTCGTCCTCCGGCAGCGGCAGGACGGTGGAGATCGTCTCCCCCTGTTCCAGCGGGAGCAGGTTGATCATCGGGCGGCCGCGCGTTGCCGGGCCACCCTCGGGCAGGCGCCAGACCTTCATGCGATAGACGCGGCCGAGCGTGGAGAAGAACAGTACCGGCGTGTGCGTCGAGGTGACGAACAGCTTGGTGACGATGTCCTCGTCCTTGGTCGCCATGCCGGCGCGGCCCTTGCCGCCGCGTGCCTGCGCGCGGAAGGCGTCGAGCGGGGTACGCTTGATATAGCCGGCCATGGTGACGGTCACCACCATGTCCTCGCGCTCGATCAGGTCCTCGTCGTCGATGCCGTCGGCGGCGGCGGCGATTTCGGTGCGGCGCGGGGTGGCGAACAGATCGCGCACCTCGCGCAGCTCGTCGCGCATCACCTGATACAATTTGACGCGGTCGGCGAGGATCGCGAGCAAGTCGGCGATCGATTCGGCGAGGGTCTTCAACTCGTCGCCGATCTCGTCGCGGCCCAGCGCGGTGAGGCGGTGCAGGCGCAGGTCGAGGATCGCGCGGACCTGCGTCTCGGACAGGCGATAGCCGTCGCCGACGACGTCGGCCTCCAGCGCCTCGACCAGTCGCAGATACGGCGCGATCTCCGCAATCGGCCATTCGCGCGCCAGCAGCTTGCCGCGCGCCTCCGCCGGGCTGGACGAGCCGCGGATGATCTTCACCATCTCGTCCAGGTTGGACACCGCGATGACGAGGCCGAGCAAGATATGCGCCCGCTCGCGCGCCTTGTTCAGCTCGAACTTCGCGCGGCGGGTGATGACCTGCTCGCGGAAGGTGATGAATGCCGCGATGATGTCGCGCAGGTTCAGCAATTCCGGCCGCCCGCCGCGGATCGCGAGCATATTGGCCGGGAACGACCCCTGGGCGGGCGTGTGCCGCCACAGCTGGTTCAGCACCACCTCCGGCGTGGCGTCGCGCTTCAGGTCGATGACGATCCGCACGCCCTCGCGGTTCGATTCGTCGCGAATGTCGCTGACGCCCTCGATCCGCTTGTCCTTCGCGGCCTCCGCGATCTTCTCGACCAGCGCGTTCTTGCCCTGCTGGAACGGGATCTCGGTGAGCACGATCGAGGTGCGGTCGCCGCGCCCGGTCTCGACCTTGTGGCGCGAGCGGACGATCACCGACCCTCGCCCGGTCTGGTAGGCGGAGCGCGCGCCGGCGCGGCCGAGGATGATCGCGCCGGTCGGGAAATCCGGACCGGGGACGATCTCCATCAGCTCCTCGATCGTGATCGCGCCATTATCGAGGTAGGCGAGGCACGCGTCGACGACCTCGCCGAGGTTGTGCGGCGGGATGTTGGTCGCCATGCCGACCGCAATGCCGCCCGCGCCGTTGACCAGCAGGTTCGGGAAGCGCGCCGGCAACACCTGCGGCTCGCGCTCCGACCCGTCGTAGTTCGGCTGGAAATCGACCGTGTCCTTGTCCAGGTCGTCCATCAGATAGTTGGCGGACTTCGCCAGCCGTGCCTCGGTATAGCGCATCGCGGCGGCGGGATCGGGATCCATCGAGCCGAAATTGCCCTGGCCGTCGATCAGCGGCAGCCGCATCGACCAGTCCTGCGTCATGCGAACCAAGGCTTCGTAGATCGAGCTGTCGCCGTGCGGGTGGTATTTACCGATCACGTCGCCGACGATGCGCGCCGACTTGCGATACGGGCGGTTGTACAGGAAGCCGCTTTCGTTCGCCGAATAGAGGATGCGGCGATGCACCGGCTTCAATCCGTCGCGAACGTCGGGCAGCGCCCGCGCGACGATGACGCTCATCGCATAGTCGAGATAGCTGGTCTTCATCTCCTCGACGATGGAGATGGGGGCGATATGGGAAGGGTCCGCCACGGCGGTTTCGTCGCTCAACGCTTCGCTTTCAAGTGTGTCAGGTAACCGATCTGCACTAGCGAAGCGCGATGGCGCTGACCACCCCCGCGCACCGGATCGCGAACGGAGGTGGTCGCAGCGCGTTTACGACTTGCAGGCGGCCTTCGTCGCATTGCCCCGCTTCGCACAATCGTAGGTGACGGTCTTGCCGGTGGTGGTCTTCGTCGTGACCATGTGACCGGTCGCCGTCGGGCGCGTCCTGGTGGCGGTGGTGCGCGATGCCACCGTCGTGGCGGCGCCGGTCTTCTTCGTCACCACATGGCGTGCCACATGCGTCGAAGCCGGCGCGGCGGCCTGTGGTGTGGTCGCCGCCAGCGCCGCGCCACCGGACAAGAGGGCGCCGGCGGCGAGGATCGCGAAGGGAAGGTTCCTGTTCATCGCATTGCTCCTGGTGAGCGGCGTCCGCGATCCGGACGTCGTGGGAGCGATCATCCGCCATCGCGCGCATCGTGGCGATGGCCGGTGCATGACCGATCGGTCATGAACGCGTGGCTGATTACGGTGCGATCTCCGTACCATCCCATGCAAACAGCTTGCCGCTGTCGCCGGGTTTGAGCGCGTCGAGCACATCGAGCAGCTGGACCGCGGCGCGACCCGGCTGGAACAGGTCCCGCCCGCTTTGCTGGAACGGCTTCGACAGGCGGGTGTCGACGGTGCCGGGATGCAGCGCGACGACGATGCCGCGGTCGTTGCGGCGCTTGTCCTCGACCGCGAGCGTGCGGATCAACTGATTGAGCGCGGCCTTGCTGGCGCGGTAGCCGTACCAGCCACCGAGGCGATTGTCGGAGATGCTGCCGACGCGTGCCGACAGCGCGGCGAAGACCGAGCGGCCGGTGCGGGGCATGATCGGCAGGAAATGCTTGGCGACCAGCGCCGGGCCGATCGCGTTGACCGCATATTGCCGCGCCAGCCACACTGGGTCGAGATCGCGCAACGCCTTTTCGGGACCATGATCGGTATCGTGGAGCAGGCCGGTCGCGACGACCACCATGTCGGCTTTCGCGACCTTCGCGGCCGCGGCGGCGATCCCGGGCTCGTCGGTGAGATCCAGGTCGGCACGGGCGAGGCGAACGACATCGTTCTCCTCCTCCTCCAGCGCGTCGGCGAGCGCCGCGCCGATCCCGCCGCCGGTGCCTATGACGACCGCGCGCATCACGCGGCGCGCCGGAACGACCAGCGCAGGTCGTCGCTGGCAGCGGGGTCGTAGCGGTAGCCGGCGGTGTCGAACGCCTTCATGCCGTCGAGATCGGCGACATGATGCTCGACCAGATAGCGCGCCATCATCCCGCGCGCCTTCTTGGCGTGGAAGCTGATGAAGCGATCGTCGGCTTCGCGGAAGTCGACCGCGACGACGCGAATGGCCGGCGGGAGCTTGCCCGCGACCGCCTCCCAATATTCCTGGCTGGCGAGATTGAGGACGACGCCGGATCCTTCCGCGGCGACATCCGTGGCGAGTGCGTCGGCGATGCGCGTGCCCCACCAGTCGGTCAGCTTGTCGCGCCGCGGCGCCCAGCGCGTGCCCATTTCCAGACGATATGGGCGCATGCCGTCGAGCGGACGGAGCAGCCCGTACAAGCCGGAGAGCAGGCGCAGATGATCCTGCGCGAACCGGACCGCAGGTTCGTCGAGCGTCGTGGCCTCGATCCCGCTGTAGACGTCGCCCGCGAAGGTATAGAGCGCCGGGCGTTCTTCGGCGTCGGCGAAGTCGCGGAAGCGATCGGCGTTGAGCTTGGCGAGCGCGGGGGAGATCTTCATCAGCTCGGCAAGCCGCTTCTGCGTCAGGTGCGACGCGGCCTTCGCCAGCGTCGCCGCCTCCGCCCCGAACCGAGCGGGCGTAGCCGGGAAGGGGGCAGGGGTTTCGAGATCCAGCGTCTTGGCGGGCGAGAGAACGGCGATCATCCGCGCGTCCGTACCGCCCGCGCGGCGTGCGTTCAATCGCGGTTCAGCGACGGAAATGCATTGCTACGGTACATTCCTTGAACACGCGCGCGGCCGGCACTAGAGGAGCCGACGAGCGTTACGCCCGCGAAATCTGGAGAGACGTGTCGATGAAGACCCTTTCGAACGCCGTTATGGCTGTGCTTCTGGCCGGGGGCGCAACCGTTGCGCTGTCGCAACCCGCCACGGCGCAGAAGCAGAAGAAGGAAGAGCAGAAGGGCGACCAGCTCAAGCTGAGCAACGAGGTGCGCGGTCCCGCCGCCCAGGCGCAGACTGCGCTGGCTGCCAAGGACGCGGCCACCGCCGCGCCGCTGGTCGCCGCCGTCGAGGCCGCGGCCAAGAGCGACGACGAAAAGTATATCGCTGCCGCGTTGCGCCTGAACCTGGAAGTGATCCAGCCGGGTGGCCCGAACAACGCGAACCTGGTCGCGCCGCTCGACGCGCTGATCGCCAGCCCGCGCACGGCGCAGGCCGACAAGGCGAAATATACCTATCAGCGCGGCGTAATCGCGGCGAACGCCAAGGACGCGGCGGGTGCGATGCGCTTCTTCGAGCAGGCGCAGCAGCTGGGGTACAACGACCCGAACCTGCCGCTCCAGCTCGTCAAGCTGAAGATGGACTCGGGCGATATCGCCGGTGGTTCGGCGGCGCTGGCCAAGATGGTCGACGAGCAGATGGCCGCAGGCCAGAAGCCGTCGGAGGACATCTTCCGCTACGCGATCGCGCGCAACAACACCGCCAAGAACCCGACGGAAGCGCGCGCATGGATGCGCCGTTACCTGACCGCCTATCCGACCGCGAAGAACTGGCGCGACATGCTGGTGTTCTGGGGCATCCAGCCGCAGTCGATGGCGACGCTGGACAAGTCGCAGAAGGTCGACCTGTATCGCCTGCTGCGTTCCGGCAAGGCGCTGGCCGATCAGTACGACTATGAGATCTACGCGCAGTGGACCTTCGATCAGGGCCTGCCGTGGGAATCGAAGGCGGTGCTGACCGAAGGCAAGGCGGCGGGCAAGATCCCGGCAAGCAGCCCCGATGCCGGCAGCCTGCTGGCCGCCGCGAACAAGTCGATCTCGAACGAAGGCTCGATGGCGGCGGTCGAGGCGCGTGCGATGAAGGCGGCGGACGGCAAGCTGGCCGCCAGCACCGCCGACGCGTATCTCGGCTCGGGCGAATATGCCAAGGCGATCGCGCTGTACCGCGCCGCGCTGCAGAAGGGTGGGGTGGATGCCAATGCGGTGAACACCCGCCTGGGCATCGCGCTCACCAACTCCGGCGACAAGGCCGCGGCGAAGACGGCGTTCCAGGCGGTGACCGGTACCCCGCGCGCCGACATCGCGGGGTGGTGGATCGACTTCCTGGATCATCCGCCGGTGGCGTGATCCGCGATCCACGGTTTCAGCGAAAGGGGCGGCCTGCGGGTCGCCCCTTTTCCGTTCGGGGGTGCTATCGAGAACCGCGACCGGCGCCGGATGGTGAGGCGGAGTCGACCTTCGTTCCCCTGCTCACGTCCGGGACGAAGGGTCGTGCGCAGCCGAGACTATTCGATCGGGACGCCGGCCTGCGCCTTGAAGGTGCGGATCGTCAGCGACGACTTCACGCTGGTGACGTTCGGTGCCGAGGTGAGCTTCGTCGTCAGGATGCGCTGGAAGCTCTCCAGATCCTGCGCGACGATCTTCAGGATGAAGTCGATCTCGCCGTTGAGCATGTGGCATTCGCGAACCTCGGGGATCGCGGCGACGTGCGATTCGAAGGCAGCCAGATCCTGCTCGGCCTGGCTGCGCAGGCTGACCATTGCGAAGACCGTGATCGGGAAACCGAGCTTGGTCGCGTCGCATTCGGCGTGATAGCCGCGGATTACGCCGGCCTGTTCCAGCGCGCGGACGCGGCGCAGGCACGGCGGCGCGGTCAGCCCGACGCGCTCGGCGAGATCGACGTTGGTCATTCGTCCATCCTCCTGCAAAAGCGCCAGGATTTCACGATCGATCCGGTCCAGGGTCATCACGCCTCACTCTGCTTGTACGCGCATCTTCGCGATAGCTACTGAAACCGCGCCTATAGGAATATTGCGCGCAAACGCAATTGTCCAAAGCTGCTTCATTACGGGATCGCGCGACGATCTGCGCAATATACCGGTCGCGGCCGTGGCTCTAGAAGCGGGGCACAAGGTTCGCAGCATAAATGAGGTGGTGGGTTTCGTGCGGTTCGACGACAGCCTGAAAACGGTGCTGGCCGCCGAGGCGACCTCCGCGTTGGGGGCACGCGCGGCGTTTCGGCAGCTCGTCGATCTGATCGGGCGCGGGCGCGCACCGGCCGACGAGCAATTGCTGTGGCGGCTGGCGGTGTTGCGCGAGCGGGTGCCCGCAGCGGTGCGCGTCGCGGCGGCACGATCGCTGGCGCTGGTCGACGCTCCGCTGCCGCTGGTCGAGTTCTTCATCACGGACACGCCCGAGATCGCGAGCACGGCGCTGCGGGCGGTGCGGCTGGACAGCGACGGGTGGGATGCCTTGTTGCCGAAACTGGGCGCGCTGGGGCGCAACGTCGTCGCGCGGCGGCGTGACCTGGCACCCTCGGTGGTGCGGGCGCTCGAATGCCTGGGGACGCACGATCTCCGGCTCGGTTATTCGCCGGCCGAAGCAGGTGAGGACGCGGTGGTCGTGGAGGCGACGCCGCGTTTCGAGGTCGCGGATCTGGTGCGGCGGATCGAGGCGCATCAGCATCTGCGGGCGCCCCTGGCCGGCGAGGCGCCGTCGCCGTTGCCGGCGTTCCGGTTCGAGACCGACGCCGCGGGCGTGATCCGCTGGCTGGACGCTGCACCGCGCGGTGCCGTGATCGGGCTGACGCTCGATCATCGTGGCGGCGCGTGGAGCGACGCTGCGGTCGACGGCGTCGCGGCGGGCGCGTTCCGCAAGCGGGCGGCGTTCACCGCCGCGCGGCTGATGGTGCCGGGCGAATCGGCGATCGCGGGCGAGTGGCGGATCGCGGGGGTGCCGATGTTCGACCATGCGACCGGTGCCTTCACGGGCATGCGCGGCCAGGCACGCCGCCCGCGCGCCGACGAACGTGTCGGCCGCCGCGAGGATCGCGCGGCGACCGTCGGCGCCGAGGGACTGCGGCGACTGGTGCATGAATTGCGCACCCCGACCAACGCGATCGCGGGCTTTTCGGAACTGATCGAGCAGCAATTGCTGGGCGACGTCGCGCCCGCCTACCGCGACCGCGCCAGCGACATTCGCCGTCATGTCATGGGATTGATCGGCGCGATCGAGGATCTCGACCTTGCGGCGCGGATCGACGGCCGCGCACTGGACCGCCGCAGCGGGATCACGCCCGCGTTCGCGCTCCTGCAACGGATCGGCAGCGATCTGGCGCCGCTGGCGACCTTGCGCAGCGCCGAACTGGTGCTGCCGGCGCAACGCGATGCGGCATGGTCGCTCGACCCCCGCGATGCGGAGCGGCTGGTATCACGGTTGCTTGCGACCTTGCTGTCGGCGGCACAGCCGGGCGAGCGGTTGATGATGGCGCTGGTCACCGGCGTGGGTACGCTGGCGCTGGCGGTCGTGCCGCCCGCCGCGTTCGCGACGCGCGACGAGGCGTCGTTGCTGGCGCTGGATGACGAGGATGCGACCGTCGACGAAGGCGCGCCGTTGCTCGGCGTCGGGTTCGCGCTGCGGCTGGTGCGCAATCTCGCGAGCGAACTGGGCGGGCGATTCGTGATCGCACCGGGCTATTTCACGTTGCTGTTGCCGGCGGTGGAGCAGGACGACAGCGGGCACGAAGGCAGCGACCAGGACGGAGCCGGGCAAGCGACGACGACGAGCGCGCCGTAATCGCCACGCGGTGGTGGGCCCGGCAGGACTCGAACCCGCAACCTAGCCGTTATGAGCGGCCAGCTCTAACCATTGAGCTACAGGCCCCGACACCGCGCCGCCCCCTAACGCCGCACGATGGCCGCTGGCAAGCGCTTCCGACGATTGCGCTGGCAGTGGCGAATGGCCATCTCGCCGGGATGACGAACGATAATCCGATCGATGAAACCGGTACGCTGCTGCGCGAAGGTGGCGCGTTCGTGCTGCAACGCGACGTTGGTGGCCGCTATGTACTGGAACTGGCGCGCGTTCCGGTCGATCACGTCCAGAAGCGGGTGCGGGTGCGCGGGACATTGTGCGGCGAGGATCGCGTCGCGGTGGACGGCGTGAGCGCCGCCTGAAGGAAGCGTGGACGGCGGGCGATGCCGCCATCCACGTTCCGGTCGTTCAGGCCCAGTTGGCCATCTTCTTCTCGAGGTTCAGGCGTACCGCCTCGAAGAACTGCTCGGTCGTCATCCAGCGCTGGTCGGGTCCGATCAGGATCGCGAGATCCTTGGTCATGTCGCCCGACTCTACGGTCTCGACGCAGACCTGCTCCAGCGTCTCGGCGAAGCGCGTCACGTCGGGCGTGCCGTCGAACTTGCCGCGATACTTGAGACCGCCGGTCCAGGCGAAGATCGACGCAATCGGGTTGGTCGAAGTCGCCTTGCCCTGCTGGTGCTGGCGATAGTGGCGCGTGACGGTGCCGTGCGCCGCCTCGGCCTCGATCGTCTTGCCGTCCGGGGTCATCAGCACCGAGGTCATCAGGCCCAGCGAGCCGAAACCTTGCGCGACCTGATCCGACTGGACGTCGCCGTCGTAGTTCTTGCAGGCCCAGACGAACTCGCCATTCCACTTCAACGCCGAGGCGACCATGTCGTCGATCAGGCGATGTTCGTAGACGATGCCCGCGGCCTTGAACTGGTCGGCGAACTCGCTTTCGAACACTTCGGCGAAGATGTCCTTGAAGCGGCCATCATAGGCCTTGAGGATCGTGTTCTTGGTGGACAGGTACACCGGCCAGTTGCGGCCGAGCCCGTAGTTGAGCGAGGCGCGTGCGAAGTCGCGGATCGATTCGTCGAGGTTGTACATGCCCATCGCGACACCCGCCGCCGGGAAATCGAACACCTCGTGCTCGATCGTCTCGCCGCCTTCGCCTTCCCACTTCATGGTCAGCTTGCCCTTGCCGGGCACCTTGAAATCGGTGGCCTTGTACTGGTCGCCGAACGCGTGGCGGCCGACGACGATCGGGTGCGTCCAGCCCGGGATCAGGCGGGGCACGTTCTTCATCACGATCGGCTCGCGGAAGACCACGCCGCCCAGGATGTTGCGGATCGTGCCATTCGGCGAACGCCACATCTTCTTGAGGCCGAATTCCTCGACGCGTTGCTCGTCGGGCGTGATCGTGGCGCACTTCACGCCGACGCCGTACTTCTGGATCGCCTTCGCGCTGTCGACGGTCACCTTGTCGTCGGTGCGATCGCGCTCCTGCACACCCAGGTCGTAATAATCGAGGTCGATATCGAGGTATGGCTTGACCAGTCGCTCGCGGATCCATTCCCAGATGATCCGCGTCATCTCGTCGCCGTCGATCTCCACGACGGGGGTCTTCACCTTGATCTTGGCCATGCTCGCTTGTCCTTCGAGTGGGTGGTTTGGTGTCGCGATAGGGGCAAGGGGGGCGAGGATCAACCGCGGCCGTGGTCATGCGATGATAGCGGGGCGTTGTCACCGGGCACGTGCGCCGGTAGGACGAAGCGATGACTTCGCTCGACAAGCCGCCGGTCGTCACGACCACCGTCAAGTGGCGCTTCCCCGCCGTCCACCCCGAGGGGCAGAAATTCACCGCCATCGCCTTCGGCATCACCTTGCTGATGACGATCGTGTCGAAGGTTTTCTTCTGGCCGTTCCTTGCGCTGACGCTGTGGGTGGCGGCCTTCTTCCGTGATCCGATCCGCACCACGCCGGTCGGCGACGATCTGATCGTCTCGCCGGCCGACGGCCTGATCACGATGATCGAGCGCGTTCCGGTGCCCCGCGAGCTGATCGGCGACCTCGGCGAGATGCCGATGGTGCGCGTGTCGGTGTTCATGTCGGTGTTCGACGTCCACATCAATCGCTCGCCGATCGCGGGGACGATCCGGCAGGTCGTCTATATCTCGGGCAAGTTCCTCAACGCCGACCTCGACAAGGCGTCGGAGGAGAACGAGCGGCAGCATTTCGTGGTCGAGGGTTTCGACGGGCGACGCGTCGGCTTCACGCAGATCGCCGGGCTGGTCGCACGGCGGATCGTCGGCTTCGCCAAGATCGGCGACATCGTCGCGGCGGGACAACGCGTGGGGCTGATCCGCTTCGGCAGCCGCGTCGACGTCTATCTGCCCGAGGGTTTCGAACCGCAGGTGGCGCTGGGGCAGCGCGCGGTGGCGGGTGAGACGGTGCTGGGCCGCTTCGGCGTTCCGCGCATCACCGGCGTGTCGCAGTAAGCGCGCCGACCATGCAACCGCCGCTCCGCCGCCCGCTGCGTCGCCCTCCCGGCGGGTTGCCGCTGCGCGCCGTCGCCCCGAATGCGGTGACCGCGTTGGCGCTCTGCTCCGGCCTGTCCGGAATCCGCTTCGCGATCTCCGGACATTGGGAGCTGGCGGTGGTCATGGTGCTGGTCGCCGGCGTCCTCGATGGCCTGGACGGCCGCGTTGCGCGGATGCTGCACGGCGAAAGCCGCTTCGGGGCGGAACTTGATTCGCTTTCGGATGCGATCTCATTCGGCGTTTCGCCGGCGCTGATCCTGTATCTGTGGTCGCTCAACACGTTGCCACGCTTCGGCTGGATGGCGACGTTGGTCCTGGCGGTGTTTTGCGCGCTGCGCCTCGCACGCTTCAACGCCCATATCGATGCCGACGACCAGCCGCACAAATCAGCGGGCTTCCTCACCGGCGTGCCGGCACCCGCCGGTGCTGCGCTCGCCTTGCTGCCGCTGTTCCTGTGGTTCGTCACCGACGCACCGATATTGCGCGATCCGCGGCTGGTGGCACCGTGGACCGTGCTGGTCGCGTTGTTGATGGTCTCGAGCCTCGCCACGTTCTCGTGGGGCTCGCTCAAGCTGCGCCCCAACATCCGCTTCGAGGCGATCGCGATCGTCGTCGCGGTGGGCGCGGCGGCGGTCAGTGCGCCGTGGCAAACCGCCGCCAGCGCCGGGATCGCCTACCTCGTGTCGATGCCGTTCAGCGTCGCGAGCTATGCACGCATCAAGCGGCTTCGCGCGACCGCAACGTCATCATCGCCGACCCCGCCGCCCAGCGCCTGACCGCAATCCGCCGCTCGGCGCGTACCAGCGTCGAAAGCGGTTCGAAGCGCGGATCGGCCGACCCGCCGCGCAGCACCGCCACGATCCGCGCCGCCTGCGGCCGCAGCGTCGCGACCAGCGCGTAGATTGCGAACGCTGCCGCGCCGCCGAACACCATCACTGCCATAAAGGTCGCCATGCTCGCCTCCTCGCACATCGTGCGAACCATGCCGCTGTAAATTCCCGCGCAGCGTCATGGTTCCTGAATCAGTATCAGAGTGGACGTTCTGGAACCCAGTTCGCGCTCTGTTCCATTGCTTGTTCCACCTATGTTCGCGCGTGTCAACTCCGTCGTGATCGTTGCAATGCACGACGCCATCCGCTAAGGCGCGCGCCTCAACCCCGCATGGGGAGCATCATCAACCGGTGCGCTGGCCTTTCAGGTCGCGTCACTCGCTCCCCAGAGGCTCAACCGGAAGGAAAAAACACCATGGCGGCTCCTGTCGTCTCCATGCAGCAGCTGATCGAGACCGGCGCGCACTTCGGCCACCAGACCCACCGCTGGAACCCGAAGATGAAGCCCTACATCTTCGGCGAGCGTAACGGCGTCCACATCATCGACCTGTCGCAGACCGTGCCGCTGTTCGCGCGCGCGCTCGACTTCGTCAGCCAGTCGGTCGCGGCTGGCGGCAAGGTGCTGTTCGTCGGCACCAAGCGCCAGGCGCAGGAGCCGGTCGCCGAGGCAGCGCGTCGCGCCGGCCAGCATTTCGTCAACCACCGCTGGCTGGGCGGCATGCTCACCAACTGGAAGACGATCTCGAACTCGATCAAGCGCCTGAAGAGCCTTGAGGAGCAGCTGTCGGGCAACACCGCCGGCCTGACCAAGAAGGAAGTGCTGCAGCTGACCCGCGAGCGCGACAAGCTCGAGCTGTCGCTGGGCGGCATCCGCGACATGGGCGGCGTTCCCGACGTGATGTTCGTGATCGACGCCAACAAGGAAGAGCTGGCGATCAAGGAAGCCAACACGCTGGGCATCCCCGTCGTGGCGATCCTCGATTCGAACGTGTCGCCGGACGGCATCGCTTTCCCGGTGCCTGCCAATGACGACGCAGCGCGCGCGATCCGCCTGTATTGCGAGGCGATCGCGATCGCCTCGACCCGCGGCAATCAGCAGCAGCAGGCGCGCAGCGGCGCCGATCTGGGCGCGATGATGGAGCCGCCGGTCGAGGAGGCGCTGACCGCCGAGCCGGCCCCCGACGAGAACGCCGCCGCCCCGACGATGGCTGATGCCCCGGCTCCCGAAGGCGAGCCCGCCGCCGCGTAAGGGACGCGCGAATGTCACGGAGGCTCCGTAAGCGCGGAGCCTTCCTGTTTCCCGTTCGGCGCGCGGCGATCGACCCGATCGTCGCGCGTCGACGCAATCAAAGCTGAGGACAGTGAAATGGCCGATATCACGGCAGCGATGGTCAAGGACCTGCGCGAGAAGAGCGGCGCGGGCATGATGGATTGCAAGAAGGCGCTGAACGAGGCCAGCGGCGACATGGAGGCGGCGCTGGACTGGCTGCGTACCAAGGGTCTGGCCGCGGCGCAGAAGAAGTCGAGCCGCACCGCCGCCGAGGGCCTGGTCGGCGTCGCCGTCGCCGGCACCAAGGGCGCGGTGGTCGAGGTGAACTCGGAGACCGACTTCGTCGCGAAGAACGAGCAGTTCCAGAACTTCGTGCGCGAAGTGACGCAGATCGCGCTCGCCACCGGCGGTGACGTCGAGGCGATCAAGGGCGCGGCGATGCCGTCGGGCACGACCGTCGGCGAGGCGCTGACCAACAATATCGCGACGATCGGTGAAAACCAGTCGATCCGCCGTGCGCGCCAGCTGAGCGTGACGAGCGGCGCCGTGGTGCCCTATGTCCACAACCAGCAGGCGCCGGGTCTGGGCAAGATCGGCGTGCTGGTTGCGCTGGAGAGCAACGCATCCGACGACGTGCTGCAGGCACTCGGCAAGCAGCTGGCGATGCACATCGCCGCCGCGTTCCCGAAGGCGCTGAACGAGGGCGATCTTGACGAGGCCGAGATCGAGCGCGAGCGCGCGATCGCGACCGAGAAGGCCGCCGAATCGGGCAAACCGGCCGACATCATCGCCAAGATGGTCGAGGGCTCGATCGCCAAGTACCGCAAGGAGCATGCGCTGGTCAGCCAGCTGTTCGTGATGGACGGCAAGACCAAGATCAGCGACGTGGTCGCCAAGGCCGGCAAGGACGCCGGCGCCGAGATCGTGCTAAAGGATTATGTCCGCTTCCAGCTCGGCGAAGGCATCGAGAAGGAAGTGTCCGACTTCGCCGCGGAAGTCGCCGCCGCCTCGGGCGTGGCACAGGGCTGATCGCGACCTTCGCCGCGGCGGTGATCCGCTGCGGCGCCTGACCGCGGGAACCGCCGCTCCGGTCTCGGCCGGGGCGGCGGTTTGCGTTCGGGACGAGGTGATCGTGTCAACCCATTGCCAGTGGCCGACCCGCCGCTTAGGGTCCGCGCCGCCCGCCCCCAGATAAAACGGAATTTCAGTGACCGAGCCTCGCTACAAACGCATCCTTCTCAAGCTGTCGGGCGAAGTCCTGATGGGCGAGGGCGGGCTTGCGATCGATCCGGCGGTGACCGCGCGCGTCGCGGAGGAGATCGCCGACGTGAAGGCGCAGGGCTACGAGCTGTGCGTGGTCGTGGGTGGCGGCAACATTTTCCGCGGGCTGGCCGCCGCAGCGCAGGGTTTCGAGCGCGGCACCGCCGATTACATGGGGATGCTGGCGACGGTCATGAACGCGCTGGCGGTGCAGAACGCGCTGGAGCAAATCGGCGTCGATACGCGCGTGCAGTCGGCGATTCCGATGCATTCGGTGTGCGAGCCGTTCATCCGCCGGCGCGCGGAGCGGCACCTGGAAAAGGGCCGCGTCGTGATCTTCGCTGCCGGTGTCGGTTCGCCGTTCTTCACGACCGATAGCGGCGCGGCGCTGCGCGCGGCGGAAATGAATTGCGATGCGCTGTTCAAGGGCACGTCCGTGGACGGTGTCTACGATGCCGATCCGAAGAAGGTCGAAGGCGCAAAGCGTTATGAAACCGTCAGTTACGACATGGTGCTGGCGAAGAACCTGAAGGTCATGGACGCCAGCGCCGTCGCGCTGTGCCGTGACTCGGAAATTCCGATCGTCGTCTTCAACATCCGGCAGCACGGCAATTTCGCCGCGGTGCTGGGTGGCAACGGCATTTCGACGATCGTGCAGAAGCAAGTGGAGAATATCGATGCCCGCGTATGACAAGGCCGATCTTGAGCGTCGCATGCACGGCGCGGTGGAATCGCTGAAGGGCGACCTGGGCGGCCTGCGCACCGGTCGCGCTTCGACCTCGTTGCTCGATCCCGTGAACGTCGAGGTCTATGGCGCGCACATGCCGCTCAACCAGGTCGCGACCGTTTCGGTGCCCGAGCCGCGGATGCTGTCGGTGCAGGTATGGGACAAGACGAACGTCGGGCCGGTCGAGAAGGCGATCCGCTCCGCAGGGCTCGGGCTGAACCCGATCAACGACGGCCAGACGCTGCGCCTGCCGATCCCCGATTTGACGGAGGAGCGCCGCAAGGAACTGGCGAAGCTCGCCGGGCAATATTCGGAGAAGGCCAAGATCGCGGTGCGCAACGTGCGCCGTGACGGGATGGACGCGCTGAAGGTCGACGAGAAGAAGAACGTCATCTCCGAGGACGAGCGCAAGCGCCACGAGACGGAGGTCCAGAAGCTGACCGACGCGACGATCGCCGAGATCGACACCACGTTTGCGGCCAAGGAAAAGGAAATCCTCAACAAGTGACGCGACGCATGCCCCGGAGGACGATCTGATGGCGACCGCCGCGGTTCCGCGGGCGGCGCCGGCCGTGCTGCCGCGCCACGTCGCGATCATCATGGACGGCAACGGCCGCTGGGCGGCGAGCCGGCGGATGCCGCGTGCGATGGGGCATCGCGCGGGCGTCGAGGCAGTGCGCAGCGTGACGCGTGCCGCGCGTGCGCTGGGGATCGAGGCGCTCACCCTTTATGCCTTCTCGTCCGAGAATTGGCGGCGGCCGGCGGAAGAGGTGAGCGGGTTGATGAAGCTGCTGAAGCTGTTCATCCGCAACGACCTCGCCGAGCTGGTTCGCGAAAATGTGCGATTGCGGGTGCTGGGCGACTACCGCCGCTTCCCGGCCGACGTCGTCGAGCTGATCGATGATGCGTTGGCGCGGACCGCAGGGAATAGCGGGCCGATCCTCGCGATCGCGCTGAACTATGGCGCGCAGGCCGAACTGGTCGAGGCGGCGCGCGCGCTGGCTGTGCAGGCGGCGGCCGGCGGGCTGGATCCGACGGCGATCGACGCCGACGCGATCGAAACGCAGCTGGAGACACGCGACCTGCCGCCGCTCGACCTGCTTATCCGCACTTCGGGCGAGCAGCGGCTTTCCAACTTCCTGTTGTGGCAGGCGGCGTATGCCGAATTGCTGTTCGTCGAGACGTTGTGGCCCGATTTCGGCGCCGACGATCTTGCCGCCGCGGTCGATGCGTTCGGGCAGCGGCAGCGCCGCTACGGCGGGCTGTGACGCGCACCGCATGAGCGACGATCTCCCGCTTCCGCACACCCCCGATGCCAAGCTGCGCACGCCGTCGAACCTGCGGCTGCGGATGATCGCCAGCGTGGGGATGATCGCGATCGCCTCCGCGGCGATCGTGTTGGGCGACATCGCTTTCTGGCTGCTGTCGATCGTGATCGCCTTGTTCATGATGGCGGAGTGGTGCGACCTGCAGCACGTGTCCGCCAAGACGAAGCGGCTGGCGCAGATGGCGCTCAGCGTGCCGCTGGCGACGATGGCGCCGGCGTGGCTGATCATCGAACCGCATGATTTCTTCACGCTGGGGCTGATCGGCGGTGCGGCGTTCTTCGTCGTGATCGTTACCAAGCTGCCGCAGCTGGCGCTGGGCGTGGTTTATTGCGGCGTACCGGTGCTGGCGCTGATCGTCCTGCGCCGGCACGGCGACATGGGTCTGCTCTATTCCTTCTGGACGATGGCGCTGGTTTGGGCGTGCGACATCGGTGCGTTCTTCGCCGGACGTTCGATCGGCGGACCGAAGCTGGCACCACGCCTTTCGCCCAACAAGACCTGGGCGGGGCTGATCGGCGGGACGATCGCCGCGGCAATGCTGGGCGGCGCGCTGCATGCGGTGGCGGGGCTCCCGCTCGCCCTCGCTGCGTGCTCGCCGTTGCTGGCGGTGTTGTCGCAGATGGGCGATCTCTACGAGAGCTGGCTGAAGCGGCGGGCGGGCGTCAAGGATTCGGGCAACATCCTGCCGGGACATGGCGGGGTGCTCGACCGCCTCGACGGACTGGTGCCGGTCGCGCCGGTCGCCGCCTTGCTGGTACTGATCCTGCCGAGCCTGCCGGCGTGAGAACCGTCAACATCCTTGGCGCCACCGGGTCGGTGGGTACGTCGACGCTCGACCTGGTGGAGCGTGCGCCGGAAGCGTTCCGGGTGCGCGCGCTGACCGCCAATTGCGACGTGACCCGTTTGGCCGCGGCCGCGATCCGGACCAACGCCGAACTGGCGGTGGTCGCAGACGAGCGTTGTCTCGGCGAGCTGCGCGCCGCGCTTGCCGGGACCGGCATCGCCGCGACGGGCGGCGCCGCTGCCGTCTGCGAGGCCGCGGCGAACGGCGCCGACTGGACGATGGGTGCGATCGTCGGCTGCGCCGGTTTGCGCCCGACACTGGCGGCGATCGAGCAGGGTGGCACGGTGGTGCTCGCCAACAAGGAGCCGCTGGTGTCGGCCGGCGCCATCATCACCGCGGCGGCGACGCAGCATGGCGCGACGTTGTTGCCTGCCGACAGCGAGCATAATGCGATCTTTCAATGTCTCGATCCGGCGCAGATCGCGCGGGTGAGGCGGATCATCCTGACGGCGAGCGGCGGACCGTTCCGCGACTGGTCGCTGGAGGCGATGGCGGCCGTCACGCCCGCTCAGGCCGTCGCGCATCCAAACTGGTCGATGGGCGCGAAGATTTCGGTCGACAGTGCGACGATGATGAACAAGGGGCTGGAGCTAATCGAGGCGGCGGCGTTGTTCCCGGTCCGCCCCGACCAGATCGAGATCGTGATCCATCGCCAGTCGGTGATCCACAGCATGGTCGATTATGTCGACGGATCGATGCTGGCCCAGCTCGGGCCATCCGACATGCGGGTGCCGATCGCCCATTGTCTTGCATGGCCGGACCGGATGGCTACGCCCATGGCGCCGCTGGACCTCGTCAAGCTTGGCAGGCTTGACTTCGAAGAGCCTGATAGCGAGCGTTTTTCCGCTCTGTCGCTGGCGCGATCGGCGGTCGATGCCGGCGGTGCGCGCCCGGCGATCCTCAATGCTTCCAACGAGGTCGCGGTCGCGGCGTTCCTGGCTGGCGCGATCGGCTTTCTTGAAATCGCCGCAATCGTCGACGATACCCTGCAGCGCTACGACCCGGCCGCGCCGGAAACCCTCGACGCGGTGCTCCACGTCGACGGCGAGGCGCGGAGAATGGCCGGTGAGCGCGTGAAGGACTGCGTGGCTTGATCCAAACTCCCGGACTGTTGCTGACCGTCCTCGCCTTTTTCCTGGTGATCGGTCCGCTCGTCTTCATCCATGAAATGGGCCACTACCTCGCAGGGCGCTGGTTCGGGGTTAAGGCCGAGGCGTTCTCGATCGGGTTTGGCCGCGAACTCGCGGGCTGGACTGACAGGCGCGGCACGCGCTGGAAGTTGGCGCTGCTGCCGCTGGGCGGATACGTGAAGTTCGCCGGCGACATGAATCCGGCCAGTCAGCCGACCACCGAGTGGCTTTCGCTGCCAGCGGCGGAACGGCAGGCGACGTTCCAGGCCAAGCCGGTCTGGCAGCGCGCGATCATCGTCGCCGCCGGACCGTTCGTGAATTTCGTACTCGCGATCCTGATCCTCGCCGGCTTCGCACTCGCTTACGGCGATGCGCGCACGCCGAGCGTCGTCGGCCAGGCGATCCCCGGCACCGCCGCGGCCGCAGCCGGGCTGCGCGTCGGCGACCGCGTGACCGCGCTGGGCGGTCGCGAGGTCGAGACGTTCGAGGACATGGTGCGGTTCGTGAAGATCCGTGCCGGCGAGCGCGTGCGGGTGGATTACGTGCGCGGCGATGTGCCGCAAAGCGTCGAGGCGGTCATCGGCACACAGGTGCAGGAAGATCGATTCGGCAACAGCTACAGGGTCGGGCTGCTGGGGATCGCGCCGGGCGCGCCGGTGATCGAGCCGGTGGGCGTGCTGGAGGCACCGATCGTCGCCGTGAACCGCACCGGCCAGATCGTCGGCATGATGGTCGAGACGATCGGGCAGATCATCTCCGGGCGCCGCTCGGTCAAGGAGCTCGGTGGGCCGCTGTCGATCGCCAAGGTCTCGGGCGAGCAGATCTCGCTTGGCACCGACGCGTTCGTTTTCCTGATCGCGCTGGTTTCGATCAATCTGGGGTTCATCAACCTGCTGCCAGTGCCGATGCTGGATGGCGGTCACCTGCTGTTCTATGCGATCGAGGCGGTGCGGCGACGCCCGGTCGCGCCGGAAGCGGTGGAATGGGCCTATCGCGGCGGGCTGGTGGCGGTACTTGCGCTGATGTTGCTCGTGACGTTCAACGATCTCGGCAACTTCGGCCTCTGGCGGCATCTGGCCGGGTTGATCGGGTGAGCAAGCTGGGGCAGGGCGACGCGGACGTCGTCGACCGGACCCGTACGGACGGCGTTTACTCTCGGGTGGGATTGCAGTGACGGTGTTGAACACTTCGACTTCGCGGGCGCGTGCCTCGGCGACCTTGCTGGGCTGCACCATGCTGGCCGGTGTCCCGCTGGCCGCGACCGCCCAGACGCGGCCGGCGGCGCAGCCAGCTGCCACCACCGCAGCCCCCGGCACCACCGCGGCGCCTGCCGCCGCGCAGGGGCCGGCGATCGTGTCGCCGGCGGCGCGCGCCATCACGTCGCTGCGCGTCGAGGGCACGCAGCGCATCGAGCCGGAAACCGCGCTCAGCTATACCAAGTTGCGGCAGGGCGACAGCTACACCAACGAAACGCTCGATCAGGCGATCAAGGACCTGTACGCGAGCGACCTGTTCGCCGACGTGCAGATCGATGGTGCCGCGACCGGCAACATCGTGATCCGCGTGCGCGAGAACCCGATCATCAACCGCGTCATCTTCGAGGGCAACAAGCGCCTGAAGGAAGACAAGATCGGCAAGGAGGTCCGGCTGAAGCCGCGTCAGATCTTCACGCGCTCCGCAGTGCGTGCCGACGTGACGCGGATCGTCGAGCTGTATCGCCGGCAGGGCCGCTTCGCCGCGACCGTGCAGCCGAAGATGGTCAGCCTCGACCAGAATCGCGTCGACGTGATCTTCGAGGTGAGCGAAGGACCGAAGTCCAAGGTCCGCCAGATCAACATCATCGGCAACAAGGTGTTCGACGCGGGCAAGCTGCGGGCGCAGATGGCGACCAAGGAAGCGCGCTTCTACCGCTTGCTGTCGTCGGGCACGTCCTATGATCAGGATCGGCTCGCCTACGACCAGCAGAAGCTGCGGCAATTCTACCTGACCGAGGGCTATGCGGATTTCCGCGTGACGTCGGCGGTCGCGGAGCTGACGCCGGATCGCAAGGACTTCATCATCACCTACGTGGTGGAGGAAGGCCCGCGCTACAAATTCGGCGACGTCACGGTCGACAGCGACATCCGCGATTTCGACGGCAAGAAGCTGGCCGCCGGGCTGCCGATCAAGAAGGGCGACTGGTACAACGCCAAGATGGTCGAGGACACCGTCGACAATCTGAGCGAGACCGCCGGACTGTTCGGCTACGCATTCAGCGACGTCGCGCCGGAATTCCAGCGTGAGCGCGAATCGCTGACGATGTCGATCAACTTCCACATCGGGCAGGCGCAGCGTACGTACGTCGAGCGCGTCGATATCACCGGCAACACGCAGACGCAGGACAAGGTGGTTCGCCGCGAAGTGCGACTGGCCGAGGGCGACGCGTTCAACAGCTTCCAGGTCAAGCGCTCGCAGGATCGCATCAACTCGCTCGGCTTCTTCCAGGATAAGTTCGAGATCAAGCAGACGCCGGGCTCGTCGCCAGACCGCGTGCTGCTTGAGGCGAACGTCGAGGAGCGGTCGACCGGTCAGCTGCAGCTGTCGGCGGGCTTCTCGAGCCTGGAGCGCTTCATCATCCAGGCCAACATCACGCAGAACAACTTCCGCGGCAAGGGCCAGACGCTGAGCGCCGGCGTTAATTATTCCACCTACTCCAAGTCGATCAACCTTGGTTTCACCGAACCCTACATCTTCGACAAGAACATCGCGGTCGGCCTAGACGTGTTCCGTCGTGACTATAACGCGTTCAACTTCATCGGTACGAACCGCAACACCACCTATAGCCAGGTGTCCACCGGGTTCCAGCTGCGCACCGGCGTGCCGCTGACCGAATATTGGCAGCTCGCCGGACGATACCAGTTTTCGTACGACGAAGTCGGGCTGGACGAGAACAGCTTCTACACCAATGGGCGATGCGATCCGCTCAAGGCCGGGCGCTATCTCTGCGATTCGCTGGGCAATCGCCTGACGTCGGCGGTCGGCTATTCGCTGATCTTCGACAGCCTCAACAGCCGCCTGCGCCCGACTGCGGGCCAGCGCTTCGTGTTCAGCCAGGATTTCGCCGGGCTGGGCGGTGACGTGAAGTACATCCGCAGCAAGCTCGACTTCTCGAAGTTCGTGAACCTCGGCAGCGGGTTCATCGGCTCGTTCGTCGGCGAGGGCGGGTACATCAAGTCGCTCGAGAAGTCGCGCGGCGAAGGGATCGACAAGGTCCGCATCAACGACCGCTTCTATCTGGGCGAGCCGCAGTTCCGCGGCTTCGATATCCGCGGCGTCGGCCCGCGCGTGCAGCGTCGTTATTACACGACCGACGGCACCACGGGTAAGCAGATCCTGATCACCGATCGCGACCAGCTGGTCGACGACGCATTGGGCGGCACCGCTTATTACCTCGGCCGGTTCGAGGTCGAGATTCCGCTCGGCTCAGGCGCGCGCGAACTGGGCCTGCGGCCGTCGATCTACGCGCAGTTCGGCAGCCTGTTCAACATCACCCGTCCGTTGCCGACCGCGGTCTTCCCGACCACCACCGATGCCGCCGGCAACACGATCGTGCTGCCGCTGCCGGTCAGGGACACCGCCGAGAACCCGCTGTATTCGTACGTCAACGCCGCCGGGCTTGCGGTATCGACGACCTGCGCGGCCGGTATCCCGAACGGCAACGGCGGGTGTAACGGCATCGTGCCGAACTCACCGCAGATCGCATCGCAGCCGTTCGACGAGCAGTTCCTCGGCAATTCCGCTCGTCCGCGCGTGTCGGTCGGCGTCGGCGTAAACTGGAATTCACCGTTCGGGCCGCTGCGCATCGACCTCGCCAAGGCGCTGGTTTCGCAGCCCGGCGACGATCGCAAGCTTATCACCTTCAACGTAGGGACTCAGTTCTGATGACCAACTTCAAGCATCTCCTGCTCGCCGCGGCGCTGATCGCGCCCGGCACGCTCGTTGCCGCGACCGCGACCGCGCAGGTCGCCGGCATCGCAGTTGCCGATCCGGAGGCGGCGGTCGCCAATTCCAAGGCATGGGCGACGGCGCGTACGCAGATCCAGACGACCTACAAGGCGCAGATCGACCAGGCGAACACGCGTCGCCAGGCGATCACCACCGAGTTGCAGCCGCTGGTTGCCGCCTATCAGAAGGCCGCCGCGGCACCCGGTGCCACCGAGGCGTCGCTGCGCACGCAGGCGCAGGCGATCCAGACCCGCGAGCAAACCGCCAATGCCGAATTGCAGCGCCTGACCGCGCCGGCAAGCCGCGCGCAGGCCTATGCGCTGGAGCAGATCTCGGCCAAGCTGCCCGACGCGGTGAGCGCTGCCGTTCGCACCAAGAACGTCAGCCTGCTGCTGCGCCCCAATGCCGCATTGTTCGCGCAGCCGACCACTGACATCACGTCGGCAATCACCACCGAGCTCGATCGTCTGGTGCCGACCGCCGGGATTACGCCGCCTGCCAACTGGCAGCCGGGCCAGCAGGGTCAGCAGGCTGACGGCGCCGTCGCGCCGGCCGCCACGCCAGCCGCCACGAACCGCGCCCCCACCGGCCGGTGAGCGACGCGGCTGCTGACGCGATGAGCGGATCCACGGGTCCGCTCGACATCGCGGCGGTGATGGGGGCGCTGCCGCATCGGTATCCGATGCTGCTGGTCGATCGGGTCGAGGAGATCGTTCGCGATCGCTCGATCCGCGCGATCAAGGCCGTGACGATCAACGAAGGCTTCTTCCAGGGGCATTTCCCTGGGCGCCCGATCATGCCAGGCGTGCTGATCGTCGAGGCGCTGGCGCAGGCCGCCGGCGTGCTGGCGGTCGAAAGCCTCGGTCTCGCGGGGTCTGGCAAGCTCGTCTACTTCATGGCGATCGAGGGGGCGAAGTTCCGCAAGCCGGTCGAGCCTGGCGTACTGTTGTCGCTTGAGGTCGAGTTCGTGCAGAAGCGTTCGTCCGTCTGCAAGTTCGCCGGTGTCGCCAAGGTCAACGGGCAGGTCGCGGCGGAGGCGAACTTCACTGCGATGATCGCCGATCCACCAAAGGCGAAGTGAGCGAACCCAGCCTTTGACTTGTACGCGCGTTTGCCGTAGGCGCGCGCCTTCCTTTCAGGCTGGTCGGAACCAGCCGCATCCGGAGCACGACGCATGAAGAAAGACACGCACCCCGCCTATCACATGATCAAGGTCCAGATGACCGACGGCACCGTGTACGAGACCCGCTCCACCTGGGGCAAGGAAGGCGACACGATGACGCTGGAAATCGACCCGCTGGCGCACCCGGCATGGACCGGCGGTCGTGGTCAGGTGCTTGATGCGGGCGGCCAGGTCGCGCGCTTCAACAAGCGCTTCGGCGGCGGGTTGACGCTGCGCAAGTAAGCGTGGTCGTACTTAACGCTACGTTAGGCATGGCGGCGTAACATCGCCGTCATGTTTGCAGCAGAATACGCACCCGCCGCCCGCCCGTTCCGCCGCAGCAAACGTGCGCGTCTCGAGCTCGAGACCCCCGCGGAGCAAAGCGGAATGGCGCGGACATTGTGCAAGGTCGTGGACCTGTCGGTTCACGGCTGCCGGCTGCTAACCTTTTCCAATATCGATCGTAACCAGCCGATCTGGCTGAACCTTCCCGGTCTGGGCATGATCGCCGCGATGGTGGTTTGGGCGGATGATCTGGTCGCCGGCTGCGTGTTCCACGCACCGTTGTCGGTCGATGCGTTCAACGCGCTGGTGAGCCGACATGGGCTTATTCACTGAGGGAAGCTACCGGCGACGGTAAGCCGATCGGGTTCATCCGGACGTACGGCGCCGGCTCTGGTTCGAGCGCGTTAGCGGTGACCGCGCAGTAGGTCAGATGTCGACCGTCTATCAGCTTCGCGCCTGCATCACCGCGCGAGACGCGCAAGCGGTTCACTCATAACTTGCGACCATCAACGCGGCCTAAGACCGTACCGGTCGTCGCAGCGTGCGTCACGCCGACCACCCGCATGCCACCGACCTGGAGCCGGTCACCGCGTGGCGTCAGGCGTCCGCATAATGAAATGGCGCAGCCTTGGCTGTTTTGTATCGATGATGCGGGGAAGGTGACGAAGGGAGTGTCGTCGGGCCACTGCGAACGTACTCGCGACGCCGCCGATCTTACATTGAGCAAGAGCCAGGTCCTGGCGGCCGAAAAGCCTGCGCTTGGAACGAGCCATTTAACTTAAGGTGCGCGAACCCCAGACCAGCCGCCTCTTCTTTTGTGACCTTAACAGCGAGGCGTCGGATCAAGTCCTCGGCGACTCAAAACGATCGCCGTTTAGGTCGGTCCGCCCCGAGCACCACTGACAAGTCCCGCCCCTCCGACGTGACGAGCACGTCGACCTCTCCACCGGGTTATCCATTGTGTCGCCGGAGCAGTCCCGGACGACAGTCTTCCATCGCGAGAGCACGTGAGCATGTCCGGGACCGGGCCCGGGACCGGGACCGGGCCGATAGCCGGCGACGATGGTACGCCAACGTCGCCGGGGCACCGTCAGATCATGCCGGCCTGCATCTGCTTGACGGCGTAATCGGCGGCGCGTGCGGTCATCGTCATGAAGGTAAGCGACGGATTCACGCACGACACCGACGCCATTTGCGCGCCGTCGGTGACGAACAGGTTCGGCGCGTCGTGCGCCTGGTTCCAGCCGTTGAGGACCGACGTGCGCGGATCGCGGCCCATGCGTGCGCCGCCCATCTCATGGATCGCCTCGCCGGGGACGTGCTTGCCACGGCTGCTGGTGACGTTGGTGAGACCGGCCTGCCGCAGCATGATCATGCCCTGTTCCTGCGCGTCGTCCATCATCTTGATCTCGTTGTCGCGGAAGCGGACGTCGAAGCGCAGCAACGGCGTGCCGAAGCGATCCTTCTTGTCGAAGTTCAGCATGACCCGGTTGTCTTCGTACGGCAGGCACTCGCCGAACGCTCCCATCGAGAAGCGCCACGGCCCGTATTCGCGCATCGCGTGCTTCATCGCGGCGCCGAAGCCTTCGGGCGTGGCGGCCTGTCGGAATGCCGAGCCCTGATAGCCATAGCCGCGCTTGAACGGCACATCCTCATCGGCGAGATTGCGGAAGCGGGGAACGTAGACGCCGCCCGGGCGGCGGCCATATTCGACGTAATCGGTCATGCCGGGAATGTCGCCCGACACGCCGACGCGGAAGATATGATCCATTACCGCGCTGCCCAGGGCGCCGTTGGAATGGAAATAGCTGCGCTCGCTGCCCTCGGCGCGCGAATTGAGCAGGATGTGCAGCGAACTCATCGCCGAGGCGCACAGGAATACCATGCGCGCCTGCACCACCTCCGCCTTGCCGGTGTTGGCGTCGACCAGCCGGACGCCGGTGACCCGCTTCCGCGCCGGATCATATTCGAGGTTGGTGACCCACGTGTCCGACCGAAGCGTCAGCCGGCCGGTCGCGCGCGCGGCCGGAAGCGTGACGGCCTGCGTCGAGAAATAGGCGCCGAAGCTGCACCCGCGATGGCATTGCGCGCGCTTCTGACAGCGCGAGCGGTTCTGCTCCGGCTTGTCCTCGGTGATGTTGCTCAGCCGCGCATTGATCAACTTGCGGCCGGGAAACTTGTTCTCGAGGCGCTCCTTAAGCCACTTCTCCGCGATGTTCATCGGCATCGGCGGCATGAACTCGCTGTCCGGGAGATACGGCAGATCCTCGCGACCGCCGGACACGCCGATGTACTTCTCGACGTAGCTGTACCAGGGCGCGATGTCATCGTAGCGGATCGGCCAGTCGGTGCCGACACCTTCGCGCTTGTTGGCCTCGAAGTCCGCCGGACTCCAGCGGAAGCTCCAGCGACCCCAGGTCAGCGACTTGCCGCCGACGACCGACGGGCGCACCCAATTGAACTTGTTGGGCGCGTCGTAATCGTAGGGCGTGAGCCGGTCGTTGACGAAGAACGGCTGGGTGCTGGGCGATACCCACCCATTCAGCGCGAAATAGTCGCGCTTGGCGAGCGCGGCCGGCATCTTGTCACGCGCCGGAATCTCGAACGCGGACTTGCCGTCGTAGGGATAGTCCTCGCCATGTTCGACCATGCGGCCGCGATCGACCATCAGGACGCGCAGCCCCTTTTCGGTGAGCTCCTTGGCGGCCCATCCGCCGCTGATGCCGGAGCCGATGACGATTGCGTCGAAGCGATCTGTTGCTGCCATGATGAAGGTCCGCCGGATCGAAGGGGTCTGTAAGAGAAAAGGCCGTGGTCGCGAACGGCTAGGACGAGAAGATCCGCTTGACCTTCGCATAGGGATAGGCGCCGTCATAATCGCCCGGGACCGGCAAATAGTGACGTTCCTGCGTGATCCCGATCTCGGACGTGTAATAGCCGGTGAGCACGAGCTGTCGGAAGGGCTGGAAGAACGATGCGGCGTCCGCCAGTTGCCCGTTCATGGCGAGCGTCAGCAAGGCATCCTGTTGCGCCGGCGATGCCTTGATGGCCGGTTTGCCGTAGTCGGCCATGCTGCGCGCCTCGATCGCGGCGAGCCCGCCGAGGATCGTCGCGCGGTCGTCATCGACCGCCCAGTCACCCAGCATATGCTCGATATACTCGGGAACACCGGCGGCGATCGCGCCGGGCGTGTCGGTGGTCGGCAACACGCGCTCGCTCAGCGCCGCCACCAACGCGCGTTGCGCCGGCGTGAACACCATTGCGGGTGCGCCTGTGTTGATGACGGGGTTAGGCTGATAGGCAACGGCGCGTGCCAAAGGCGCGAACAGGCTCGCGCCGAACACACCCACCATGCCGGCGAGTGCCGCTCTCCGGTCGATCACCAGCCTTCTCCCTAAAATCTCTTTTATCTGTCAGAGTATTAAACGTCATTGCACGCCCGTCAATGGCGCTTGAGGTCGGGGGTGCGGAACCGCGCAGCGGGCGCTTGACGCGGGCGCGCCGGGCGGGTTGGATTGCTTATGCCCGATCGATCATCATCACTTCCGACCCGTCGTGCCGTTACGGGCGGCTTGCTCGCGCTTGGCGCACTGCCGGCGCAAAGCTTCGCCGCGAGCCGTCCCGGCCTCTATGCCGGTACCTATGCCAACGAGGGCGGGGCAGGGCTGGTGCCGCTGGTCGCAGCTGGGAATGGCTGGCGAGCGGGCACCGCGATGGCCGCCATCCGCAACCTGTCGTTCGGCGCGAATGGCGCGCGGCACCGTCTGCGCTACCTGCTCGACGAGCAGCAACAGGGCGCTATCGGGATCTACGATGCGACGTTCCGCAAGGTGGCCGGCGCTTCGACCAAGGGCGCGGACCCCTGCTATGTCACGCTCAACCGAACCGGCGACATGCTGGCGGTCGCCAATTACTCGAGTGGGAGCGTCGCGATCTGGACGCTCGATCGAGCTACCGGGCTGCTGCGCGGCGAAGCGCAGCTCGTGCGGCACGAAGGAAGTGGGCCCGACAAGGAGCGGCAGGCCGCGGCACATGCGCATTGGGTCGGCTTTACCGCCGACGGCGCAACGCTGCACTCGGTCGACCTGGGTGCGGATGCGGTGTTCGCGCACCGCTTCGAGCGCACGTCCGGACATATCGCGGACACGAGCATCGCCTACACTGCCGAAGCCGGCTCCGGGCCGCGTCATCTCGTCCGGCACCCACGCATGCCGATCGCCTATCTTGTGGCGGAACTCGCCAATACGGTGACGGTGCTGCGCGCATCGACGGACGGCACCTTTGCCAAGCAGGCAGTCGTATCGACGCTACCGACCGACTTCCGTGGTTCATCTGCCGCCGCGCACATCGCGCTGAACGCGGCCGGTTCGCGGCTCTACGTCTCGAACCGCGGGCACGATAGCATCGCGGTGTACGATGTGGCACGCGATGGCGGGCTGCGCTTGCTCCAGCACGTCGGATGCGGAGGGCATTGGCCGCGCTTCTTCCGGTTGCTGGAGCGGCAGGGAAACATGCTGGTCGCGAACCAGCGTGCCGGAACAATCACGCGCCTGCCGCTACAACGTGACGGGACGCTTGGTGCGGCCGGTCCCGCCGTCGCGGTGCCGGGAGTGGCCTTTATTGGCGAGTAGATTCGTCCGCGGGTGCCGGTGCGGGTGCGGGTGCGGCGGCGCTCCATAGCACCGCGTAACCGAACATGCCGGAGATGAGCGACGCCGCAAGGATCGCGAGCGCCGCCATCTCGGTGCCCTCCGACCCGGCGAATGCCAGTTCGGCGATGAACAGTGAGATCGTGAAACCGATCCCCGCGACGCCGCCGATGCCGACGATCATCCGCCATGTCACGCCCTCGGGCAATCGCGCCCCGGCAAGGGCAGCCGCGGCCCAGGCGGCAGCGAAAAAACCAAGCGGCTTGCCGATCACGAGACCTGCGACGATCCCCAGCGCGAGCGGCGACTGCAGCGCATCGCCGATCAGCCCGCCGGACAGATGGATTCGCACGTTGGACAGCGCGAACAACGGCAGCACAAGGTAGGATACCCACGGCGTCAGGATGCGCACCAGCCGCTCGGCGGGCTCATCCGTGGCGGCGGCCATCTCGTGGATGTAGCCCAACTCGCTCTGCGCCTGCTCGCGCTCGCGCACGACGGTGGCTTCGTCGTCGGAGTTGGCGACGGCATGCTGTGCCTTGCGCAGGCGATCGACCGGTCGCTGGACGCGCTCGGCGAAGCGTTGCTCCGACAGCCGTGAGGTCGTGGGAAGCAGCAGCCCGATCGCGACGCCCGCGATCGTCGGGTGAATGCCCGACCCGAGAATGCAGACCCACACCGCGGCACCCAACAGGATGTAGGCGACCGACGCGACCCAGCCGGCCCGTAACAGGAGCAGGATCGCGGCATAAGCGGCGGCGGCGCCGAGGAGATACATCCATTCCAGCGTGGCGGTATAGGCGAACGCGATGACCAGCAGCCCGAACACGTCGTCGATCGCCGCGAACGCCAGCAGCACCGCGCGCACCGCGGCGGGGAGGCGGGTGGTGAACATTGCGACGATCGCGAGGCTGAATGCGGTGTCCATCGCCGCGACCACGCCCCAGCCGTGCTGCGTCGGCGTGCCGTAGTTAAAGGCTAGATAGATGCCGATCGGGATGACCAGCCCTCCCACCGCGCCGGCGACGGGCAGGATCGCAGTGCGCAGTGTCGCGAGCGATCCCTTGCTGAACTCGCGCTTCACCTCAGTGCCGATGATGAGGAAAAACAACGGCATCAGCGCATCGTTGACCCATTCCGCAAGCGGACGTGCGATCGCGAGGTTGCCGTAGCTGAAGCGAAGTGCTGTATCCCACAGCCGTTCGTAATCGTGCCCCAGCGGCGAGTTGACGACAGACAGTGCCACGATCGAGGCGATCAGCAGCGGCCCGCCGGAGACCTCGCCGATCGCGAAGAACGGCGCGATCCTCTGGAGCACGCCGGCAGCGCGCGAATGATGGGCGCGGGCAGCGACCTGCCCCGACAGACGCGGGGTGAGCGCCATGGAAATCCTTTTCTCGAGAATGGGATATACGGCTGAAGTGGAATGCCGTTCCCCGTCAGTGGTCGCGTGAAGCGCCTGACCGATCGCCCCACTCAAATCCGCGCAAGCCAGCCTCTCCCGCTATCGTACCTCGGACGATGCGGTCCGTAGAAGCGCGCAATCGGACGAGCGCGATCCCGTGACGGAGCGTGCCACCTCGGTTTTCGGCAGCGTGGCTAGCGCGCCGGCTCGCGGAGGATCGGATAGATGAGGTGATGCGGATGGCCCGGCCCCGCGCGCGCGTAAAGCCACGCCAGCCGCGCATCGGGATCGGCAGCGAAGCCTCGATCCTCAAGGAGCCGCTTCTCGAACGCGGCGCGAACCGCGGGATCGGTGGCCAGCAACTTGTCGCCGAGCGCCGCGAGGATGAAGGCGTCGGTGCTCGGCGGTGGGGCCAACATCTCCGGAAAGAAGCCCCACGCCAGAAACGAGTCCTGGCTCTCCGGCTCCAGAAGGGCAGCGGCGAGCAGGCCGTTCGGCTGATCGGACGGCACGCGCACGGTGCCTGCCGGCAGTACCTGCGGAATCGTGCGGTGGGTCAAGGCGGTGGCGATGAGGTATCGGCCCTCGCTGGCGCCGGTGATCTTCGGGTTGACCAGACGCGCCTCGTCCAGCTCCAGCGTGCGCCCGCGATCGATCGCCGCGAAGTCGATGCCATGGAGACGCAGGCGATCGAGCACTTCGGTGTGCGCCGCGGGCACCCACCACGCGGCGGGCAACGCCACTGTTTCGGTCGCGCGCTGGCCGATGACCGGCATCCGGAACGTCACCTTCCTTCCGGTCCAGCGCTGCTCCCGTCGACCTGAAGCGGGCGACATATAGGTGTCGAACGCCACGCCCTTGAAGCGCTCGATCCAGCCGACGGGCTGTTCCATCGGCGTCCAGCGCGTCAGCAACTCACGTGGCCGACTGGCCCGGTCGGCCGCCTTGGCCGCGGCGATCTGCCTGGCATCGTCGCCGGCGATCTTCAGGGCGGCGTCTAGGAGGACATAGGTGCCGAGCACGCGCTGCCGGTAGGGTTTGAGCATATGGTTCTCGACCAGTACGGTCGGCACACCGATGAAGTCACCATAGCCGGTCGAATAGCGCGGCCCTTCCGGGCCATAGCGGATGCCCTTGGCCGGCGTGCGCGCATCGATCGGCGAGGGATAGATGATCGGCAGGTGTCCCGCCGCGGTCAGCGCGGCCTGTGCAGCCGGCCCGAACCGCCGCTCCAGCCAGTCCGCCGTCGCGCGGTGCCGTGCATATCTGCCCCATCCGGCATAGGTGAAGGTGACGTCATACTGCATATCGAAGCCTTCGCTGACGTGGCAGTCGACGTAGAGGATCGGATCGAGCCGGCGCAGCAGCGCGATCATCGCGCGCGTCTCCGGCGCGTCGGCCTTGGCGTAGTCGCGATTGAGATCGATGTCGCGAGCGTTGGCGTCGTGGCCCTTCAGCGCCGGCCCGCGCAGGTGGACGAAATTCCAGGCGCTCATCCGTTCGTGACCGTCGATGTTGTAGATCGGCACGAAGACCAGATCGACCTTGTCGAGCAGGTCGTCCCGACCGCGCAGGGCGATATCGCGCAGCAGCATGAGCCCGGCGTCCTTGCCGTCGATCTCACCGGCGTGGATCCCGGCCTGCACCAGCACCACCGGCTTCCGGGCGGCGCCTTTGTGCGCGCGGACCAGCAGCATGTCGCGGCCTTCGCCGGTATGCCCGAACGTTTCCATCGAGATCATCGGGGAGGCGGCGGCGAGCCGCTCCAGCCATGCGCGGACTTCGGCATAGCGCGGCGTGGTGCGGAAGCCCGCCGCCTCGGCCGGGGTGATCCACGGATCGTCGGCCGCTGCGATCAATCGCTCGCTTGCCCCGCTCCAGGGCAATTCAGGCGGCAAGTCGATCGGTGATTGTGCCGCCGCGGGGAGGGCGGTCGACAGCGCCAGCGCAGAAGCGCGGCGAAGGAGAGGGGCCATGGTAGTCGATCTCGCACGAGGAGGGCGTCCGTGGCGCAAGACGTCGCCTGCTCCACGGACATTCGAGTGCGCTACTTATGAGACGTTATGTCGTACCTCAACCTTCATCTTTCATATCAAGCACTCAGGCTCATCAGGCTCGCGTTGCCACCAGCGGCGGTCGTATTGATCGAGGTCGAGACCTCCTCGACCAACCACTCAAGCCGATAGCCCGCCGATGCCGCCTGCGGCAGCACGATCGGCCCCGGGAGTTCGGCAAGCGCGGCCAGCGCCGAGGCCACGCGCGGCCCGTCGCCCTCGATCAACGCGCCGGCATAGTCGTGCTCGCGACGCCAGTCGGTCGCGACATGGACGCGCGCCGCGATCGCCGGAGGCAGCGTGGTCAGCGTCTCGCGCAACTCACCGACGTCGGCGACGACCACGTCGTTACCCGCCGCCAGCGCGACCCCCAATTGCTCCAACAGCCCGTCGCGCGTTTGCGGAAGCAGCAGGATTCGGCCGCGTGGATGGAGTGCGTAGAGGTTGCGCTCCCCGACCGGTCCGGCCAGTTCCGCTTCCGCGCCCAGCATCGAACGGCCGATCGCCGTGCGCACGCGCGCCGCGGCGGCGGCTTCGCCGCGTTCCTCCAGCAGCACCGCCAGGTCGCGTGCCGCCGGGTCGGCGCGGTCCGACACGATCGGCGGCGGCAGGTCCGCGCCCGTGACGAGACGCCCGAGATACAATGGGCCGCCCGCCTTCGGTCCGGTGCCCGACAAGCCGCGCCCACCGAACGGCTGGACGCCGACGACCGCACCGATGACGTTGCGGTTGATGTAGAGATTGCCCGCCTTCACCCGGCTGGTGACATGCGCGATCGTTTCGTCAAGCCGGGTGTGCAGCCCGAAGGTGAGACCATAACCGGTGGCGTTGATGCGATCGATCAGCCGGTCGAGCTCGGCGCGGCGGAAGCGAACGACGTGCAACACCGGGCCGAACACCTCGCGCTCCAGTTCGGCGATGTCGCGCAACTCTACGATCGTCGGCGGGACGAACGTGCCGTGCGCGGTGTCGCCGACCGGCTCGACCTGCTCGACGCGGTGACCGGCGGCGCGCATCCTGGTGATGTGCTGATCGATCGTGGCGCGCGCATCGCCGGTGATGACCGGGCCGATGTCGGTGGCGAGCGTGTCGGTGCGTCCAATCGAGAGTTCGTGGAGCGCGCCGCGGATCATCGCGAGTGTGCGGTCGGCGATCTCGTCCTGAAGGCACAGGATGCGTAATGCCGAACAGCGCTGCCCCGCGCTGTCGAAGGCGGAGGCGATCACGTCCGCCACCACCTGCTCGGCGAGCGCCGACGAGTCGACGATCATCGCATTCTGTCCGCCGGTCTCGGCGATGAACGGGATCGGCGCGCCGTCGGGCAGCAGCCGTTTGGACAATTCCTTCTGGATCAGCCGCGCGACCTCTGTCGAGCCGGTGAACATCACCGCGCTGGTCTCGGGCGCGGCAACCAGGGCCGCGCCGATCGCGCCGTCGCCGGCGACGAGGTGCAGGATGTCCGCGGGGATGCCGGCCTCGTGCAGGATCGCGATGCCCTGCGCTGCGATCAGCGGGGTCTCCTCGGCCGGCTTGGCGAGCACCGCATTGCCCGCGACCAGCGCAGCGGCGACCTGCCCGGTGAAGATCGCCAGCGGGAAGTTCCAGGGACTGATGCACGTGACCACACCCAGAGCGCGGTGCGCGGCGCCCAACGTCGAGCGGGCCTGTTCGGCATAGTAGCGCAGGAAGTCGATCGCCTCGCGCACCTCGGCAATGGCGTTGGGGAGCGACTTGCCCGCCTCGCGGACGATCAGCGCCAGCAAGTTCGGCATTTGCGCCTGCATCGCGTCGGCGGCCCGATCGAGCATCGCAGCGCGCTCGGCGGGGCTGACCTGCGCCCAGCCGGGGGCGGCGGCTTGTGCGGCACGGGCGGCAGCGCGCGCACCCTCGGCGTCCATCTCGAAGACGACGCCCACTTCATCGCGGTAATCGGCGGGGTTCAGCACCGCACGCGCGGTGCCGTTTGCACCGGCACGCCATGGCCCCTGCGCCGCCATCGTCTCGGCGAGTGCAGCGAGCACGTTCTCGTCGCTCAGGTCGAGCCCGGTGGAGTTGACGCGCGCGCCGTAGAGTTCAGCAGGCAGCGCTATCTGCGGGTTCTTCTGCCCCGGCACCGCCATGCGTCGCACCGCTTCGGCCGGGTCGGCGACGAGGTCGGCGATCGAGACTTCCGGATCGGCGATACGGTTGACGAATGACGAGTTCGCTCCGTTCTCTAGCAACCGTCGAACCAGATAGGCGAGCAGCGTTTCATGCGTGCCAACCGGCGCGTAGATGCGGCACGGCCGGTTGAGTTTGTCCGCGCCGACGACTTCGTCGTACAGCGGTTCGCCCATGCCGTGCAGGCACTGGAACTCATAATCCCCGACCGTGAAGCGCTCGCCGGCGAGATGGTAGATCGCCGAGAGGGTTTGCGCATTGTGGGTCGCGAACTGCGGGAATACCGCGTCGCGCGACGCCAGCAGCTTGCGCGCACAGGCGATGTACGCGACGTCGGTGTGGATCTTGCGGGTATAGACCGGAAAATCGGAGAGGCCGTCGACCTGCGCACGCTTGATCTCGGCGTCCCAGTAGGCGCCCTTGACCAGCCGCACCATGATGCGCCGCCCGGCACGGCGTGCGAGGTCGACGATCCAGTCGATCACGAACGGGCAGCGCTTTCCATAAGCCTGCACGACGAAGCCCAGCCCGTCCCAGCCGGCAAGCTCGGGGTCGGTCGCGAGGCTTTCGAGCAGGTCGAGCGACAATTCCAGCCGGTCGGCTTCCTCTGCATCGATGTTCAGCCCGATGTCGTGACGCCGGGCGAGCAGCGCCAGCGCCTTCACCTTCGGCAGCAGCTCCGCCATCACGCGTCCGGACTGCGCACGCACATACCGCGGGTGCAGCGCCGACAGCTTGATCGAAATGCCCGGGCCTTCGTAGATCCCCCGCCGGGCCGATGCGACGCCGATCGCCTCCACGGCGTCGACGTAGTCGCGGTAATAGCGTTCGGCGTCGGCGGCGGTGGTCGCCGCCTCACCCAGCATGTCATAGCTGTAGCGGAACCCGCGCGCCTCGAGTGGGCGAGCGCGCTTCAGCGCTTCGGCGATCGTCTCGCCGGTGACGAACTGCTCGCCCATCATCCGCATGGCCATGTCGACGCCGCGGCGGATCACCGGCTCGCCCGCCCGCGCGATCAGCCGTGTCAGCGCGGCGCTGAGGCCGCTGTCGTTGACGCTGCCGGTCAGCTTGCCGGTGACGACCAGCCCCCAGCTCGCGGCATTGACGAACAACGAGCGCCCATCGCCGACATGGCTGCGCCAGTCGCCGCCCGCTATCTTGTCGCGGATCAACGCGTCGCGCGTCGCGGTATCCGGGATCCGCAGCAGCGCCTCGGCAAGGCACATCAGCGCCACGCCTTCCTGGCTAGACAGCGCATATTCCTGCACCAGCCCTTCCACCCCGGTGCCCTTGTGCTTGGCGCGCAATGCCGTGACCAGCGCCGTCGCGGTCGCCGCCGTGGCAGTGCGGATCGGATCGGTAAGCGAGGCGGCGTCGAGCAGCGGCGCGAGGCACTCAGGCTCGCTGCGACGATACGCAGCGGTGATCGCCTGGCGTAGTACGCTTTGCGGGCGGATCGGCGGCGCGAAGCGGGCAAAAGGCGGAAGGGTGGCAGTCATCGCGGTCGGGTCCTCTCTCGTTTGCGCACCATAGCCGACGCGTCACTGGCGATCCGTCCGTATTTGCGGCAATATCGCGCCATTCGATACTATTCGAGGACGCATGACAAACCGAACGGACGCCAAAATCGCCGCAAGCGCGCCGATCGACGCGTTCGATCGGCGGATCATCGACGCCTTGCGTGCGGAGGGCCGGCTATCGGTCACCGAACTGGCGCGCCGCGTGGGATTGTCGAAAACACCGTGCCAGGTGCGGCTGCGGCGGCTGATCGACGCCGGCTACATCCTCGGCTTCCGCGCCATCGTTGATCCGGCCCGGCTCGGGCTGGATCACGTCGCCTTCACCGAGGTGAAGCTGTCCGACACGCGCGAGGCGGCGCTCGATGAGTTCCGCCGGGCGGTGCTGCGCATCCCGGAGGTCGAGGAATGCCACATGATCGCCAGCAGCTTCGATTATCTGCTGAAGGTGCGTACGGCGGATATTCGTCGCTATCGCGAGGTCCTGGGCGAGCGGATTTCGTCGCTCCCGCATGTCGCCAGCACTTCGACATTCGTCGCTATGGAGACGATCCGCGACGCCGGCGTGTAGCCCACTCCGGCTAGCGAGATGTCAGCGCGACGACGCAAAGTACCGCGGTCGCCACGGCGGCGAACGCAAGGAACAGCGTGAACGCGAGCACCCTGGACTGGCGATGCCGGCGCCGACGACGAAGGTAACGATTGCTGATGGGGGCGTCTTTTCTGATGGCCGTCGATCACGACCCCATACCGTGTTCGCATTGCCCCGCGATGAAGCAGCGCCTAACGCCCGCATCCGCCGTCGGTCGCGATCACATCGTGCGCGGCCTGCTGTAGCGCACCGGTTTCCGCGCTCGAAAAGCCGAGGTCGGCGGCGGCGCTCTCGCCCGGCCCCAGCGTCAGCGGATCGACCCCGGTGACGCGCCCGAAGACGACCAGCGCCTCGAGGTAATAACCGTAGCTGCTCGCGTGGTAATGATCGTACGACCACAAAGGCACGCGGGTGAAGTCGATCCCATCATAGGGATTGGCGTCCGCCGCCCCGCTGCGGATCGCGCAGGTGAACGCCTGACCGACGGGGGCGACGTCAGCACGCGCGTCCTTTGCGGCGCGGTCCATGACGCGGCGGAGGTCGTTCGCCATTTGCTGGACCGGCGTTCCCGACCAGCGTTTGTCGGGCAGGAACACCAGATCCGGGCGCGTCCATGTCGACGTTAATGTGATCGCAACCTTGTCGTTGCGAGATCGAACTAGGTCAGCGATCCGGCGCGCGTCCGCGATCGTCGCGGCGCCGTCACCCGGCGCGACCGGCGAGAGCGTGCTGTATTCCTGCAGGACGACATGGTCCCAGCGGCGATCGAGCAGCGTGCGCCGCTCCGCCAAGTGCCATCCGAGCGTCTTGCCCGGCGACGTTTCGAGCGAAACCTGCCAGTCGAGGCCGGCTTCCTCGCTGAAGCGCTTGAACAATCCCGGTACCCCGCCGATCCGTTCGTTATTGAGGTCGGTCACCCGATCGGCGTTGAGCACCCTTACCGGCGCGTTGGCACCGAAGGTGAAGCTGTTGCCGACGAACAGGATCGTCTCGGCATGTGCCGGGGTGGCCGAAAGCAACGCGGCGGCGAGCGAGAGCAGGAACGTACGCATGGGCTTGCCGCATAGCGCGGGCGCAGCCGCGCGTGAACGGAGCGGCACGCTTTTTAACACGCTGGGCCGACGATGCTTCCGCACCCGCGGTTCCGCCCTGCCACGCAGATCGCACCCGCCAGCGTCAGGCGCGCAACTCTCCCTCGTCCCCGCCGTCCCAATAGCGAATCGTCGCGGCGTGAATCTTGATCATGACGACACCGGGGGTGTCGACCCCTTCCGGAAAGTAGCGATCGAGATCCTTGGTCCAATGTTCCTCGAAGGCTTGTCGATCCGTGATGAGCGACGCCGCGCCATCGACGGCCACGAACAACGGCGGCCCGCCGAGCATTCCGGCGGCACCGGTGTAGCTGAGCGTGACGCGAGGATTGGCCTTGATCTCCGCAACTTTGCGGGAGTCCGCATAGGAGAAGAAGTAACTGTCGCCCTGATATTCGACGTCGCCGTTGTTGCTCATCGGGCGCGCGGTCGTCCCGCCGTCTGCCGATTGCGTCGCCAGCATGGCAAAGTCGAGCTTCGCCATCTTCTTCGACAGATCCGCGAGTGTCAGTTCGGCCACGCCATTCTCCTCGAACGCGCCTCGGTTCGGGACAGCAGGTCGTCCCGTCTTCCGCTATCGCGTCCGGCCCTAACGTACCCGGGACGGCCGGGTTCATTTGGAGGGCGTGCAAACCCCGCGAAAGGTTGATGAGATCTAGTTTGCTGCACCCCTCCGCTGCGCGAGATAGGCGTCGATCCGCTCGATCGTCCCGGCCGTCACATGAAGACCCAGCTTGCTGCGCCGGAACAGGATGTCGTCGCCGGTTCTCGCCCATTCCCGCTCGCAGAGGAAGTCGATCTCGCGCGCGTGGAGACCGGCGCCAAAGTCCTCGCCGAGATCGCCCGGCGTCGCAGCCTCACCAAGCAGCTCCGCCGTGTCGGTGCCGTAGGCGCGGGCGAGGCGTCGCAGCAGCGATGCGGGCTGGCTAGGATATCGAACAACGATCTGCGCGAGATAGCGGTCGAAATCGGCGTCCGGCATATCGCCTCCGGGCAAGGTGGCACCGGCTGTCCATGCATTGCCGGCAGCCGGGAAGAACGGGGCAAGTTCCTGCAAGGCATGCTCGGCAAGCTTGCGATACGTGGTGATCTTTCCACCGAAGATCGACAGCAGCGGCGCGCGCGCGGTGTCGCCCTCCAGGTGCAGCACATAATCGCGCGTGACGGCAGCGGCGTTGGCGGCATGATCGTCGTAGAGCGGGCGGATGCCGGAATAGCTCCAGGCGATGTCGTCCTGCACCACCGGCCGCTCGAAATAGCGCGCGACGGTGCCGAGCAGGTAGTCGATTTCTTGCTGGTCGATCGCGGCGCGGCCGGGGGCGCCCTGCCATGCTTCGTCGGTGGTGCCGATCAGCGTGAAATGCTGTTCGTAGGGGATGGCGAAGACGACGCGCCGATCAGGGTTCTGGAGCAGGAACGCATGCGCGCCCTCGTAGAGGCGCGGCACGACGATGTGGCTTCCCTTGATCAGCCGCACGCCCTTGTCGCCCCGTGCGTCCGGAACCATGCCCAGCACTTCGGCAACCCATGGGCCGGCGGCGTTGACCAGCGCGCGCGTCCGCAGGTCGCGCCGGCCATCGCCGTCCTCGACCGTCGCGATCCACCCACCGCCGTCATCGTCGCGCTGCGCGGCCACCAATCGGGTGCGCGTAAGGATCGTCGCGCCGCGCGCGGCGGCGTCGCGCGCGTTGAGCACGACCAGCCGACTGTCCTCCACCCAGCAATCGGAATAGACGAAGGCCTTCGGATGGCCGGGCCGCAAGCCGTTGCCGACGGGGTCGCGATCGAGCGCCACCGTCCGCGTCGCGGGCAGGTCCTTGCGGCCACCGAGATGGTCGTAGAGGAACAGTCCCAGCCGCACGAGCCATGCAGGGCGCGGCGAGTTGCTTTGCGGCAGCACGAATTCCAGCGGCCAGATGATGTGCGGCGCCATCCGCCACAACCGCTCGCGCTCGATAAGCGCCTCTCGCACCAGCCGGAACTCACGATATTCGAGGTAACGCAGGCCGCCGTGGATCAACTTGGTCGATGCCGATGACGTGTGGCTGGCGAGGTCGTCCTGCTCGACCAGCACCACCGACAGCCCGCGCCCCGCCGCATCGCGTGCGATCCCGACGCCGTTGATGCCGCCGCCGATCACCAGCAGGTCGGCGTCGAAGGTCGCGGATGCCGTCTGTTGCGCCACTAAACACCTCATATCGGGCGATCGCCCGGCTGTCCGTTGCGTATCGATATGCGTGGTTGGCCGGCAAGTTTCAAACCGGCGCATTGACGCTTGCGTAAAACGAGTGACAGTATTGCGCCACGACCGGAAAACGCCGGCGGGGAGAGGCGGGCAAATGACGGCGCAACATAGCTTCAGGGGCGAATTGATCGCGGAGGCGCTGGCCGTGACGATCATCATCACCCTGGGCAATTCGGCCGCCGCGATGCTGATCCTGTACGATCCCAGCCCGTATGCCACTGCTTATTGGGGCGTTTGCATCGCCTGGGGCTTGGCGGTGACGCTGGCGATCTACGTCACCGGGGCGGTGTCGGGCACGCACGCCAACCCGGCGGTGACGCTGGCGCTGATGCTGTTCCGCGACTTTCCGCGGCACAAGGTGCTGCCCTATGTCGTAGCGCAGATCGTCGGCGCCATGATCGGCGCGGCGTTGGTCTATCAATTGTTCGGTCCGGTGATCGAAGCGTATAACGCCACACACGGGCTGACCCGTGCCGCAGGGGGCGCGGCGGGCGTGTTTTTTACCGCGCCGGGGCCGCATATCACGCCGATTCACGCGTTCTGGGACGAGGTGGTGCTGACCGCGATCCTGTTGCTCGGAATCTTCGCGATCACCGACGAGTTCAACACCCAGGCGCCGATGGCCAACGCCAGCGCGCCGATCGTCGGTTTGCTCGTCGCGTGCATCGGTGCGTCGGCAGGGTACCTGGAGGGCTGGCCGATCAACCCGGCGCGCGACTTCGGACCGCGGCTGTTCTGCTGGTTGATGGGATGGGGAGACTCCGCGCTGCCCGGGCCCGGCAATTACTGGTGGGTGCCGATCGCCGGACCGTTGGTCGGCGGCGTGACCGGCGCTGCGATCTATCAATATCTCGTGCGGCCCTATCTGCCGCCCCGTTCGCGCGCGTAGCGGCGGCGATACGACAGCCAAGGAGACAGAAGTGGCCGGCCCCTCGCACATCCTGGCAATCGACCAGGGTACCACCTCGACCCGCGCGATCGTCTTCGGCAGCGACACGCACGCCGTCGCCACCGCGCAGCGCGAATTCGCGCAGCATTACCCGCGTCCCGGCTGGGTCGAGCACGACCCGGAGGACATCTGGCGCGACACGCTGGCAACCGCACGCGAAGCGTTGGCCGAAAGCGGCGTCGGCGCGGACGGCATCGCCGGGATCGGCATCACCAACCAGCGCGAGACGGTGGTCGTCTGGGACCGCGCGAGCGGCGCCGCGATCCACCACGCCATCGTCTGGCAGGACCGCCGCACCGCCGAGCTGTGCGCGCGACTGAAGGAGGAAGGGCATGAGCCGACCGTCCGCGCCAAGACCGGGTTGTTGCTCGATCCCTATTTTTCGGCGACCAAGCTGGCGTGGGTCCTCGACCACGTCGATGGCGCGCGGGCGCGGGCGGAAAAGGGCGAACTGGCGTTCGGGACGATCGACAGCTTCCTGCTGTGGCGGCTGACCGGTGGCGCGGTGCACGCCACCGACATCACCAATGCCAGCCGCACGCTGTTGTACGACATCCACGCACAGCGCTGGGACGAAGCGCTGTGTGCGCTGTTCGACGTGCCGATGGCGATGTTGCCGGAGGTGCACGACAACAGCCACCTGTTCGGCCACACCGCCGAGGGGCTGTTCGACGCCGCGATCCCGATCGCCGGCGTGGCCGGCGACCAGCAGGCGGCGTTGTTCGGGCAGGCGTGTTTCGCGGCCGGCATGGCGAAGTCGACCTATGGCACCGGCTGCTTCATGCTGCTGAACACCGGCGAGGAGGCGGTGACGTCCGAACACCGCCTGCTGACGACGCCGGCATACCGCCTGGACGGCAAGGTCACCTATGCGCTGGAGGGCTCGATCTTCATCGCGGGCGCGGCGGTGAAGTGGCTGCGCGACGGGATCGGCGTCATCACCCATGCGCGCGATACCGACGGCATGGCGACGCAGGTGCCCGACAGCCACGGCGTCTATATGGTGCCGGCGTTCGTCGGGCTGGGTGCGCCGCACTGGGACCCCGATGCGCGCGGCGCGATCTTCGGGCTGACGCTGGGTTCGACGCAGGCGCATCTGGCGCGTGCGGCGCTGGAGGCGGTCGGCTATCAGACGATCGACCTCGCCGATGCGATGGTGGCCGATGGCGGCGATCCGCCGGAGATGATCCGCGTCGACGGCGGCATGGCGGCCAACGACTGGCTGTGCCAGTTCCTCGCCGACATGTTGCAGGTGCCGGTGGAACGACCACGACACCTGGAGACCACCGCGCTGGGCGCGGCGTTCCATGCCGGGCTGGCGACCGGAGTGTGGAAGGACCTCGACGCGCTGGCGGCCACGTGGGTGCGGGGCGAATGTTTCGAGCCGAAGATGGCAGCCGAAGCACGCGCGACGCTGGCAGCCGGCTGGCACGACGCGCTCGGCAAGACGCTGACGGTCCGGAAATGAGCGGCGCGACGGTTATTCAAGAGCGATGCTTGTCACCGTAGCGGGGGCGGCGAGCACCCGTTATTTACTTGCCGTGCCAGCAGCGGAGACCCGGCTCAGGCAACGTCGGGGATCAAGGCGTGGCGGTTGAGAATTCGGGATCGCGCGATGTTTCCACAGGGCGGTCGGTTGTGCTTCGACGGGGCCGAGAGCGCTCGGCCATCGGTCGTGATCGCCGTCACGGGTTGATCAGACCTCGCCGTCTGTTTGCCGCGGAACAAGCGGGGCATCGGCTGGGCCGAGGCGACGCAAGGGGCACGGAGGCTGGGGTGTCGATCGGCTCGAAGGCCGGATAAGCAGAGGCGAGCGACGAGCCGGCCTTTGCGAGCCGTAGCGACGTCATCCACGGTGTTCTGGTCCGGGACTGGATTGCTTCGCTACGCTCGCAATGACGGCGTGGTTCGGTCTTGGCGTTCGGTTTCACTTCCAAGCGCGGGTCGGATCAGGCCCGTTGTCTGCTTGCCGCGGGACAAGCGGGCATCGGTTTAGCAGGGACGCCGCAAGCGCCGCGGGGGCTGGGGTGTCGATCGGCTCCAAGGTCGGCGCGGCTGACGGCGAACGACGCACCGGTGATTGCGAGCAGAGGCGTTCGGGTCCGACACTGGATCGCCTCGCTACGCTCGCAATGACGGCGTGGTTCGGTGTTGGCGTTCGGTTCCACTTTCAAGCGGGTCGATCACGCCCGTTGTCTGCTTGTCGCGGACACGGAGGCGTGGGTTATGCTGGGACGGCGCAAGCGGCACGGGGCGGGGGTTGCCTCGACCGTCGGGTAAGCAGAGGGCGAACGACACATCGGCCATTGCTAGCTCAGCGACGTGATCCGAGGCGTTCTGGTCCGGGCCTGGTCTCAACCCTTCGCTTTCACTTCGAGCCGCGGGACGAGCACGTGGACCAGCAGCAGTGCGACCAGATAGGCGCTGCCTGCCCACAGGAACACGGGCACGTAGCTGCCGACCGTCTCCAGCACCTGGCCGACGTAGCGCGCCATGATCATCCCGCCGATCGCGCCGGCCGCGCCGCCGATGCCCATGACCGAGGCGATCGAGGTGCGCGGGAACGTGTCCGACACCATCGTGTAGAGGTTCGACGACCACCCCTGATGCGCCGCGGCGGCGAGCCCGATGATCGCGACTGCTGCGGCAAGGCTCGACACGCTGCTGGCGAAGACGATCGGGGTGACGAGGATCGCGGAGGCGAGCAGCGCCAGCTTGCGCCCGGCGTTGACGCTGAAGCCGCGCTTGATGAGCGCCGAGGACAGCCAGCCGCCGCCGATGCTGCCGACGTCGGCGAGCAGGTAGACCGCGATCAACGGCGGGCCGAACGTCTTCAGGTCCAGCCCGTGGCGCTTGGCGAAGAAATCCGGCAGCCAGAACAGGAACAGATACCAGACCGGATCGGTCAGGAACTTGGCGACCACGAACGCCCAGGTCGCGCGGCGGCGGAACAGCGCCCGCCACGCGATCGGCGCGGTGCCGGCATCATTGTCCTGGTCGGCGGTGATATAGGCCAGTTCCTGCGCGCCGAGCCGGGGATGCCGTTCGGGCGCGCGGTAGAAGGCCAGCCATGCGGCGAGCCAGACGAACCCCAGCAACCCGGTGATGATGAAGGCGGCCTGCCAGCCATAACTGAGCGCGATCAGCGGCACGACGATCGGGGTTGCGATCGCGCCGACGTTGGCGCCGGCGTTGAGGATGCCCGCCGCGAGTGCGCGCTCCTTCTTGGGAAACCATTCTGCGACCGACTTGATCGCGGCGGGGAAGTTCGCCGCCTCGCCCAGCCCGAGCGCAAAGCGCGCCATGGCGAACCCGCCGGGACTGCGCACCAGCGCATGGGCGACCGCCGCGAGGCTCCACAAGGTGATCGCCGCGGCGTAGCCGAGCCGCGACCCGACCTTGTCGATGATCGGCCCACACGCCAGCAAGCCGATCGCATAGGCCGCCTGGAACCAGAAGACGATCATGCCATAGTCGATCTCCGACCAGCCGAGTTCGCCCTGCAACGTCGGCTTCAGGATGCCGATCACCTGCCGATCGATATAGTTGATCGTCGTCGCGAAGAAGAGCAGCGCGCAGATCACCCAGCGGACATTGCCGCCGGCCTTGCGTGGCGGCGCGGGTGGTGAATCGGTCATCGAAATCCGCGGATCAGAGCTGGAAGTTCACGGCAAGCGCGTAGGTGCGCCCGAAGTAGGCGGTGTAGAGCGGATCCTGTCGCAGGGTATCGACGGTCAGCCGGTTGGTCTCGTTCGTGATGTTCGTCACCTCGGCGATCAGCTTGATGTTCTCGGTGAGATTGTAGGACGCCGAGGCATCGACGAAGATCGAACTGGCGTTGGAGGTCGAATCCGCATCCACCGACCCGCTCGGCACGGCGGTGAGGAAGCCGGAACGGTAATTGACCGTCGAGCGGATGCTGAACTTGTTGTCTTCGTAATAAAGCGTGCCGCTGGCGGTTTCCGGCGAGAGTCCGACGAGCGGCGCAGTTCGCGAAAGCGTCGGCGAGATGATGTAGTTGATGTTCGACCGCACGCGCGTGAAGTTGGCGAGCGCACCGAAATTGCTGAGCGCGCCCGGCAGGAAGCGGAACGGCAGCTGTACGTTTACCTCGAACCCGCGCAGCGGACCGCCCGGCGTGTTGTTGCTGCGCTGAACCGTGAACAGGTCGGTCGGGCTGACCTGCGTCCCGTTGAGCAGGCTGAGCGGCAGGCCGATGTCCTGGAAGGCGACGCTGGTGCTGGTCGTCTGGATGTAGGTCTCGATGTTCTTGTAGAAATACGCCAGCGAGATCAGCGAGCCCGGCGCGAAATACCATTCGAGCGACGCATCGAAGGTGTTGGCGCGGATCGGTTCGAGGAACGGGTTGCTGAACGACGCGGTCTGGATGACCAGATTGGCCGAGCCGGCCGGGATCAGCTGTCCATAGGACGGGCGCGACATCACGCGCGATGCGCTGACGCGCGCGATCAGGTCCGGCGTAACGTCGAGCGCGAGGTTCATCGACGGCAACCAGTCGTCATATGAGCGCTGGACGTTCGAGATCACGAAGCGCGACGGATAGGTCGAGCCTGCGGGCGCGGCGGTGGTGATCGGGCCGTAGGCTTCGAGATCGGTGTGGACGTAGCGGACGCCGGCATCGCCGCGCAGCGCGAAAGGCAGGATGTCGCGCGTGTCGAACTTCACCATGAAATAGCCGGAGCCGTATTTCTCGTCGACGCCGCCGTACGTGCCCTTGGCGCACTCGACGCTGCAATAGGCATAGCTGTCGAGCCCGACGGCGGAGCGGAACTTGTCCGGATCGACGGCGGCGAAATCCTGCAACTGCCCGCCCAGGTTCTTGCCCACGCCCTGCGTCACGAAGGTGAGGCTGGAAAGCGACACGCCGGCGGGCAGCGCCAGCGGGGTGTTGGTCGCCAATTGCCGCTCGCGCGCGGTATAGCTGTTGGTGCGATATTGCCCGCCGACCTGGACGGTGAAGTGCGGCGCCGCCTCCCATTCGCCGTTCAGCTCGAACGTCTTGCTGGTGATCGTGTTACGCCGGATGAAGTTCGAGAGCTGCCCCTGCTGGTTGCCGTTCGACAGTGGCGGACCGTAGCTGAACAGCGCGGCATTGGTCGTGTCGATGCCGTAGCCGATCTTCGGGATATCGGGATTGTCGCGGAAGTCGATCGACCAGTCGCGCGTGTCGTTGGAGTCGACCGCCACCTGCAAGCGGTTCACGTCGAGCCGCGACTGGTTGATCCCGGCCAGGCCGAACACGCGCAACGTGTCGGAGAAGCGATGGTCGATATTGAGATTGACCTGCCGATAGTCCGAGGTGAACCGCTCGTCCTGCATCTCCGAACGCAGGTCGACGCCGTCGAACAGGCCGTGGATCAGCGAGCCGTTGTCGTCGACCTCGATCTCGCGCACCGAGGTGAGCGGCTGGCCGTTGTTCGAGATCGCGCGTCCGAACGAGCGCGCATCGAACATCGTGTCGAGGCGATCGACCTTGAAACGCGAATAGAGGCCGTCGAGCGAGATGTCGGTGCGGTCGGACGGCTTCCATTGCAGCGTCAGCGATCCGGCGAGCCGCTGCTGATCCTGGCTGCTCTTCACCGGGCGCGGCAGGCGCGGCAGGAAGACGCCGCCGCCGGGGCGCCCGTTCGCGCCCGGCCGGCTCATGATGTAATCATAGGCGGCGGCGTTCCCGGTGCGCGGGTTGCCGGCGCTGCAATTGTTGGCGTCCGCGCCGATCGCGGTGCCGTTCGGCTGGTTGAAGCCGCTCGACGGGCTGTTCACCGGCACGCCGCGATAGCTGTAGCCGACGGGCGTGCAGAACGGCAGGATCAGCGAGCGGTTGGGGCCGGCGCCGATCAACGGATCGGTCGCGACGCGCGGCACGCCCGAGGACGCTTCCTGGCCGTAGACATAGGTCGGGACGACATCGACCGCGGAATAGGCATATTCGTCGATGTGACGCCGGGAATAGGCGATGCTGCCGAGAATGCCGAACGTGTCGCCGAACTGCTTCGACACCAGTGCGGAGAGGCGGGGATCGACGTCTTTCTTGATGTCGTTGTAGATTCCGCGTGCGGTGCCGGAGAAGACGAAGTCCTTCTTCTGGTCGAACGGGCGCGGCGCGCGCAGGTCGACGGTCGCGCCCAGCGACCCTTCCTCGACGTCCGCCGACATCGTCTTGCGTACCGACAGCGCCGAGAAGATCTCGGTCGGGAAGGTCACGAAATCGAACGAGCGCCCGGTCGCGACGCCGCCGCGAATGTCGCTGCCGCTGACCTGCGACACGCCCTCCATGCCGTTGATGCGCACGCGCGTGAACTGCGCGCCGAGCCCGCGGACCGAGATGTTGCGCCCTTCGCCGCCATCGCCGCGCGACAGCGCAACGCCGGGGATGCGCTGCATCGATTCGGCGAGGTTGGAATCAGGGAACTTGCCGATATCCTCGGCGACGATGCTGTCGATCGCGGCAGTTTCGGCGCGCTTCTGGTTGAGGGCATTGTTCAGCGCGGCACGGAAGCCGGTGACGACGATGTCGGCGACCTGCCCGCCGTCGCTTTCCTGCGAGGTCGCGGCCTGGTCCGGTGTCGTGGAAGGGGCGGTCGGCTGCGCGGCGGCCTGCGCGAACGACGGAGCGGCCGCGACGAGGCTCAACAGGCTGATCGAGACGTGAAGGTGACGCTTATAGCGGTGCTGACTGGTCATGACCCTCTCCCTGACGACCGGCATGCCGCGTTATGCCGTCGTACCGTCATCATTTTTGATGTCAGGCACGAGCACGTCCGATCGCGATTGTCAGATAGCATTGTCAGTCAGACGTGGCAACGCCGCCACGCAGAAGGATCATCGCCCCGCTTGTTCGTCGAGTTCAGACCGAGCGTCGCGCCAGCGCGTGGCGGCGCTGCGTGGCCTCGGCACGCGCGCGCTCGACGGCTTCGGTTTCGGTGACGTCGAGCAGGTGGTCGATGACGCGCGAGAGATGATCGCGCATCGCGTTGCGCGCATCGACGGGTGAGCGCGCCTCGAGGGCGGCCAGGATGCGGCCATGCTCGGCCATGCGGCTTTCGACGCCCAGGCTGCCCGCTTTCAGCAATACCGCCCGTGCGAGCGGCGAGCGGAAGCGCATGTCCCAGAAATCGGCGACCGCGGCGATGATCACCGCATTGCCCGTCGCCTCGGCGATCGCGATGTGGAAGCGGCGGTCGGCATCCTCCGCGGCGACCACGTCGCTCTGCTCCATCTGCGCCAGCAATGTATGCAATTCAGCGAGTTGGGCTGCATCGATCTCGGTCGCGGCAACCGCGGCGACCTCGCCCTCCAGCAATCGCCGCGCCTCGGTGATCTCGAACGCGCCGATATCAAGTTCGCGGTCGGCATCGGCCACCCCCGTCGTCAGGACGAAGACGCCGGAGCCCTTGCGGGCCTCGACCATGCCCTGCATCTCCAGCGCGATCATCGCCTCGCGCACCGTGGGGCGGCTGACCTTGAAGCGTTCGGTCAGGTCACGCTCGGCGGGCAGTCGCGATCCCACCGGGTATATCCCCGCGGCGATATCGGCCGCGATCGCGTCGACGATCCCGCGGTACAGCTTGCCGCCACTCTCTGTCTTGCGCATCCGGAACCCTAGAAGTCACCATCGACGCCGGTCGTGGCGCGGTGCGACCGTAGCGGAATGGACGGCCATCGCCAAGAATGTCTGACATGTCTGTTGCATGTGGTCGGACCGCAACTTAGGCTGGACGGCAGGAGAGGTGCAATGGCACCCGGAAAACGACAATCACAGGCGACGGGCCGCTGGCGCGGCACCGAGTCGCGGAGAGGGCGCTTCATGAAGGTGCGGAGATGGGCGGCGTTGGCACTGGCGTCCGCAGCGGTCGCGGCAGGGGCCGGGGCGGAACCGGCGGCGGCGCGCGAGGCGGCGGCGCCGTGGCGCGACGTGACCCCGCGCGAGGGGCTGGCGGGGTGGCACCGGACCGGCGGCAATGCGACCTATACGGTGGTCGGTGACGAGCTGGTCGGGCGTGCCGAGCAGGGCAAGGCCAATAGCTGGCTGGTATCGGATGCGCAGTTCGGCGACTTCATCATCGAGTTCGACGCCAAGACCGACCCGGTCCTGAATTCGGGCGTGATGATCCGTGGGCAAAGCCGGCCGGAATATCGCAACGGCGTCGTCTTCGGCTATCAGGCGGAGATCGATCCGTCGAAGCGGGGGTGGAGCGGGGGCATGTACGACGAGCAGCGTCGGCAATGGCTCTACACGCTCGGCCGCAACGAGGCGGCACGACGCGCCTTCCGCCCCGGCGACTGGAACCACTACCGGGTCGAGGCGATCGGCAACCGCCTGCGGACGTGGGTGAACGGCGTACCCGCAACCGACACCGTCGACGATACCGACGCGCGCGGGTTCATCGCGTTCCAGGTCCACGCCATCCCCGATGCGGATGCCGCGCGCCATCCCGAAGTGCGGTTCCGCAAGGTGCGGATGATCACCGACCGCGCCGCGCGCTACGCGATGCCGGCTACCGGGCTGGCGCAGCAGGGCTGGTTGTCGAACCGCCTGTCACCCGCCGAGCAGCGTACCGGATGGAAGCTGCTGTGGGATGGCAAAACGGCGGCAGGCTGGACCGGCGCGAAGGGTGGCGGCTTTCCCGCCAAGGGCTGGTCGATGGCGAACGGCGTGTTCACGGTCGAGGGTGCGGACGGCGCCGAATCGACCAACGGCGGCGACATCGTGACCACCCGCGACTATGGTGATTTCGAACTGTCCGTCGACTTCCGGTTGACCGAAGGCGCCAACAGCGGGGTCAAGTATTTCGTCGATCCCGCGCTTTCGAAAGGGGCGGGCTCGGCGATCGGGCTGGAGTATCAGTTGCTCGACGACGCGCGGCACCCCGATGCTAAGATGGGTCGCGACGGCAACCGCACGCTCGGCTCGCTTTACGACCTGATCCCGGCGCGCAACCTGTCCGACCCCGACAGCCCGGGCAAGCGCATCAATCCGCCCGGCGAGTGGAACCGCGCGGTGATCGTCAGCCGCGGCCGGCATGTCGAGCATTGGCTGAACGGTTTCAAGGTGGTCGAGTACGAGCGCGGATCGCCGGCGTTCCGCGCGCTGGTGGCGCAGAGCAAATATGCCAGGTTTAACGACTTCGGCGAGCGCCCGACCGGGCCGATCCTGCTGCAGGATCACGGCAACCGCGTCGATTTCCGCTCGATCAAGATCCGTGAATTGCAGAAGGGGGCAGGTCGATGATGGACCGTCGCACGATGATGACCGGCGCGGGCGCGGCGCTCGGCGTCGCGGTGAGCGCGCGCAGCTATGCGCAGATCAAGGGCGCGAACGATCGGCTGCGCGTCGCCGTGGTCGGGGTCAATGGCCGCGGGCAGGCGCATATGAGCGCGTTTACCAAGCAGCCGAACGTCACGATCACCCATCTGGTCGACGTCGATTCCGACGTGCTGGCCAAGCGTGCCGCGGCGTTCGCCGCGAAGGGCAATGCGGGCGTGAAGACGGAGGGCGATTATCGTCGGCTGCTCGACAAGAAGGCGGTCGACATCGTCACCGTCGCCACCCCCGATCACTGGCACGCCAAGGTGGCGATCGACGCCATGGATGCTGGCCGGCATTGCTACGTCGAGAAGCCGATCGGCATCGCCCCCGCGGAGGGCGAGGCGCTGATCGCCGTGCAGCGCCGCACCGGGCGGCAATTGCAGGTCGGCAACCAACAGCGATCGAGCCGCGAAACGCAACAGCTGGCGGCGTTGATCGGCGCCGGCGAGCTGGGCGACGTCTATGAAGCGCAGGCGTGGTACGCCAACAATCGCACCTCGATCGGCACGGGCACCGAGGTCGCGCCGCCTGCGAACCTGAACTGGGACATGTGGCAGGGGCCGCGTCCGCGTGGACCGTACCGTTCCAACCTCGTCCCCTACAATTGGCACTGGTTCTGGAAGTACGGCACCGGCGAGATCTGCAACAACGCGATGCACGAACTTGACGTGGCGCGGTGGCTGATGGGGCTGAGCTACCCCAAGACGGTCGCGGCACGTGGCGCCCGGCATTTCTACAAGGGCGACGATTGGGAGATGTACGACACGCTCGCGCTCGACCTGCTCTACGACAACGATCGCGCGATCCGCTGGAACGGGCAGAGCTGCAACGGCCAGCTGACGCGCGGGCGCGGGCGCGGCGTGCTGCTGCTCGGCACGAAGGGTTCGGCGGTGGTCGATCGCAACGGGTTCGAGCTGTACGATCTGGCCGGCAAGATGCTGCGCGAGGTAAAGGCACCGGCGACGTCGGAGACGACGGGCACGGTCGGGGAGGGGGCGCTGGACGTCTATCATGCCGCCAACTTCGTCGACGTGATCCGCGGCCGGGCGACCGCGCTCGCCTCCCCGATCGCGGAGGGACACATCAGCACGACGCTCTGCCACCTCGGCAACATGGCCTATCGCACCAACAGCGTGCTGACCGTCGACCCGACGACGGGTAAGCCGGGCAGCGCCGAGGCGATGAAATTGTGGTCGGTCGACTATCAGCCCGGCTGGGAGGTCAAGGCCTGACCCACGCCGCGGCCATGACGCGCGCAGCGCCGATCCCCAAGGCGGCGACGGGGGTGGAATGCTTCCCGGCGATGGGGACGCGCATCGAGCTGCACCGTTTCGGGGCGGGCGACGCGGACGCGCTATGGCGTGCGCGCGCCGCGATCGTGGCGGTGGACGATGCGTTGACCATCCACCGACCGTCGGCGGCGACGGCGATGAACGACGCGCTGCGCGCCGGCCAGCCGGCGGCGATCGACGATCCGATCCTGCTTGATGCGTTGTTGCAGATCGACGCCGCCTATGCGCTGACGCTGGGGCTGTTCGATCCGGTCGCGGACGCGCGCCATGCGGCGGGCTGGCGACAGCTGCACCTCGATCACGACGCCGCCCGTCTGGCGTGCGACGTACCCGTCGCGCTCGATTTCGGCGGCATCGGCAAAGGGCTGGCGCTGGATTATGCGGTGGCGGCGCTGCGTGGCGCCGGCGTGGAATGCGCGTTGCTCTCCGCTGGCGAAAGCTCGATCGCGGTGGTCGGCGCGCATCCGCTGGGCGGGGCCTGGCCATTCGCGATCCCCGATCCGCGCCACCCCGACGCCGCGCTGGTGGAGGTCGAATTGTTCGACGAGGCGCTGTCGGTATCGGCCACGATCGGCACGGGCACCACCGCGCCGGAACGTGCGGCGCTGATCCGGCCGGCCACGGGCGCGGGCGGGGACACGGGCGCAGGCGCGATCGACGCGCCGCGCTGCGCGGTCGTGATCGATCGCAACGGGTCGCGTGCGGAAATGCTCAGCACCGCGTTGATCGTCGCGAGCGACGACGCGCTTCAGCACCTTCAGGATCCGCGCCGGCGGATGTTGTTCGACCTCGCGCCACATGCGCCACGCAGGATATTGGAATGAACGAAAAGGAATTCGACCTGACGCGGCGGTCGTTCCTCGACCGCGTGCTGGCAGCCACGGCGGGCACGGCGATGTCGGTGGCCACGCCTTGGGCGGCGATCGCGGCGGGCGCGCAGACCGCGGGCACGGGCAAGGTGCGGCTGGGCGTGATCGGCACCGGCGACCGTGGCCGGGCGCTGATCCAAAACATCGCGAAGACGCGCAACTGCACCGTCGCGGCGCTGTGCGACACGTACGCGCCCAACATCGCCAAGGCGCAGCAATGGGTGGCCCCGGGCACGCCGACCTTTGCCGATCACCGCGCGATGCTGGATGCGCGCGGGATCGACGCCGTGGTGATCGCGACGCCGCTGAACATGCACGCGCGTCACAGCCTCGATGCATTCGACGCCGGGCTGCACGTCTGGTGCGAGAAGGCGATGGCGCGTACGATCGACGATTGCGGCGCGATGGTGAAGAAGTCGCAGGACAGCGGCAAGGTTCTCCAGATCGGGCACCAGCGGATGTTCCACCCGACCTACCTGAACGCGCTGCGCCGCGTGAAGGCCGGTGAGATCGGTACGATCACCCAAATCCGCGCGAGCTGGCACCGCAACAACAGCTGGCGCCGCAAGGTGCCCGCCGATCGCACCGACCGGCAGGTCAACTGGCGGCTGTACCGCGACAGTTCGGCCGGGTTGATGACGGAGCTGGCGACACACCAGTTGCAGGTCGGCAACTGGTTCCTCGACGCGGTGCCGACGCGCGTGATCGGATCGGGCAGCATCTGCTTCTGGAAGGATGGCCGCGAGGTGTACGACCACGTCGCGCTTATCTACGAATATGCCGGTGGGCGGAAGGTGATCTACACCTCGCTGCTCAACAACGCGCGCTATGGCTGCGAGGAGCAGATCCAGGGCAGTACCGGCACGATCGAGCCGGAACTGGGCCGCATCTACCAGGAGGTCTCGCCGCGATCGCTGGCGCTGCAACGGATGCAGGCCGACGTGAAGCGCGGCCACAAGCGCACGATCCCGATCGGCGGCGCGACGTGGTTCCCGGAGTTGCCGGTGACGACGCCAGGCGAGTCGCTCGGCTGGGGAGAATATGACGAGACGATGCTGCAGTTCGAGGGGTTCGGCGAGGCGGTACGATCGGGCAAGCCGCTGCCGGGGCTATTGGAACAGGCATATAATGCCAGCGTCGCATCGCTGCTGGGCGAACAGGCGATGGATCGCGGCGCGGCCATGACGTGGCCGACGTCGCTCGTGAAGATCTGAGGGGATACCGACCATGACCGAGACGGATCGTCGCGCACTGCTGGGAATGGGACTGACCGCCGGACTGGTGGGGGTGGCGGGCGACGCACTGGCGCAGTCCGCGACGCGCGGCGACGCGCCCACCGAAACCGCGATGGCCAAGCCCGCCCCGGAGGCGAAATACCGGCTGCCGTTCGCGGTGATCGGCATGGACCACAACCACATCTATGGCATCACCGACGCCGTGATCCGCGGCGGCGGGGTGCTGACCAGCTTCTTCTCCGCCGACCCGGCACAGGTCGCGATGTTCCGGAAGCGCTATCCGGGCGCAAAGCTGGCGCGCAGCGAGGACGAGATCCTGGCCGATCGCACGATCAAGCTGGTGTGCAGCGCCGCCATCCCCAGCCTGCGTGCGCCGCTCGGCATGCGCGTCATGAAGGCGGGGAAAGACTATTTGAGCGACAAGGCCGCGGTCACCACGCTGGAGCAACTGGCCGCGGTGCGGCGCACGATCAAGGAGACCGGGCGCAAATACGGGATCATGTATTCCGAAAGGCTGGAGGTGCCCGCGGCGGTGATGGCCGGGCAATTGGTGCATGACGGCGCGATCGGGCGCGTGATCCAGACGATCAACCTCGCGCCGCACCGCCTGTCGGCGCCGAACCGGCCCGACTGGTTCTGGGATCCGGCGCGCAACGGCGGCATCCTGACCGACGTCGGCAGCCACCAGGCCGACCAGTTCGTCTATCTGACCGGCAGCAAGCGCGCGCATGTCGTCGCGTCGCAGACCGGCAATTTCGCGCATCCCGAGCATCCCGAGTTCGAGGATTTCGGCGACATGGTGCTGAACGGCGATGGCGGCGCCGGCTACGTGCGCGTCGACTGGTTCACGCCCGACGGGCTGCCGACCTGGGGCGACGGGCGGCTCTTCATCCTCGGCACCGAGGGTTATATCGAACTCCGCAAATACGTCGACATCGCGGGGCGGCCGGGCGGCAACCACCTGTTCATCGCCGACCGCAAGGGTGCGCGCTATCTCGATTGTTCGAAGGTGCCGCTGCCGTTCGGGCCGCAGTTCGTCAACGACCTGGTCGAGCATACCTCGGTCGCGCAGGACCAGGACGGTGCCTTGCTGGCCGCGGAACTGGTGCTGACCGCCGAGGCGCGCGCGACACCGGCAAAGGCGGGATGATCCCGCCGGTGACGGCCTAGCGACGCTTGCAGGGAAAGGCTTCGCGCAGCGCGGTGCGGACGGCGAAGGCGGGGGCGACCGTCGACTTCTTCGCGCGCTTGCGGAGATATTTGCGGGTCGTCGACGCGACCATCATGTTCGATGCGCGCGCGGGCGACGGACAGATCTGCCGCGCCAGCGACAATGCGTCGAACGCCGCGAGGATGTAGCCGGTACAGAAGTTGGCGGTCGGATCGTCGTCCTTGCCGCGGCACAGCTCGACGAGCTGCGGCGTCGTGATCGAGCTGACCACCACCGGGCGATCTGCCGCGGCGGCGAGAAGGGCGAGCAGGACCATGCTCATGATCTGATCTCCGTACCCGTGCCGAGATAGGGCAGCAGCCGGACCCGCGGGAAAACCTCGTCGAGCGTCTTCATGTCCGGCAAGATGTAGACGATGCCGCCCTTCTTCTCGAACAGCGGCTTCAGCTTGCCGCTGTAGAAGCGCGTGCCGACGTTGATGCACCCGAACGATATGCGATTGTCGTCGACGGCGGGCGACAGCAGCCGCTCGACCCGACGCTCCTTCTTGTGCGTCGTGATGACCGCGTGGATCGCCACCGCATTGGCATAATCGACCCAGAGCACCTGCTGGCGACCGAAGGCACGCCCGAACCGGGTGACGAAGCGACCCGCGGGGGTGGTCCGCTCGGCCGGGCCGATCTCCTCGAGCTTCTTCGCCCCGATACCGGGCGAGGAATCATCGCCGACGCCGATACCTAGCAGCACCGGCGTTTCGCCGAGGAACGTACCGTTGCCGGAAAAAAGATAGAGTTTCGCTGCCGGCTTATCGATGACGGCATAGGGGCGCGCGCCATTGTCGTGCGCCGCCGCAACCCAGGCGATCAGCCGGTTCGCCATATCGGAGCGTGGCAGCTGCGGCAGGACGACCGGCGCGACGTTCGCCACCGGCTTCGGCTTCTTCAGTGACGCCTTCGCAGGTTTGGCAGACGCCTGCTTGCGGGCGGCGGCCGGAGCGGTGCGCGTCTTGTCGCCGGGTGCGGCGGCTGCCGGCGTGATCGCCAGCAGCAGCGCCGCACAAAGCATCGATCGCGACGCGACGTGGAGCGATCCCGGTATCATCTCAGTCCTTTTCGGCCGAGCCGATCCTCGCGCCATCGTCGCATCACGTCAGCGGAATCAGCCGCGCGGCCGACGCTGGCGCTGCTGCATCTGCTGCTTCATTTGCTGATCGAGGCCATCGACGCGGCCGTTGATCTGGTCGATCCGCTGCGAATTCTGCTGCGCCTGGGCGGAAGCCGCCTGCGCCTGCGTCAGCGCCTGGCCGGACGTACCCTCGACCGTGCGCAGGCGACCGTCGAGGCCGTCGATACGCGTGTTGACCGTGGCGATCTGCTCACGGACGAAACCCTTGCTGGCACAACCGCCGAGGCTGACGCCACCGATCGCGATCATGGCCAAGGCGGTGTAGCGGGGAAGATTGGAACGCATCTGCTTACCTCTCAGACTATCATTATTGACAGACAGCGCGAACGCGCCTGTCCTGACAGCAGCTTGGCGCCTGAACGTATGGTTAATACAACCGTAACGTTCCGGAAATGCGCCATCAGTTCGGCACTACGTGCGACGACCGTTGCGTTTCCGCCACGTTTTCGGCCGATCGTGACGAGCCCTGTTCGTGTTGCTGCCCTGACGGTGCCGAGCCATCCGGGGTGCAGCCTGGCGGCGGCTTCCAGCGGCATCCGTGGGGGGCGAGAGGACCAGCCGTGCGTGATCAGGCCGTACTTGCACCCCGTGCGTCGGCTGTCGGAGCAGGTCATGCTTGCGGCAGCTTGCCGGTCGCGGGTGGTGTCGGCGGTCATCGTAAGAGCGCGCACATGGCCGGCCCACGATCGGGCCAAGGCAGCGGAGGAGCAGTCCGACAGCGCGGCCACTTCAGGAAGCGAGGTGATCGTCACAGGATTGCTTCTCCGATCGATGGCGCGCTGACAAACCCTGCGATGGCGCACGCGAAAGCTGTCGTACGATCATGTCGGAGCAAGTATCGGCTCACCGCGTGGCGCGAACCGGATGCTAAGCGAAGCTATGTGGTCCACAACGGCCGGGGGCCGCTATCCGCGGCAACGCTGGTGACCCCTACGAGAATCGAACTCGTGTTTTCGCCGTGAGAGGGCGACGTCCTAACCGCTAGACGAAGGGGCCGTGCGCGGTGTGAGGCGCGCTGTTAGGAGGCGGTGGAAGAATCGTCAAGCGACTTTCGCGCGCGATCGTCGCTTTCGGCGCGCCGTCCTCCATGGACGGCGCGCCGGCGCGCCCGTCACGCCGCCTTGCGGCGCTCCGCCATCTCGGTGTTGAGCATTTCGGCGAGCAGGAATGCGAGCTCCAGGCTCTGTCCGGCGTTCAGGCGCGGATCGCAATGCGTGTGGTAGCGATCGGCGAGGCTCTGCTCGGTAACGTCGATCGCGCCGCCGGTGCATTCGGTGACGTTCTGCCCGGTCATTTCGGCGTGGATGCCACCCGCATGCGTCCCCTCGGCACGGTGCACCGCGAAGAAGCCGCGTACTTCCGACAGGATGCGCTCGAACGGCCGCGTCTTGTAACCGGTCGCCGCCTTGACGGTGTTGCCGTGCATCGGATCGCAGCTCCAGATCACCGGGTGCCCGGCACGCGTCACGGCGCGCACCAGCCGGGGCAGGTGCGCCTCGATCTGATCGTAGCCATAGCGGGTGATGAGCGTCACCCGCCCCGGCACCCGATCCGGATTGAGGGTGTCGAGCATCCGCAACAGCGCATCCGGGTCGAGTGACGGTCCGCACTTCACGCCGATCGGGTTGCCGATCCCGCGCAGGAACTCGACGTGCGCCGACCCTTCGAAACGGGTGCGGTCGCCGATCCACAGGAAGTGCGCCGACGTGTCGTACCAGTCGCCGGTCAGCGAATCCTGCCGGGTCAGCGCCTCCTCGAAGGGCAGCAGCAGCGCTTCGTGGCTGGTGTAGAAGGTGGTCTGCGAAAGTTGCGGGACGGTATCGGGGCTGATCCCGCACGCCTCCATGAAGTCGAGCGCCTCGCCGATGCGGTCGGCCGTTTCCGCGTATTTCTTCGCCCACGGGCTGCGGCCCATGAAGTCGTGCGTCCAGCGATGGACCTGGTGCAGGTTCGCATAGCCGCCTTGCGCGAACGCGCGCAACAGGTTCAGCGTCGCCGCCGACTGCGCATAGGAACGGATCATCCGCTCCGGATCGGGAATGCGCGATTCCGGCGTGAAGGCGATATCGTTGACGTTGTCGCCGCGGTAGCTGGGCAATTCGACGCCGTCGATCGTTTCGGTATTGGCAGAACGTGGCTTGGCGAACTGCCCCGCCATCCGCCCGACCTTCACCACCGGTAACTTCGAGGCGAAGGTCAGCACGACGGCCATCTGCAAGATGACGCGGAACGTATCGCGGATGTTGTTCGCGCTGTGCTCGGCGAAGCTCTCCGCGCAATCACCGCCCTGAAGCAGGAACGCCTTGCCTTCCGCTACCTTCGCCAGATCGGCCGTCAGGTTACGCGCCTCACCGGCGAAGACGAGCGGGGGAAAGGAGGCCAGCCGGCGCGTCGCATCGTCCAGCGCCGCGGCGTCCGGGTAGATGGGGAGCTGGCGCGCTTCCGCGGCGGTCCAGCTGTGCGGGGCCCAGGTGGCCATGGCATTCATCCTTCCAAAAACAGCCGTCGCCTTGAACCAATCGTGCGCGGCTCGCAATCAACTTCCTCTTTACAGGACGCCCGGATAACCGCCGCCGTCGATCAGCAGGCTTTGTCCCGTGATGAAGCCCGAGGAGGCCGCGCACAGGAAGGCGCAGGCTGCACCGAACTCATCGGGTTCGCCGAACCGACGCGCCGGTATGCGCTCGCGCGCCGCCGCTTCGGCGTCGTCGACCGATATGCCCTTCGTCTGCGCATTGTAGGCGTGGACCCCCGCCAGCCGCCGGGTCGCGAACAGGCCGGGCAGCAGGAAGTTGATCGTGACGTTGGCATGCGCGACCTGCCGTGCGACGCCGGCGAGGAAACCGGTCAGCCCCAGCCGCGCGCCGCTCGACAGGTCGAGCCCGCCGACCGGCGCCTTTACCGACCCGGAGGTGATGCAGACGATCCGTCCGAAGCGGCGCTCGATCATCCCATCGACCACCTTCTGCACCAGCCGGATCGGGGCGACCATGTTCGCTTCGATCCCCGCGTGGATCGCGGTGCCGTCCAGCTCGCGGAAGTCGCGCAGCGGCGGCCCGCCATTGTTGTTGACGAGGATGTCGACGACCCCGCCAGCGGCGTCGAGCAATGCCTGCTGCACGTGCTCGTCGGCGATGTCGCCAGCGACGGCGTGGACGATAGCGCCGGTCGCGCGCAACGACGCGGCCGTTCCCTCCAGCGCCGCTTCATCGCGGCCGTTGAGGATCACGGTGCAGCCCGCCTCCGCCAGCGCCGTCGCGCAGGCGCGTCCGAGCCCGTGGCTGGAGGCGCAGACGATCGCGGTACGTCCGTTCAGGCCAAGGTCCATGTCGCTCCATCCTCCATCATGCCGGCAGCTTCCAGTCCCAGCCGAGCGGATCGCCGTCCATCACCTCGACCCCATTGGCGGCCAGCTCGTCGCGGATCGCGTCCGAGCGCGGGAAGTCCTTGGCGGCACGCGCCGCGCGCCGCTCGGCGAGCCGCGCCTCGATCGTCGCATCGTCGATCGTGGCATCGGCCGGACGCACCCGCAATGCCGCACGCGTCGCCTCGCCGAGCGCAAGGCCGAGCACCGCGTCGAAGGCGTCGAGCGTCGCCAGCCGGTCGGCCGGCGACAGCTTCTTGTCGGAAAGCATCGCGTCCAGCACCGGCAGCGCGCGCGGGGTCGCCAGATCGTCGCTGACCGCGGCGTCGAGCTGCGTCAGATACGCCGCGGACGTCGCTCCGCTCTCGCCCGCCGTCCGTGCACGCAGCCCCTCGACGGCATGCACCCAGCGCTTCAGCCGCACCTGTGCCGCGGCGAGGTTCTCCCATGAGAATTCCAGCTCGCTGCGATAATGCGCCTGCAGGCACATCAGCCGGTACGACAAAGGGTGGAAGCCGCGCTCGATCAAGCGCGTGAGCGTCAGGAAATCACCCGAGGATTTGCTCATCTTTCCCGTGCGATCGACAAGAAAGTTGTTATGCATCCAGAAGTTGGCGCCGGTGTCGCCGCATTCGCAATGCGCCTGGTTCTGCGCGATCTCGTTGGGATGGTGGATCTCGCGATGATCGATGCCGCCGGTGTGGATATCGAACGCCGGGCCGAGATATTTCGCGGCCATCACCGAGCATTCCAGGTGCCAGCCCGGCGCCCCGCGACCCCAAGGCGAGTCCCATTCCATCTGTCGCGTCTCGCCGGGCGGAGTGGTGCGCCAGATCGCGAAGTCTTGCGGGTGGCGCTTGCCGGCGACGGTTTCGATCCGCCCGTGCGCGGCGTCGTCCGCGACGCCCGCCAGGCGGCCGTAATCGGGAACGGTGGTGGTGTCGAAGTAGAGGCCGTCCGCCAGTCGGTAGCAATGCCGCCCGGCGATCTGCTCGCCCCACGCGATCATCTCTGCGACATGATCCGTCGCCAGCGGCATGTGCGTCGGGGTGCGAATGTTCAGGTCGGTCAGGTTCTGCTTGAAGGCATCGGTGTAATGCCTTGCGATCGACCAGATATCACGCCCCGACGCCCGCGCGGCAGCTTCCATCTTGTCATCGCCGGCATCGGTGTCCGACGTCAGATGGCCGACATCGGTGATGTTGATGACATGCGTCAGCGGCCAGCCCTTCCACGCGATCGTGCGGGTCAGCGTGTCGGTGAAGACGTAGGCGCGCAGATTGCCGAGATGCGCATAATGATAGACCGTCGGCCCGCACGAATAGATGCGGACGTTGCCGGGATCGAGCGGCACGAACGGCTCCGGTCGGCGGGTCAGGCTGTTGTAGAAGGTGAGGGGGGTGCCGGTCATGGCGCGGGTCTTAATCGGCTTGGCGCGGCACGCCAACCGTTCGCGCGTGCGACGGCGGCGCAACACTTGCGTCATTGATGCGCTTGCTGTTCCAGGAACCCGACAGCCAAGGAGTAATGCGTGACGAAGATTGCCGTCGTCCAGACCACGACCGGGATCGATCCGCTGGCGAATGCCGCGGCGTTGGTGGCGGCGATCGAGGAAGCGGGGGCCGGTGGCGCGACGATGGTGTTCACGCCCGAAATGTCGGGCGTGCTCGATCGCGACCAGGCGCGCGCTGCCGCGGTCCTGGCCAAGGAAGGTGACGACCGCGTGCTGGTCGCGGTGCGCGAGGCGGCGGCGCGGGTCGGGGTGTGGGTGCACCTGGGATCGCTGGCGCTGCGCCGTCCGGACGGGCGGCTCGCCAATCGCAGCTTCGTGATCGACTCGATCGGCAACATCCGCGCGCGCTACGACAAGATGCATCTGTTCGACGTCGACCTGCCGAATGGCGAAAGCTGGCGCGAATCGGCGACTTATGCCGCGGGTGAGCGCCCGGTCGTGGTCGGCAGCCCGCTCGGGCCGCTCGGGCTGTCGATCTGTTACGACATGCGCTTCCCCGACCTCTACCGCGCGCTGACCGATGCCGGGGCACAGGTGTTGTCGGTACCCGCCAGCTTCACGCGGCCGACGGGTGCGGCGCATTGGCACATCTTACTACGCGCGCGCGCGATCGAGGCCGGTGTCCATCTCGTCGCCGCGGCACAGACCGGCGTGCATGAGGACGGGCGCGCCACCTATGGCCATTCGCTGGTCGTCGATCCGTGGGGCGAGATCCTGCTCGACATGGGCGAGGCGCCCGGCATCGGCTATGCCGAGGTCGAGCCAGAGAAGCTGCGCGCGGTGCGTGGCCGCGTCCCGGCGCTTCAGCATCGCCGCGTCGTCAACGCCCCGATCGTGATCGCGTGAGTGCTTGCGGCACCGGGTGGTTGCTGCTAGGGCCATTTCGTTCGGCGCGAGCCTTCGCTCGCCGCCGCATTAGCTGTTTGATCCGGAGTTGAAGGTTCCAATGCAGATCATCGTTCGCGACAACAATGTTGACCAGGCTCTCCGCGCGCTCAAGAAGAAGCTGCAGCGGGAGGGGGTGTATCGCGAGATGAAGCTGCGCCGCCACTACGAGAAGCCCTCGGAGAAGCGTGCGCGCGAGCGGGCGGCGGCGGTGCGGCGTGCGCGCAAGCTTGATCGCAAGCGCGCGGAGCGTGACGGCGCACGGTAAGACGTTGCGTCATCCGCGGCGCGTCGACTGGCGACGCCGCGGCACGACGCCCCCGTTGCACTAACGTCTTCGTCATTGCGCCGATCAGCGACTGCTGCCGGCTCGCGCAAGCAAGGTTGCCTCGCTATGTCGACTGTCACCGCCGTTCCGATCCTGCCGGTCAAGCGCGCCTACGTGCTGTGGTTGATTGCAGGGTTGCTGATTGCGCTGGTGGCGGGACTGGCGTTGGCGCGCGCGGGTGATACCGGCATCGTCACGACGCCGTCCGGCTTGCGGTATCAGGTGCTGAAGGCCGGCGATCTGAAGGGCACGACGCCGACGAACTCCGACGTGACGCTCGTGAACTACGAGGGACGGCTGGTCGATGGCACGGTGTTCGACAAGTCGCAACAGCCGACTCCATTGCCGGTCGGCGGGGTCGTGCCGGGCTTCTCCGAAGGGCTGAAGCTGATGCACAAGGGCGCCAAGTACCGTTTGTGGATCAAGCCTGAGCTTGGCTATGGCGAGCGCGCTGCCGGCCCGATCCCGCCGAACTCCACGCTGGTGTTCGACGTGGAACTGCAGGACTTCATCCCGGAGACGACGCTGCGCCAGCTCCAGATGCAGCAGAACCTCATGGGTGGCATGAATGGCGGTGGTGCACCGGGTGGCATGCCTGGTGGTCCGGGTGGGATGCCCGGTGCCGGTGGACCTGGTGGTCCGGCTGGTCCGGACGGGGTGCCCGGCGGACGTTGATCGCGCGGAAGTATTTCGGATCGAGTGAATGGGCGGCCTGCGGGTCGCCCTTTTCTTTGTCGGGCGCGGGGGGTGAGAGAGGGCTCCCTCCGTGGCGCCGCTCGGAGCAGGATGCGGAGCCATCCGGGCGGGGTCGACTTTCAGCGCTTCGCGGGTGCCGGACCGCTCGCCAACGGCGATTGTCCATCTGTTCGGGCTAACCGCTCTCTCGCGGTCGGGCAATTTGCACGCACCACCTGTCATTGCGGGCGGAGCAATCCAGCGTTCCGCATGACGTCCTGGCTTGCTTTGCGACCCTTGCGCTGAAGGGGCCTGCGGGGACCCGCGGAGTGTCGATCGGCCGCCGGACTCCGCGGTCTGCATGCTGGGATAGTGCAGCGGGTCGAGCAAAGCCCTGTGCGGCATTCCCGCGCTACCGCCGCTCGCCGATGGCGCTGTCTTGAAGCACCGCCTTCTTCAGGGCGATCCGCCATTCACGCTAACCGGCCGCCGCACGTTAGGCGGCCGGCGCCCCGCACGTCTGTGCATCGCTGATTAGGTAAGCAGGTGATGGCGCGGGGTCACGATGCAGCCGCCTTCATCTCAATCCACGCCGGTTGCCATCACGGCAACGGCACCGAAGGTGTGGGCGAAGCCGTCGGCACCTCGCGCTTCCGCACCCCGCCGAGCGTGTCCGGTCCACGCAATGTCCCCGGTCCACCCGGCGGCGTCACCGGCACCACTTGCCGCCGCATGCACAGCCCCGGACCGGTGCGCGGAAATTCACGGCAGTTCCACAATTCGCGTTCCAGCCCGGCGTCCTTGTCACGCAGATAGCTGAACGACATCGCCGCCATCTGCGGCGGGGTCATCGCGCTGCCGGCGGGCAGCATCGCACGATCGGTCCAGCCGAGAAACTTGCACTTCGCTCGCGCACCGCACGCCACCTTGGCGATGTCGGGATAACTCTCCGGCGCGCCGTCGTTCAGGACGGCGGCGAAGCTGTCCGGCTCGCCCGGCACCGGCGCGCTGGCCACCGGCGTGGCGCCGGTCAGGGGCGCCGCGGCGGCCAGCGCCAGCGCGGCTTCATCGAGTGCTCCGCCAAGGCGGTGCGCAGGCGAAATGTCGCCGAGCTTGCCGATCACCGGCTCGTCGCTCGACACCGACCGTCGGAACGCCGCCGGAGTCCCCCACCAACCCGTCCAGCGGAAGAACAGATGCGTGTTCACTTCCGCCAGCTTGTCGAGGCTCGCGCTCCAATAGGGCACCACCCAGTCGGTATGGTAGTGCGTGGCATAGCCGACCTTCCCGAAGACCGTTCCGTCCAGCGCCGCGACGGCAACCTTGCGCGCGCGATCCCACGCCGGCTCGGACGGATGGCGCGCAAGCGCACCGTCGCACGTAAAGGTGAACTGGCAACCCGTCGCCCGCTCCTGCCCCTGAAACACCACGCCGCACACCGTCTTCGGGAAAGCCGGATGCCGCAATCGATTCAGCACGACCTGCACCACGGCGCGCTGACCGACCGGATCGTCGCCCGCCTCGTACCATGCCGCCGCCGCAAGACAGTCCGTCGCGCGCGCGCGCTGGGCGTCGTCACCGGCGAAGCGAAACGCCTGCGCCGCGGGACGCGGGCCGTGCACGAACGGGATACCGGCATTGTAGGTCCGCGCATCTTGCGGGGTCAGGTCCTGGAGTTCGACCGGTTCGACCTCCGGGATTTCGGTCGCTGCGACGACACGCTGCGGGCGCGCGACCTTGGCGGCGATCGCAAGCGGCACCGCCGGTGCGCGGCTGACCACCACCGCGGGCACCACGATCGCGAGCGCCGCGACCCCGCCCAGGATCGCGCGCACCGTCTGGCTTGGTCCGGTCAGCTCAATTCTCCGGCAGGAAGTCCGGCACCGACAGGTAACGCTCGCCGGTATCGTAGTTGAAGCCCAGCACGCGCACGTCGTCGGGCAGATCGGGCAGCTTCTGGAGGATCGCCGCCAGCGTCGCACCCGACGAGATGCCGACCAGCAGCCCCTCTTCAGACGCCGAGCGCCGGGCCATGTCCTTCGCGACCGCGGCATCGACCTCGATCACACCGTCCAGCGCCTGCGTGTGCAGATTGGCGGGGACGAAGCCCGCGCCGATCCCCTGGATCGGGTGCGGACCGGCTTGCCCGCCGGAAATGACCGGCGACGCCTTCGGTTCGACTGCGAACACCTTCAGGCCCGGCCATTCCTTCTTCAAAACCTGTGCCACGCCGGTGATGTGCCCGCCGGTTCCGACACCGGTGATGATGACGTCGATCGGGGTGTCGCGGAAGTCGTTGAGAATTTCCTGTGCGGTGGTGCGAACATGCACGTCGATGTTCGCAGGATTCTCAAACTGCTGCGGCATCCACGCACCCGGCGTCCGCTCGACAAGTTCGAGCGCCCGCTCGATCGCGCCCTTCATGCCCTTCTCGCGCGGCGTAAGATCGAATTCGGCACCATATGCCAGCATCAAACGTCGGCGCTCCAGGCTCATGCTCTCGGGCATGACCAGCACGAGCTTGTAACCCTTCACGGCAGCGACCATCGCAAGGCCGATGCCGGTGTTGCCGCTGGTCGGTTCGACGATCGTTCCGCCGGGTGTCAGGTCGCCCGATGCCTCCGCCGCCTCGACCATCGCCAGCGCGATCCGATCCTTGATCGAACCACCGGGGTTGGCCCGCTCGGACTTGATCCACACCTCGGATCCGGGAAACAGCTTCTGGATGCGGATGTGGGGCGTATTGCCGATCGTCTCCAGGACGTTCTGGGCCTTCATGGCTGCGCTACTCCGTGTTGTGGTGCGATATCGATCGTCTCGGGCGGATCAAAGGTTCGCGCGCGCCGGAGTTCCGGAAACAGTCGCGCCCAGAGCAGCGTGATCGCGATCGCGCCAATGCCGCCGAACATCACCGCGCCGACCGGGCCGAGCAGCGACGCCATCAACCCGCTCTCCGCCTCGCCCAATTCGTTGGAGGCCGAGATCGTCAGCTGCGACACCGCGCTCACGCGCCCGCGCATCGTGTCGGGGGTATGGAGCTGGATCAGCGAGGTGCGGACATAGACCGACACCATATCCGCTCCGCCGGCGACGATCAGCGCAATCAGGCTGATGACGAAATCGAGCTGGATCACGCCGCCACCCACCGCGAGCCTGGTTATGCCGAGCAGGTCGGTCACGCGCGTGGCGACTCCGAACGTCAGGATACCAAGACCGAAGATGACGACCGCCGCCAGCATCTTGACCCCGACGTTCGACGTCATCGGACGAAACGAGAACCAGATCGCGGTCGTGCCCGCACCGATCCCCATGCCGGCCGCCAGGAAGCCGAGCCCGCTGGCGCCGACGTGCAGGATGTCGCGCGCGTAGATCGGCAACAGCGCGGTGGCGCCGGCCAGCAACACCGCGAAGAGATCGAGCGTAATCGTCGCCAAAACCAATCGGTTACGCCGCACATAGGAGAAGCCGTCGAGGATGCGTTGAAGCGGATGGCGGTCTCTTTGCGCGGCGGGCTGCGGCACCTTGCCGATCAGGAACATCGTGCCGAGCGCCAGCGCGAGCAGCGCGGAGATCACCCCGTACGCGACGTCCGGATGGATCGCGTACAGCAGACCGCCGATGCTCGGCCCGGCCACGGTGCCGAACTGCCATGCGATCGAGGAGATCGCGATCGCCGTCGGCAGGCTTTCCTTGGGCACCAGATTGGGGGCGAGCGCAGAATAGGCCGGCCCGGAGAAGGCGCGAGCGATGCCGATCAGCACCGCGGCCCCGAAAAGGAACGGCAATGAAAGATTACCCGACCACGTCAGGATGCCCAGGAACGCGGCATTGACCACCAGCAGGCTCGTGGTGCCGCGCACGATCCAGCGCCGATCGACGCTGTCCGCGACCAGCCCGACCACGGGCGTCAGCAGGAACAACGGCACGAACTGCACCAGCCCGATCATGCCCAGCATGAAGGCGGACTCGCGAATATCCATGGTCTCGCGTGCGATACCGTAGACTTGCCAGCCGATGATGATCGCCTGCGCGCTGATCGCGATCGTGCCGGCGAACCGCGATAGCCAATACGCTCGAAAATTCGCGATCTTGAGCGGATGCACGGGGGGCGGGTGGTCGATCGGGGAGGGCATTGGCATCGGCCTACCCCCGCCCCCAATCCCTTGCAAGCCGGTGGGGTTTGCAGTCTGTGCCATGGCGTGGCTATAGGCCGCTACGTCTTCCAAGAAACGAGGTAGTGTCCATCGTGGCAAAAGCCCCAGCACGCAGCGAAGCACCGGCTGCCGACCCGCAGAAAACGAATCGCGAGCGGCCTGCCGACCCGCGCCCCTATGAAGCGAGCAAGGACGAACTCCTCAAATTTTACGAGGACATGCTGCTGATCCGTCGCTTCGAGGAGAAGGCCGGGCAGCTGTACGGCCTTGGCCTGATCGGCGGCTTCTGCCACCTGTATATCGGGCAGGAAGCAGTGGCGGTCGGGCTCCAGTCGGCGTTGACCGAGAAGGACTCGGTCATCACCGGTTACCGCGACCACGGCCACATGCTGTTGTGCGGCATCCCGCCCAAGGACGTCATGGCGGAGCTGACCGGGCGTCAGGCCGGCATCTCCAAGGGCAAGGGCGGCTCGATGCACATGTTCAGCGTCGAGCATAAGTTCTACGGCGGGCACGGCATCGTCGGCGCGCAGGTGTCGCTCGGCGCCGGTCTGGCCTTCAGCCACAAGTACAACAACGACGGGGGCGTGTGCCTCGCCTATTTCGGCGACGGCGCGGCCAACCAGGGCCAGGTGTACGAGAGCTTCAACATGGCCGAGCTTTGGAAGCTCCCGATCATTTTCGTGATCGAGAACAATCAATATGCGATGGGCACCAGCGTCAATCGCGCGTCGTCCGAGGACCAGCTGTATCGTCGCGGCGAAAGCTTCCGCATCCCGGGGCTGCAGATCGACGGCATGGACGTGCTGGCGGCGCGCGGTGCGGCCGAGGAAGCGCTCGCCTGGGTGCGCGCCGGCAAGGGGCCGATCATCCTCGAGATGAAGACCTATCGCTATCGCGGCCACTCGATGTCGGACCCCGCCAAGTATCGCTCGCGTGACGAGGTGCAGGCGGTGCGCGACAAGTCCGACCCGATCGAGCACGTCAAGAAGCTGCTGACCGAAGGCCACGGCGTCAAGGAAGAGGACTTCAAGGCCGTCGAGCAGCGCATCCGCAAGCAGGTGGCCGAGTCCGCCGATTTCGCCGAAAGCACGCCGGAGCCGGATCCGGCCGAACTGTATACCGACGTTCTGGTGGAGAAGTACTGAGATGGCGATCGACATCAAGATGCCGGCGCTCTCGCCCACCATGGAGGAGGGCACGCTCGCCAAGTGGCTCGTCAAGGAAGGCGACACGGTGAAGTCCGGCGACATCATGGCCGAGATCGAGACCGACAAGGCGACGATGGAGTTCGAAGCGGTCGATGAAGGCACCGTCGCGCGAATCCTGATTACCGAAGGTACCGATGGCGTGAAGGTCGGCACGGTCATCATGCAATTGACCGGCGAGGATGAGGAGGCCGGCGATATCGCCGCGCCGGCGACCAAGGACGATTCGGCCAAGCCCGATGCGCAGGCCGACGCCAAGAAGCCCGATCAGGTCGAGGATTCCGCGCACCCCGCGCAGGAGAAGGTCGACACCGGCGCGCGCCAGCTGTTCGAGGCGGCGAGCCACAAGGCCGAAGTGACCGATCCCGCCATTCCGGCCGGCACCGAGATGGTGAAGGTCACCGTCCGCGAAGCGCTCCGCGACGCGATGGCCGAGGAAATGCGTGCTGACGAGCGCGTGTTCGTGATGGGTGAGGAAGTCGCGCAATATCAGGGCGCGTACAAGGTCACGCAGGGCCTGCTCGACGAGTTCGGTGACAAGCGCGTCATCGATACGCCGATCACCGAATATGGCTTTGCCGGCGTGGGCACGGGCGCGGCAATGGGCGGGCTGAAGCCGATCGTCGAGTTCATGACGTTCAACTTCGCGATGCAGGCAATCGATCACATCATCAATTCGGCTGCGAAGACTAACTACATGTCCGGCGGCCAGATGCGCTGCCCGATCGTGTTCCGCGGTCCGAACGGGGCGGCGAGCCGCGTCGGCGCGCAGCACTCGCAGAACTATGCCCCGTGGTACGCCTCGGTGCCCGGCCTGATCGTGATTGCGCCTTACGATGCGGCCGATGCCAAGGGCCTGCTGAAGGCCGCGATCCGTAGCCAGGATCCGGTGGTCTTCCTCGAAAACGAGCTGCTCTACGGTCGTTCGTTCGAGGTGCCCAAGCTCGATGACTGGGTGCTGCCGATCGGCAAGGCGCGGATCATGCGCGAGGGGAAGGACGTGACGATCGTCAGCTATTCGATCGGGGTCGGGCTCGCGCTCGAAGCCGCCGAGACGCTGGCAAGCCAGGGCGTCGAGGCGGAGGTCGTCGACCTGCGCACGCTGCGCCCGCTCGACAAGGCGACGGTGCTCAAGTCGCTCGCCAAGACCAACCGCCTCGTGGTGGTCGAGGAAGGCTGGCCGACCTGCTCGATCGCCACCGAGATCGCCGCGATCGCGATGGAGGAGGGCTTCGATGACCTCGACGCGCCGGTGCTGCGCGTCACCAACGAGGACGTGCCGCTTCCCTACGCGGCGAACCTGGAGAAACTGGCGCTGATCTCCACGGACAAGATCGTCGCGACGGTGAGAAAGATCATCTGACACCGCCGACGGCGGCTCGCATCACTGGATGATGCGGGCCGTCGTCACCGCCTGACGAAACAACTTCTCAAGTCCCACCGAGATGTCGTCGTCGGTGGTCACCTTGTAAAAGAGGCTGTCCGACGCGCAGCTCTTCAAGGCTGGCTCGATCGTCCAGAGGTTAGGCACGACGTTCTGCTGCGACCAGGTGTCTCCGTCCAGCGAGCTTTTGAGGTATTCGGTGTAGAGAATGCCGATCCTGATTCCACGATTCTTGATTGTGGTGCACCACGCGGTGTTGATCGCGATTTCCGGCTTGCCGTTCGCTCGAAATTCGTCCCGCATGCCATCGGTAATAAGAAACAGGACTGCCTGTGGCCGATCCGTGCTGCTCTTGGATCCGTTACCTGGGGTCGTCATGTTGTCGTTCATGCGACTGAAAGCGTCATCCGTCGCCGTATCGGTATCGTTATTGCTGAAGTCCTTCGTCGGCCACTGGTTCTTGTAGTAGAGCGACGTCGATGCGCTCCGCGCCGCGGTCGCGACATCCGGCAGGGTGCTTGTCAGCGGTTGGCGCATTTTAAAGAAGTTGTTGGCGCGCTGATCCTTGGCCGCGAAGGTCGCCAGCGCCGCGCGGTATGTCGTGTCGTTCTTGTCCGCGACGTCATCGACCATCGTCATCAATTTGCCGATCGCGACTTTCGCATCGTCGATGCGCAGCGGAATGCCGTAAGACACCGCGACATCGTAGTAGCTGGCCATGGCGCCGCTTTTCGTCTGGGCGGTGGCGTCAGCGACCGAGTGGCAGGCAAACGCACAGCCGTTGGCTACCTGGCGCATCTTGGTGATCCCCGCCGAGGTCGACGGAAAGGACATCGACCCGGACGTATCGAGCAGCAGGTAGAAGTCCATCGTCGGCGCGACCGCGGCATTGGCACGCGAAGTGCCGCCGATCGCCAGTGACGGGATACCAAGGAGGCCGGCGAACATGTTCTTCACGCGGCCGTTCCACGTCACGCTGGAGGTACGTTGGTATGCGGCGGTGATCGTCGAGCGGGTCGTGGCGCACGGAACGGTGCTGGCGTTGTCGGTTACCGACACCGCCAGATCGCTGCCGGTATCGTTCAGCGTCAGGTCCGGGAGCCCCGCCGACTGCGAGACGAAGAGGCGGCGGGCGGCGTCGCAGGCTTCGCTGCTGCGCTGCGCCATCATCGGTGTCGTCACGGCCGCCAGCGACGCGGCATCGGCGATCGCGTTGATCTTGGTCTGCAGACGGGCGGCGCGCGCATAGTCGATCGAAACGCCGACGGCGATCGTCAGCGGCAGGATCGCGATGGCGACCAGGATCAGCGTGGCGCCGCGTTCGTCGCGCTTGAGGCGCCGCGCCAGTGAACCGAGGCGGTCGGCACGAATTTCCATGGCTTCGTAACCCGGTCGGACGCGCGCGGCGACATGATGATGGTCTCCGTCATCGGAATGCTACCCAGTAGTTTGCTGGCGAACAAAGGTTTGTAGAGGTACGTCATACGCGCCACCAGAATGTAGGTCTCAGGCTGCCGGACGTTGATCGCCAGATTATACTCGCTGCGAGGCCTCAAGGTCGCGGTATTTCTGGCGATACTCCAGTCTATCGGGGCAACCCGATTAGCATCGATCTTGACCTGATTGATAATCATCGTCGTGTCTGTCGTGGAATATGGAGCCATCACCTGTTTGGATGCGTTCATGATCGAATTTAATCTTGTGTTGTCCACGATCGTGAATTGCGAGGTGAGATCGACGATCGTTCGGGTGGTAACCGTTAGTTTACGGTACGCAGCGATCGCATCGTTGAGCTGAAAGCCGCCGACGAACAACGGGATGAGCAACGGCAGACTAGGCCCGAATTCGATCACCGACGTGCCGGCAATGTCATACAGGAGACGGGGGCGCCGCATCAGTAATTCTCCGTCTTGAACACGGATGTCGTTATCAGCAAACGCTTGCCGCGGGAGAGAGTAGACAGGTCGAAGCCGAGCGGTCCCGCCTGCACGTCCCAGACGTACATCGTCTTCATGATGACGATGTCGCCGGGATTGCCGAGCCGGAACGATCGCGTACCGGTCGGATTGCCGTTGCCGTCGAGCGTCACGGCCGGTGCGGTCGTATCGGCCATGCTGAAGTCGGTCGCGATGTCGACGTCAATGACCAGTCGCGAGCACTTCAGAAAGCCTGGCAGGTAGGTGCACATCTTGCTCTTGAAGGCGGCGGAGGTCATGTTGGTTTTCTGCGCGGCGCCGGTCATCAAGAGGCGGGATCCGCGTTCGGCAGCGGTTTCAAAAACCTGCTGCGCAAAAAACGTCGTGGTGACCTCGAGAACGGCGATCAGCATGGCCATCAACGGGAGGACTGCCGGCGGGAATTTGATCGCGGTCACGTCGCGGCGATGCCGTGCGACGAGCAGGGGCGGGTCGGGCGGTGACGTGATAGGCGGCTAAGTGGGCATAGGAAAAGCGATCCGTTCACCCGATCTGCTATCCTGTTCCGCTTAAAAGTAGTTTAAGAACACCGCGATGATGCCTCCGGAGCCTGAGGGCGATCCGCTCGTACTGCTCACCGGTTCGATGGGAGTGGGGACGCACGCGCTCGTGGCGCTGGATCGGCAGTTTGAGTCGATCTGGTCCACCACGACCGAGCCTGTGATCGCGCAGATGCGATTGCTCTGGTGGAGCCAGGCGCTCTCCGCCCTCGACGACAGCCCCGCCCCCGCGGTCCCGATTTTACAGGACCTGCAGCGCGACGTTCTTCCACGGGGCGTGACGGGGGCGATGCTCGCTACATGGGCCGACCCATGGGAAACGTTGCTGGATCCTGCTGCGACCGACGCGGAGCGGATCGCGATGCTGGATCGGCGTGGAAGCGCTCTTTTCGGCGCGGTGGCGTCCATCAGCGGGAGCACCGGCCCCGGCGTCGCGGCGGCGGGAGCGTGCTGGTCTCTGGCGGATGCCGCGCAATGGAGCAGCGCGACATCCGCCCACAGAGCGGCGTGGCGTGAAGCGGCACGGACGCGATGGGGCGACGCCGTCGCTGCTTCATGGCCGCGTACGGCGCGACCATTTCTGGTCAGCGCGCACGCGGCGCTGCACGACAGGCGCGGGGTCGGACCGGCGGTCCGCACCGCCGGATTCATGCTTACGGGTCGGACCGGGCTTTTCGACCCGCTGTGATCCAGTCTATGCTGCGACCACTTCAGGGTCGGGGGGCTGGGCGATGTGGCGGTATCTGGTCGGCGGCGTCGCCGCGTTGCTGATGATGGCGGCGGGCTGGTTGATCTTCAACGGCGAGGCGCATTCCGATCCGTCGCTGCCGGTCGCGACGCGGCAGGGGTCCGCGGCCGCCACGACGGCGACGACCGCCGACGCCGCGCTCCCCGAAGCGCCCGCCCGCGACCGCGAGCAGAAGCGCTTCGACCGCTACGACAAGGATCGCGACGGCCGGGTCACGCGCGACGAATATCTGGTGCCGCGTCGAAAGGCGTTCGCGAAACTCGATACGAACGGCGATGGCCGGCTGAGCTTCGACGAATGGGCGATCAAGACGACCGCGCGCTTTGCCGCGGCCGACCGCGACCGGTCCGTCGCAATGGATGCCGCAGAATTCGCGACCACTGCGCCGAAGCGTAAGGCGGCACGCCCGGCATGCCGCTGCCCGACGCCGGCCGCGGCGGAGGACTGACGACGCCGCCGCGATGAAGCGCGGCTTCGATAATGACGGGAACGCCGCCCGCTTCGTTTTTCGAAGGGACCGTTGCGATGGCTTGTCCGTTCAGCCGCGGACTCCACCATCTGTCGCACGGAAACCCGATCATGCCCGACCGCTCATCATCCCCCATCCTGCAGCCGGTGAGGATCGGCGACCTGGCCTTGAAGAACCGCATCGTCATGGCGCCGCTCACACGCAGCCGCTCCGACGACGACGGCATCCCCCCCGAGTTCGCCGCCGATTACTATGCGCAACGCGCCGATGCCGGGCTCATCATCAGCGAAGCCACCAACGTGTCGCCGCAAGCCATCGGCTATGCGCTCACCCCGGGGATCTGGACCGACGGTCAGGTCGCGGCGTGGCGGCCGATCGTCGAGGCGGTCCATGCTCGCGGCGGGCGGATATTCCTGCAACTCTGGCATACCGGACGCATTTCGCACCCGGACCTGCAAGGCGGCGAGCTGCCGGTCGCTCCATCGGCGATCAAGCCGGAGGGGCAGGCGTTCACCAAGTCCGGCATGAAGGACCATGTCACGCCGCGAGCGCTGGAGACCGATGAGATCCCGGCGATCGTCGAGGATTATCGCCGCGCGGCTGCCAACGCGAAGGCGGCGGGGTTCGACGGCGTCGAGGTTCATTCCGCGAACAACTACCTGCTCGAACAATTCGTACGCGACAGCACCAACAAGCGGACCGACCGCTACGGCGGCTCGATCGAGAACCGGTTGCGCTTTCCGCTCGAGGTGGTGGATGCCGTAGTCGGCGTGTGGGGCGCCGGTCGCGTCGGGATCAGGCTTTCCCCGGCGACGACGATGCCGGGCGAGACGCCGCTCGACAGCACGGTGATGCAGACCTTCGGCGCGTATGTCGATGCGCTGTCGGCGCGTGGGCTCCTCTACATCCACGATATCGAGGGCGTGACGCAGATGACCCGCGACGCCCCCGACGACGTGGATTTCGTCGCGCTGCGCAAGCGCTTCGCCGGGGCCTATATCGCGAATAACCAGTACACGCTCGACCTGGCCGAGGAGGTGCTGGAAAGGGGCGATGCCGATCTGTTCAGCATGGGGCGCCCGTTCATCGCAAACCCCGACCTGGTCGCGCGCCTTCGGACCGGCGCGCCGCTGGCCGAAGCGCCGAAGCAATATTGGTACGGCGGCGGCGCCATCGGTTATTCGGACTGGCCCGCCATGCTGGCCACGCCTGCGCAAGACTGATCGATCGTATTGCACGACCGGCGCGACGCGCGCCGGTCGTATATCACGTCGGGCATCAGGGTTTTACGGCGCACGCCCCCCTGACGCGGAGCGGGTTGCACCGCGCGCTGACGCCACCTGGCAGCGTGATCGCGTAATGCAGCCCCAGTGGATCGGGCGCAGCGGGGTAATAGTCGGTGCTGACCGCCTGCGCGCCACTCGCGAATGCCGCCTGCGCCTTGGTCAGATCGTGCGCGCGTGCCTCGACGGTATTGGCGTCGGTGCGCGTGCGGACGATCACGCCGGCGGTGACAAGTCCGCGGATGCGGGCCGCGTCCACGAGCGGGTCCTGGACGATCTGTACCGCCGCATCAGGGTCGGCATCGTCATACCATCCGAACATCGCGCGTCCGCGCAATCCGGGGTGCCCGGCGCGATAAGCCTCGGAAACGACGCGTCGTACATCGAGCAGGACGTAGACGCGGCCGCGTGCCGCATCGAGCGACGGCCAGCCGCGCGTCCGCAGCGCGGCCGCCAGCGTCGGTGCCGCGCCGCGAACCTCGTCCGGGGTGATGAGCCGCCGGCCGGGGATTGCGCGCCGGATCTCGGCGTCGAGCGCGTCGAGCAGCTTCGCGTCGTCGAGCGGCAGTGGCGCCGTCACCTCGCGGCTGCCCGGTGTGTCGGCGGCGTTGATCGTCACCATGATCGGGAGGTGACCGGGATGAGCGCGCGACCACTCGTTCACCTCGCCCAGGCAGCGCAACAGGGTGACGCAGCCGGAGAGGTAGTCGACGTCGGGGATATGGAACACCTTGTAACCCGGCTTCCGCATCGCCGCGGCATCGAAGCCGGTGGACTCGCCGGCCGCCTTGGCCAGTCGTTCGCCCCTGGGATCGGCATAGCGGCCGCCCTCCGGGTCGGCGAAGATGTCGATCTCCAATTGCCGGACACCGCGATCCAGCTGCGCGCGAAGCGGCAGGTGATAATAGTCGAGCGCCTCGGCGAGGCGGGCATCGCGGCGCCGCAACTCGGCCATGACAGCCGTCGGGATGCGCGACTTGAAGCTATTGTGCGAGCCGAGCACCTGGATGTCGTTCATCCGCAATGGGGCGGGGGGCGAGGGGAGCGCGGCAGCGCCGACCCCCAATGCCGCCAGCAGGATCATGACCGCGTGCATCAGAACTCCGCCCGGACGCCGAACAGGATCGTCCGGCCGTAATAGTTGATCTCGCCGAAGCGGATGTCGTTGTCGTTATATGTGTTCTGGCGCGCGCCCGCGATGTTGATGCCTTCAAGGCTGAGCGTCAGATTGTCGGTGGCGCGCACCGAGAGCTGCCCGTCGAGCGAGCCGAACGCCGCGACATAGGTCGGGGCCTGCACCGTGCTGCCAGTGCCGGACAGGTATTTGTCGCGCCAGACGTATGACAAACGCGCCGACAGCGGGCCCTTGTCGTAGAAGCCGACCAGATTGAAGCTGTTCTTAGACAGCCCGATCAGTTGGTCCCTGATCTCGCGCGAGCCGGCGGTGTAATCCGCCTGCACCTCCGTATGGGTGTAGCTACCCTGCACTCCGAAGCCGTCGAACGGCGCCGGCAGGAAGGTGAAGACCTGGCTGTAGGCCGCCTCGGCGCCATACACCTTGGCATTGCCGCCGTTGACGGAGCTGGACAGCCGCACGATTCCGCGGCCGGGGATGTTGATCTCGGTATTCGACTGCGTGATGTAATCGTCCATCGCCTTGTAGAAGAGGGCGCCCGACAACATGCCGGACGGCGCGAAATACCATTCGAGCGACCCGTCGAACTGGGTGGCGAGGAACGGCACCAGCTGCGGATTGCCGCCGCCGGCGGTCGGCGCATCGGTCGAGACCGTGATCCGCGGCGCGGTATCGGTGACATTCGGGCGGGTCAGCACGCGGCTGGCCGCGAGCCGGCCGACCAGCTTCGGCGTCAGGTCGGCGCGCAGGTTGAAGCTGGGCAGGACATTGTCGAACGTCTTGGGATAGCTGACCGGGGTCGCGGCGTTGCCGGTGGTCAGCGTGCCGCTCGCCACCTGATCGGTATGGACGTAACGCACGCCGATATTGCCGTTGACCGCAACGGTGCCGGCATCGAACCGGTAATCGGCGCGAACGTAGCCGCCGGCGATCTTCTCCGAAACGATGAACGACGAACGCAGGTCGGCGGCAGTCAGCGGCGCTGCGGCAACCGCGGGCGTGAAGAAATTGCCGACATAGGCGGGCGTTGTCGGCACCAGCCAGTTGCGGAACACGTCACCGTCCACCCCCGCAAGAAAGTCGTCGTATGGCAGCTGCTGGTACGCGCCTGCTCCCAGTCCGGTCAGCGTCGCAGTGGCGGCGGGATTGACGATGAAGTCGCGGCGGAAATAGTCGCGCTTGCGCCAGTGGTATTCGCCGCCTGCCGCCAGCTTCGACAGGAAGCCGCCCACGTCGTAGCCGAGGTCGAGGCGCGAGTAGAAGTCCCAGTCCTTGCTGTCCTTGGGCGCGATGTTGAACTGGAACAGCTTGTAATTCGCCGGATTGGAGGCGTCGACCGGCGTGGTCAGCGTCGGCAGCGTCTTGTAGCCGCCACGCGCGTCATACGTAAGCGGCGCCACGAAATAGGCGCGGCTACGTACCGTCCCGGTCTGGTAATCGGGGTGATAACTGTGCGCGGCCGACCAGTTGACGTTGGCGGCGAGATGCCAGCGATCCGGATCCCACGTCTGCTTCAACCCGACGGTGAGCAGGTCATGGCGGTTGAGGCTGTATTCGCGCGACGCCATGAAGCGGACGTTGTTGATCGTCGCACGCGTGATCGTGTCACCGGTGACGGTATAGCCCGGCTGGATCTGCGCCGCCGGACCGCCGTTCACGCCACCGTCGTCGGGATAGATGTCGAGCCCGAACTCGTCGTAGGCGACGTCGAGCCGCGTCGCGACGACGTCGAGTGTGGTCAGGAGGTCCGGCGTCGGCTGCCATTGTGCCGAGACGATGCCGGAAACGCGCTTGCGATCCTCGGTCTCGACCGTCGGACGCGTGCGGGTCGGCGAGTAGAGGCCTGTCGGAACACCGCCCTTGTCCGCGGCGGTATAGCGATCGAGCAACCAGCCGAAGTTCATGAAGCGATCGTTGCGGACCGTCTTGCCCCAATATTGCGCACCGGCGAGGATGCCGAACGTGTCATCGGCGTTCTTCGAGCTGGTCAGCACGGTGACGTTCGGGCGCACGTCCTTCGTCTGCGACGTGTAGGTCCCTCGCAGGTTGACCGTCGTCTTGTTGCCCACTTCAAGCGGGTGAAACGTCTTGACGTCGATATTGCCGCCCAGCGCGCCTTCGGTCATGTCGGCGGTCGGCGTCTTGACCACGTCGATGCTGGAGGTGAACTCCGCGGGCAGCATCTCGAAGCGGAACTGCCGGCCGGCGGCGCCACCATTCTCGATCAGGTCGTTGAGCGCGACGGTGCGGCCGTTCATCAGCGTGCTCTGGAACTGCGGCCCCAAACCACGCACGCTGACATATAGTCCTTCGCCGCGCGGCCGGGTGATCGCCACGCCGGGCACGAGCTGCAACGCCTCGGCGACGTTCTGGGTCGGGAACTTGCCGATGTCCGTCGAACTGATCGAATCGACGCCGTAGCTCGCCCGGCGCTTGGTCTCGATCCCCGCCGCCAGGCTGCGCGCGTAGGTGCCGTTGACGACCACCTCCTCGCCCTCGTCGCCGGGCGACGTCGCAGCATCGGTGGCCGGCGGAGCGACGGTCGTTTGCGCCTGCGCCACGGCGGCGCCGGCAGTCGAAAGCATGAGCGTCATCGTCGCCCGAAACAGGCGGTTACGGCTAAACATCTGATGTATTTCCCCGGCGGACGTTATGTGTCGTTGTGCCGGGGCTCGCTTAGGAGCGGTCCGTTTCGATTCGGCGATGCTTTTACGACGCCGGGATGACAGCCCCTCCATGGCTGCCGTCGATGTACCGCGACACCTTCTCCGCCAGCACGTTCAACGGCACGTTTCCGCCGTCGACCACCGCCTGATCGAAATCGCGCAGGTCGTAGCGTGCGCCCAGCGCCGCCTGCGCCCGGCGTCGCTGTGCTACGATCTCGGCACGGCCGACCTCGTAGCCGCACGCCTGGCCGGGCCATGCGCAATAGCGATCGACCTCGCTCTCGGCGTTGCTGCGCGGCAGGCCGGTGGCGGCGACGAATTCCGCGAGCGCCTTGTCACGCGACCAGCCGATCGCGTGGATGCCGGTGTCGACGATCAGCCGCACCGCGCGCCATGCCAGCCCCATCAGATAGCCCAGCCGCCCTGCGGCATCGCCCTCGTACATGCCGAGCTCGTCGGCCAGCTGCTCCGCGTACAGCGCCCATCCCTCGGAATAGGCATTGAACGCCAGGATCGAGCGGATCAGCGGCAGTTGCTGCGCATATTCGCCCTGCCACACGTGACCGGGTATACCCTCGTGGTAGACCAGATCGGGGATCGTCACGCGATTGTGGATCGAGGGATCGCCGAGGTTGACCCACACCTTGCCCGGCACGCGCCCGTCGATCGTGCCCGGACCGCCATATGCGGCCGGCGCCCCCGGCTCCTGCGCCAGTGGCATTCGCCGGATCTCGAGATTGCCGCGCGCAAGGCGCCGGAACGCCTGCGGCAGCCGCGGCCGGATCGCATCGATGCGGCCCTGCATATAGGCGACGATCTGCCGCCGGCCTTCGTCCCCGTCCGGGAAGCCGATGCCCGTGCGACGCTGGTAGGCGATCGTGCGTTCCGCGACGCTGCCTTGCGTCAGCCCTTCCTTGCGGAGGATCGTGTCCATCTGCGCCTGCAGGTCGGCAAGCCGCGCGCGACCCATGGCGTGCAGGTCGGCGGCGCTGCGGCGCGTCGTGGTGCCCGCCCGCAGTCCCCACGCATACCATTCCGCTCCGCGCGGACGCGTACCGAGGCCGGCGGCCTGGGTCGCCACGGCGCGTCCGGCGCGCAGTTCGGCGAGCTGTCGCGTCAGCGCCGGGACGATTGCCGACCGGACGATGCCGGCCGCACGTGCGGTCCAGTCGCCAGGAACCGCGGTCGCCTTCCGCGCGAGCGGACCGAGCAGCGGGCCATCCTGGCTGGCGGCCTCCGCCAGCGTGCGTGTCATCCCGGCGATGGTCTTGTCGAGCAGGAAGGATGGCGGGACGAGCCCCTGTTCGCGCGCCTGCCGGACGCGGACCGTCTCGCCATCGAGCTGCGCCGGCATCGCGGCGAGGCGGGCGAGATAGGCTTCGGCGTCGGCCACGTCGCGGACCGGCTGGTCGCCGTCGAGCAATTGCGGCACGTCGAGCCACGACCCGACGTTCTGAACGACCGCATAGGGCGTGTTGCGCCAGTCGCCGATCGTCGCGACGCCGTATGGGAGTGCCATGCCATCGAGCGCAGTCTGGAAGGCGGTCTCCACCACGGCGACGCTGGTTGCTGTCGAGGCGTCGAGCCCGCCGCGGGGAAGCCGCCTGAGTTCCGCGAGCGCCTCGGCAAGAAAGCGCTGCCGCCCTGCGATGCCCGCCGGCGAGCGGTCCTCCAGCGTTCGCCGCAACCCGGCATGTACGCCGTCATCCACACCCAGCGTGGTCGCACGCTCGGGGATGAGCGGGAGTAGTCGCCACGCAATGCTGTCCAGCAGCGCCTTCGCGTCACTGGCGGGTGCCGCTGCGCGTGCAGCAGGCGTGGCGGCGAGCGCAACGGCGCCGGCCAGGGTGTTGCGGCGGGAGACGAGCATGGTCATCCGCCTTAGATGACCCCCGCACCGCATGAGGTCAAATGACGCCGTAGCTTATGGCTCGGGCTTGTCGCCGAACGAAAGCGCCTCCGCCGATCCGACCTTCTTCTCGCCCGCGAAGAGTTGATCGAGCCGCTCCCGCACCTCAAGCCGATATTCTTGCGCATTGCGCCGCGGTCCGGCGACCGACACCTCGTCGGCGATCGCATCCTTGATCCGGGTGAGCGCCGTCTCGTGCAGCACGCCGGCGTCCCGCAATTCGACGCACAGGCGTACCAGCCCGACGGCGGTCGCCTGTGCACGCAGTCCGACGTTCACGACGTCGAAGTGCAGACGCTTTTGCTTGTCGATAGAGTTCATCCGACCTCTCCTTCTCCTGAATCTCTAACGCACGACGACGTCGCTCCGCTGCGAAACGGCCGATGCGAGACCGTCGCCTGGCCGCAACGCAGCGATTTCGGCGCGCGGATCGGCCGCCGCCGAGCCCGCGCGCGACGTGCCCGAAGCATCGCCGCGTCCTCGTTCGTCGGCGGGCGGCGGCCGGCTGCGGCGCAGTCTGTACGGTCGCGCATCGTATTTGTGCTACCGCGTTCAGCAGCTTGCGGTACTGGTCTCGCGACGGTAGGTGACAACATATCATCACGTCTGATCGTAAGGAAGTATGTTGTCGCTTTCGTCGTTGCGCGCTGCGTTGAGGTTGCCGGTGGGCAAGGTGTCCCTCTGTCTTGTGGGAGCGCTCGGCATCATCGTCCCGCCCGCCGCGGCGCAGGAGGCGGAAGAGCCTGCGGGGCGTAGCGATATCGTCGTGCTCGGCACGCGCACGACGCGCGATGCGACGCGTTCGTCGGATCGCGCCACCGACGTCATGTCGCAATCCAGCCGCTCGCTGGAGCAGGATATCCTGCGCGCCGCCGGCACCTATCGCCTCAGCGACGCGCTCGACCTGGTGAGCGGGAGCAGCCAGCAGAACAACCGCGGCGGCTTCGCGGACAATTTCGCGATCCGCGGTTTCCTGAGCACCGCCGACGGCGGCGGCGAATATTACGTCGACGGCTTCGTCGCCAACCGCGGCAGCGCGCCCGCGCGTGACCCCGCCACCATCGAGCGGATCGAGATACTGAAAGGCCCGGCCGGCGCCGTGTTCGGCGACATCGATCCCGCGGGGCGCGTCAACATGGTCAGCAAGACGCCGCGCTTCGACGCTCAGGCCTCGGCGTCGCTGCTCTATGGCTCGTTCGACACGCGCCGCATCGAACTCGACGCCACCGGGCCACTCACCGATCGCGTCGCCGCACGGGTCGTGGTCGCGGCTGAGGACAGTGACGGCTATCGCGACTTCGTGACGCTCAAGCGCCGCGTCTTCTCGCCCTCGCTCACCTTTCGCCCGTCCGATGCGGTGCAGGTCACCTACCTCGCGCAGCACATCGCCTATGATGCGCCGTTCGACCGCGGGGTTGCGGCGATCGCCGGCGATCCGCTCGCGCTCCCGGGGTCACGCTATCTCGGCGAGCCCTCGAACGGTGCGACGCGCGCGCGCGACACGCTGCACCAACTCACGGGGGAGGCGACGCTCGGCGGGATCTGGTCGCTCGTCGGCGGTGTCGCCTATCGCTCCGGCACCTTGCGCGGCTTCTCGGCCGACCAGTCGCGGCTCGTCGACGGGCGCACGCTGTGGCGGCAGCGCCGCGAGCGCGGCTATGAGGTGGAAGACCTTTCGGCGCGCCTCGAACTGCGCGGCGAGGTCCAGGCACTCGGCACCCATCGCCCCAGCATCGGCATCAAGGGTTATACGCTCGACTATCTCGAGCTGCTCAACCGCCGGAACCCGACCGCGGCGAACCCCTATGCGATCGACGTGCTCGCGCCCGTTTATGGCATCGCGCAGGCCTTGCCGCTGCTCCCCAATCTCGACCAACGCGAGACACGCCGTGCCCTGTCGATCTACGCGCAGGACAGCTGGGCGTTGAACGAGCGCCTGGAGGTGGTCGGCGGGGTTCGTTTCGACGCCTATCGCCAGCAACTTACGCGCAACCTGGTCGAGGCGACCACCGTCGCCACGGGACGGCCCGTCAAGTTTCGGCTCGGCGCGCGCTATGCGGTGAGCGACGCTGTCGCGGTTCATGCGAATTGGGGTGAATCCTTCCAGCTCAATTCAGGCAGCGGGGCAGGGGGCGTCGCCTTCGCGCCCGAACAGGGGCAAGGCTACGAGATCGGAGCGGCGGGGCGGTGGCGCGGCGTCGATGTCGGGCTCACCTGGTTCGACATCCGCAAGCGCAACGTGCTCACCACCGATCCCGGAGACGTCAACTTCCTTGCCCCGGTCGGCTCGCTGACCAGTCGCGGAATCGAGTTCGACGCCTCGCTGCGGCTGGCGCGCCGCTGGCAGGCGGTCGTCAACTACGCCTGGACGAGGGCGCGCAACGACGACCGCACGTTCGCCACGCCGCTCGCGCTCAACGTGCCTGATCATTCCGGGACCGCGTTCGTCGTGCACCGCTTCGATGCCGGCGCCGGTGGAGACTGGCTGCTCAGCGGTGGCGTCGCCTATGTCGGCCGGCGCTCCGGCGCGACCGATGCCAGCGGGCTCATCCTGCCCGCCTATGTGAAGGTGAAGGCCGCCGCGGAGATCCCGCTGCTCGCGGCGCTGACGTTCCGGGCCGAGGTCGATAACCTCTTGGACGAACGCTATGCGCAGAGTTCGTATAATTCGCTCTGGATCTATCCCGGTGCACCGAGAACGATCCGCGCCTCGCTCAACGCGCATTTCTGAAAAGCGGCGGGCCGGACCCGGCGCGACGCCTCCCGAAGTGCTGATCGTGCGTTGACGCATCATGACCGAGTCGATCGAAAGCCTGCGCGAGAAGATGGAAGCCGCCGCGAGCGCGCTGGATTTCGAGGAGGCCCGGCGCCTGCGCGACATGATCGGCATGATCCGCGGCGGCGCCACTGCCGAGGAAGCCGGACGCGCCGAGTTCGCCGGGCTCAAACGCCAGCAACCCGGCGCGATGGGGCTTGGCACCAGCCAACAGCAGGTGACCCCACCTGCCGGCTGGAAACCGCCGCCGCGGCCGGACCCGATGACGTCTGGTGGTTCGACACGTTCACGCCGCTCCAGGCCGTGACCGCGGACGCGCGCGCCATGACACTCATGTTGCTTGCACGACGCGCGCGCGAGGCCACGATCTGCCCCAGCGAAGTTGCCCGGGCGTTGGCGCCGGGCGCGAACTGGCGCGCGGCGATGCCAGTGGTGCATGCCGCAGTCGATCGCCTGCGCGACGAAGGCATCATACGGTTGAGCTGGAAAGGCAAGCCGCTCGCGACGCGCAGCGGGCCCTATCGGATCGGCACCGCGTCGCCCGACTGACGGTCGGCAATGCCACCCCACCGACGCCTTCGACAGCCCGATATCATCACTTCCCACATCGATGCGACAGCGTTACGACCCGCCCGTAAACAATCGGGGGATCGGCATGACGATGCGCAAATGGGTAGCGATGGCAATGGCTTCGGCGGCGCTTGTGGCCAGCGCAGGCACCGCGGATGCGCAGTTTGGCGGGCTGGTCGGCGGGCTGGTCAAGCGGGCCGGCGTCACCTTGCCGAGCTTCCGTAAGGAGCCGATCTCCACCAGCATCGCCGACGCGCGTTGGGCCGATCCCGGCCAGGACGGCTTCACGCCGCCCACGCCCAGGCGCGACCTCGCCCAATTGCAGCGGACGCCGAACGGTGGGTTCCTCCTGCAAGCCGGCTATTTCGGCTTCCACGACCAGAGCTATTGCCTCCACGCGGGCACCCACGGCCCCGGTGGCGGCGACGGCTATCTCTATGCCCCGCCACTAGGCGCCGCGCGCGATGCGGTTATCACGATCGTTCAGAACTCGGTACGGCACCCGGAAATCGATCAGCACACGATCCAGGCGTTGCTCTGGGCGATCCTGGCGCGCGCCAGGATCGAGAACCTGTCGAACGAACAGCGGGTCGCCGCCGCGCAGTTGATGACGCCCAAGCAACTCGCCGGACTCAACCGCAGCGTCGTCGATATGCTGTCGGCAGGCCCGATCGCCGACAATCTTCCGCGCGAGGTGCGCTCGGTCCTTCAGGCCGAAGCCGATCTGCGGCGGATGCTCGGCACCCCGGGCACCAGCTATGCCGAGCTTGAGCAGGTCGCCGTGCTCGCCGGGATGGCGCCGCTCGGCGCCGGCAGCGTCGAGGTGCCGAACGGCCGCTGGAGCCACCACCCGGACGGCTATTGGATCCGGTATCTGCCGAGCGGCTATACGAACACGGTCGTCGAAATCTGGGTGCCGGACGGCGCGCCCGGCATCGGCAAGGAATATGATCCGGCCACGCACATCGCGGTCCCGGGCAACACCGCGCGGCAGCGTCTGATCCAGTCCGGCCGCGCCTATCGTTGAAGGACGACACGGCTTGGGCTGGCCACCCAACCCGTCGCGGGCTCAAGGCCCGACTACCTCTTCCAGGCCAGGCGAATGGCACGCGACTGCTGCATCGCAGCAAGCGCAAACCGCTGTGGCGTGAAGTTTTTCTAGCCGGTGCGCGACAGCGACACTGTCTAAAACGGCGCCATAAACCCGCGCCGCCAGGTGCGGCCGGGTACGACAAACCGCCGGGGAATAGTTACAATGATCGTCACCGAGCTTCTGCTCACCGCCGCCGCGATCGCGACGGCCGCCGGACAGGCGTCTCCCGCCGCACAGCCCGCACCGACCCAGGCCGAGGAAGGGCAGGGCGCGCCCGTCGCCGGTGCCGCCACGCCAGCGGACGAGGGTGCCGACATCATCGTCACCGGTACCCGCGTAGAGGGCCGCAGCCGCTTGGACAGCGCGTCGCCGGTCGATGTGCTCAGCGGCGCCAGCCTCCAGCGGCAGGGTACGACCGAACTCGCTACCGCGCTGTCGTCGATCGCACCGTCGATCGACTTCCCGCGTCCAGCCGCCAACGATGGCACCGACGCGATCCGCCCCGCGACGCTGCGCGGTCTCTCGCCCGACCAGACGCTGGTGCTGGTCAATGGCATCCGCGGGCATACGTCGGCGCTGCTCAACACCAACGGCACGGTCGGACGCGGCTCGGCGGCGGTCGATCTCAACACGATCCCGACGGTCGCGCTCGATCGGATCGAGGTGTTGCGCGACGGCGCGTCGGCGCAATATGGGTCGGATGCGATCGCGGGCGTCGTCAACCTGCGGCTGCGCCAGGCACGGGCCGGCGGCGGCGCGCAAGTGACCTACGGCTTCTACGACACCGACGTGCAGACCGCCAACGACCGCCGCCACGTGACCGGCGAGAATGCGGTAACCGCGTCCGTCTGGCAGGGCCTCGGCTTCGGCGACGACGGCTATCTGACGGTCTCGGGCGAATATACCAATCGCCAGCCGACCAACCGCGCCGACGTGGATACGCGCGTCTCGCCGCGGCGCGTCACCGGCCGCTACGGCGATCCGGCGGTTGAGCAATATACCGGCTTCGTCAACGCCGGCACGTCGCTGACCGACAATCTCAGCATCTATGCGTTCGGCGGCTATCAGGATCGCGACAGCCGCGGCGCTGCCTTCCCGCGCATCCCGACCGCTGCGGCGTTGCCGGCGCTCACCCGCGCCGGCCTGGCGGACGGGTTCCTGCCGATCATCAATACCAAGTCGAAGGACATCAATTCGGCGGTCGGCATCCGCGGTGATCTGGCCGGCTTCGATATCGATCTGTCGCTCAGCTATGGCCGCAACACGATCGACTTCCGCACGCTCGATTCCGCCAACTACGCTTATGGCGCCGCGACGCCGCGCAACTTCTACGACGGTGCGCTTTCCTACGATCAATATGTCGCCGGGCTCGACGTCACCCGCAAGTTCGACGTGTTCCAGTCCCTGAACGTCGCCTTCGGGATCGAGGGCCGGCGCGAGGGCTACAAGATCACCGCGGGCGAGCAGGCATCCTACGACAACCCGCCCGCCGGCACCGTCACCGGCATCCCCGCCGGCACCGCGCTGGCGCTGGTCCCTCCCGGCGCGCAAGGGTTCGGCGGCTTCGCGCCGCGCAACGCGACGGAGCGAAGCCGCCGCAACGGCAGCATCTACCTCGACCTGGAGGCACAGGTCACCGACAAGCTGCTGTTCGGGATCGCCGGGCGCGCCGAGGATTATTCGGACTTCGGCACCACGGCGACCGGCAAGGTTTCCGCACGCTACGATTTCGCCGACTGGATCGCGCTGCGCGGCACTGCTTCCACCGGCTTCCGCGCGCCGTCGCTCCAGCAGCAATATTTCACGCAGGTCGCCTCGGTCGTCACCAACGGCGTGCCGGTGCTTACCGGTACCGTGCCCTCGACCAGCGACATCGGCCGCGCACTCGGCGGGCGTCCGCTCGAACCGGAGAAGTCCACCAACCTGTCGGTCGGCACGGTGATCCGCGCGGGCGGGTTCGACCTGACCGTCGACGCGTACCGCATCCACATCCGCGACCAGATCGGGCTCTCCGAAAACATCGGCGCGTCGTTCAGCCCGCAGGTCGCCGGGTTGCTGACTCCGTTCAATGTCTCGGCGGCACGCTTTTTCGTCAACGGACTGGCATCGACGACCAAGGGGATCGACGTCGTCGCGCACTATCGGCTGCGCACCGCGGCGGCGGGCGCCTTCGACCTGACGGTGGCCGGCAACATCAACGACGTGAAGGTCACGCGCGTGCCGACCAGCACCGCGACGCTGAACCCCGCACCGACGCTGTTCGCGCGCAGCCGTATCCTCACGCTGGAGGATGGCACGCCGCAGGAGAAGGTGACCGGCACGATCGACTGGTCGCTCGACAAGCTCGGCGCGCTCGCGCGCGTGACCTATTACGGCAACGTCAACCAGCCGGGCACCACCCCCGCCGCGGACGTCTTCACCGGCCGTCACGCGATCACCGATCTCGAACTTCGCTACGCGGCGGCGAAGGGCGCGCAGATCGGTCTGGGGGTCAGCAACCTGTTCGACGTGTACCCCGACCGCACGATCCCGGCGAACAACTCGACGGGCGTGCTCGGCTTCCCCTATTACTCGCCGTTCGGCTTCAACGGCCGTTACGTCTACGCGCGGGTCGGCGTGAACTGGTAAGCGCAGGCGAGGGCGGCGGATCGCCGCCCTCCACGCGGGCCGGCACGGCGGGTTGGCGGAAGAGGTGGGATTCGAACCCACGGAACGGTTGCCCGCTCGCCGGTTTTCAAGACCGGTTCCTTAAACCACTCGGACACTCTTCCTCGTCGGGCATGACGCCACACCGGCGCGGCGGCTATGGCAGCAACGCTCCGCCCTTTTCAAGACCCTCTGTGGCGGTGCGGCGATCCGTGCGCGCACGGCGACGGTTTGCGGTTCCGCGGCGACGCGCGCTGTGCGAGAACCGCCGCATCATGACAGGGGCATCCATTCTCACGCGCACGCTGGCCGCACTTGCGTGCCTCACCGCGCCTACGCTCGCCGCCGCGCAGGACGGCGCCGGGTTTCGCACCTATTTGGCGCAGGTCCGCGCGCGCGCACTCGCCGCCGGGGTCCGCCCGGCGACCGTCGACGGCGTGCTGCCCGCGCTCAGCTTCAACCCGCGCGTCGTCGCGCTCGACCAGCAGCAACCGGAAGCGCGTCCGAATGCGCCCGTCCCGCGCTTCGCCCCCTATCGCACCACGCACGTCGACGCGGCGCGGATCGGGCGCGGCCGCACCACCTATACCGCGCAGCGCGCCCGGCTCGCCCGCGTCGAGGCCGAGACCGGCGTACCCGAGCAGATCATGGTCGCGATCTGGGGCCACGAAACCAACTACGGCTCCTATACCGGCGATTTCGACATCGTGCGCAGCCTGGCGAGCCTCGCCTATGAAGGCCGTCGCCGCCCGCTGTTCGAAGGCGAGTTGATCGCCGCGCTCAAGATGATCGACCGCGGCGTCTCGCGCACGCAGCTTACCGGCAGCTGGGCGGGCGCGATGGGCAATCCGCAGTTCCTGCCGTCGGTCTACCTGCGGCTCGCGCGCGACGGCGATGGCGACGGGCGTGCGGACATCTGGAATTCGTCGGCCGATACGCTGGCGTCGATCGGCAATTACTTCGTCCAGGCCGGCTGGCGGCGCGGCCAGCCGTGGGGGGTCGCGGTGAACGTGCCCGCGTCGTTCGACCGCGGCCAGATCCGCAACCGCCTCGTCTCGCCACGCTGCCCGCGCGTGTTCGAGCGCCATAGCGGCTGGCGATCGATGGCCGAATGGCGCGCGCTCGGGGTGTCGGCGCAGGGCCGCACACTCACCGACGATGTGCAGGCGACCCTGATCGAGCCGGATGGCCCCGGGCAGACGGCCTATCTGCTCACCGGCAACTACCGCGTGATCCTCGACTATAATTGCTCCAACTTCTACGCGCTCTCCGTCGGGTTGCTGGCCGATGCGATCGCGTCATAGCGGCGGGTGACGCGCGGCTGCCGCCCCGCTATGGCAACGGTTCGACCATCCCACCTCGCTTCGACACGGAATCATTGATGACCAAGCTGCTGACCGTCCTCGCGCTTCCCGCCGCCGTCGTGGCGCTGGCGGTGCCCGCCGTCGCCGCCGCGCCGCAGTTCGACACGCCGGCGCCGGTGGCGTTCATGGAGGATGTGTCGACCGGCGCGGTGCTGTTCGCGCGCGACGCCGATCGTCGGATGCCCCCGGCGTCGATGGCCAAGATGATGACGGTCTACACCGCGTTCCAGATGATCCAGCGCGGCGACCTGAAGCTGAACACCGAATTCGAGGTTCGGCCGGAGACCTGGGCGAAGTGGCACGGGCCGCAGGCCGGCTCGACGATGTTCCTGTCCTCGGGGGAGCGGGTGTCGGTCGCCAACCTTCTCTACGGGATCGTCACCCTGTCCGGCAACGACGCGTGCATCGTGCTGGCGGAAGGAATTTCGGGCACCGAGCAGGCGTTCGTGGAACGGATGAACGAGGATGCCGCGAAGCTGGGGCTGAAGAACAGCCACTTCGGCACCGCGAACGGCTGGCCCGATGGCGGCGTGACCTATGTCACCGCGCGCGATCTCGCGACGCTGGCCGCGGCGACGATCCAGCAGCACCCCAAGCTTTACAAGCAATTCTATTCGCGTCGCGATTTCACGTGGGGCAAGACGATGGGCGGCGGGCAGGCGATCACGCAGGCCAACCGCGATCCCTTGCTCGGCCGCGTCGCGGGTGCCGATGGCCTGAAGACCGGGCACACCGACGAGGCGGGCTATGGCTTCACCGGCTCGGCCGAGCAGAACGGCCGGCGGCTGGTGATGGTGCTCGCCGGGCTGAGCAGCTTCAACCAGCGCGCGCAGGAATCGGTACGCTTCATGGAATGGGGCTTTCGCGCGTGGCAGGCGAAGCCGGTCGTCAAGGCCGGGCGCGAGGTCGGCACCGCGGCGGTCCAGATGGGCAGCGCCAGCGAAGTGAAGCTCGTCGCACCCAAGGACCTGAATATCACCATCCCGTCGGGCAGCCGGCCGCAACTCGCCGGCAGGATCGTCTACGACGGTCCGATCAAGGCGCCGATCAAGCAGGGCGCTCACGTCGCCGACCTCGTCGTTTCGTCGCCCGGCCTGCCGGAGCAGCGGATGCCGTTGGTGGCGGGTGCCGACGTCGCGGAGGCCGGGTTCTTCGGGCGCGCGTGGCGCGGGCTGACCGGGCTGTTCGGCTGATCGGGACGACGCGGGTGCGTGACGCGCGCTTCCTCAGTCTCGAAGGCGGCGAAGGTGCGGGCAAGTCGACACAGGCACGCGCGCTCGCCGCGGCGCTCGCCGCGCGCGGCATCGATGCCGTCGTCACGCGCGAACCGGGCGGCAGCGAAGGCGCGGAGGCGATCCGCGCCTTGCTGATGCAGGGCGAGGCGACGCGCTGGAGCGCGCAAAGCGAGGCGTTGCTCTTTGCCGCTGCGCGCGCCGATCACGTCGAGAAGGTCATCCGTCCCGCGCTCGCTGCCGGGCAGTGGGTGCTGTGTGACCGCTACATCGATTCGACACGGGCCTATCAGGGCGTTGCCGGCGGCGTGGACGATGCGGCGATCCTCGCACTTCACGCCTTCGGCTCCGGCGGATTGCTTCCCGATCGCACCTTCTGGCTGGCGCTGCCCGAGGAACTCGGCGCGACCCGTGCTGCGACGCGCGACGGGGTCGCCGCCGATCGCTTCGCGCGCCGCGGTCGTGATTTTCACGCCGCCGTCGCCGATGCCTTCTCGCGCTTCGCCGCTGCCGAGCCGCAGCGCTTCCACCGCATCGACGCGACGCTGCCGCCCGAGGCGGTGACACAGGCGATGCTGGACGCATTGGCGGACTGGTTGCCGTGACCGTCGTGCGCGGTCACCGCGCGGCGATCGACGCTTTCCTTGCCGCCAGTACCGGCGGCGCGCTCCATCATGCGTGGCTGCTGGCGGGACCGCAGGGGATCGGCAAGGCCACCTTCGCGCAGGCCGCCGCGCTGCGGCTGCTCGCCGACGCGATGGCCCCGGGCACGTTGCCCGCGGGGCTCGACGTACCCGATGGGCATCCCGCCGCGCGGCTGGCGGCGGCCGGCTCGCATCCCGATCTGCGCGTGCTGCGCCGCCTGGCGAAGAAGGACAAGGAGGACGAACTGGCGCGGTCGATCACCGTCGACCAGGTTCGTAGCCTCGGGCCGTTCCTCGGCACGATGCCGTCGCTGTCGCCACGCCGCGTGATCGTGATCGACGCCGCCGATGATCTCGAGCGTCCCGGCGCGTCGAATGCCTTGCTCAAGAGCCTGGAGGAGCCGCCCGCCGGCACCGTGTTCCTGCTGGTCAGCCATGCGCCCGGCCGGCTGCTGCCGACGATCCGCTCGCGCTGTCGCCTGCTGCGCTTCGAACCGCTTGGCGACGACGACATGGCCGCGGTGCTCGCGCGCGCGCTGCCGGATACGGACGCTAACGAGCGCGCCACGCTGGTGCAGATCGGGGAGGGGGCGCCGGGCCGCGCGATCGGCTATGCCGGGCTCGATCTCGGCGCGATCGATGGCGCGGTGGAGGCGATCGGGCGTGACGGCGACCCGGAGTTGACGCGGCGCATGGCGCTGGCGCGCGCCTTGTCGCTCAAGGCCGCCCAGCCGCGCTACGAGGCATTCCTCGACCGGGTGCCGACGGTGATCGCGCGGATGACCGCGCTGCGCGTCGGCGCCGACCTGCGCGCAGCGCTCGACGCCTATGACGAGGCGCGCGGGATCGCCGCGGCAGCGCGCAGCCTGTCGCTCGATGCGCAGGGCACCGTGTATGAGCTGACCGGGATCGTCGCACGGCTGGCGTCGCGGGATGGAGGACGTTAGGAGGACGCCATGGGCGACCCCTTCTATATCACCACCGCGATCAGCTATCCCAACGGCCGTCCGCATATCGGCCATGCCTATGAGGCGATCGCTGCCGACGCGATCGCGCGCTTCCAGCGGCAGGCCGGGCGCGACGTGCGCTTCCAGACCGGCACCGACGAGCACGGGCTGAAAATGGTGCAGACCGCGCGCGAGAAGGGCGTCGAGGTTCGCGCGCTTGCCGACGAGATGTCCGGTCATTTTCAGGCGATGTGCGACGCACTGAACATCAGCTACGATCGCTTCATCCGCACCACCGACGCCGATCATCACCGCGCCAGCCAGGCGATCTGGCAAGCGATGGCCGACGCGGGTGACCTCTACCTCGATCGCTACGAGGGCTGGTACTCGGTGCGGGACGAGGCCTTCTACGACGAGAAGGAACTGATCGACGGGGAGGGGGGGGCGAAGCTCTCGCCGCAGGGTACCCCGGTCACCTGGACCGCCGAGGAGACGTGGTTCTTTCGTCTTTCGCGTTATCAGCGGCCCCTGCTGGATCATTTCGCGGCGAATCCCGATTTTATCCGGCCCGAAGCGCGACGGAACGAGATCATGCGGTTCGTGGAGGGGGGCCTTTCGGACCTGTCCGTGTCGCGCACCAGTTTCGACTGGGGCGTCGCGGTGCCCGGCAGCCCCGGACACGTCATGTACGTGTGGGTAGATGCGCTCACCAACTATCTGACCGGCGCGGGTTATCCCGATGGGCCGATGCCGCACTGGCCCGCCGACCTCCACCTGATCGGCAAGGACATCGTCCGCTTCCACGCCGTTTATTGGCCGGCGTTCCTGATGTCCGCGAAGATCGCCTTGCCCAAGACGGTATTCGGCCACGGCTTCCTGCTTCACCGTGGCGAGAAGATGTCGAAAAGCCTTGGAAACGTTGTCGATCCTCTTGATCTCGCGGCGGCTTTCGGCGTTGATGGCTTGCGTTATTTCCTGCTGCGGGAGGTGAGTTTCGGGCAGGATGGCAGCTATGCCGCCGATGCGATCGTCACGCGCGTCAATGCCGAGCTCTCCAACTCCTTCGGTAACCTCGCGCAGCGAACCCTGTCGTTCATCGCCAAGAACTTGGGCGGTGTTCTTCCCGAGACCGGCCGTGCCGAGCCAGCCGACGGACAGTTGATCGAGGAGGTCGTCGTCGCCTGCGCCGGCTTCAAGACCGCGTTCGCCGACCTGATGCTCAGCCAGGGGATCGAGGCGTGGATGCGCGGCGTTTTTGCCTGCAATCAGTACATTGATGCGCAAGCACCGTGGGCGCTGCGCAAGACCGATCCAGAGCGGATGCATGCCGTGCTGCGCACGTTGGTCCGTGCGATCCGCATGCTTGCGATCACTATCCTGCCGGTCGTTCCGGACGGCGCCGGCACCATACTCGACCTTCTCGGCGCGGACGCGCGCGATCACGCTGCGATCGACGATGACGGCTGGTACCAGCGCCGCGTCGATGCCGGCTTCGTGCTGGCATCGCCGGCCCCGGCGTTCCCCAGGCTCGACATGCCCGCCGCGGTGGAGGTCGCCTGATGCTGGCAGACAGCCACTGTCACCTGAATTACAAGGGAATGCAGGAGCAACAGCAGGAAGTACTCGAACGTGCTCGCGCTCGCGGAGTGACTGCGATGCTGAACATCGCTACGCGTGAAAGTGAGTGGGACGCGGTGCTGGCGACGGCGGAGCGCGAACCGGACGTCTGGGCGACGGTGGGCATCCACCCGCATGAAGCGGACCAGCATCCGCATGTCGACACCGCCAAGCTCGTGGAACGCGCGCGCCATGCCCGCATCGTGGGTATCGGCGAAAGCGGCCTCGACTATCATTACGATCATTCCGATCGCGAGCGTCAGCGCACCAGCTTCCGCGCGCACATCGCCGCGGCGCGCGAAGCACGCGTGCCGATCATCGTTCACACCCGCGACGCGGAGGACGACACCGCGACGATCCTGCGGGAGGAGATGGAGCAGGGGGCCTATGCCGGCGTCATCCACTGTTTCACCGCCAGCGATGCGTTTGCCGACCAGGCACTGGAATTGGGCCTCTTTATCTCCATTTCCGGTATCGTGACCTTCCGGAACGCCGTCGAGCTTCAGGCGACCGCGGCACGCCTGCCGCGCGAACGGCTGCTGATCGAAACCGACGCACCGTTCCTCGCGCCGGTTCCCCATCGCGGCAAAACCGGCGAACCGGGCTTCGTGGCCGACACCGCGGTGTTTCTGGCCAAGTTGCGAAACGAGGATCCCGAGGAGTTACAGCGTTATACTGCCGAAAACTTTCATACGTTGTTCAATAAGACCTGCAACGCATGAAGGTTCGTATTCTCGGCTCCGGCACGTCGTCGGGAGTACCGCGGATCGGCAACGACTGGGGCGACTGCGATCCGGACGAGCCGCGCAACCGCCGTACTCGGTCATCGATCCTGGTCGAGCATGACGACACGCGGATCCTTGTCGATACGAGTCCGGACATGCGACAGCAGTTGCTCGACGCGCAGATCGTAACCGTCGACGCGGTGATCTGGACCCACGAACACGCCGATCATGTTTTTGGAATAGACGATCTTCGGCAAGTATATCATGCGCTTGGGCGACCGGTGCAGGGCTATGCCCGTCCGCGGACCGCGCAGGCACTGCGCCGACAGTTCGGCTACGTATTCGAGGGCAACGGTGGCTATCCGCCGACTGCCACGCTTGAAGAGCTTCCTGATCGCCTGCGGATCGGATCGATTGATGTCCGCGCCGTCGATCAGCCACATGGTGGCATAACATCGGCCGGACTGCGGTTCGAGGCTCGCGGCGCGGCGATTGGTTATGCGACGGACCTCAGCGGCATGACCGAGGATATGCGCAGCCTTTATGAAGGGCTCGACGTCTGGATTGTCGATGCGCTCCGACGTCGGCCGCACCCGACGCATCCCGATCTTGCCACGGCGATGCAGTGGCATTCCGAACTACGTCCGCGACGAACTGCGCTGGTGCACATGGATCAATCGATGGATTACGCCGGCTTGCGTGCAGAACTGCCGCACGACGCGGAGCCAGGTTTCGATGGCCTGGAGATGACTGCATAAGGGCGATGTGCGCTCGCTTTACATAATGTTGATTATCGAGTTTCGTCTTGTAGGCGGAAGGTACAGGATGTCGTCCGTGCTGAGCATGTCACGCTCGCACGCGCAAATTACGCAAACTTCGGGCGGACGCTGGCTCGCCAATGACTGCCGTCCGACCCTGACGCGTGACACAATCACGTCACCTGCTCGTCGTCCGACGCTGCCCCGCTGGCGCTTCTTGCTGCAAGTGGGTACCTGACTGCGAGCCGATACCTCCACAGGGCATCGGTCGCGAACATTGGGAGGTTTGCCGGGCTGTGAGCAGGATCAACGTGTGAGACGCTCCCTTGCCCTCCTCATCCTCGCGGGGATCATCCCGATTGTCGCGCTGGGCGGTACGTTCGGTGCGGTGACGCTGCGCAACGAGCGGGAGGCGATCATCGCGCGCGGTCGTACCGCCGCCAATCTCGCCTCCACCCTCCTGTCGCTGACGGTTCGCAGCAATGTCGAAGCGGTCAAGATGGTCGCGCAATCGCCGACGCTCGATGGCGCAGAGCCGGATATCGCGCGGTTCACGACTCTCGCACGACGCATCCTGGCGAACCAACGCGACTGGCGTGCGGTCGCGCTGGCACAGGCTGATGGTCGATTGCTCTTCAGCACACTCCCGCCCGCCGAACGACCGTCGGTCCTCGGCGGCCTCGACGCTGCTGCGCTGCGACGGCTACGCGCGACCGGGCAGCCGCAGGTAGGTGCCATCACGACCGCGCCTTCGGGGGAGCGGTTCATGACCGTCCTCGCGCCCGTCGGCCCGGCTGGAAAGGTGCGTTTGGTCGTCTCGGCACTCATACCGGTGACACGGATCGAGGGGTTGCTGCGCGTAGAACCATTGGCATCCGGCTGGACCGCGTCAATCGTCACGCGCGCCGGCGTCGCGGTGATCGTGCCTGCGGACGGCAGGAACGCGGTCTCTATCGATCCGCGCCCTGTCGAGATGTGGATGCCGGTCGCCGGAACAAAATGGTCGGTCAGGATCACCGCGCCAGCACAGGCATTCCTAGCCCCTGTCAGGCACGCCGCGCTGCTGCTACTCAGCGCGGCGACGCTGTGCATCCTGCTGCTGATGCTGCTTGCGCGAATGCTGGCGCTGGAACTACGGCAGGAACGGAACCGCGAGGCGTCCGAGCTTCAACGCCAACGGATGGAGGCACTCGGAAGGTTGACCGGCGGGGTGGCGCACGACTTCAACAACTTGCTGACACCGATCATGATCAGTCTCGATCTGATCGGACACCGCAATGTGGACGTTGGTCTGGTGCGGCATCTCGACGCAGCAACCGCCGGTGTGGAGCGCGCGCGCATGCTGGTGAGCCGATTGCTGTCCTTTTCGCGCCAGCAGCAATTATCTCCGGAAGCGGTCGAGTTGCGCGCGCTGATCGATGGGCTGATGGACCTGATCGAAAAGTCACTGACACCCGCGATCAAGGTCGCCGTCGAGGTGGAGCCGGGCCTCTGCGCCGCTGAAGCGGATCGCGGCCAGCTGGAGCTTGCGATCCTGAACCTCGTCATCAACGCGCGCGACGCGATGCCGAGTGGCGGTCGGCTGGAGATAACGGCCCGGCCTGTAGCCGAAAGCGACAAACCGCGCGCCGGGCCGGGCGACTTCGTTGCGATTACGATCTCGGACACCGGGATGGGTATGGATGGGTCGACGATCGCCAATGCAGTCGAGCCATTCTTCACTACCAAGCCGGTCGGCAAAGGTACCGGTCTGGGGCTGTCGATGGTTGACGGCTTTGCATCGCAGTCGGGCGGTGCGTTCGTGCTGGACAGCGAATATGCGAAAGGCACGCGTGCCAGCATCATCCTGCCATGTAGCAGCGCTCGACCGCCGACACCGCCAGCCGCGCGGACGGATGTCGGCGCTGAACAGCTTCGGATATTGCTTGTCGACGATGATGATCGTGTTCGGCGAGCGAGCGCCGAGGTCCTGACGGAGGCAGGGCACACGGTGGTCGAGGCCGCCGACGTGGACCTCGCACTCGCGGTGCTGGTCGATGCTGTCGACATCGACCTGGTCGTCACTGACTTCATCATGCCTGGCCGATCCGGCGCCGAACTCGTCGAGGCGCTGCGTGTCGCTTGGCCCCGTGTCGCAGTGCTGATGGTAACCGGTCACGTAGACGACGACAGTGGGTTGCCTTCCGATCTCGATCTGCTGCGGAAGCCGTTCCGAAGCGCAGCCCTCCTGAAGGCAGTAGACGACGCGATCCGCCGATCGCGTGCGCGCCTGACTGTGCCGTTTTCTTGAGCTGGCGGCTGCGCAGCGCGGATCCTCAGCGCAACCGCTGTGCGGTGCAAATCAGGTCGGTAGCACGGCCGCCGACGCAAGATGTTGCGGCACAAACTGAGCCGGGACAACGATCAAGTCTTCATGAAGCTGAACGGTCATCAACACGGCGCTGTGCACCTGACCAAGACCAACGCCTTTGGCAATCCGGTCTAGGAGATAGTGGACGCCTACTCGCTTGTGCCGGTGCCCACGGCCCCCAACCTGACCCGTGGCACGCTCAACGAGGCGATACGACAGATCGACCTGAGGCCGAGTGCGTGCGAATGGATGTAGAGCTGGGCTGGTCGACGCAGCTCGCGACGGTGAAGCGTTGCGCGGGCAACGGGCGCGCGACACGTCGCGGGGCGACAGCGGTCATAACGCTGGCGGTGCAATAGCGTTCTCGCGAGTGACCGGCCACTACCGAGATAAAGCTTACATTTCCGCTTGGCTATGCGGGGATCCGCGCCTTGAATCCAGGGCGATGTGCCCCTTGAAGTTGCTGGTTGAAAGAGTCGAGACAGGGGCAGCAGCGCAGGTCGTGCCGTGCCAACCCTACCATCATGGAATGCTGATCGCTGCCGCCGCTGTGACCGGATACGGCCCGAGCGCAGCTTGGCTGAGCGTCGTCGCGAGCTGCTCGGCTGTGGCGCCGCGCACGCCTGCCGAGCGGACGGTCACGGCCGCGCCATGCCAGAATGGCAGTCGCTCGCCACGTCGCCGCACGCGGATTTCGAGCTCAGTGCGTTCCAGCGGAACGACGACGGACTTGCCGCGAGAGGTCGGTATCGTCACTGCCATGCCTGTCACAACGGTCGGCGAGGTCCGCCCTTTTATGAGGGAGGTGCCAACCTCGGTCCTCGTCGTCACCACCTCCGCAATAAAGGCGGCATGATCCGGGTCATCCAGGATCGTGAAGCCCTTGTTACCGAGCGTGACTGTCACCGCCTCGATCGAGATTTGCTTCAATGGATCGGTGCGGTCGCTTCCACCCGCCGCCGTCACAGCGATTGTGCCGCCGATGCGGGGCGCGGACGCTACGGAGATCGGCACGGTCAGCAGCACCGTAATCATGGCGCTCACCACCGTCATGTCCTTGATCGACATCGCAACCCGCTCCCAGCAACCGCTTCGCCGAAACCAGACGCACCGTGACGCGCCTTGTTCAAGTGCGTAGCCGGCCGGTCGCCGCCCTGCATCAGAATGAGGACGGTTAAGCCGAGATCGTGCCGCCCGACATGCGGAATATCGGCGCTGGCGTCGTTCCCTATCGCCCATCCACCACTGCTGCCGGTATGTTCCAGCCACGCAACGTTACCCTGGCTTCCGTTGTGATCGAAGCGGGATAGCGGATCGCAATTTCGCGCCGGTCCCCGGGCAACAGCGAGACGTAATTGTCATCGTAATAGGCCGGCAGGATTCGCTTCCCCTGCTCGTCCACCAGAGTCAGCTTGGCGTTGAGCGCGGGGATTTCGGTCTCGTTCCTTAGCGCCACCCGCAAAACGCGGTCCTCGCCGTCGGTAATCGGGGGTTCGACGGTCGCCATGAGTGTCGCGGGTGCGAGATCGTTGAGCGCGCGATATGCGTTCTCATCGCGCCCGCGCCAGTAGAAATTACTTGAGACTGTCGCACCCTGCCCATCGACGAGCGAGAGGCTGACCAGCAGCATCGGATTGCTCGCGAAGAGGCCGTCCAGAGGCACTGCCGCTAGCGGCGTCGCACGATTGGAAAGCGCGTCGACTGGCAGATCGCGCGAGAACAAGGTGCGATTATCGAGCCCGACGACGCGTACGTGTGCGCGCAGGCCACGTCGATCTTCCCGGGTTGTATTCAGGACAACGAGCTCGTTACCAGGCAAGTTCAGCTGAACGTGGATCGGCTCCACCGCCTTCTTCGCCCCATAATAAGCAGCATGGGTGTCATAGTCCCACGAATAGATCTGCCACGCGTTCGATGGCCAGGCCGGATGCGTCATCCACAGCAATCGGCCGGAGTTCTTCGTCCAGAGATGCCCGAGAAAGCCTTCGTACATTGCCTTGTGCGTCTCGAGGTTCATCATTTGCGCCTTGCGCTCGAAATCGTCGAAGTCGGTGCCCGCTCCGAACATCCGGTCCAGCGACGACATGAACGTCTTGGTGTCGCCGTTCCCGCCGAAATGCCAGTCGTGGTAGGCCAGCACGTCGCCCAATGGCCAACGATCCGCGGCCGGCGCGTAACTGGCGATCGACTCCGCTGTGGAGAAGGACGGTGTGCCCGTCTCGACCGAAAAGCCCGTCGCGAGATCGGTGAAATAGCCGACCGGCGGACGGTAATTGTACGGTCCCGATCCTTGCAGGTTCACGACGTTCGAGCTGCCGGTAAACCAGCGCGTGCCGTCCAGTTCGAAGACCGCGCGTTCCAGTCCCTCGTTCAGGGTCGGATATGGCACGCCTTCGTTGCGGCCGAACCACAGGATAATCGAGGGATGGTTGCGATAGCGGGCAATCGTATCGCGCGCGTTGGTCAGGAACAACGAGGCGTCGTCGGGTTCGACCTGGAAGTTCTGGGTCGACTGCCAGAAATCGTTGAGCACCATCATGCCGTTTTCATCGGCGAGGTCGAAGAATTCGTCCTCGTTGTTGTTGCCCATCCAGTTCCGAATGACGTTCATGTGCGCTTCGCGCTGTAGCCGGAAGAAGGGTTTCAGCCAGTCGTAACTGACGCGCTTCATCGCATCGTCCATCCCCCAGTTCCCGCCGCGCGCTGCGATCCTGACGCCGTTGACGCGGATGGTCATGTGCGGTTCGGGCAGCGTCTCGGTGATCGGCGTAACCGCTGACGAGCGTTCGCCAGCGGCAGTCAGCGATTCAGCCCAGCCCGTCGGTGACTGCTTGATCGCGGCGTGACGCACGTCGATCAGCGGCGTACCCGCCAGTCCGCCGTCAGTGGTCTGGACGTTGACCCGCCGCAACGCACCGGCCGCATCGAACAGCGACAGATCGTAGCTGACCTCGCGGATGCCGAACCGGTCCAGACGCCGGTCCGACACGCCGCTCGCATCCCGCACCTCGTAGCTGACGTCGTACAGGTGTGGATCGCCATAACCGTTCGGCCACCACAGTTTTGGATTGGCAACGGCCAGTTGGCGGAACTCGGACGGGGTGAAGACGACAGCGCTCTTGCCGGTTGGCGCCGTAACGCTCTTCTCCACCTTCACGCCTTCAAAGGCGACCTTCACCGTCACCTGCGTCGCCGCGCCGGCGTTCTCGATCGGTACGGTGATGTGCACATCGGCACGGTCGGTGCGTGGAAGCGGCAGGTCGGTGACGACATGCGGATCACCGATGCTGATCGCGCCGGTCGCGACCAGTTCGACCGGTCGCCACAGCCCGGTGTTGCGGTCGCGGATGCCGGGGATCCAGTCCCAGCCCTCGGTCGCGACGAAGGTAGGCCCGTCGATCGCCAACTGCCCGCCATTCTCACCCACGCCCGCAGCCACCGATTGTTCGTGCGGGATACCGGGATGCGGCGGCGGCGATACTTTCACCGCAATGACGTTTTCGCCCGCGACCGGCGTATAGGCGAACTGCCCACGCACGAATGCGCCCCGCGTGCCGCCGATGTGTGCGCCATTGGCCCAAACCTCCGCCGCATAATTGATCCCGCCGAAGACCAGCGTCAGGCGCTTGCCCGCCGCTGCAGGCGGAACGGTGAAGCGGGTGCGATACCAATAATCCTGCCGCGCCAGGCTTTCGGGTATGCGCAGGTTGTTCAGGCCGTAATAGGGGTCGGGATAGACCCCGCGATCGACCAGCGTCTGAAGCACCGTGCCCGGCACCGTCGCAACGCGCCACGCCGGTCCGCCCGCCGCGTTCGGGCGCGACAGTTCTGCACCCTCCCCCACCACGTCGGGTGCAGCGGCCAGCGTCCAGCCATTCACCTGCCAGTGATTGGCTGCAAGCGGTTGCATCACCGGCACCGTCGGTAGTGGCTTGGCGCGTGGCGCGGTATGCGCGTCACCACGCGATTGCGGCAGCGTCCATGCATCCTGCTGGGTAGTCAGGCCGATATTGGCGGTCTTCTGAAACGGCCAGCCAGCACCGACGTCGGTCATCTGCACCACCGTGAAGTCCGGCCGCGTCCGTGCCGCGGTGGCGATCGCCGCGGGGTCGCCGGAACGGTCGTCGACGCGCGCGTCGATCAGGTCGCCGCCGAAATGCGGCCTTCCCGCAACCGCCGGCGCGATGGCGACGCGGGCTGCGACCGCGACCGACGACGCCGTGCCAACCGCGACACGCTTCCCGTCGATATACAAGGTCGCGCGACGTCCGTCAGACGATGCGGCGACATGGTGCCATATGCCGGGGACAACGACACCCCCCCGGACGATTGTCGCGCCGTCGCGCAGCGCCAGGTGACCGTCGGCAAGCGTCAGGGCACGTGCCGTACCCGGCACGCCGAGTTGGATCAGCACCACCTCACCCGATTGGCGTACCACCGCGCGCACCCATGTCGACAGGGTGTATGGCGCACCCGCCGCCAGCAGCGCATCGGCGCGTTCCAGCGGGCGCTCGATGCCGATTCCACCCGACAGCAGACGCGCGTTATACGGTCCGCCGTTCACCGGTACGTCGGCGCGCGCCGGACCAGCCAGTGCTGATGCGGTCAGCAGGATCGCCATCTTGCCCGTCATGCGTCTACCCTTTTCGTGCGTGCGGATCGTGCCGCGCGCTCCTGTTCGTTGGTCGGCCCGCGATGCCGGGCTACGCCGTCGGCGGGCAGCAGCAGATGCCCGAAGGCCAGTAGCGCGGCACCGATGGCAGGCGAATCCTCGGCCATCGCCGCCGCCATGACGGGCGCCAGCGCCGGGGCATGCGCGCCGTGTCGGCTGAGCAACACATTGGCGCGTTGCGCCAGCCGCTCGACCAGCACGACCGGCAACCGGCCACCGATCAGCACTGCGCCCGGGTTGAGCAGGCAACTGACTGCCAGCAATGGCTGAACCAGCGCCTGCGCCGCGCGCTCGACCCATGCATGCGCGACCGCCGCGACACGCGCATCCTCCAGATCGGGCTCACGCACGCTCGCCTCGGGCAGTCCAGCGCCGGCCAATGCGTCCGCGAAGCCGGCCAACGAAACGATGCTTTGTAAGGGGGCGCGCCGTCCGGCGCCGTCGTCCACCTCCAGAAAGCCGATCTCTCCGCTGCGCCCCGTCGCGCCACGATCGTAGAGCGAGTTGACGACCACCCCGCCGCCCAGGCCGAACGCGACGAGCAGGTAGAAGAAGCTGCCATGATGCTGCCCCAGGCCGAATTGCATCTCGCCGATCGCAGCGGCCGCAGCGTCATTCTCGACCAGCACCGGCCAGTCTCCGGCATCGTCGAACAGCGCCGCCACGTCATAGCCCGACCATTGATGATAGTCGGCCGGAAGTCCCGGTAGATCGACGCGTCCAAGGTCGTCGGGAACCGCCACACCCAACCCGATGATGCGTCTCGATGCCACGCCGGCTTCGCGCAGCAGATCGTCGACATGCGAGCGGAAGAAACACCGGACGTCCTCGGGCATCGGGTAGCGCAACTCGCGGCTGATCCGCGCCCGCACCGCGCCATCGAAATCGACCGCCACCATCGTCAGGTGATCGCGGTCGATGTTGACCCCGATCGCAAAGGCTCCCTCGGGGTTCACGACCAGACGGGTAGCGGGCTGCCCACGGCCACCGCGCCGCTGGCCGGCCCGTTGCAGCAGGCCGTCGTCGAGCAAGCGGTTGGTGATGTTCGAGATCGTCGCGGAGGTCAGCCCGGTGACGTCCGCGATCTCGGCGCGGGTCGATGCGCCGGCGACCCGGATTGCGTGCAGCACCACCCGTTGGTTGTGCTGCCCGGCGTGTTCGATGTTGGCTCCGGCCAACCGCCCCGATCGGCGCTGTGGCGCCATATCAGTGGCCACGCGCATTCTCCGTCCGTCCATCCGCAACTCGTGACAGGAACGCGTGATGCGGCTCGGCCAGCTTTAGGGTCGTGTCGATCGCCGCCCGCATTCGCGCCAGGCTGTCGGTCAGCGTGGCGTGATCGAAGCGGTCGGCCAGCGGCGAGTGACGCGCCGGCAGGTCGTCGAAGCCGGCGTACATGCTGAGCCAGCTCGGGTCCTGAAAGGTGTCCCACTCGTTACGCACGAACTCGCCGGCCGATCGCCACGCATCCATCTTTATCTGCAAGCCCTCGGTCGGCGGGACGGCGCGCATGAAATCCCAGAATGGCTCGCCACGCCGCTGGTTGGGCAGATAATGAAGCAGCAGAAAGTCCCTGATCCGCTCGAACTCCAGAACCGACTGCCGGTTATAGGTCGCCGCCAGCCGCGGATCACATGCCGTGTCCGGAAACAGCGGCAACAGGCGCTCCAGCCCGGACTGAATCAGCGTGATGCTGGTTGATTCCAGCGGTTCCAGAAATCCTGACGCCAGACCCAGCGCCACGACGTTCTTCTCCCAGAAGCGCGCACGGTGCCCGGCGGTGAAGCGCAGCCGGTTCGGCGCGGCGAGTGCCTCCCCCTCCAAGTGCGACGTCAGCAACGCCTCGGCATCGTTGTCTGACACGAAGTCCGAGGAATAGACGTACCCGTTGCCGACGCGGTGCCGAAGCGGTATATGCCATTGCCATCCGGCCGGACGCGCTGTCGCGGTGGTCAGCGGCTTGTGCGGCGACGCCCCGCGGCATGGGATTGCGATCGCGCGATCGCATGGCAACCAACGCCGCCAGTCGACATACGGCACGCCCAGCGCTTCGCCCAGCAACAGGCTGCGGAAACCGGAGCAATCAATCCACAACTCACCGTCCAGCCGCTCGCCGCTTTCCAGCAGCAGATGGGAGACGTGCCCGCTTTCACCGTCGCGCTCGACCTCGACGATCCGCCCGTCGACATGCTGCACGCCGTTCGCCAGGGCCAGCCGCCGCAGCAGTGTCGCGAAACGCGAGGCGTCAAAATGTAACGCGAAGTTGAACACGCCGAGATCGTTGGCAGGCCGATCGGCCGGTGGCAGGAAAAGGTCGCGGTCCGCCAATTGTGTCGCGAGACAGTAGGCGGCGAGCGGGGTATTGTCCCCCGCGCCGCGTTGTTTCAGCCAATAGTGATGGAATGCAACGCCGTGAGCCGCCACGCCGTACAGACCAAATGGATGGAAGAAGGCATGTCCCGGCCGCTGCCAATCGGCAAAGCGGATGCCGTATTTGATGGTGCCCTCGGTCGCCCGCAGTACCTCGACCTCGCTCAACTCGATCGCCGTCAGGAAGTCGCGGATCGCCGGGACGGTCGCCTCGCCGACGCCGACGGTTCCGATTGCGGCGCTGTCGACCACCGTGATCGACAGCCGCAGATGTGCAAGCCGACGTGCGAGGTAGGTCGCGGCCATCCACCCGGCGGTCCCCCCGCCGACGATGACGATCTTGCGTATCGGAGCGCTCGTCACATTCATCCTTCAGCCGTGCCGCCGCTCCCGCCAGATCGGCGGGCGCGGCGACGATGAGGATCGATACGACGTTAGAAGCGCACGCGCACCCCGGCAATGAAGCGACGCTCGTAGATGTTCTCGTTGAACACCTGATCGGTCCAGGTCAGGTAATAACGCTCGGTCTCACCGGTCAGGTTCGATGCCTGCCCGTAAAGCGTCACGTACGGCAGGATATCGTAGCTGATCGATGCATCCAGATAGTTGGTCGGCATCTGATATTGCGCCAGTCCGCGACCGTCCTGCTGGATGCCGTTGTAATTGGACGATACCAGCCGCTTGGAACGATAATTATAAGCGACACGTGCCTGAAATCCGTATTTCTCGAACCACAATGCGGCATTCGCCTGGTGCTTCGAATTGTCCTGGAAAGGCTGATTGTTACCGGCTAGATCGACTAGTCCGGCGTCACCCAGTGACAGGGTATAGTTGGCATCGACACCGAACCCGCCGAACAGGCCGTTGACCCCGTAATCGGCGAGCGATTGACGAGCCGACGCCTCGACGCCCTTCAGCGTCCCGCCCTGCCCCTGTCGGAAGGTATTGGTGATCACCGGGCGGCGCACCACGCCGTCGTTGTCGGGTATGTCGTTGCGGACTTCGGTGGTGCGATCGATGAAGCTGTCCACCGCGATATAGAACGCCCCCACCGCGAACAGGCTCGAACGGCCGGTGTAATATTCGAAGCTCGCCTCGACGTTGGTTGCACGCCACGGGTTGAGGTTCGGGTTGCCGAGCGAGTCCGCGCTCTGCGCCTCGAACCGTGCGGGGTTGATCGTGGTGTTGATCGCATAGTTTACGTTCAACCCGCCGCCCCATTGCTGGAAGTCGAGCAGCGTCATCGTCTTCGAGAAAGCCGCGCGCGCGCGCAACTTGTCGGTGACGTCGAACGCGATGTTGATCGACGGCAGGAAGTCGGTGAACTGCCGCTTTGTCCGTACGTCGCCGGCATCGACACCCGATACACCATAGGGCTGCGGTGCGCCGACGATGTTCTGACGCACGTCCAGCCGCGTGTTGACGATCTGCAACCCGCCGTTTGCGCGGAACGGCATACCGAGCAACTCACCCTCGCCGGACACCTGCGCGTAGCCGGAGATCTGCTTTGTCTGCACATCGAACGACAGGGCCGGGTTCACCAGATTCTGGCTGCCGGGATAGAATTTGTTCTGCCACGCCTCGCTGTCGTCCATCGCTTTCGGGTCGAGTGCGTACAGGTTCGGCGCACCCGCCGCGGGCAAGGCATATTGCTTGATCAGGCCAGCGAAGATCGGGTCACTCGCCTGTCGCGTCAGGCCGGCCGTGTAGGCGACGCCCTGCGCATCGCGGATCGAGCATTTGCTGTCGTTGAGGTTGACGTCGAATGCCTTCCACTTGACCAGGCACCCCGCCGCCGGGTTACCCGGGTTATCGGTGTTGCCGGCGTAGAACGGCGACACGCGATCGAAGGTGAACTGATCGACGCTGCGCTGACCATAACGCGCACCAAATGCGACCTTCAGGTCGTCGTTCGCCTGCCATTCCGCGTCGGCGCGCAGCGCCCAGATATCACCGTCCTGGTACTGATTGCCCTCCGAAGAGATGGTCTTCAGGCCATAGCGCGACGGATCGCTCGCTTGTGCCAGGAACGCCGGGGAGAAGCCGAACACCGGTGCGCCGCTCGTATAGTCGACGGTCGCGGTCTGGCCGTAAATCTGGTAGCCGGTCGGGTTGAAGGTGACGTCACCGGTCGGGTAGTTGCCGACGCCGTTATACGCCCACTGCCGCCCGTTCGTCAGGCTGAACTGCGTATAGGACTGATCACGCTTGCGCGACGCCTTGCCATAGATGCCACGCACCGTTGCCTTGAACGTCTCGCTGGGCTTCCAATCGAGTTGCAGGTTGTAGTTCTGCGACTCACTCTTCGTTCGGAAAGTCTCCGAATAGCTGTCGAAGCTCGGCAGGCTATAGGTATATTGCTGCACAGTGTTGATATTGTAGGGGCGGTTCTGCGTAATGGCGTTGCGGCCGCCGGCGCCGTCCGAAACGTCGCCGATGTTCACGCCCTGGCCGTAGGCGACGCCCGTGTCGCGCGAACCCGTCGGCAGGTACGGCGAAGACAGCCAGTCGACGTTCTGGAACTGAAAGCCGGCGGTGCGGTCATATTGAGTCTGCCGCGTGTAGAACCCGTCCGCGGTCAGGCGCAGCGCGTCGCTGATCTCGAACTGCAACGACGCGTTGGCACCGAAGCGCTGGCGATCGGTGATGCGGTTCCAGGCGGTGTGCGATTGCGGCGTGATGAAGGTGTCGTTGGCATCGCCATCACCGTTCACGTCATAACCCAGCAGCGCGCCAGCCGCGTTGCGGATCGGCCGCCCACGGCTGACGCCGTTGTTGCCGACCGCGAAATCCCCGGCGACGGCCGGCGAGATCGTGCCATCGCCGTTCAGCGCCGGATCACGCCCATATTCGTTGCGCAACGAGACACCATAATCCTGCACCCCGCGGAAGCTGTTGGCGAGCGACAGGTCGCTATACGCCGCCGACACGAGCAAGCCGATCCGCTCACCGTGGTAAGCGATCAGGCCGTTGGCCGACGGACTCCAATCCTTGGTCTTGTCGCCGTACTGCCCTTCGGCCGCAGCGGAGAAGGTCACGCCGCGCTTCAGGTCGAACGGCCGCCGCGTCAACAGGTCGACCGTGCCCGACAGACCCGCCTGCTGGAGAGAGGCGGTGGGCGACTTGAACACCGTGGCGCCAGAGAACAGTTGCGAAGGGATGTCGGTAAAGTTCGGCTGCACCGTGGTGACCGAATTGGCACCCAGGAACTGCTCGCCATTCAGCAGCGTCGTTACCTGCGGGAGGCCGCGGATGTTGATGGCCGCACCCTCGCCTGCGTCGCGGCGGATCTGTACGCCGGCGATGCGCTGAAGGGAGTCGGAGATCGTGACATCGGGAAGCTTGCCGATGTCCTGCGCGCTGATCGCCTCGACCACGCTGTCGGCGTTTCGCTTCACCTCGATCGCGCGCGCCTGCGACGCGCGGATCCCGGTGACGACGATATCGGTGCCTTCATCGGATTGCGTCGGGGCGGCAACGGGATCCTGCGAGGTCGCGATCGCATCGGGCGTGGCGACCTGCGCCGCCGCGGGACCGGTCAGCGCAACCATCAACACGACGGGCGAACTCGCGGCGAGCATCGTGCGACGCGAGAGCTTTTGCCACTGAAGCATTGGAATATCCCCTCTTACCTTCCGCGATGAAGGTTTCTTATTGATGATTGAATTATTCAGCGGCGAGCTTCTCTGTCAAGGCAGGAAACGGCGTCGAAGGTCAGGCAAAACAAACGAGTTTTGCAAAGAGGCTTTTAGGTGACAGTCCTTCGGTCCTGGTTCCCCCGCTCTGGTAGACGAGGTTCGCTGACCGCCTTCTGCAACCGCACAGCGCGGGAAAACCGAGCGCTGGCGGAGCGATGCCGCCAACTCCCGACGGCGTATATTCTCTTCACGAGACGGCCGCGCCTCGGCCCTACGCGCCCCTCGCAGCCGACTGGGGTGTAAGTGGAAACGCCATGCCGCGCATCCGTCAGGAAGGACATCTCAGACCGCCATCAGTCCGCCTCCACCGAGCGCGACGACTGCCGCTATCTGACCGGCTTTCGATCCAGCCGTGTTACCGACGGCATTGAGCCCCATCAACACGGCGCATTCGAGCAGCGCCAACTCTTGTGGCCGCAGATCCGCATCGATCTTCACCAAGGAACGGCGCGAGACGACCGGGTGGCTTGCGAAAGCAGAACAGCCGAGGTGATGATGAACGGTGCGAGTGTGAGCGACCCGCCACATAGGCTTGCGCGATATTGACGCCGTCGCTTCATCTGCGGAACCATCCGAAGGCTGGGATCGAAGGAGCGAGCATTTGAAACGCGAAGCACTGCGACCGAGGACCGGGTATCGCTGGTGGCAACCGGTAACCACGCGCTGGAGCGACAACGACGTGTACGGCCACGTCAACAACGCGATCTACTATCACTGGTTCGATACGACAGTGAACGCCTGGCTGATCGAGTCCGCACTGCTGGACGTCGCGCACGGCGACCCGATCGGCGTGGTCGTGGGAACGCAGTGTCGTTACGCACGCTCCATCACGTATCCGCAAACGGTCGAGGTCGGTTTGGCGCTCGATCGGATCGGCACCTCCAGCATCACCTACCGGCTCGGTGCCTTCGTCGCCGGGATACCGGATGTGGCCGCCGAGGCGCTGTTCACACACGTTCTTGTCGACCGAGCGACACGGCGCCCCGTGCCGGTGCCGGACGTGTGGCAGGAGCGACTGGAGAGGCTTCGATAGCCACTGCCACGGTTGCCCGGAACTCCCTTGCGCGGGCGGCCCTCCGAACGAGAATGATATGGTGCATCATTACACTTGACCAACCCGCTGCTGCCCGTCACATCGCCGCGAAAGCCGGGAGCCTGCATGACCGATCCATACCCGCCGATCTTCATCGACGCCCTGACGCTCGCTTACGGGCAACATCGCGTGCTGGACGGGCTCACGCTATCCATTGCCGCCGCCAGCATCACCGCGTTGCTCGGTGGCAACGGCGCGGGCAAGTCGACGACCCTGTCGGCTTTACTGGGCTTCGTTCGAGCGGATGGCGGGCGCGTTGCGGTGTGTGGCATCGATCCCGGCATCGATCCGGAAGGCGCGCGACGGCACATCGCCTACCTCCCGGAAAACGTCGCACTTTATGAGCACCTTAGTGCGGTCGAGAATGCCGAATACCTCGTTGCGCTGTCCGGCGAGCGCAAGACCCGCAGCGACGTTACCGATGCATTTGCGGCCGCCGGCTTGCACGAGCGTGCGTGGCAGCAGCGGATCGGCGGGCTTTCCAAGGGCATGCGACAGAAGGTAGCAATCGCGGTAGCCCTCCTTCGTCAGGTGCCGGTGCTGCTGCTCGACGAGCCGACCTCCGGCCTCGATCCGCGCGCCACCGCCGACTTCAACGTTCTGCTCACGCAGGTGCGCGCACGCGGCACCGCAGTGCTGATGGTCACGCACGATCTCCTCTCCGCCGTCGACGTTGCCGATCACATCGGCTTCCTTGAGGGCGGTCGCATCGCGGAGCATGTCGCGGCACGGGGACCAGAGCGCTTCGACGTCCGCGCGCTGCGTGCCAGGCTTCAGGTGAATGACGGCGGGCGTGCAGCGTGAGCCTGGTCGGCTTGATCGCTCGCGATGAACTGCGCCTGATGGGCCGCAATCGCGTGGCCGTCATCGCGTTTGCGCTGCTCGTCCTGCTTACGCTGGCGGCGGTTGCCAGCTCATGGTCGCATCATCGCGCGGTCACGCAATTGCGCGCTCGCCAGCAGCATACGGCCGAAGCCGCCTTCGACGCCCAACCCGATCGGCATCCGCACCGCATGGTGCACTACGGCACGTTCATCTATCGCCCACCTGCGCCGCTTGCGGCCTTCGATCCGGGAATCGACGCGTTCACCGGGAACAGCATGTTCCTGGAGGGACATCGCCAGAACACCGCCAATTTTGGCGACGTGCAGCAAAGCTCGCTGCTCGTCCGGTTCGGGCAACTTACGCCCGCCTTCGTGCTGCAGGTGGTGGCGCCGCTGCTACTGATCTTCCTGGGCTTCGGCGCGCTGTCGCGAGAGACCGAGCGCGGCACGCTGCGCCTGCTTCTGCTGCACGGGGCGACGCGTTGGCAAGTGGTAGGTGGCAAGCTGCTGGCAATGGGCGTCGTAGCGGTCGTCGCAGGGCTGCCCGCGACACTCGGATTGGCGTTGATCGCTGCACAACATGGAGCGCTCGTGCTGCCGATGCTGGTCATCGTGCTCGGCTATTCCACGTATCTGGCGCTCTGGGCAGTGCTGATCGTGCTCGTCTCGGCGCTGGTGCGGCATAGCCGTGATGCGCTGCTTGCGCTGGTCGCGCTGTGGGCCGTGGCAATCGTGTTGCTCCCGCGCGTCGCGCCAGACGTCGCGTCGGCGGCGGTGCCGCTCCGCAACAAGCTACAGACGGAGGTCGCGATCGCGCGGGACCTGCGCACGCTCGGTGACACGCACAATCCGGACGACCCGTACTACGCCGCGTTCAAGCAGGCGACGCTGCGCCGCTACGGCGTAGCGCGGGTCGAGGAGTTGCCCGTCAACTACAAGGGCGTGCTCGCGGTCGAGGGCGAGCGACTGACGTCCGAGCTGTTCGATCGCTACGCCGCGGAGAGCTTCGCTGCGCAGGGTCGACAAAACGCGTTGGTGCGGGCGGTCGGAGTGCTCAGCCCCGCAATCGCGCTGCGCTCGCTATCGATGGCCGCTGCGGGCACCGACTATGCGGGGCATCGTCGCTTTCTCGAACAGGCAGAGGCCTATCGCTATGCGCTCGTGCAGCGTCTCAATCGCATGCAGGCTGAAAATGTCACTTATGCCGCCGATGTCGCACAGGGCGCGGATGCGGATCGCCGCAAGCGGATCTCAGGACGAAACTGGGGAGAAATGCCCGACTTCGCGTATCGTGTGCCTGAAGGAGAAGCGCTCGCCGCAGCAGCGGTGCCGGAGTTGTTGATCCTGTCGGCCTGGGTGGCACTGGCCTTGATGCTGCTCGTGTACGCGACCCGCCGATTGGGGGCTCGCCGATGAGCGTGTGGACGCATGAAGCCCGGCTGCTGCTGCGAGCACGTTTGGCCGTGGTTGGGCTGGCGCTGCTCGCCGCTCTGACGATAGCAGCGCTTGCTGCCGGAAGCGCCGAAGTGTCACGCCAGCGTGCCGCGATCGCCGCAATCCCGGCCGCTCAGGCAGAGGACATCAGGGCGGTCGCCAACTATGTAGACCGCAGCAAGGATGCCGGAAGCGCGGCCTATTACAGCTTCCTCCCGACGTGGGACGCCCCCTCCCCGCTCGCCTTCGCCGCACTCGGCATGCGCGACGTCGCGCCTTACATCCTCCGCGTGCGGGCGCTCGGACTAGAGGCGCAGATCTACGACGGTGACGTGTTCAACCCCGAACTCGCGCTGCCCGGCCGCTTCGACTTCGCGTTCGTGCTGGTCTTCCTGGCGCCGTTATTCGTCATCGCGCTGTGCCACGATCTCGTATCCGGGGAGCGCGAGGCCGGTCGGCTTCGCACGTTGGAGGCGCTGCCACGCGGCGGCCGCGCGCTGCTCCGGCGCCGCACCATCCTCCGCACGGGTTTATTGTGGCTCACGCTCACGCTACCGTTCTGTAGCGCGGCGGTTTTCGCCGGGGTGAGCATGGCGAATATACTGCTCGTCGCGTTCGTGATCGTGTCCTATCTGCTTTTCTGGGTTGCGTTGACCGTGTTCGTGGGCCGGTTGAACTGGAGTTCGGTCGCGAATGCTGCGACGCTTGCGGGAATGTGGCTGATACTGGTGCTCGTCGCGCCGACGCTGGCACATGTCGCAATCAACAACGCAGTGCCGGTCGCCCAAGGGTCGGAGATCGCGCTGGCGCAACGCGAGCGGGTCAACGCCGCGTGGGACACCCCGCGCGAAGACACGATGCGGCTGTTCTATGCTCGTCATCCGCAATGGTCGGGGTCTGCGCCGCTTGGCGACGCGTTCCATTACAAATGGTATCTGGCGTTTCACCAGAATGGTGACGAAAGCGTCGCGGCAAGCGCACGCGCCTATCGCGCTGGCCTACAGCGACGCGACGCGGCCGGTCGCGCGCTCGGCTGGGTGCTGCCTTCGGTCGGCGTTCAGGCATTGCTGACCCGCCTCGCCGGGACCGATCTTGGCGCGCAGCTCGCCTATCACGATCGTATTCGCGTGTATCACCGGCACGTGCGCGAGTTCTTCTACGACTATCTTTTCACCGATCGGCCGTTCACCAGGGCCGACTTCACGAAGGTGCCCACGTTCCGGGAACCCGGCAAAGATAGTTGACACCGTAGTGCGCATGCGTGTCGCGCCTTTGTCTGCGGCAACACGGGCACTCTATGCTTACGAACACCGAGCGTACACGTCCCGTCCGGGCGGCGCAGTGGTGGCCCATGCCGCGAATTGGCGGGGCACACTGGCAGGACCATGGTTTATCCAGATTGTTGTACGCTTCGAGAAGGACCGGCCGTGCACCGATCGGCATCGTCGCATTATCGATCGATGGCGCGGCTCTTCTTGTCGCCGAAAAATCAAGAGCTATAGCAAGCGTGTAGCGCTACGCCGCACCGGTGCTGCTGCGCGGCGGTTGGGCGCTGGGATCGTCTACCGCCAACGCAGCATGACCCGGCACGTGCGCGGCGCGCCTGCATCGAGAGGCCGAGCCTCGTTCACGTGTTTGTCCCCGGCGTGCCTGCGGTGCGTCGCTTTCTGCAAGGAAATCCTGTGCCGGTCCTCGCCCTTCAGCCCATGCTCAAGCCTCTGCCGCGTGCCTTGCTGGCCTGCACCGCGCTCGCAACGATGCCCTTTGCCGCCGCTGCCACGCCCATGGCCACGATCGACCGGAACGGCAGCCTCGTCTCGGTCGAGCCCTATGCACCCAACATCGTGCGCGTGACGATCGCCGTCGACCGCGATCAGGCCGACGCGCCGCCCGGCGATGGGCCGAACGCGAAGAGCGACCCGGCCGGCTGGACCCATCGCACCGAAGCGGCCGGCGATGTCTTCGCTTCTTCCGCGCTGACGCTGACCGTGAATGCCCAGCCATGGCCAAGCGCGCCGACGCAGATGGCGCGGTATTTCGCCCCATCGCTCCCGCCGGTCGGGCTGCGTATCGCCGATGGCGCGGGCAAGACGCTGACGGAGATGACCGGCTGGGAGATGGCGCCCCATGTGGTGAACGGCGAGAAGACGTTCCGCGTCGGCGCCAGCTTCTCCGTCGCGCCCGGAGAGCATTATTACGGACTCGGCCAGAACCAGGAAGGCATTCTGGACCTGAAAGGGCGGACGATCGAATGCCGCCACAATTACGACGCACCCGCCGGCGAGACGGTATGCGTCCCCTTCATGGTCACCAACAAGGGCTATGGAATCGTCTGGGACAATCCCTCGAGCACGACGGTCTCGCCCGGACTGAACAACGCCACACGCTGGCATTCCGACGTCGGGGAGCGCGTGTCCTTCTTCGTCATTACAGGCAAGAGCACGGACGAACTCTACGCCGGTTATGCGCGCCTGACGGGCCAGACGCCGTTGCCGCCCAAGGCGGCATTCGGCCTCATCCAGAGCAAGGCGCGCTATGAGACCGAGAAGGAACTGCTCGACATCGCCGAGGGCTACCGCAGCCGTCAACTGCCGCTGGACGTGATGGTGCTCGACTGGTTCCACTGGTCGCGAATGGGCCAACTCGATATCGACCGGACGTTCTTCCCCAACCCAAAAGCCATGAACGACAAGCTGCATGGCATGGGGATGCGCTCGATCATCAGCGTCTGGCCGCGCTTCGAGAAGGAGTCGCGCTACTTCAACACGCTCGCGAGCAAGGGCTGGTTCCTGAAAGACAAGGACGGCAACGTCGTCGATGGCCTGCCGTTCCGATCCGATCGGGCCGGAGCGCTGATCGACACGACCAATCCGGACGCGCGCCGCTGGTTCTGGGATCGCATCCGCGACAATATCGCCAGCGAAGGCTTCGACTGGTTCTGGCTGGACGAAACCGAGCCGGACCTGGTGCCGGACGGCAGCTTCTATTCGATCGGGTCCGGCGATCGCCTCCACAACATCTTCCCGTTGCTTCACACCAGCGGCGTTGCGGAAGGCTCGGCACGGGATCGGCCCACGATGCGCAACCTGATCCTGTCGCGCGCCGCCTATCTGGGCGTGCAGCGCAACGGCGCGCTGTTCTGGTCGTCGGACATCCAATCGACCTGGGAGGTTTATCGCCGCCAGATCCCGACCGGCCTCGGCTTCACCGCGACCGGCATGGCTTATTGGGGAAGCGACATCGGCGGCTGGCAGTGGCCGAACGGGCCGAAGGCGGAGAAACCGCCGCTGCTTGATCCGGCCGGCGCAACGGCGATGGCACCCAGTTACGCGGACTATCCGGAATTGTTCACCCGCTGGTTCGCCTATAGCGTTTTCACGCCGACGTTGCGCATCCATGGTCAACGGCCCGGCACCGCATTGTGGGAGTACGGCAAAGCCGCCGAGCCCGTGCTCGCGAGCTTCCTCAAGCTGCGATATACGCTGATGCCGTACATCTATTCGCTGGGTCGCCAAACTTACGAGACGGGCGCGCCCTTCATGCGGGCGTTGTTCATGGATTTCCCGAACGATCCCAAGGTCGCGAACATGGGCGACGAATATATGTTCGGTCCCGCCTTCCTTATCGCACCCGTGACCGAACAGGGTCAGACCAGCCGCGAGGTCTATCTGCCCGCGGGCACCGACTGGTACGATTACTGGACGAACGAGCGCCATGGCGGTGGTCGAACCGTCACCGTGCCGACCCCGATCGACCGTATCCCTCTGTTCGTCCGCGCGGGATCCATTGTGCCGATGGGAGTGCAGGTCCCGAGCACGGCGACGAAGCAGGCGCTGGACAGCATTCGGGTCTATCCCGGCGCGGACACCAGCTTTGCTGTCTACGACGACGACGGCGTGACCAACGCGTACAAGGCCGGCAAGAACGGCACCACTGCGCTGCTACGCTGGGACGACAAGACGGGTCGGCTGCGCGCCGAGGGCAAGCTGCCGACCGGTCAGGACGCGACGGCGCTGGTTCAGGTGATCGGCGCCCGGTGAGCGGCGACGTTGCAGGGGCGCTTTCCACGTTGCCCCTGGAACGTCCTCGCGGGCAAGCGGCAGGAGCGAGTGCAACGCCCGCTCCTGCCGCTTGCCCGCGGACGGTCAGCGATAGCGCCCCATCGTCACCTTGAGCAGCACCGGACGGTCGACGAGATTGATGCCGTAATCCGTCTGATCGCCGTTCCAGACCCGATCGGTGATCCACCGGCCCGCGACGAAGCGGCCCTCCTCCACCTTCACGACCATGCCCGTCGCCGGCCCGCCCTCGCGCGGGGCGAAAGTGAGACGCACGTGATCGCCGGTGAAAAGGAACTGGTCGGCGGACAATTGCGCGACCGCGACGCCGCCGACCGGCTCGCTACCCCATGGCACGGGTTCCGATTTCAGCCAGGTCCACTCTTTCATGCCGAACTGCCATTCGCCCCAACTGGCAGTGATCTTCCAGTCGCCCATCGTCGTCGATGCCGCAGCACCGTCGTCGGGCTTGCCTGCCCCCCAGGTCGGATGCTCGAACGCGATCCGCGCCCATTCCCGGTTCATCCCGCGGAAGACGGCATAGGGCCTGGCGAAAGCGTCGAGCGCTTCGGCATCCAGGGCCTTCGCACCCAGCGGGTAGTTGAAGAACCCGGTGTCATCCATACCGAACGGAGAAAAGCCGATCGCGCCACGCCCGACGGCGTCATAGAAATAACGCGCGAACGCTCGGGCGTTGCCGATCTCGGGCACCATAAGCGCATTGTCCGCCCGGTTATACGCATCGAGGTACAGACCGACGTTCTTACTGACCTTGTCGTAGATGTCCGGGGCCGCAAAATCGATCGAAGGCGCTGCCGCCTTCCAGATGTCGAGGACGTCCTGCTGCGGCCCGCCGCTGGCGACGCCGGTCGGGTCCGGAACGTTGGACGGTCCCGCGAGCGCCGCGTTGACGTACATCGGCAGCGGCTTGACCGCCTTGCCCGCCGCGACGATCTCGTCGATGTACCTGGCCGTGTACCAGGTATTGAAAGCACGATCCGCCTGCCCGGCGAACACTTGCGTCCATGTGCCGGCCTTGCCGACCCTGCGCGCCAGCGGCGCTGGCACCGGCTGGGCGAACAGGCGGTTCGCCGACGCGCTATAGTCGCGCGGGTTGCGGTAGCTTCCGACTTCGTTCTCCGGCTGGACCAGGATGACGGTGTGCTGCTGGTCGTGATCCCGCAGATAGGTCATCAACGCTACGAACGCGCGCTTGTCTGCCTCCAGCGTGCTGCGCGCCATGGGCGACAGGACGTAATGATCCTTTCCCGCCTTGTCCTTCATGCGTGGGAAGCGGCGGTTGTCCAGCTTGACCCAGTCCGGGGTGTAGCTGGGCGACGTGTTCTTCCACGTCCCGAACCACAGCAGCACGATCCGTTTGTCGTGGGCGCGCGCCTGATCGAGAAGGGTCTGCACGAACGTGAAGTCGAACTTGCCTTCACTCGGCTCGATCTGCTGCCACGCCACCGGGATCTCGACGGTGTTCGCATTCATCCGATCGAGGATCGGCCAGACCTGCGGGAGGGCTGACGCATAATTGCTCGAATTGTTGACCTGGCCGGCAAGGATAAGGAAAGGCGCACCGTCGACGAACAGCGCATGGCGACCACCCCTCGTTTCCAGATGTGGCAGGGCGGTGGCGTTCGGTTGCGTAGCACCAGGCACGGCCGAGAGCAGCAACATGCCTGCAAGAAGGGAGTTGAGACGTTTCATGTTTGTGCCTTGCAGCCCCGTTTCGACATGACAGAAAACCGTGCGGTCGGCTCGCCGTAGATCGCGTGCCTCATGCCGTTCGTAAATGCCTCTATTAAGCAGAACAATTGATCGACGTTGCGCCGGTCTGCGAGACACCTCGCGGACGTCCCCAGTCTGCCAATGAGCCGCGCGGCACATCCGTTCGGGTCAGTGAGAACGAGCGAGACGAATTGTCCAAGTGACACCTCACAAAGACGGCGATAACCGACATCCGTGCAGACCGTCAGGCACCTTTTCGCGCAACGCCATCTCGCCGTGCTGCTCTGCGCGGCGGCGCTGCTGCTGAAGCTGCTCGTTCCGACTGGCTACATGATCGAGAGCGATCACGGCCGCCTTGCGGTGGTCGTCTGCTCCGGCATCGCGCCCGCCACGTCGATGGAAATGCACGACGGGGTGGCCGATCACGGCAAGTCGAAGGACCATGGCAAGGCTGACATGCCCTGCGCCTTCTCCGGTTTCTCCGCGGCCATGACGACGGCGATCGATCCCGTTCAGCTCGCTGCACTCATCGCCTTCGTAATGGCTATTGGCCTGGTGGTCGCGACGGTGCCGGTGCCATCACGCCCGGCTTTTCTGCGCCCCCCGTTACGCGGCCCACCCGCCTACCTCTGACACCTCATCCCGCGCTGCTTCAAACGGCTGCGTTCATGAACCGCGGCCCCGGTCATTATCGACGGCGGGCCGGTCGAAGGTATTCCCATGTTCCGTTACTACCTTCCGTCGGGCGCACTTGCGTCCTGCCTGCTGCTCGCCGCGCCGGCTTTCGCTCAGTCGGGCGACACCACAGGCGACCGCAGCGATATGACGATCGTCGTCACCGCCCTGCGCGATCCGCTCAAGCTCGACGATCAAGCCCAGGCGGCCAGCCGCCTGGGCTTGTCGATCCGCGAGACGCCGGCGAGTGTCGAGGTGCTGACCCAGCAAGAGCTACAGTTGCGCGGCCTGCGCACCGCGCGCGAAACCTTCAACGACGTGGTGGGTGCGATCGCCGGCAACGTGCCGGGCAACCCGGCCGTGGTCAGCCTGCGCGGCTTCGCCGGCAATACCGTCTCGATTTTACAGGACGGGGTCCGCGTATCGGGATCGACGGTCGTGCAGCGCGATAGCAACAACTGGCACTACGATCGGGTCGAGGTGCTGAAGGGACCGGCTTCGGTCCTCTACGGCGAGGGCGCATTGGCAGGTGTCATCAACAAGGTGACGCGCAAGCCGGTGTTGAACGAGCGCCATCTGGATACATTGCTGACGGTCGGCAGCTTCGACACGACGCTCGCGGCCGGCGGGGTCAACCTGCCGTTGTCGTCGACGCTCGCGGTGCGCGCCGACGCCAGCTACCAGCGATCGGACAGCCTCTATGATGTCGACAACAACGACACCTTCTCGGCCGGATTGACCGCAAGCGCATTGTGGAAGGCCAGTGACCGCCTGTCATTACTGGTCGCGGTCGATCACTTCGAGGATCGCTACGATGCGACCTACCAGGGTCTGCCCCTTATTCCGGGCCGATATGCGTTGCGACCGACCGATGCGGTGACGTCGTCAACAGGGCTCGTTGCCGACCGCGCACTCCGCCGCCGCAACTACAATCCACAGGGAGCCTATTCGGGGGCGGATGAGACGACGGCCCGCGCACGACTCGGCTGGATGTCCGGCAACGGCTGGACAGTCGCACTCGACCTTACCGGTTACACCGCGAAGCGCGCGTTCCTGCTGGCGGATACCCAGACTTTCGTCGGCCCGAGTGCGGCGTTCCCCAACGGTGCCTTTCGACAAAGCTACCAGGACTTCCGCCACGATCATCAGTTCTGGAACGCGCGCGCGGTCGTCGGCAACGACAGCCGCGTCGCCGGCATGCGCAATCGGCTCAGCGTCGGGATTGAGCACAATGACACCGACTTCGTCAGCCTGCGCCAGACGGCGCCTCCCTCGGCCTTGCCGACGGTGGACATTCGCGACCCAGCCGTCATCCCGCTACCTTCCACGGCAGCGATCTTTACTGCCGGCAACATAACCTTTGATTCGAGACTCAAGCAGACGGCCGTGTTTGCGGAGAATGCGCTAAACCTGACACCCCGATGGCTGCTCGTCGGCGGTGTCCGCTGGGACCATATCGCGCTGGACCGTCGGACGATCCAGAACGTCTCAGGCACCGTCGATCGCAACAACCCGACGTTCGACCCCGTATCGTGGCGAGCGGGCACGACATGGGAGGCCACACCGGCGCTGACGCTTTACGCCCAATATACGACGGCGGTATCGCCGGTTTCCTCGATCCTGCTTGCCTCGATCGCCAACAGCCGGTTTCGGCTGACCACGGGTCGCGCCTACGAGGCCGGGTTCAAGGCAAGCACGTGGGGTGGCCGGGCAAGCCTCACCGGCGCCGCCTACCGCATCGAGCAGCGTGACATCCTGACCCGCGATCCCACCAACCCGGCGCTCGCGGTGCAGGGCGGTCGCCAGTCCTCGCAGGGGGTCGAGTTGTCCGCGATCGTATCTCCGGTGAAAGCGCTACGCCTGTCGGGCGGGGTCTCCTACACCGACGCGCGATATGATGAACTTTCCGAGCTGGTGAACGGTGCACGGGTAGAGCGGAGCGGCAATCGACCGATCAACATACCTTCGACGACGGTGAACCTCTCGGCGCTTTATACGCTTGCCGCCAAGGTGACGATCGGCGGCTTTTTCCGCCACGTCGGTGCGTTTTACACCGACACCGCGAACACGATTCGCGTGGCGGGGCATGACGTGCTGGATGCCAGCCTGTCGGTGCCGGTAAGCCAACACGCAACGCTTACATTGCGCGGCCGCAATCTTACCGACGCCTTCTACGGCGAGTATTCCGGCTATCCCACCACCAACGTCTATATCGGCGCGCCGCGATCTTTCGAAGTCGCGTTGGCAACACGCTTCTGACGATCAAACGGCATCCGCGATCTGTGGCATCGCGGATGCCCGGCGGGTATCGCGCTCGTTCGATCCCGCCCGCGTCCTTGCACCATCGATCCGTCGCTTCGCGGCGCGCTTAGAACGAGGACCAATCCTGCTGCACGGCTGCCGCGCTCCGCCCGGACCGCGCACCAGCGGCGATACGCGCCCCGGCCTGCGCCGCCCGTGCCTGAAGCTGGTGCACCGAAGACACCGGGCGCGGCACGGCGGAACGCTTATCCAGTCGGAAGCGGCTGACCTGCCGCGACATGTTCTCGGTTTCATCCGCCAGGCTGCGTGCGGCGGCAGTTGCCTCCTCGACCATCGCGGCGTTCTGCTGTGTGACGCCGTCCATCTCGCCCACCGCCGTGTTGACCTGCTGGAGTCCGATCGCTTGCTGTTCGGCGGCCGCGGCGATGTCGGACACGAGCCCGCTGATCTCTCCGATCCGCCCGGTGATCCGCGTCAACGCTTCACCAGCCTGTCCCACGAGCGTCACGCCGGCGTCGACCTGCTGCGCGGAGGCGCCGATCTTGCTTTTCACGTCCTTTGCCGCATCCGCCGAGCGCTGCGCGAGTGCGCGAACTTCCGACGCGACGACTGCGAAACCCTTGCCGGCATCCCCTGCCCGCGCGGCCTCGACGCCCGCATTGAGCGCAAGCAGATTGGTCTGGAAGGCGATGCCATCGATCACCGCGATGATCTCGCTGATCTCGTTGGATGAACGCTCGATCCCGTTCATCGCCTCTACCGCACGCCGTACGACCTCGCCCGATTGTTCCGCGTCGGTTCGCGCACCCAGCACGACGGCGTTACAGCGGTTGGCGTTCGCGGCGGTCTCCCGGACGGTTGTCGTGATCTCATGCATGGCGGCCGCGGTTTCCTCGAGGCTCGCCGCTTGTTGCTCGGTGCGTTGGGAGAGATCGTCCGAAGCCTGGCGAATATCGCTGGCGCCATTCGTTATGCCCGCGGCGCTTTCATTCATCGCCACCAGCGTTGCCGAGACGGACGTCATCGCGTTGTTGAAATCGTCTTTCAGCTTGGCGAAGGGGCCGGTCAGGTCGGCTTCGATCCGCGCGGTAAGATCGCCGTTCGCCAGCGCGTCGAGTCCGCTGCCGACGCTGTCGACGATCAGCGCGGTCTGCTCCTGCTTTGCACGCTCTGCGCTTGCCAGTTGATCGCGGAACGTGACCATCGCGCCCGCGAGTTCACCAACCTCGTCGCGCCGATCGCCGACAGGCACCACGACGTTCAGGTCCCCGGCCGCAAGCTTGCCCAACGCCTGCGTCATCGACGAAAGTGGCCGCGCGATTCCGCGGATGAGTGATATCAACAGTCCGATCGCCAGAGCGATTACCGCGATGGACAGCCCGACCGACAAGTCCCGTGACGTCGTATAGGTTGCATTTGCGTCGGCCATGTCGGTATCCATCAGACCGATCTGGATCGATTTGAGCTTACCCGCATCGTTGCTCGCTTGATCGAAGGCCGTTTTACTGCGTCGGAAGCTGGCAAGTGCGTCGGCATTGCGGTTCACATGGGAAAACTGCAGCGTCTGTTCGGAGTCGACCAGATAAGCTTTCCAATCCGACCTGAATGCGCCGAATGCGGCCCGTGCTTGCGGGTTCTTCAACGAGTGTTCAAGGAACGCCACGTCTTTTGTGATCCCTGCGGCCTGCGTGACCGCCTCATGCTCCGCCGCCGAAATTTCGTCAGGCGCCTGCGACAAGATGCTGGTGGCCTCGGCATTCCGGTAATCCGACGTTTCCGTATCCAGTGCCGCTACGGCGACAAGCTTGTCCCTGCGATCATGGCCAAGCATTTCTGCGACATCGTTCAGCGTACGCTGACTGACGATCGAGGTCGTCGCCATAGCCAGGAGAGACCCCAGCAGGATACAAAAGACGACGATCAGTTTTGCACTAATCTTGAGGTTTTTCACGCGTGGAAGCCCTTGCCAACTCCCAGCAACATACAGCAACATGTATTAATAATGTACCTGCATCGGGCTGCCGGCCGCGCGCTTCGTCGATGCGGTATCGGGCACGGCGAAGCCGCGCCAGTGCATGACGTGACGCTGACGACAATGCCGCTACAGACTGTCAATCTGAACCCGGGCATAAGCCCCAACGAAAGCAGGAAGGCGCCCCGCAGCGCGCCGCCTGTTAGTCCGGCAGAAGCGCCGGCTCGCCTGCCATGATCCGGGTCGACATCGCGCTCCAGTCCGCAGTGAACCAGCGCGCCGCCTCTTCCGCGGCGACAGCATGTTCAGCGTTACGGTCATGCAGGACGACGTCTTCATAGGGCAGAATGCAGGCATCGACCGTCGAATAGAAGACGCGCGCGAGCGGGTAGCGGTTCTCGACCTTCGAGGGCAGTACCACCGCAAGGCGCTTGGATCGCAACCGCACCAGTTTGCCCGGCGGAAACACGCCGATCTTGCGCATCAGGCAGAAGACGAGATCCCTGTCGAACTCGCCGTGCGCTTGTTCCATCTTTCCGAGAGCCATCGCTGGCGCGATGCCTCTGCGATACGGCCTGTCGGACGTCATTGCATCGTAGACGTCGCAAACTGCTGCGAGGCGCGCAGCATGGCTTACGTCGTCGCCAGCGAGGCCGAACGGGTAGCCTGACCCATCCAGCCGTTCGTGATGGTGAAGGCATACTTCCCAGGCGACCGCCGGCAGGCCAATCACCTGCTGCAGCAGCGCGTGTCCGAGTTCGGGATGGCGACGGATCTCCTTGACTTCGGCGTCGGTCAGCGCGCCTTCCTTTCTCAGGATCGCGCTGTCGATCGACATCTTTCCGATATCGTGGAGCAGGCCGGCGGTGCCCATCGACCGCGCCGCATCGTCGGACAGCCCGGCCTCTTGCGCCAGGCAAATCATCAAGGCACATACCGCGACCGAGTGGACGTAGGTCTCGTCGTCTTTCGCCCGCAGCCGGATGACGCTGATGAACGCGTGGATGTTTTGGCGCAATGCCTCGGCGATGTCGTCGACCACCGTCAGCACGACAGGGGTGGAGATGGCGCGACCCTGCAGGCAACCTTCGAACAATGCCTTGACCGCACTGGTCGAACGTTGGGCCACACCGAGGGCGCGTTCGCGATCCGCGCGGCCGAACGCGGTCGGCGCAATGACGCGCGTGCCGACCGGACCGTGGCATAACGACGGCCAATGCCGCTTGAAGTGTATGCGGTGAGCCATCTGTCGCGGCACTACTTGCGCGCCGCGACGATCCGTATCGCCCTCGCCTGCACGGATCCGCCGCTTCCTCACCGACACATCGCACCCGCGATTCGTGTCGATCATGACCATCAGGTCCGAACTCCGAACTTTTTCCAGCACATTGACATCATCCACGACGAAGCGTGATCGCCAGAATGGATGCGCGATCCACGTTGCTTTTATGTCGTGGACGTACATCCCCATCTCGACATTGCACGACTCGATCAACTTAAGCATACAACCTCACGGGACCCTCAATAGTGCGACATCGCGGTCAATTTCATGATGTATTCATCAACGGATTTCGTTCGTCGATGGATTGGGGCAAAACGACCTTTGCACGTCGCTGTGCGTTGATCGCAAGTCTCACTCAGCGGCAGCACCCAGCACGTTCTTCACCAGCGACATCTTGAACTCCGCACCGTTGACGGCGACCATCGTGCCCTCGCCGCCCGAGACGATGCCCGAGACCTTCCCGCGCGACAGGATCGTCGCATCGAGCGGCAGTCCCTTCGCGTCCTGAGCGGTAAGCGTCAGGGTGTAGCTTCCGTCCGGGGCGCGCTGACCATCGGAACGGACGCCATCCCAGCGGATATCTCCGGCATGGTCCCGCGACAGCGCGATCGTCCGAACCGGCTGCTTTGCGGCGTCGAAGATCGTCGCCGTCACCGAGGTCGCCTCGCCTTTGACCGCGTAGGACCAATGCGCGGGCGTTTGCCCGATCAGTCCCGCCACCGGGCTGGCGATCGCGACGTCACGCCCGATGAACCCGGCCCCCATCATCAAGTCCTGGGAGTTCAGCTTGGCGAGCACGTCGCGCAACGTGCCGCTCTGCTGCATCGTCTGCTCGACCTGTGAAAATTGCGCCAGCTGCTGGGTGAATTGGGCGGTGTCCATCGGATCGAGCGGATCTTGATTCTTCATCTGCGTCGTCAACATCTTGAGGAACATGTTGAAGTCGGCGCCGATGGTCTTGGCGGCACCGGTCGCTGGCGCGGCGACGGCAGTGGTGCTGGACGATATGGCAGTCATCGGGTGCTCCTCAGGCAAGCATGTCGACGCGGCCCGGCAGGGCGGCGCGGTGAATGATTGGTTCGTGCAGCGAGACCGGAGGGTCCCCGTCCCCGGTCATGGCGAAGCGACGATCGGCGCGACCGGGATGCGGTTGCGCGAAGCCACCGCCGCTCTGCCCCTCGTCGAAACGGAACGACCCGGCGTCGGTCCGAACACCGGCTTGCGCGAGCGCACGGTCGAGTTGCCCGACATCGCGGCGGAGCAATTCCCGCGCGGCCGGTGATTCCGTCGCAACGACGGCGCGCAGCTCGCCGCCTTGATCGAACGAGAAGCGGATGTGGACCCGCCCCATCTCGGCCGGGTCGAGCCGAACCGTCACTTCCTCGCGTCCCGCGGCGATCTGGCGACGCACGATCGCGCCGATTTCTGACCCAAAGTGCCCGCTCAATGCATTCGCCTGTGGCAATGTGCCGGTCGCCGCCGGCGTGGCAGGCAACGCGGGATACGCAAGACGCAGCGTCGCGTCGGTGATCGATGCCGGCAACGGTGTCGCTGCCGAAACGCCGGGTGGCGGCGTTGCCGGCAGATCCACGCCGACATGTCGGATCCCGGCGCTGGTGTCAGGCATGACTTCGAGCGCTTTCCTGGCGGATGACTTGTCGAGCGCGCCCGTATTGAAAGCGCGCGTGGCCAGCACATCCGGCGCCTGCTCGAGCACCGACGTCGCGATCACTCCGGCGCCCGCCTCGATGGGTTCCGCTCCGTCCGATGCGGCGGCCGCCTTCGTAGATGGAGACCCTCGCACGGTCATGTTCTGCGGCACCACCGCCTGCGACGTCGTTGTTGGCATCACCGGTGCAGGTGCAGGTGCAGGTGCAGGTGCAGGTGTCGGGACGGCGGACGGGACAGCGTCGCCAAGCGGCGATCGCGGCTCTTCGTCGTCGACGTCCGTACCAGGCTTGTCGGAACTGGCCGCAACCGCGGCCTGCGAACTGGCTTCCGCCGGAACAAGCTCCGCCCCTACCGCCGGATCTGCCGCCATCGGCGTTGGTGCCGAGATGACCGCGACCGACCCGCCCACTGGCACAGCGCTTGTCGCTGGCTTGATCATCGGTCCTGCGCCGGCTGCGGCCGTTATGACGGACGGATGCTGCTCAGTGGGCGATCCCGTCGCCACCCCGGTGGTCGCGGCATCCTCGAACGCGGCGATCGGCTGCGAAGATATAGCGGACAGCTGAATGTCCGCGCATGCCGGCGATGGCGCTGCTGCCGCGAGGACCGTGCCCGCATCGATCAACGCAGCGAAGCCCACGGTTGCCGTTGTCCCCGCTGGGCCGATCCCGCCCGCGTTACCCGCCGACGTTATCGCAGTCGCGAACGAGGTGATCGTATCCGCCATCATCGAAGCCCCCCAAATACTACACGGTAATTATAGGAGGACAGCCGCGTCATGCGGCGTTCCGCAGCGCTTTCGTCACAGCGGGCGCTGCCGCTTCGAGCGAACCGATCGTGCGAATGCGCGCACGGACATGGATTTCGCTCTGCGACAGCACCACGGTGGCAGGGCGGATCCGTTCGACCACCGACCTGACGAACGCCCGCACGCTCGGGCTTACCAACAGGCACGGCACTTCGCCCGCCTGTGCGAACCGTTCAAAAGCGTCGCGCACGTCGCTGGCGAAGCGATGCATCTGCGTCGGGGACATCGCCAGCTGTCGATCGTCACCCTGTCCGACTATGCTCTCCTCGAAGCACGCATCCCAGCTGGGACCAAGTGTGACGATCGGGATCGTGCCGTCGCGAGTATGCTGCGCGGAGATCTGCCGCGACAGGCGTGAGCGCACATGCTCGACCATCGTCCGGATGTTCTGCGTAAAGCCGGTCGCCTCTGCTACGCCTTCGAGGATCGTCGTCATGTCGCGGATCGACACTTCTTCGGCCAGCAGCATCTGTAGCAGCCGCTGCAATCCCGACATCGAAAGCTTTGCCGGGATGATCTCCGCGACCAGTTTGGCGTCTTCCTTGTGCACATCGGTCAGCAGCTTCTGCGTTTCGGTATAGGACAGGAGATCCGGCAGGTTCGCCTTGACCACCTCCGTCAGATGAGTGGTGACGACCGTGCCGCAGGTGACGACCGTAAGCCCACGTAATCCGGCCTCCTCGCGTAGGCTGCGGTCAATCCACAATGCGGGCAACTTGAACACGGGCTCCAGCGTCGCTTCCCCGCTCATGCCGATGTCGCCCCCGCCAGGCGCGATGACCATCAACTTGTCGATCCGCAGCTCGCCGCGGGCGACCTCGGTGTCTTTGACGTGAACGACATATTCGTTCGCTTGAAGGCTCATGCTGTCGAGAATGCGGACCGCGGGCAGGACGAAGCCATAGTCCCCCGCCAATTGGCGCCGTAACGCGCGAACCTGATCGTCCAGCCGCGGCTCTGCGACGGCATCGTTGATCAGCGGCAGCAGCGCATAGCCAAGTTCGACCCGGATCGCGTCGATCGCGATCGTCCGGCTGATGGGCTCGTCGACATCCGCCTCGGCCTGTTCCGCCAGTGCGGCGCGCGCCGTTTCGGCCGCCTTGTCGCGCCAGGCGCGCTGCGACATCTGCCACGCCGCCACACCGCAACACGTCGCCAGCAAGGCAAACGGGACGAACGGCAGGCCGGGGATGAAGGCGAGCGCGGTCAGCAGCGCCGCGACCATGCCGAACGCCTTCGGATAGCGGCCGAGCTGCTCGCCCAGCGCAGCGCCCGTTTTTCCCGTCACGCCACCCTTGGAAACGAGCAGGCCGGCAGCGATCGAGACGATCAGCGCGGGGATCTGGCTGACCAGCCCCTCGCCCGCGGTCAGTATCGTGTAGGTGCGGAAGGCGTCACCGAACGGTACGCCGTGGATCAACACACCGATGGTCAGCCCGACGACGATGTTGATCCCGGTGATGACCAGAGCGGCGATCGCGTCGCCCTTAACGAACTTGGACGCACCGTCCATCGCACCGTAGAAGCCGCTTTCGGCCTCCAGTTCGGCGCGTCGGTCGCGCGCCTCCTGTTCGGTGAGGAGCCCGGCGGACAGATCGGCGTCGATCGCCATCTGCTTGCCCGGCATGTTGGCGCAGCAAACCAACGTCGACGTGATCGCGAACAACATCGCCAACATGAACACCACCGCCTTCAAGCGGCAGCGTGCCGAGTTCCAGGACCTGCTGTACCAGAAGGATTCGCGGCCGGGCGCCACCACCAGCGCCGACAACACACGCGTGCCCTCCGGCATCCAGATCGGCTCCGGCGTGCGGACCGCCGACATCGCTCGCATCGGAGAGCAGGGCCCGATCACCAGGACCGGCAACGATTACGATATGGCGATCGACGGCAAGGGGTTCTTCCGCGTCACGATGCCGGGTGGCGATCTCGCCTATACCCGCGCCGGCTCGTTCCGGCTGTCGCCCGAAGGCATGCTGGTGACCACGGACGGGTACCCGGTCCAGCCCGAGATCACGATCCCGCGTGACGTGATCGCGGTGCAGGTATCGAAGACGGGCATGGTCCAGGTGAAGCTGGCCGGCCAGACCGAAATGCAGGATGTCGGCCAGCTCGATCTCGCGCTGTTCGTCAACGAGGCGGGGCTTGAGGCGGTCGGCTCGAACCTGTTCCTGGAGACCGACGCATCGGGCCAGCCCAACGTCGCGAACCCCGGCCAGCCCGGCTACGGCATGCTTGAGCAACGCTCGCTGGAGGCATCGAACGTCAACCCGGTGCAGGAGATCACCGCGCTGATCAGCGCGCAGCGCGCCTATGAGATGAACAGCCGGACGGTGAAGACCGCCGACGAGATGCTCGCCACCACCTCGCAGTTGCGTTGAGCGCGATGTTGCTGGCCAACGCCGCCGTCGCGGCGCTGCTGGCGGGGATCATCCCCGTCGGCAGCGCCCGCCCCGCCGCTGCGACGCCGGAGGTCTTCGTCCTTTCCCATCCGGTAACGGCCGGTACGACGCTGACGATCGCCGACTTCCGCCTTCGCTAGGCCGGCGATCCCCCCTCGATGACCGGGTCCGTGCGGCCCGCCGATGCCGCCGGGTTCCAGGCGACGCATAACCTGGCGGCCGGGCGCGTGGTGCGGCGCAGCGACATGCGCGCGCCGCAGCAGATCAGCCGCGGCGACGCCGTCGCCATCTTCTATCGTGCCGGCGGTCTCTCGATCACCACGCCGGGACAGGCGCTGTCGGGAGCCGCAAACGGCCAGCCGATCCGTGTGCTCGCGCTTGCGACCCGCCGGAGCCTCGACGCCATCGTCGACGGCCCCCGCCGCGTCCGCATCGTCAACGAACAGGAATAGCCGCATGTCGCCGAAGCTACCCTACGCCCCCGTCGCGCTCGCGATGTCGGCCTTCGCGTTGTCCGGCTGCGGCACGGTCGACCGTCTCTCCGCGATCGGCAAAGCGCCGCGGATGGGGCCCGCCATTTCGCGCCCGGCACCCGATGTTCAACCTTCGCTGGGCGGTCAGGCGATCGCCGGTCGCTATACCGGCGGCGTGACGACACAACAGGCGGGTGGCGGCGCATCGCTGTTCCGCACCGGCGCGGGTGCCTTCTTCCACGATCAGCGCGCCTCCAGCGTCGGTGACATCCTGACCGTCCGGATCAACATCGCTGACAATGCGGCGCTGGATAACAGCTCTACCCGCTCGCGGCGCGGCAAGGAGAACCTCGGGTTGCCCGGCCTGCTCGGACTTGAATCGAAGATCGGCAAGGTGCTGCCCGGCAACCCCAATCCATCCAGCCTTATCGCCACCGACAGCAATTCCGCATCGGGCGGCGCCGGCAACACCTCGCGCAGCGAACAGATCAACACCGCGATCGCCGCGGTGGTGGTCGACGTGCTGCCGAACGGCAACCTCTCGATCGCGGGGCATCAGGAAGTCCGCGTCAACTTCGAACTGCGCGAAGTCGTGGTCCAGGGCATCGTCCGCCCGCAGGATATCGCGCGCGACAACAGCATCCGCAGCAACCAGATCGCCGAGGCCCGCATCGGCTACGGTGGACGCGGCCAATTGACCGACATGCAACAGCCGCGCCTCGGACAGCAGTTGCTCGATGTCATCCTGCCGTTCTGAGGCCCGGATGCAAGCGCCGGGACGACATGGGTCCACGAGTCGGAGGGAGAGAGACGCGGGTCGGCCGGCCGAGCCGATGCACGTCATGGGAGCGACGATCGATCGGCCCGAACTCCTCCAGGTCGTCGAGCGTGCGCGCTCGATCAGGCAAGCTCTCCTGAATCAGCCCGGCGCTTATTCTGTCGCGCGAACCGGCGCCTGGCCTGGCATTCCGCCTGCCCGCATGTCGCTCGCGCCTCGATGAAAACCCGCGCCGTCCTCGCGGATGCCGGGCCGACCGGGCGGCAGCGCATTTGAGGAATTGGCAACGCGCCGCCACGAAGCTAAGACCACGGCGAGGGCCTTTTCGGCGCTCGATGATCGCGCCGGTGCCCCGAAAGGGGCTTGAATGGGAATGCGGTGCGGGGGGCCTCCCCCCAAATCCGCGGCTGTCCCTGCAACTGTGAGCGGTGAGCGAAGGCGTCATGCTCCCTGACCGGAGCGGCCACTGGGATGCGGCATCCACGGATGCACACCTGGGAAGGCGATGCCCGAGCTTTGACCCGCAAGCCAGGAGACCTGCCGGCGATATGGTCGCTCTTGCTTCGATCCAGGGGATGGTCGCGGCACGGTTCTCCGTCTGAGCGACGAACCTGTGTGGCTGGGGCTGCATCGGTGTGCGTTGCGGAGGGCATTCGGCGCCCCGCCGTGGTCGTGCGCCGGCCGACGTGTCGGCCCCCGCCGGTCGTTGCCAGTGCCGCGGAAAACACCATGTCAGCATTCTCACCTGTCGCGAACCTGTCGAAAGTCCCCGTCACCATCGTCACCGGTTTTCTGGGCGCGGGGAAGACGACGCTTATCAGCCACCTGATCCGCAACGCGGGTGGCCGCCGGCTGGCGGTCGTCGTCAACGAGTTCGGCACCCTCGGCGTCGACGGTGACATTCTGAAGGGGTGTGCGATCCCCGATTGCCCCGCCGAGAACATCGTCGAGCTTTCGAACGGCTGCATCTGCTGCACCGTAGCCGACGATTTCATCCCCACCGTCGAGACGCTGCTCGCGCTCGATCCGCGCCCCGACCACATCCTCATCGAAACCTCCGGGCTCGCGCTGCCCAAGCCGCTGCTGAAGGCGTTCGACTGGCCTGCCATCCGGTCGCGGATCACCGTCGACGGCGTCGTCGCGGTGGCGGATGCGGAGGCGGTGGCGAGCGGGCGCTTCGCACCGGATGTCGCCGCGCTGGATGCGCAACGCGCCGCCGATCCCAGCATCGATCATGAAACGCCGCTGTCGGAGGTGTTCGAGGACCAGCTTGCGTGCGCCGACATGGTGTTGCTGAGCAAGTGCGACCTCGCCGGTGCGGGCGGTATCGCCGCCGCCCGCGCCGTCATCGCCGCGGAGACGCCGCGATCGCTGCCCATCCTCGAACTGACCGACGGCGTGGTCGATCCGAGGATCGTGCTGGGCATCGGTGCCGCCGCCGAAGACGATCTCGCCGCCCGCCCCTCGCATCATGATGGCGAGGACGATCACGAGCACGACGATTTCGACAGCATCGTCGTCGAACTTGGAGAAATCGCGACTGCGGACGATCTCGCCGCGCGGGTAGAGGCGCTCGGCCACGGTGGCGACGTGCTGCGCGTGAAGGGCTATGCGGCGGTCGCGGGCAAGCCGATGCGGCTGCTGGTACAGGCAGTGGGTGCCCGGGTCCGCACCCATTACGACCAGCCGTGGCGGGGCGACGAGCCACGCGATACCCGCCTCGTGGTCATCGCCGAGCGGGACCGGCTCGATCCCGCCCTCATCCGGGCTGCGCTGCACGGCTGACCCGCCATGCACGTCGTCTTCCGCGAAGCGCACGGCCTGGAGGAGAGCGCGTCGCCGCGCGATCTGGGGCAGGACGCCGCCGATCTCGTGGTCTTGTCCTTCTCGGACAGCGATCTCGGCGCGTTCGCGGCCGGGTGGCACGCCGCCGTGGCCGCCGCGGCCGCCGCCGGCGACGCCGCGCTGCCCCGCCTGCGGCTCGCCAGCCTCGCCGAACTGACGCACCCGCTGTCGGTCGACACCTATGTCGAGCGCACGCTCGATGGGGCCAGGGGCATCCTGATCCGGCTGATCGGCGGCGCGGCCTATTGGTCGTACGGGCTTCGGCAGGTGGAAACGCTGGCACGGCAGCGCGGGATTGCGTTGGCAGTCATCCCTGCCGACGGGCGTGTCGACGACCGGCTCGATACGATCTCCACCGTCCCGGTCTCGACGCTGCGACGCTTGACGCAGTTATGCGACATTGGCGGCGCTGCGGCGGCGCAGGAAGCGCTGGCGCAATTCGCCCTCGCCGCGGGCTGTTACGTCAGGCCGGCGCCGAGCGCGCCAGCCATCGCGCCGGTCGGCGGTTGGCAGCAGGCAAGCGGGGTCACCTGCCCCGCCGCCTTTGCGTTTACCGCAACGCGGCCGCGCATCCTGATCGTCTTCTACCGCTCATATCTGACCGCCGCGGATCTCGATCCGGTCGCGGCGTTGCAGGCCGGGTTCGAGGCGTGCGGCTATGACGTCCTCGCGCTGTTCGCTCCGTCGTTGAAAGATGCGGAAGCGTCGCCATGGCTGCGGCGGTGGGTCTCCGCGCTGTTACCGGCCGCGATCGTCAACGCCACTGCCTTCTCCGCCACGGACGAAACCGGCGCCACCCCGCTGGACGGCGCAGCGGTGCCGGTGTTCCAGGTCGCGCTCGCCACGTCCGATCGCGCGGCCTGGACGAAGGCGCAGCGCGGGCTGTCGCCGGCCGATCTGGCGATGCACGTGGTGCTGCCGGAGGTCGACGGGCGCGTGTTTGCGGGTGTCGCCAGCTTCAAGGACGATGCGCCGCACGATCCCGACCTGCAGTTCAAGCGCCGCGCGCATCGTGCCGAGCCGGCGCGGATCGCCGCGATCGTCGCGCGCATCCACGGCTGGATCACCCTGGCGCACGCACCCGCGGCGCAGCGCCGGCTCTGCCTCGTCGTCTCGACCTACCCCGGCAAGGCGCAGCAGATGGCGCATGCGGTCGGGCTAGATGCGCTCGCGAGTGTCGCGGCGATTCTCCACGATCTCGCTGCGGCGGGCTACGGGGCCACGCCCTGCCCGGCCGATCTGCCGCGGCTGCTCGCCACCGAGACGCTTGAATGGACGATCGCGGACTATCGCACTGCGCTGCGCTGCCTTCCCGCCAGCTTGCAAGCCGAGGTGGCCGCCGCATGGGGGGCGCCGGAAGACGACCCCGCGCTCGTCGACGGGCGGTTCCGGTTCGGTGCGATCAGCTGCGGCGAGATCATTGTCGCATTGCAGCCCGAGCGCGGCCAGCCGGATGGCCGCATCGGGGAATATCACGATCTATCGCGCTGCCCGCGCCATGCCTATATCGCCTTCTACCTGTGGCTGCGTGCGCGCGGGATGCAGGCGCTGGTCCATATCGGGGCGCATGGCACGCTCGAATGGCTGCCCGGCAAGGCAGTGGCCCTATCGGATGCGTGCTGGCCAGAGGCGCTGACCGGCGCGCTGCCGATCGTCTATCCCTTCATCGTCAATGATCCCGGCGAGGCCGCGCAGGCCAAGCGGCGGATCGGGGCGGTGACGCTGGGCCACGTCCCGCCGCCGCTCGCTCGCACCGGCACTGCAGCGGGTCTGGGCCGACTGGAAACGCTGCTCGACGAATTCTCGAACGCCGATGGGCTGGACCCGCCGCGCCGGGCGCGGTTGCGCGGCGATATCCGTGACGAAGCGCGGGCGCTGGGGCTGGACGGGGTGCTCGGGCTCGGCGCGGCGGCGTCCGATGCCGAGGCGATCACCCGGATCGATACGTTCGTGTGCGATGTGAAGGACAGCCAGTTCGGGGACGGGCTGCATGTCTTCGGGCGCGGCGAACACGGCGCGGCGGAGCGCGACGGGCTTTTGATTGCGCTCGACGGGCGGCGGGTCGCCGCCGGTCCGTCGGGATCGCCGTGGCGCGGGCGGCGCGACGTACTGCCGACCGGCCGCAACCTCTACACCACCGATCCGCGCGCGGTGCCGTCACGTTCCGCGCAGGCGCAGGGCGTGCGGCTCGCCGACGAGCTGATCCGCCGCCACCTGCAGGATCACGGCGATTATCCGCGGACGATGATCGTAGACCTCTGGGGATCGGCGACGATGCGCACCGCCGGCGAAGAGTTCGCGATGGCGCTGCACCTGCTCGGCGCCGCGCCGGTGTGGGACATGGGCTCGGAGCGCGTCACCGGCGTGGAGGTCCTCCCGCTCCTCGTGCTCGACCGTCCGCGCATCGACGTGACGCTGCGCGTGTCCGGGCTGTTCCGTGACGCTTTCCCGACGCTGTGCGCGATGTTCGGACAGGCAGTGCGCGCGATCGCGCTGCGCGACGAACCGGCCGACCGGAACCCGTTCGTCGGCGTGCCCGCCACGCCGCGCGTCTTCGGTCCCGCGCCCGGCCGCTACGGCGTCGGGCTGGGCGACGCCGCCGACACCTACACGCCCGACGCGCGCCGCGCCGCGGGCGAGGCGTGGCTCACCGCATCGTCGCATGCGATCGACGGCGGGGAAGACCGTGCCGATCCCGTTGCGCTGCGTGCCCGCGTCGCCGCGGCCGAGCTGTTCGTCCACGTTCAGGACCTGCCCGAGACCGACCTGCTGCTCGCCGCCGATTATGCCGCGCATGAAGCCGCCTTCGCCGCTGCGCAGGCGATCACCGGCGGTAACGCCCGCCCCTACCATCTCGACGCGACCGATCCGGATCGGCCCCGCGCACGAACGCTGGCGGAAGAAATCGCGCGCGTCGTGCGCGGCCGTGCCGCGCATCCCGGTTGGATCGCCGGCATGATGCGACACGGCTTCCGCGGGGCCGCAGAGATCGCAGCCACGCTCGACCATCTCGGCACCTTCGCGCACCTCGCCGGCGCGGTCACGACCGAGTCATTCGACCTCTACTTCGACGCGACGCTCGCCCGCGACGATGTCCGCGCGTTCATGGCGCAGGCCAATCCCGCCGCACTGGCTGCGATGGATGCCCGCTTCGCGGCGCTTCGCGCGGCGGGGCTGTGGCGGACGCGCCGGAACTCGATCCTCGCGCGATTGGAGGGCGCGGCATGAGCGCGACGCGCGGCTGGTGCCCCACCGCGTGGCGGCCGATGGCCGCGGGCGACGGCCTGCTGGTCCGCGTCCGCCCCGCGCTTGGGCGATTGACGCGCGACCAGATGCTCGGATTGTGCGCAGCGGCGCTCGTCCACGGTAACGGCCAGATCGACGTCACCAACCGCGCGAACCTGCAAATCCGCGGCGCGACGGAGGCAAGCTGGCGACTGCTGCTCGCCGAGCTGGTGGCGCTCCGGCTGGTCGATCCCGATCCCCAGCGTGAAGCGCGGCGTACGATCCTGCTCGCGCCCGACTGGACGCATGGCGACGATACGCACCGCATCGCGGACGAACTGGAACGGCGCATCGCCATGTTGCCGCCGCTGCCGGGCAAGTTCGGCTTCGCGATCGACGCCGGCCACGCCCCGCTGCTGACCGCATCGCCAGCCGACGTCCGTATCGAACGTACGACCGGCGGCGCGTTGATGCTGCGTGCGGAGGGGCGTGCCACCGGCACGATCGTCGCGCCGGGCGCCGAGGTCGATGCGCTGATCGCCATTGCGGACTGGTTCGTCGCCACCGGTGGCCGCGACGTCGGCAGGATGGCGCGCCACGTGGCGCCGCTACCCGGCTGGGCGAACGGCGAAGCACGCCCGGCGCCGCCATCCCGTCCCGTGGCTGCGGGCGGCCATCCACTCGGCGCTGTGCATCCGCTTGCCTTCGGACGGATTGACGTCCCGTCGTTCGCCGCATCGCTGTCCGCCGGCGCGACCGCCGTGCGCACCACGCCATGGCGGTGCCTGCTGATCGAGGGCGACGATCGCGTACCGGCGCCGGATGCGCTCGCTGCCGTCGATGCCTGTGTGGGTGCCCCCGCTTGTCCGCAGGCGACCATCGAAACACGCGCGCTCGCCACCCGCCTCGCGCCGGCCATCGTCGGCACATTGCACGTATCGGGTTGCGCGAAAGGCTGCGCACGCGCCGCACCGGCCGCGGTCGTCCTTACCGGCCGCGACGGCCGGTACGATCTCGCCCGCGACGCCCGCGCCGACGCTCCACCGGCCCGCTGCGGGCTCGACGCGCGGCACGTCCTCCAATTGTTCGGAGTCAACTGATGCCCCACGTCTACGAGACGGACGGCGCCGCCATCTATCGCCAGTCGTTCGCCACCATCCGCGCCGAGGCGGCGCTGGCGCGCTTCGACCGCGATGAGGAACCGGTCGCGGTGCGAATGATCCACGCCGCCGGACTGGTCGAACTGGCCGCCCACATCCGCTTTTCGCCGCGCTTCGTGACGACTGCCCGCACCGCGCTGGCGGCCGGCGCACCGATCCTGTGCGATGCTCGGATGGTGACGGAGGGGATCACCCGCGCGCGCCTGCCGGCCGACAATCCCGTGATCTGCACGCTGCACCACCCCGATATCCCGGAGCGTGCGCGCACGATCGGCAACACCCGGTCGGCGGCCGCGCTTGAGCTATGGCGTCCCCATCTGGCCGGCGCGCTGGTCGCGATCGGCAATGCGCCGACCGCGCTTTTCCACCTGCTCAACATGCTTGAAGACCCGGACTGCCCGCGCCCGGCAGCGATCATCGGCTGCCCGGTCGGCTTCGTCGGTGCGGTGGAATCCAAGGCGGCGCTATGGGCGGAACAGCCGGTTCCATGCACCGTCATAGAAGGACGGCTGGGCGGCAGCGCCATCACCGTTGCTGCGATCAACGCGCTGGCGAGCCGCACGGAATGACGTCGGCGATGCTCCACGGCGTCGGCCTCGGCCCCGGCGCGCAAGACCTGATGAGCGTCCGCGCCGACCGGCTGGTACGCGGCGCTCGCCATGTCGCTTTCTTCCGGAAAGCGGGGCGCGCCGGCCACGCCCGCCGCATCGTCGATGGCATGTTGCGCCCCGACGCGATCGAGTTCGCGATGGAATATCCGGTCACGACGGAGATACCGGTCACCGATCCGCGCTACAACGCGCAGCTTGGCGCCTTCTACGCCGATTGCGCCCGCCACCTGGGCGCTCTCGTCGGCAGCGGAGAGGACGTCGTCGTGCTGTGCGAGGGCGATCCCTTTTTCTACGGCTCGTTCATGCACCTGCACAGCCGCCTCAACGGGGTCGTGCCGGTCGCCGTCGTGCCCGGGATTACCGGCATGTCGGGTGCCTGGACCGCCAGCGCGCTCCCGATCACCTGGGGCGACGATGTGCTGACCATCCTGACGGCAACGTTGCCGGAGGCCGACCTCGCGCGGCGGATCTGCGACACCGATGCGCTCGTCGTGATGAAGATCGGACGTCATCTCGCCAAGCTGCGTCGCGCCATCGCCACCGCCGGGCGCGAGGATTGCGCGTGGCTCGTCGAGCATGCTGCGATGCCCGGGCAACGCGTCACCAGGCTGGTCGATGCGGATGCGGTCGCGCCTTATTTCTCGATCCTGCTGATCCACGGACAGGGGCGTCGGCCATGAACGGCTGGCTCGCCATCGCCGGCCTCGGCCCCGGCGACGATGCAATGGTGACACCCGAGGTCAGCGATGCGCTGGCCGAGGCGACCGATGTGATCGGCTACATCCCCTATGTCGCCCGCGTCGCGCCGCGCGACGGGTTGACGCTGCACCCGTCCGACAACCGCGTGGAGCTGGACCGCGCGCGGCATGCACTCGAACTGGCGCGCGCCGGGCACCGGGTGGTGGTGGTGTCGTCCGGCGACCCCGGCGTGTTCGCGATGGCGGCGGCGATCTTCGAAGCGGTCGAACACGGCGATCCCGCCTGGGCGCTTCTCGATATCCGTGTGCTGCCCGGCATCACCGCGATGCTGGCCGCCGCCGCGCGCGCCGGCGCACCGCTGGGCCACGACTTCTGCGCCATCAACCTGTCGGATAACCTGAAGCCGCAGGCGATCATCGACCGGCGCGTACGATTGGCGGCCGAGGCGGATTTCGCGATCGCCTTCTACAATCCGCGCTCGCGGGCACGGCCGGACGGGCTGGCGACCGCGCTCGCGATCCTGCGCGACACCTGCGCGGATCGTCGCCCGATCCTGTTCGCGCGCGCCGTCTCCACCGCGCAGGAACATCTGCACGTCGTCGCGCTGCCGGACGCGCGCGCCGAACTGGCCGACATGCGAACCGTCGTGATCGTCGGATCCAGCCGCACGCGTATGGTGCCGGGCACGCGCTTTCTCTACACGCCGCGGTCGGCGGCATGACCGATCCAGTGCAGCACCGCCGCGACGTCGTGCACCTCGACGCGGTCGGGCAGCGGCGGGCGGTCGATCATCACGACCGGCAGACCCAGCGTCCGCGCCGCGATCAGCTTGGCCTGCGCGCCGCTGCCGCCCGCATTCTTGCAGACCAGCAGCTCGATCGCCTCCCTGCGCAGCAGCGCGAGGTCGCCCTCGACCGTAAAGGGCCCGCGGTCCACCACCAACCGGTGCCCGGGCAAGGCGATGGCGGTGCGCGGCGGATCGACGAAGCGCAGGAGGTAGCGATGCTGCGGCATGGCGGCGAACGCGTCGACATGCATCCGGCCGAGCGCGAGCATCACCCGGCGCGGCCCGCCGGCAAGCGCCGCCACCGCCGCCGGGATATCGGCGACACGTGTCCAGCGATCCGCCGTCTCCGCGGCCCAGGCGGGTCGCGTCAGTGCGAGATGCGGCACGCCGGCCTGCGCAGCGGCGGCGACCGCGTGCGCGCTCATTTGCGCCGCGAACGGGTGGGTCGCATCGACCAGATGGCTGACGCGCTTCACCTGCAACCATTCGACCAGCCCCGCGACGCCCCCGAACCCGCCGACACGTACCGCCACCGGTTGCGCGCGCGGATTGGCGACCCGTCCGGCATAGCTCAGCGTCGCGGCGATGCCGGCATGCGCAAGCGCCGCGGCAAGCGCGCTGGCTTCGGTCGTGCCGCCAAGGATCAGGACGTGGGTCATGGTTGAGGAATCGGGCAATCCGTGGCTGACGATCGTCGGGATCGGCGAGGATGGACCGGCGGGCCTCTCCGCCGCAAGTCTCGCGGCAATCGCCGGCGCCGATTGGCTGACCGGCGCCGCGCGGCATCTCGCGCTGCTCCCCGACGTCCGCTGCGACACCGCCGCGTGGCCGGTGCCGTTCGCGGACGGCATCGCGCCGCTGCTCGCACGTCGCGGCCGCCGCGTGGTGATGCTGGTGTCGGGCGATCCGTTCTGGTTCGGCGCGGGGTCCGTCGTGGCGCGCCACATCCCGTCCGACGAATGGATCGCGCACCCTGCCCCGTCCACCTTCGCGCTGGTCGCCGCGCGGCTTGGCTGGCCGATCGAGGACACGCGCTGCCTCGGCCTGCACGCCGCGCCGTTCGCGCGTCTGCGGCCGGATCTCACGCCCGGTCGCCGCATCGTGGCGACGGTGCGCGACGGCGCAGCGGTGGCGTCGCTCGCGCGCTATCTGGATGCCGCCGGCTTCGGCGACAGCGATCTGTGGATCTGCGAAGCGCTCGGCGGCCCATCCGAGCGCCTGCGGCGTGCGCGCGCAGCGACCTGCGACGTCGCCGATACACGCCATCCCGTCGCCGTTGCCATCACGGTGGAAGGTGCGGGCGCGGTCCTGCCCGCCGCCAGCGGGCGCCCCGATCACTGGTTCGCGCATGACGGACAGCTCACCAAACGCCCGGTTCGTGTGCTGACGCTCTCGGCGCTCGCGCCACGTCGCGGCGAGCTGTTGTGGGACATCGGCGCGGGATCGGGTTCGATCGGCATCGAATGGCTGCTGGCCGATCCTGCCAATCACGCACTCGCCTTCGAGGCGGACCCGACCCGCGCAGCGCGGGCGCGCAGCAATGCCGAGGCGCTTGGTGTGGAGCGGTTGCAGGTGATCGAAGGGCATGCCCCCGCCGTGCTGGCCAACCAGCCGCTGCCCGACGCCGTCTTCGTCGGCGGCGGATTGTCTGCCGACCTGCTCGAAGATTTGTGCGGCCGATTGCGCAGCGGCGCGCGGCTGGTCGCCAATGCGGTGACGCTGGAATCCGAGGCGCTGCTGGCGCAATGGCATGCCGCAAAGGGTGGCGATCTGCTGCGCGTCGAGATGGCGGAGGCCGCGCCGCTCGGCACGCGCCGTGGCTGGCGCGCGCATTACCCGATCGTCCAGTGGAGCGTGACGCTGTGATCGTGGCTGGCTTCGGGTATCGGCGCGGCGCCAGCGCCAGCTCGCTCCACGCCGCTTTGGCGCTGGCGCAGGCAGGACATGCGCAGGTCACCGCTCTGGCCGCGCCCGGCGACAAGATTGCGTTGCTCGCCCGCGTCGCGGAGACGCTTGGCCTTCCGTTATTCGCCGTTCCGCTATCGGCGCTCGGCGCAACGACCACCTCGACGCAGTCTCCGGCCAGCCTTGCCGCCCGCGGCACCGGCAGTGTCGCAGAGGCGGCGGCGCTGGCTGCGGCGGGCGCCGGCGCACGCCTGCTCGCAGTCCGCCACATCTCTCCAGACCGGATGGCGACCTGCGCCATCGCCGAAGGACCAGACCGATGACCGTCCACTTTGTCGGCGCCGGCCCCGGCGCACCTGACCTGCTGACGCTGCGCGGGCGTGACCGGATCGCCGGCTCTCCGGTTTGCCTCTATGCCGGATCGCTCGTCCCGGCGGCGCTGCTCGACCATTGCCCGCCGGGCGCGCGGATCGTGAACACCGCGCCCTTGTCGCTCGACGCGATCGTTGCCGAGATCGAAGCGGCACATGCGCAGGGGCTGGACGTCGCGCGGCTCCATTCGGGCGACCTGTCGATCTGGTCGGCGATGGGCGAGCAGCTGCGCCGGCTGCGTGCGCTCCATATCCCGTTCACGATCACACCCGGCGTTCCCGCCTTCGCCGCCGCCGCCGCGGCGCTGGAGGCGGAACTCACCCTGCCCGGCCTTACGCAGTCGGTGGTGCTGACGCGCACGCCGGGTCGCGCCAGCACCATGCCGCCTGCCGAACGGTTGACGACCTTCGCGGCGACGGGCGCGACGCTGGCGATCCACCTGTCGATCCACGCCCTCGAACGCGTCGCGGCCGACCTGATCCCGATCTACGGCGGCGATTGCCCGGTCGCCGTCGTGTGGCGGGCGAGTTGGCCCGACGAGCGCATCGTGCGCGCCACGCTCGCCGATGTGACGGTCGCGGCGAAGGACGGGCCGGGGCGCACCGCGCTGATCCTCGTCGGGCCGGTGCTGGGGGCGAGCGAGTTCGTCGAAAGCAGCCTCTACGCCCCCGATTATGATCGCCGCTTTCGCCCGCAAGGCAGCGGTTCCCGCTTCGCGGAGCCCATGGCATGACGCCCGGCCTCATGATCGCCGCCCCGGCGTCGGGCACGGGCAAGACGACGGTGATGCTCGGTCTGCTGCGCGCGCTTCGCGACGACGGCCTGACGGTGCAGCCGTTCAAGAGCGGTCCCGACTATATCGATCCCGCCTTTCACCACGCCGCCAGCGGCCGCCGCTCGTTCAACCTCGACAGTTGGGCCATGCCGGCCGACATGCTGCACAGCCTGTCGGCGCAGGCGAACGGTGCCGATCTCACCATTGCCGAAGGATCGATGGGATTGTTCGACGGTGTCGCGGCACCGGGGGCGTCCGGCAACGGTGCCAGCGCCGAGATCGCGCGCCGCATGGGCTGGCCGGTCGTCCTGGTCATCGACGTCTCCGGTCAGGCGCAATCGGCGGCCGCGACCGCGCTCGGCTTCGCGCGCTACGATCCGGCAGTGCGCGTCGCGGGTGTCATCCTCAACCGGGTGGCAAGCCCGCGGCACGAGCGTCTGGCGCGCGGCGGCATGGCGGCCGTCGGGCTGCCTGTGTTCGGTGCCTTGCCGCGCCGCGGCGACCTGACGCTGCCGGAGCGACACCTCGGCCTCGTTCAGGCCGCCGAACACCCCGATCTGGAGGCGCGCATTGCCGCCTACGCGACGTTCCTGCGCGCGCACGTCGATCTGGCCGCGTTGCGCGATGTCGCCGGCGCCGCATCGCACGCGCCTGCGGAACCATGTCGCTTCGCACCGCCGGCACAACGGATCGCGCTGGCGCAGGATGCCGCCTTCTCCTTCGCCTATCCACATATGCTCGATGCCTGGCGACGCGCGGGCGCTGAGCTCCTGCCCTTCTCGCCGCTCGCCGACGAGGCTCCTGCCGCGTCCGCCGATCTCGTCTGGCTTCCCGGCGGCTATCCAGAACTCCACGCCGGACGGCTCGCCGCCGCTGCCACTTTCCACGCCGCGCTGCGCGAACACGCGCGCACCCGTCCCGTACATGGCGAGTGCGGTGGCTACATGGCACTCGGCGCGGCGCTGATCGACGCGGAGGGTAACCGGCACCGGATGGCCGGGCTGCTCGGGCTCGTCACCAGCTATGCGCAGCGCCGGATGCACCTCGGCTATCGTCACGCGACCCTGCTGTCGGGGATGGCCGGGTTGCCCGCCGCCACGACGCTGCGCGGTCACGAATTCCACTATTCGACGATCCTGGAGCAGCCCGACGCCGCGCTCGCGCACGTCGTCGATGCGGAGGGCAATCCGGTCACGGAAACCGGATCGTATCGTGACCGCGTGTCGGGCACCTTCTTCCACCTGATCGCACCGGATGGCGGGGGCGTGCGATGACCGGCTTCGTCTCCTTCGTCGGCTCCGGGCCGGGCGATCCGGAATTGCTCACGCTGAAGGCGGTCTCGCGGCTCGAGGCTGCCGACGTGGTGCTGTTCGACGACTTGTCGTCCGGCCCGCTGCTCGACCATATCCGTCCCGGTGCGGCACTGGTGGCGGTCGGCAAGCGCGCGGGCCGGGCCTCCCCGACGCAGGCGCACGTCTCGCAATTGCTCGTCGATCATGCCGCGTTCGGCGCGCGCGTCGTGCGGCTGAAGTCGGGTGATCCGGCGATCTTCGGGCGGCTGGAGGAAGAGATCCTCGCGCTGCGTGCCGCGGGCATCGCGTTCGAGATCGTTCCCGGCGTCACGTCGGCTTCCGCCGCCGCCGCCGCGGCCGCCATCCCGCTCACCCGGCGCCTCAGCGCGCGGCGCGTCCAGTTCGTGACCGGCCATGACGTTACCGGCGGGCTGCCCGGCGCGCTCAACATGCCCGCGCTCGCCGATGCGGAGGCTACGACGGTGATCTTCATGCCGAAGCGCACGTTTCCCGCGCTGGCCGCCCGCCTGATCGAACATGGCCTGTCGCCCGACACCCCCGCGCTGCTTGCCGAGCACGTCGGGCATCCCGAGCAGCGCCTGACCCGCGCGACGATTGCCGCACTTGCGGCGCGTCTGTCGACCGACGTCGGCACCGCGCCCGCCTTGATCCTGTACGGCTCGCTGATGGACGAAGACGCGTGATCGACCTGCATCTGATCGGGATCGGCACCGGTAATCCTGCGCACCTGACCCGGCAGGCGGAGGAGGCGATGAACGCCGCCGATCTCATCCTGCTCCCGCGAAAGGGCGATGCCACGTCCGACCTCATCGACCTGCGCCGGGCGATCTGCGCCGCCGCGCTGACGCGGCCGGTCCGCATCGTCGAGTTCGATCTGCCCGTGCGCGCGTCCGGCGGCGATTATCTCGCCGCCGTCAACGACTGGCACGACGCGATCGCCGCGACGTGGGCGGCGCTGACCGACCGGCACTTGCCGCATGGCGGCCGGCTCGCACTGCTCGTCTGGGGTGATCCGTCGCTCTACGACAGCACGCTGCGCATCGCCGACCGGCTTCGGGCCGGCGGCATCGCGCTGCGCATCCATGTCGTGCCCGGCATCACCAGCCTGCAGGCGCTCACCGCCGCTCATGCGATCACGCTCAACACGCTGGCCGCGCCCGTGGTCATCACCACCGGTCGCCGGCTGCGCGACGCTGGCTGGCCCGCCAGCGCGGACAGTGTCGCGGTGATGCTCGACGGTGACTGCGCCTTCGCCACCCTGCCGGCCGCCGGTATTGCGATCTGGTGGGGTGCCTATCTCGGCATGGCCCAGCAGGCGCTGATCGCGGGCGCGCTCCCCGCAGTCGCGGCGGAGATCGTGGCCGCGCGCGCCGCGCTGCGTGCCGAACACGGCTGGATCATGGACACTTATCTCCTTCGCCGCGCGGTCGAACCGGCATGACGCCGCCCGTCTTCGATACCGCGTTCGCCGCGCAGCTGGACGAGCTGTTTCGCTGGCGCCGCGACGTCCGGCACTTCCGTCGCGATGCGATCCTCGAAGCCGACCTGCACGCGCTGCTCGCCACCGCCGCACGCTCGCCCTCCGTCGGGAACGCCCAGCCGTGGCGCTTCGTCCGCGTCCGTTCGGCGATGTTGCGCGAACGGCTTGCCCGGCATGTCGATGCCGCCAGCCAAGCCGCCGCCGGGCAACTGACCGATCCGGCCCGTCGTGATCGCTACGCCGCGCTGAAACTGCACGGTCTGCGCGAAGCTCCGGAGGTCATCGCGGTCTTCAACGACGATGCGCCGACCGCCGGCTACGGCCTCGGCCGCGCGACGATGGCGGAAACGCTGCGCTATTCCACCGTCATCGCGGTTCACACGCTCTGGCTCGCCGCACGCGCGCGCGGCTACGGACTCGGCTGGGTATCGATCCTCGATCCCGACGTCGTGACGGCGATGCTAGACGTACCGTCGCATTGGTCGTTCGTCGCCGTGCTGTGCCTCGGCACCCCGCTTGCGCCCGACGCTGTCCCGGAACTCGAACGCCGCGACTGGCAGGCACGCGAGCCGCTTGCCGAGCGCCTGTTCGAACGATGATCCGCTCCCTTCCGAAAGCGATCCACCTCATGCAAGCCTCACCCGCCGCTCGGCTGCGCCCCCGTCTCATCGCGCTGTTCGCGCTGCTGCTGGCGGCGAACGTCGGTGCGTGGATTTGGGCCGGCAGCCTGTTCCACGCCGCCCCGGCGATGCTCGGGACGGCGTTGCTGGCCTGGACGCTGGGGTTGCGACACGCCGTCGACGCCGACCATATCGCCGCGATCGACAACGTGACCCGCAAGCTCATGCAGGACGGGACGCGGCCGATCAGCGTCGGCCTGTGGTTCGCGATCGGGCACAGCGCCGTCATCCTGATCGCCTCCGTCGCGATCGCCGCGACCACGAATGCGCTCGCCCGCTTCGAAACGGCGAAGGCGGTCGGCAGCGTGATCGCGACCCTGTTCTCCGCCGGCTTCCTCTTCGCGATCGCGGCGATCAACCTGATCATCCTGCGCTCCGTCTGGCGGACGTTCCGCCACGTCCGTGCCGGCGGCCGCTACAGCGACGACGACCTCGACGTCCTGCTCGCCGGGCGTGGACCGCTCTCCCGCCTGTTACGCCCGTTGTTCAAGCTGATAACCCGCCCGTGGCACATGGCGCCGCTCGGCTTTCTCTTCGGCCTGGGCTTCGACACCGCCACCGAGGTAGCGATCCTCGGCCTGTCCGCCGCGCAGGCGGTCGATGGCTTCTCGCTCGCCGCAGTGCTGGTGTTCCCGGCGTTGTTCGCGGTCGGCATGGCCTTGGTCGATACCGCCGACGGTGTCCTGATGCTCGGTGCGTACGAATGGGCGTTCATCCGCCCGATCCGCAAGCTCTACTACAACGTCACGATCACCGCGGTCTCCGCGCTTCTGGCGGTCACTATCGGCGGCATCGAGACCGCCGCGCTGCTCGCCGACAAGCTCGACCTGTCCGGGGGCCTGTGGGACGTTGCGCGGCAGCTGGGAGCGCATTTCAACATGCTCGGCTTCTTCATCATCGGCGTCTTCGCGGCGGCGTGGGCGCTCAGCTTCGCCATCTACCGCTGGATGCAACTGGATGAAATCGAGGCCTGAGGAGGCAGGTGTCGAGGCTCTTGTTCAATCCTCGATCTGCCGCAGCAACTTGGCCGGCACGCCCGCGACGATACAGTTGGCGGGCACGTCCTGCCTCACGAGCGAACCCGCGCCTACGACGGCGCCGCGTCCGATCCGCACCCCCGGCATGATGAAGCTCCGCGCCCCGATCCAGGCGCCGTCCTCGACGACGATCGGCTTCGGCACCACCTTGCCCGCGCGCCGCCGCGCATCGCCGATCTCGTGGTCTGCGGTAACGAAGATCACATGGTGGCCGACCACCACCTCGTCGCCGATCTCGATCGGCGCGGACAGGTCGAAATAGCAGCTGCGGTTGATGAAGACGCGCGCGCCGATACGCAGGCCGAAGCCGTTGATGCGGCATCCGCCCTTGATCGTCGGCGCCGCGCCGAAGCGGAAGCGCAACGGCCTGTAGACATAGGCGCGCAATCGCGACGAATAGGCATCGTCCGGCAGATTGCCGGCAACGCCATTGATTATCCACGCCAGAAACGAGCGAGCGACCGATCCGATCATCTTCAATCCTTGCTGAGCAGGGGCAAGCCAACGCGCCGCACCGAACGTACGGTCGGCCAGGGGCCGCGGCCCTGCTAGCCGCTGCGGTGGCTTGCGTCCACGCTCCTCGTCGCGGCGGCCGGAACGGGGAGCCGCCATCGTCCGTTGCGCACCGGCAATGAACTTGAAAGTCGCCAGTTACAACATGCGCAAGGCGATCGGCACCGATCGCCGCCGCAGCCCCGAACGCGTGCTCCAGGTGCTGCGCGAGGTCGATGCCGACATCGTCTGCCTTCAGGAGGCCGACCGCCGCTTCGGCCAACGCGTCGCGGTTCTCACCCCGCATCTGCTGGAGGAACACGGCGACTGGCAGTCGGTCGGCCTCGGCATGCGCGCCAGCAGCATGGGGTGGCACGGCAACGCGATCCTCGTCCGCAAGTCGGCGCGCGTCGTCGCGTGCGAACAACTCCACCTGCCCGCGCTCGAACCGCGCGGCGCCGTCATGGCCGACGTCGCGATCAACGGTGTGACGGTGCGGATCGTCGGCATGCACCTCGATCTGTCCGGGCTGTGGCGTCGCCGACAGGCCGCGGCGATCCTCGCACATGTCGCCGGCAACGCCGAGCGACTGCCGACCGTGATGATGGGCGATCTGAACGAATGGACGCGCGCCGCCGGCTGCCTGCGCGATTTCGGTGCCGCGTTCCGCCTCGCGGAAACCGGGCCCAGCTTCCACGCGCGCCGTCCGATCGCGCGGCTCGACCGGATCATGGTCTCTCCGGAGCTGCGCATCACCGCCTGCGGGGTGCACCATTCGCCGGCGTCGCGCGTCGCCTCCGATCACCTCCCGATCTGGGCCGAGCTCGCGCCGCAATGAGCGGCACGCACCACAGCGCGTGGACTTTCAACGCCATGCACGGCGACACGCCGACGCATGTAGGCGACATGTCGACGACGTTCCGCCTTGTGCTACCGGCTGCGCGCGGGCAGAACCCGCGATAACAGGCAAGATGAACTTGCGCTTCACCCACGTGTTGCGCCATTCGACCATTGTTCAGGACAGGAGCATATAAATGGCAAAGTCGGCGGAAAAGCGCGGCAAGGACGAAACCAAGGCTGCGGAGAAGAAGGTCAAGGCGACCGGCAAGCCCGCCAGCGGCGCACGCGGCGGCATCACCGCCCCGGTCACGCCGTCCGCCGATCTGGCCGAGATCGTCGGCAAGGACGATCTGCCGCGCAGCGAGGTCGTCAGCAAGGTGTGGGAATACATCAAGAAGCATGATCTGCAGGACGCCAAGGACCGGCGTCAGATCAATGCCGACGACAAGCTGGAGAAGATTTTCGGCAAGAAGTCGGCCAGCATGTTCGAGATGAACAAGTTCCTCAGCGCGCACCTCAGCAAGCCGAAGGATTGAGCCTTACGGGTCGCGCACCCGCCGCGTCGGCTACGACGTGGCGGGTGCGTGCCCGATCAGCCGCGACAGGTCGCGCAACGCACTGATCAGCGCGATCCCTTTCGGCCCCGCGATGTAGCGCGGCTCCCATCGTGGCGCGAACTTCTCCTTGTAGCTGCGCAACCCGCGAAACCCGTACAGTCGCTCGCCATGGTTGAAGACCAGCGCCGCCGCCCGTGCCCAGGCCGGCGCCAGCCGCCGCCCCGAAATTCCCGATAATGGCGCGATACCGAGCGTGAAGCGCCGATACCCGCGCTCCTTTGCCCATTGCAGGATGTTGACGAACAGATAGTCCATCGTGCCGTGCGGCGCGTCGTCGTGATGCCGCATCAGATCGACCGACGCTTCCGCGTGGTTAGCGGTCAGCCACAGGTTCGCGAAAGCGACGATCCGCTCGCCCTCCATCACCAGCGCGACGTCCGACTGCTGCATGTAATCGCGGCCGAAATGGCCGAGGCTGAAGCCCTTTTCGGCATGCCCCTTCGCCGCCATCCACGCATCGGAGATCGCCTGCAACTCGTCCAGCACCACCGGCACCGCCGCGGCGGGCACGATCCGGAACGACAGTCCGCGCCGCGCCGCCGCCCGCTCGGCCTTGCGCACGGATCGCAATCGCGGCGTGTCCAGCGTGAACCCAGGCAGGTCGATAACCGCTTCCTCGCCATATTTGATGACGTGCAGCCCCATGCCGATCGCCAGTTCCAGCACCGGTCCCGTCACTTGATACAGCAGCAACCGACCCTGCGCCTGATCCGCCAGGTCGCGGATCCGCCACAGCAGCTCCGGCCACTCGTCGCGCTCGCCGACCGGATCGCCCATCACTACCCAGCTCGCGCCGCGCACCTGATACATCAACATCGCGTCGCCCGACGCGGCGAACAGGAAGCGCTTGTCGCCGGTCCGCGCCAGCATCGCGTCGGTCCGGTCGGCCAATTCGAGCACGCGCGCGACTGCGGCCGGATCGGCGCTTGCCATCTCCGGCAGGCTGCGCGGCGGCGACATCCACCGCCACACTATCGCGGCGATCAGCGCAGCGGTCGCCGCCAATGTCCCACGCAGGAAGCGTGGCGCATCGCCCTTCAGCGCGAAATGCCACCACAGATCGTCCTGGTACGGGACGTGGCGGTAGGCGAACAACCCGATCCACACCGCCGCCGCCAGCACCACCAGCACCGCGGAGAGCCATCCCACCGACCAGCGTACCTGCGTCAACGCGGTGCGGCGGTAGAAGGCGCCGCGCGTCCATTGCAGCATCGCCGCCAGCGTCAGGCACGCGATCGCCTCTTCGTAGTCGATGCCCTTGGCGAGTGAGAAGGCCGCCCCGGCCAGCAACAGCGCGCGCGTCGCGACGAACGCGCCGTCCAGCCGACGGTAGAGCGCCGGTGCAAGCAGCAGCAGCCCGGTGCCGACCAGGCTCGCCGCGACATGGCTTGCCTCGATGAACGGCAGCGGCACGATCGATGCCAGCACGCCCATCCGCGCGTGCAGCGACGGCAGCGATCCCGACAGCAGCAGCATCGCGCCGCCCATGAACGTCGCCGCGGTCAACGCCAGCGGCGCGATCCCGTTGGCGACCGCCCGCCCGTCGCGCAGCAGCCGCGACGGTAGCGGGTGTCCCGGCAGGTGCCGCCGCCGCACCCCCTCGCGCCACGCCAGGATCGCCACCGCTACCGCCAGCGGCAGCAGGTAATAGATGACGCGATACGCGATCAGTGCGGCGAACGCGACGGAGCGGTCGCCGGGCAGCACTGCCAGCACCACCGCCTCGAACACTCCGATCCCGCCTGGCACGTGCGCCAGCACCGCCGCGACGATCCCCAGCGCATAGGCGAGCACGAACGCCGGCAGCAGCGCCGGATCGGCGCCCTGCACCAGCACGAACAGCGCCGCGGCCGCCGCGCCGGTGTCCAGCACCGCCAGCCCGATCTGCGCCAGCGCCTGACCGGCGCTCGGCAACGGCACGCTCATCCGCCACACGCGCATCGGACCATCGGCGTTGCCGCATAGCATGACGATCGCCGCGACGCCGACCAGCACCGCCGCCGCCACGCCATGCGCAATCCCGGCCGGGATCGTGACCCCGGCAAGGTCGATCGGCCCGCTACGCGCCAGCAGCGCCACCGACGCGACGGTCACCACGCCGCTCCAGAAGGTCGCGCTGGCGATCCCGATCACGCGCGCGACGTCCGGCCCGTCCAGCCCGGCGGCGGTATAGATGCGATAGCGCGCCGATCCGCCGGTCAGCAGCGACAGCCCGAGATTGTGACTTAGCGTATAGCTGGTGAACGAACCCAGCGCCGCGATCCGCCACGGCAGCGGACGCCCGATGATGCGCAACGCCAACACGTCATAACCCGTCAGCGTAAGATAGCTCAGCGCCGTGAACCCGATCGACAGCACGACCTGCCACGCCGATAATGCGTGCAGCGCGCCGCGAACCTCCGCGAAGTGCATCTCGCGCGTCAGTTGTTGCATTGCCGCAAAACCGATCGCGATCAGCACCAGCATCGCGGCCAGCGACAACGCAGTGCGATGCCGCGTCAGCCGCGCGTGCCACTCACGCATGGGGCAGTTCCGCAATCTTGTGCCACACCTGCGACTTGCACAGCAGTCCGCCGAGGATGCAGCCCTTCACCTTCATCTGGTCGGGCGCGACTTGCTGGATGATCGAATAGAAGCGTCGGTTCATGTCGGGCACGAACACCGTGCCCGACCAGCTCCGGGGCTTGTCGTTGCGATAATTCTCCAGCAACGCGGTGCCGATCAGCTTCGGCGTGCCCCCGTCGCGCGCATCGTTCTGCGCCTCCTGGTTCGCCCACACGATCCATCCGCACAGCCGCTCACCGCACGGGCCGGTGCGCACCGCCACGCTGCGGTACGGGTTGATCCACATGCCGTAGATCGGGTTGGTGGGCGTCGCCTGCGGCTGGGCCGGGGCCTCCGGTTGCGCTGCGGCGGGCGCGGTCGCCGCGGCCAGCATCCAGGCCGCGGCGATCGCGGCAACGCGTAATCTGAACATCATCGCTCCCCTGTGATCCGGCAACCATGACCGCCGACGGGTTGCCGGCAGCTCGACGCCGGCTGAACTATCCGTAATGAAGATGACGGCTCAGCGACGGCGCGCGATCGCGCTGCGCAGCGTCCGTGCGATCGTCGGCACGTCATACTCGAGAAAATGCCCGCCCGGCAGCGCCACGCGTCGTACGTTCGCACCCGAAAGCAGGGGGCACAGGCTGTGCGTCTCGCCCGCTCCCTGAATACAGGTCAGCGGTACCCAGTCGATCCGCCGCGCGCTCGGTGCGGCCGGCGCGTCGGGCGCGCCGTCCAGCACCCCGCCCGGGCTCGCCTTGAACAGCAAGGTACTGCCCGGCACCAGCAGCACCACGCCCGCCACCTTCGGCTGCAACGCCGCGGGCAGGTGCGCGATGCCATATTGCAGCATGTCGGCGCCGAACGATTGCCCGATCAGCACGATCGCGCGCCCGCCTGCCATTCGCACGCCGCGGCGTACGGTGTCGGCGATCATCGCGTCGACGCGTTCCGGCGCGCGCCGCGTCCCGAACGCCGCCAGCGAATTGACGGCCAGCACCGGGAAACCGTGCGCGTTGAGGTCGGCGATCAGCGCGGGCGCCATCCCGGCGTTGGTCCCGAAGTCGCCGGACAGGTACACCACCCTCGTCGCCGGGCCCGCAACCGGATAGTCCCGGTAGACCGGTCCTCCGAAATAGCCGAGAAAACCGACGAAGCCGATGACGATCAACGCCAGCGCCGCGGCGATGCCGAGCACGATCGCGAGCGGGTTGCGCGGCGTGTGCGCGTGGTGAAGGTCCGACATGGTCACGCACTCACGACATAGGTGATGACGAAACAGGCGGCGGTCAGCAGCAGCATGGCCAGGATGAAGGTCGCATCCGCCACCTGCTCCAGCCGGTGCAGATAGGCGCTGCGGCGCGTGTCCGGCGTTCGGACCGCGAGGTATGACGCCAGCATCGCGATCAGGAACAGCAGCGAGTCGATTGCCAGCAGGTCGTCGGCGAAACTGGCGCGTCGCCCCCACGCGATCCCCACGCGCAGCAATCCGATCCCGGTCAGGCACACCCCTACCATCGCCGCCGCGATCGGGCAGATCAGCCGGCAGATGCGCTCGTCCAGCGCGCTACGCCGCCGCGTGCGCTCCGTATCGTGGTCGTTTGTCGCAATACGTGGCACCGGCGGGCTCATATCGCGCTTCTGCCCGGCACCGGGTCGCCACCGCGTGTCCACGACATGAGCATTCGGTCATGTTTCGTGCACCATCATGCGCTGCGCCGTTCCCGCGCGATACCGGGTAAGCTCCTAGGCGACGACCGCCTGCAGCCCCATCGCCACCGCCAGCGCCCGGTGCCGCTTCTGCACCGCCTCGCCATAAAGCGGGGTATCCTTGGGCTTTAGCGCCATCCGCACCGCCCCGTTCTCGACCGCCACCGACGACCGCGTCAGCGGTGCCGCGAGTCCGCCGCTCAGCCGCTGCCCCAGCCGCATCGCCAGCCCCCATTGCACCGCCCGCCGCAACGCCGCCTCGTTCGCCAGTGCGGACAGCGGCTCGGGGCTTGTCGTCGCTCCGCCCAGCGCGGTCCACAATGCTTGCGCCAGCATCGCTCGCCCGCGCGCATCGATTGCTACCCAATTGCCATGCAAGGCGATTTCCACGCCACGCTCCGCGCGAAAGTCCGGGTTCGCGCGCCAGCCGACATCCGCCAGCTGACAGGCAGCAATCCGCAAGCGTGCGTCCGCCGCACGATCGTCCGCGAACAGCGGCGCGATCCAATGGTCGAGCAAGTCGCCATGTTCGGGAAAGCGCCCGCTCCGCCGCCCCTCGTCGCGGGTCGCGACGATCAGCGGGTCCGCCGCACGCTGCTCGGCATTCAGCTGCTCGTACAGCAATCCCTCACGTAGCCCATATGCGGAGACGATCGTCCCGCTGCTACGCAAATGCTTGAGCAGCGCGGATAATAATGCAGTCGCATCCGACAGCGTCGGGATGCGACCAGACGATAGACCTGGAACGCCCTTCAATCGCGCGCGCCCGACCTGCGCCAGCGTCCGCCGCAATCGCACGACCGTTTCCGGCGACATCGCATATTGATGGATTACCGGCAGTGGATAGCGGGTCGCTTCCATGTCGAGCCGCGCCAGCGCCCGCCACGATCCCCCAACCAAATAGAACGGCACGCCTTTCCCCGCCCCCAACCAGTCGCTTTCAGCCAGCAGCAGCCGCACTTGCCGATCCAGCCGCCCCTTCTCGCGCAACGCCGCAATCCGCAGCACCCCTAGCGGGAAGGAAGCCCGATTCAACAACTTACCGCGCTTAACTCGCACCAGTTCAAGGCTACCGCCGCCCAGATCGCCGACGATCCCGTCCGCGTCGGGGATGCCTGACAGCACGCCATAACCGGCTGCCTCGGCTTCTTTCTCGCCTGGCAGTATCTCGACTTTCAGCCCGGCCGCCTCCGCCACGGCGATCAATGCGGCGCCATTGCTGGCATCGCGCACCGCCGCGGTTGCGACCGTGCGCAACGTCGTCACCTCCATCTCGCGCGCCAGTGCCGCGAACCGCCTCAGCGCCGTGGCGGCCAGTGCCATCGCCTGCTCATCGATCGTGCCGGACTGCGCCAGGCTACGTCCCAGCCCCGCCAGCACCTTCTCGTTGAAGAGGATCGCGGGCAACCGCGGCGGCCCCTGGTAGACGACCAGCCGGATCGAGTTCGATCCGATGTCGATGATCGCGGCGCGCGGCTCCTCGACGGGCGGCTCGCTGCCGCGCGTGGGCCACCTCAACGCTTGCGCCTCAGCGACAGCACCGGCACCTCGTCACCGTCCAGCGCTGCGCCGCGCCCGGACAATGACGGATTGACCATGAAATAACGGTGGAGATTGAACGGCTTCTCTCCCGGTGTGTCGCGAACGTAGCTGCCATCCGCCTCCAGCTCCCAGCTTTGCTCGTTGTCGATCAGGTTCGCGACCATCACCTGGTCAAGCACCTGATCGTGCACCGTCTCATTCTCCAGCGGCAGTAGATATTCCACGCGCCGGTCGAAGTTTCGCGGCATCCAGTCTGCAGACGAGATGTAGACGACCGCGCCGTCATTCGGCAGCGCGGCACCGTTCCCGAAGGCCGCGATCCGGCTATGCTCGAGGAAGCGACCCACGACCGACTTTACGCGAATATTCTCGGACATGCCGGGCACCTTCGGCCGCAAGCAGCAGATTCCCCGCACGATCAGATCGATCTCCACCCCCGCGCAACTCGCCTCGTACAATTTCTCGATGATCGTCGGGTCGACCAGCGAATTCATCTTCGCCCAGATCGATCCGGACCGGCCGGCGCGCGCATGTTCGATCTCGGCATCGATGCAGGCCATCAACCGCTCGCGAAGCGCACGCGGGCTCAGCACGACCTTCTCCAGACCCGCCGGCTCGACATAGCCGGTGATGTAGTTGAACATTCGCGCCGCATCACGTCCGATGCGAGGATCGGCCGTGAAGAAGCTGAGATCAGTATATATTTTAGCCGTGACCGGATGATAATTGCCAGTGCCGAAGTGGCAATATGTCCGGAACTTTCCGTTCTCGCGCCGCACGACCATCGCCACCTTGGCGTGCGTCTTCCAGTCGATGAAGCCATATACGACCTGCACCCCGGCGCGCTCCAGCGCGCTCGCCCAGTGCAGGTTCTGCTCCTCGTCGAACCGCGCCTTCAGTTCGACGACGGCGGTGACGGACTTGCCGGCCTCTGCCGCCGCGATCAACGCGCTGATGACGGCCGATTGTTTGCCGGCGCGATACAAGGTCTGCTTGATGGCAACGACGTCGGGGTCGTTCGCTGCCTGCTTGAGAAACGCCAGCACCACGTCGAATGTCTCGTACGGGTGGTGAACGACGATGTCCTTGCTTCGGATCGCTGCGAAGCAATCGCCCCCAAACTCGCGAATTCGTTCCGGAAAGCGTGGCGTGAACGGCACGAACTTCAGGTCGGGACGATCCTCGTCCGCGATCAGCGACAGGTCGCCGATGCCGAGGAACGACCCGGTTTCCGTAACGATCGCGTCGGCGCTGCCGAGTTCCTCGCGCAGTGACGCACCCAGCACGTCGGGCATGTTGGTTTCCAGCTCGAGCCGGATGACGCGTCCGCGGCGGCGCCGCTTGATCGCGTTCGCAAAGTAGCGGACGAGGTCCTCGGCCTCTTCCTCGATCTCGATGTCGCTGTCGCGCAGCACGCGGAACTCCGCGGCGCCCAGCACTTCATATCCCGGGAAAAGCATCGGTGCGAAGCGCTTGAGGATCGATTCGATCGCCACGTACAAAGCATGTTCGCCGCCGGGCAACCGCACGAAGCGCGGCATCGCCGCGGGCAACATCACCAGTTCGCGGATCGGCTCCTTGTCCGAACGACGCATCAGGTCGAACATCACCGCCATGCCGCGGTTGGGCATGAACGGGAACGGATGGGCCGGATCGAGCGCCTGCGGGGTGATGACCGGGAACAGTTGCTCCTGGAAATAGGTGTCCAGCCACGCCCGCTGCTCGGCATTCAGCGCGTCCAGCGAATGGCTGCCCAGCACGGAAATGCCCGCCTCGCTCAGGTCACGGCGGATGTCGCGCCACACCGCCTGCTGGGTCGCCATCAACGCATCGGCCTGCTCCACGATCGCGGCGAGTTGCTGCCCAGGCGTCAGCCCGTCGGCCGAGCGAGCCTCGACATCCTGAAGCTGCTGGCCCTTCAACCCGGCAACGCGGACCATGAAAAACTCATCGAGGTTCGCGCCTGAAATGGCTAGAAACCTTAGCCTTTCCAGCAACGGGTGCGCGGCATTGCAGGCTTCCTCCAGCACCCGGCGGTTGAAGGCCAGCCATGACAGTTCGCGGTTGAAATAGCGTCGGCCGTCGCGTTCGACGAACGGATCGTCCAGCGGCATCTCCGCATCCTTGCGCGCGATACTGGCGGGTCGTGTCATGATGGGGCTTCGCTCCGATTGCTCGCCGTCCTTGCGCCTTCCAGCGTCTCGCGCGCCAATGGGATCGTCAGCCGACGACGCCCGGCAAGTGCGGCACGATCCAGCCTATCGATCGTCTCCATGACGGCGGCGTGACTCCGCTCGGTTCGCGCGGTCAGCCAGGTGATCAGATCCGCGCGCGCATCGAGGTGCCGTCGTGCGAAGCCACGCTCGTACAGCGCTGCGACCAGCACGTCCTCGGGTGCACCGATCTCCGCCGACGGGCTCGCCGACAAGCGCGAGCGCAGATCCGGCAGCGCCACGTTCCACGTCGGCGGCAGGGCGGCCGCGATCAGCAGCAATGGTCGCCGCTCCTCCTGCGCGCGGTTCCAGGCGTGGAACAATGCGTCTTCCTCGGTGCGATCGGCATCGTCGATCACCGTCGCGCCGGAGCGAGCGGCGAAGATCCGCCCCAGCAGCGACCGCCCGGACTGCGGCGGCCCCGCGAGCACGGCGGTGCGCACCGGCCATGTCGCCCAATGTTCGAGCATGCGCACCGCGCGTGCGTTCGATTCGACGACGAGGAAATCGCCCTGCTCGTCCGCGGGCCATGCCAGCGGCAGCGCGATCTGGTTCATCCCGTCGCTCCGGCGCGCGGCGTGGGCGACGGGGCGGCGGCCGGTGCGGCGGCGCGGCGAATCCGCAGCGTTGGTCCATTGCCGACGACCTGCCAGCCCCGCGCCTCCAGTGCCGCGCGAAGCGTGTCCGCGGTGCCCGCATAGCTGACGTTCATCAACGACACCCCACCCAGTGCCAGGCTGGTGGTCACCGCGCTCGTCACGCCGGGCACCCCGCGCACGATCGCTTCGGTGCCGGTCACCGCGCCGGCGTCCGGGGTATCGAACTGGAGCGTCAGCGCCGTCGCGGTCGGCACCAGTGCCGTATCGTCCGTGATCAGGTCGGAGACTTCCTCGGGGATGATATCGGCGACCGGCATGATCGGGTTCAAGCCCGGATCGAGCCCGAGATAACCCTCCCGCAACGCCCGCTGATATAATTCGTCCAGCCGCTTCACGCCGGCATCCAGCAGCGCCGGTATCCCAGCCGTACTGCCGACCCGCAAGGTGAAGCGCTGCAACATCCGGTGATCGGGGCCGTACCGCGCCTCGAACGCGCCGATCACCGGGCCGCCGGGCCATTGCCGATACAGCCGGACCGTCGGCATCAATACGTCGCTGGCGCCATATTGGTCGACCAGCGCGCGCCACCACGCCCGGTCCGGGCGCTGCGTCTGGCCGACGTTCAACAGCAGTGGATCCGGCCCGGTGCCGGCGGGTCGAACATAGTCGATCGCACTGGCGCCGGTGCGGAACCGCGCCCACGCCTCCTGCCACAGGGTCCGCTGCTCGAAGACCGTGCCCACCCCGGTCGACCATTGCACCGGCACGACCAGGAACGGCGACGAGCGCGCCACCGCCGCGGAGACGCCCAGCAGTCCGGCGGTGCGCCCGCGGTCGAACAAGACGCCCAGCCGCGCGACATAGCGGTTCGGCCCGATCTGCTCGTTCTCGACGACGATGCTCGATACGATCGAGTCGAGCGTGCCGTCGGCCACCAGCCCGCCGCCCGCGCCCATCCGCTGTGACAATTGCACATACGCCTTGCGCTGCGCCTCGCGCCAGCCGGTCAGCCGCGCCGCTTCGGCGTTCGGACCGGACACGTCGACGCGGATGCCCGAAACCTCGAAGTCGTTGGAACTGTCGACTGCCGCCACGCCGCGGTCGCCGCCGTCGATCTGCGCGACCACCCCGCCGGCGGCGAGCGCGGCAATCGTGGCGGTCAGGACAAGGGCGACGGGAAGGCGGTGGCGCATCGTCACGTCTTTTGGCGAAGCAGGCGTGGAAATCCAAGCGCGATATGGCTAGTCGCAGTCCGCATGAGCAATGAAGGCTATACCTACGAGAGCGCCGGCGTGTCGATCGCGGCCGGAAACGCACTGGTCCGCGCGATCGCGCCGCTGGCGCGCGCCACCCGCCGGCCCGGCGCCGACGCCGATCTCGGCGGCTTCGGCGGGTTCTTCGACCTGAAGGCGGCCGGGTTCACCGATCCGCTGCTGGTCGCCGCGAACGACGGCGTCGGTACCAAGCTGAAGCTGGCGATCGAATGGGATCGGCACGCCGGCGTCGGGATCGATCTGGTTGCGATGTGCGCCAACGATCTCGTCGTCCAGGGCGCCGAGCCGTTGTTCTTCCTAGACTATTACGCGACCGGGCAACTCGACAATGCGGTGGCGGAAAGCGTCGTCGCCTCGATCGCGGAAGGGTGCCGGATCGCGGGTTGCGCGTTGATCGGCGGCGAAACCGCCGAGATGCCGGGCATGTACGCGCCCGGGGACTATGATCTGGCCGGCTTCTGCGTCGGCGCGGTCGAGCGCGGCGACGTGCTGACGGGTGCGACGATCGCCGCCGACGACGTGATCCTCGGCCTCGCATCGTCCGGCGTCCACTCGAACGGCTTCTCGCTCGTCCGCCGGCTCGCGGCCGACAAAGGCTGGAAGCTCGACCGTCCGGCGCTGTTCGACCCTGACCGGCTGCTGATCGATATATTGATGGCGCCGACCCGGATCTATGTCGCCAGTCTGCTCCCGCTGCTGCGTGAGCACCGGATCAAGGGACTGGCGCACATCACCGGCGGCGGGCTGCTGGAGAACATTCCGCGCGTGCTGCCGCGCGACATGCATGCGCACGTCGACGCCGACGCGTGGGAACAGCCGCGGCTGATGTCCTTCCTCCAGGCGCAGGGCGCGATCGAGCCCGAGGAGATGGCGCGCACCTTCAATTGCGGGATCGGCATGGCGGTGGTCGTCGCGGCGGATCAGGCGGAAGGCGTCGCGGAGGCGCTGACCCGGTCTGGCGAAACCGTGTTCGCGATCGGTCGCATCGCGGCCGGGCAGCGTGGTTGCACCGTCTCCGGCAGCACCGAGACGTGGAGCGCGCGCGCCGACTGGACCGCGACTCACCACCAATGAGCAGCAGCGATCCCGCCAAGGTCGCGGTCCTGATCTCCGGACGTGGCTCGAACATGCAGGCGCTCGCCGCCGCACAGGGACCGGAATACCAGGTCGTGCTGGTCGCTTCCGATCGTCCCGACGCGGCAGGGCTGGCCTGGGCGCGGACGGAGGGGCTCGCGACGTTCGCGCTGTCGCCCAGGGGGATCGGCAAGATCGCCTATGAGGATGCGCTTGATGCTGCCTTGCGTGCGGCCGGGGCCGATTACATCGCGCTGGCGGGCTATATGCGGCTGTTGTCCGACACGTTCGTGGCGCGCTGGCGCGGGCGGATCGTCAACATCCATCCGTCGTTACTGCCCAGGTACAAGGGGCTGGACACGCACGCGCGGGCGATCGCCGCCGGGGATGCGGCGGGCGGTTGCTCGGTGCATGTGGTGACCGAGGAACTGGACGGCGGCGAAGTGCTGGGCCGCGCCGAAGTGCCGATCCGTGCCGACGACGACGCCGATACGCTGGCCGCGCGCGTGCTGGCCGAGGAACACCGCCTCTATCCCGCGGTGCTGAAGGAGTTCGTTCGCGCATGACCGCTATCGACAGGATCCGCGCCGTCGCGTCGTTGATGCCCGAGGTGGAAGAACGCGCCGACGGCGCACAGACGACGTTCGTGGTCGATGGCCACCCGTTCGTCACCTGTGACGCGGCGGCGATACGTGTCCGCACGAGCGATGCCGAGGCAGCGGCATGGACAAGCCTGACGCTGGGCGACGACACCGACTGGGCGCTGGTCGAGGATCGTATTGTGCGTAGCTGGGAACTCACCGCCCCGCCCCGCCTGCTGGAGGCCGGGGGCCGCTGACGGCCGGGCGATACCCTCCCTCACCCGCTGACCTCGCATTCCGGGCCTCGCGCCACGACGCGACGCCGTCGCTCAATCCGGCGTGCCGCTCGCTTCCTTGACGCGTGCGACGTCGATCGGCTGATCGAAGGCGACCCCGGTACGCCCCTCGGTCTGCCAGACGACACGCCCGACCACCCAGCCAATGCCGTTCAACTTCACCTGAACCACGCTGTCCGGCCGCAGCGGATGCGGCAGTTCCGCCATCAGTCCGCCAGCCGATACGTTGCGAACGCGCACGAGGAACCCGGCGTCCTCATCGCTGACGCGCATGCGCGCCGACATATGGAGTTCGCCACGACCGCGATTGTCGGGCTGACCAGAGGCGTTATGCTCGTCCACCAAGCTGTATCTCAACCGCCCCATAACATCCGTCCATTATCTTATACGAACGGTAGCGCCACAAAAGTAAATCGAGGGTTAATATCTATCGCTTAGTCGTCCCTGGAGACCTTCTCGGCGCGTTCGTGCCGTTCCTGCGCCTCGACCGTCATCGTCGCGATCGGCCGTGCCTCCAGCCGGCCGAGGCTGATCGGCTCGCCGGTCACCTCGCAATAGCCATATTCGCCTTCATCGATGCGCCGCAGCGCCGCGTCGATCTTGGAGATCAGCTTGCGCTGCCGGTCACGGGTGCGCAGTTCCAGCGACCAGTCCGCCTCGCTCGAAGCGCGATCGTTCAGGTCAGCCTCGCGGAGCGAGTCCACCTGCAGGTGCGAAAGCGTACCCTGCGATTCGCGCCGGATCGCTTCCTTCCAGTCCAGCAGCTTGCGACGAAAGTACGCCTGCTGGCGCGGGTTCATGAACGGTTCGTCGTTGCTGGGCCGATACCCATCGGGCGCCGGCCCGCGCGGCACCATCGGTTCATCCAGTGCGTCTTCGATACGAGTCACTACCGTCGCCATCGACCTACTCCCGCCCGCGTCCAGGATGTCGTCAGCATCACTGCACGCCCCTTTGGGCGCGCCTATAATCGTACGACCGATCATCGACAAGCGAACACGCAGGCTCTCGAAGAGCGAGTGTAGCACGGCTGGACAGCGCGCGCCGGCAACGGTCTTCCGCTACCGGCGCGTGCACGATCATGCCGCCTGCAACGCCTTCTCGATGTCGGCGATCGGATGGCCGGTCAGGTCCTTGTCCAGCTCGCCGCTCAACCGAGAGCTGACTTCCTTGTGGTAATGCTTGCGCAGCTCGCCCAGCGTTCGCGGCGGCGCGACCACGATCAACGATTCGAAATCGTTCGACAGCGCGCGGCGCTTCAGCAGGTCGGCGGCGTCGGCGGCGAACCGATCCTCTTCCAGTTGGTGGAAATCGGTCTCTGCCATGCTGCCGCGCGACGGTGCGAATTGCGCGCCACCGCCTTGCGCGTGGTTCGACCCGCCCTGCGCGACATGTGGTGCACCTGCGCCGGTCTGGGTGGACGACGCACCGCCCGCTGCATCCGTCTTCTGGTCGCGATTGGCGGGGTTGGGCCGTTCCTCGGCATGTTCGACGACCAGGTTCGGATAGGTCGCGTCCCCTTCGTTACGCAGAAACAGCAGCTTGCGCCCGTCGGCTACCAACACGACCGAATTGTGGGGGACCTGCATGGACACTTCTCCTCTTGTGGTTGTGCGTCGACCCCATGAACGCCGGCCGCGCCGCGCGGGTTGCCTCGCGCCTGCGCGGCGGTCATAGCGCGGCGATGCACGACATCCGCCTGATCCGCGACGATCCTGCCGCCTTCGACGCCGCCATGGCGCGGCGCGGCCTGCCCGCCAGCGCCGAAACGCTGGTATCGCTCGACCGCCGTCGCCGCGAGGCCGCGACGGAGGCGCAGGCCGCGCAGGCGCGCCGCAACGAGGCGTCGAAAGCGATCGGCGCCGCCAAGGCGAAGAAGGACGAAGCGACCGCCACGACGCTGATGGCCGAGGTCGCGACGCTCAAGGAACGCCTGCCACAGCTTGAAGCCGAAGAGGCGGAAGCCGGCACCGCCCTTGATGCCGCACTCGCCGCCTTGCCGAACCTGCCCGCCGCCGACGTGCCGGACGGCGCGGATGAGGACGACAACGCGCTTGTCCATGAACGCGGGCGGCAGCCGGCATTCACCTTTGCGCCGCGCGAGCACGACGCGATCGGGCCGCCGCTGGGGCTCGATTTCGAGACCGGGGCGGCGATCGCCGGGGCACGCTTCACTTTGGTGCGCGGTGCCGCGGCGAAGCTGCAACGTGCGCTCGGGCAGTTCATGCTCGACCGGCTGACGCGTGAGCACGGCTACGAGGAAGTCGCACCGCCGCTGATGGTCCGTGACGAGGCGGTGTTCGGCACCGGGCAGCTCCCGAAGTTCGCCGAGGATCTGTTCCGTACCACCGACGGCCGCTGGCTGATCCCCACTGCCGAGGTCTCGCTGACCAACATCGTCCGCGAAAAGATCCTGAGCGCCGATATCCTGCCGCTGCGCTTCGCCGCGCTGACGCCGTGCTTCCGTTCGGAGGCGGGTGCGGCCGGCCGCGACACGCGCGGCTACATCCGCCAGCACCAGTTCGACAAGGTCGAGATGGTGTCGGTCGTCGCACCCGAGGCGAGCGAGGACGAGCATGAGCGGATGACGGCGTGCGCCGAGGGCGCGCTCGATGCGCTCGGCCTCGCCTATCGTCGGATGAAATTGTGCACCGGTGACATGGGGTTCACCGCCGCACGCACCTATGATCTCGAGGTGTGGTTGCCGGGGCAGCAGCGCTATCGCGAGATCTCCAGCTGTTCGACCTGCACCGATTTTCAGGCACGCCGCATGAACGCGCGCTATCGGCCCGAAGGCGAGAAGGCGACGCGCTTCGTCCACACGCTGAACGGCTCCGGGCTCGCCGTCGGGCGGACGCTGGTGGCGGTGCTGGAGAATTACCAGCGCAAGGACGGGTCGGTGACCGTGCCGGAGGTGCTGCGCCCGTACCTTGGCGGCCTCGACGCGCTGGAGCCACGCTGATGCGGATCCTGCTCTCCAACGACGACGGCTATCACGCACCCGGGCTGGAAGTGCTGGAGCGGATCGCCGCGCAGCTTTCCGACGATGTCTGGGTCTGTGCCCCGGCTTCCGAGCAATCCGGGACCGGGCGGTCGCTGACGCTGACGCGCCCGCTCCGCGTTCGCCAATATGCGGAGAGGCGCTTCGCAGTGTCGGGCACGCCGACCGACGCCGTGATGTATGCCTTGTCCGAGCTGATGCGCGAGACACCGCCCGACCTGATCCTGTCGGGCGTCAACCGCGGCGGCAACATCGCCGAGGACGTGATGTATTCGGGCACCGTATCCGCGGCGATGGAGGGCGCGTTGGCCGGGGTTCGCTCGGTCGCGCTCAGCCAGCGCTACGGCCGGCGCGAGCCGGGTGCCGACGTGTCGTTCGCGGCGGCGGAGGAATGGGGCGCGCGCGTGCTGCGCCCGCTGCTCGATCACGAATGGGCGCCGCGATCGGTGGTCAATATCAATTTTCCGGAGCCGGAAGCGGGCGCCGTCAAGGGCGTGCGCGTCGTGCCGCAGGGCTTGCGCGATTATGGTCGAGTCCGTTTCGACACGCGCACCGACCCGCGGGGTTTCGAATATCACTGGCTGTCGATGGGCCGCGCCACCCCGCCCGCCAACGACGCGACCGACCTGTCGACGGTGACGCAGGGCTGGATCACGATCACCCCGCTCCAGCTGGACCTGACGCTGCACGGATCGATCCCGGCGCTCACCGACGCCTACGCCGGAATGTAACGCCACGATGCGGGCGGCGGCGGTCACCGGTGCAGCGCTGCTGCTGACGGCCTGTATTCCCGCCGCAACGCCGCCCGCACCGTCGGCGCCGGCACCGCCACCGCCACCCCGGGCCCTCCCGGCGCCCGCCGAGGCACCGCACCCACCGCCGCTCCCTCACGAGGCGGAGGAGCGCGCACCGGTCCAGCAACTTGCCGCCGCGCGCCCGGCATGGGAAGCGCGCCCGGTCGCGCCCGACGCACGGCTGGTCATCGCGCAGGACGTCGTCGTGCGCCGCGGCGACACGCTGAGCGCGATCGCCGAGCGTACCGGCGCCTCGGCGCAGGCTATCGCACGCCGCAACGCGCTTTCTCCGCCGTACGAGGTGCGGATCGGGCAACGGCTGGCGATTCCGGGCGGGCGCTATCACCGGGTCGATCCCGGCCAGACCGGCATCGCCATCGCGCGCGCCTATGGCGTGCCATGGTCGCAGGTGATCGCCGCCAACGACCTGCGCGAGCCGTTCCTGCTGATGACCGGGCAGCGCGTGTTGATCCCCGCGGTTCCGGGCTCCGCCGCGCAGCGCGCCGCCGCCTTCACGCTCGACGTCGACACGATCCTGACCGGCGGGGAGCCGGCGGTGGCAAGTGGCCGCGCGCCGGTCCGTCCGGTGGCCGGCGCCACCCGCGTCCCGGCCGCCTATGTGGCGGTCGCCGGTCCCAGCGCCGCGCCCGGACGCTTCGTCTGGCCGCTCAGCGGGCGAATCGTGCGCCGCTTCGGCGCGGGCGCGAGTGGCGAACGCTTCGACGGGATCGAGATCGCGGTGCCCGGCGGCACCGAAGTGAAGGCGGCGGCCGCGGGCACGATCGCCTACGCCGGTGACGGTATCGCCGCGCTCGGCGGGCTGGTGATCGTCAAGCACGGCGGCAACTGGACCTCGATCTACGGCCATGCCGGCAAGCTGCTGGTGCGCCGCGGTCAGGCGGTGACGCGCGGACAGGTGATCGCGATCAGCGGTCAGACCGGGTTCGCCGATCGACCGGAACTTCATTTCGAGCTGCGCCGCGGCCGCACGCCGGTCGATCCGGTCACGCAATTGCCGCGCCGCTGACGCGCGTGTAACGAACGCGGCACCATGACCGAATATCAGTCCGATCTGCTCCGTACGCTCACCGCGCGCGGCTACATCCACCAGATGACCGACGCCGCCGCGCTCGATGCGCTGGCCGGCCGGCAGATCGTGCCGGGCTATATCGGTTTCGATCCGACCGCACCTTCGCTGCACGTCGGCAGCCTGGTGCAGATCATGCTGCTGCGCCGCCTGCAACAGGCCGGGCACAAGCCGGTCGTGCTGATGGGCGGCGGGACCGGCAAGATCGGCGATCCCAGCTTCAAGGACGAGGCGCGCAAGCTGAACAGCGACGCGGTGATCGCCGCCAACGCCGCCGGCATCCGCCGCATCTTCGATCGCTTCCTGACCTTCGGCGACGGCCCCGGCGACGCGATCATGCTCGACAACGCCGAATGGCTCGACAAGCTGGAATACATCCCGTTCCTGCGGGAGGTCGGCCAGCATTTCAGCGTCAACCGGATGCTCAGCTTCGACTCGGTCAAGCTGCGGCTCGATCGCGAGCAGTCGCTCAGCTTCCTCGAGTTCAACTATATGATCCTGCAGGGCTACGATTTCCGCGAGCTCGCGCGGCGACAGGGCGTGCGGCTCCAGATGGGCGGCAGCGACCAATGGGGCAACATCGTCAACGGCGTCGAGCTGGCGCGGCGGATGGACGGGGCCGAGGTGTTCGGCGTCACCACCCCGCTGCTCACCACCGCCTCGGGCGAGAAGATGGGGAAGACGGTCGCAGGCGCGGTGTGGCTGCACGAGGATCAGCTGCCGCATTTCGATTATTGGCAGTTCTGGCGCAACACCGACGATCGCGATGTCGGACGCTTCCTGCGGCTGTTCACCGACCTGCCGCTGGACGAGATCGCGCGACTGGAGGCACTGGAAGGCGCCGAGATCAACGAGGCGAAGAAGATACTCGCCAACGAAGCCACCGCGATGTGCCGCGGACGCGCCGCGGCCGACGAAGCCGCGGAGACCGCCCGCCGTACCTTCGAGGAGGGGGCGAGCGGCGGCTCGCTGCCGTCGATCGTCGCGGGCGGCACCACGCCGCTGGTGGACGTGCTGGTCGCGCTGGGCTTCGCCGCGTCGAAGGGCGAGGCGCGACGGCTGATCAAGGGTGGCGGCGCGCGAATCGACGGCGAGAAGGTCGCCGACGAAGCCGCGGTGGTGACGGTCGGCGACGCGCCGGTCCGCATCTCCGCCGGCAAGAAGCATCACGGGATCGTGAACCCGGCTTAACGGCTCCGCTCACGCCACGTTAACCCGTTCGGCATGATAACCGACGCGTAGCGTTGGAGAATGACATGCCCGCACGAATGGCGATGATGGCGTATGAGGACCGCGTCGAACCGCGCGACGAAACGCTGCACCGCGCGATGCTGTGCCGCGCGGACGGCGCGGCGCGACTCGCCACGATCGTAAACCTTTCGCCGAACGGCTTCATGGCGCGCTGCGATGAGGCGATCACGGTCGGCGAAACCCTCACCGTGACGCTGCCGGTCGCCGGCAGCTTCGTCGCCGAAGTGCGTTGGGCGCTCGGCGGGCGGATCGGCTGCAAGCTGGCGCAGGAAGTGCCGCCGTCGCTCTATCAGTTCGTGATCGCCGCGATGCGCTAACCGCGCCGGAACACCACGACCCCGATCAGCACCAGCGCGATTCCCGCCAGCTTGGTGAGCGTCACCGGCTGCTGCGGCAATTGCAGCAACCCGAGATGATCGAGCGTCAGCGCCGCCGCCAGCTGACTGGCCACCGCGATGCTCAGCGCGGCCGCGATCCCCAGCCGCGGCGCCGCGAACGCCAGCGCGGCCACGAACGCCGCGCCGTACAGGCCACCCAGCCAGGCCCACCACGGCGCCCCGCGCAGCGCCGACAGCGGCGTCCGGTCGAACGCCCACACCACCAGCAACGCCGTGGTGCCGATCGTGAACGACACGAGCGCGGCCAGCCACACCGATCCCGACACACGCGCGAGCGCCGCGTTGGTCGGCGGCTGGATCGCCAGCCCCAGCCCCGCGACGATCACGATCACGATCGGCAACAATCCGCCCACGCCCGTCTCCCTCAGCCCGACCGCAACAAGGTGACGCCGGCGTCCCGTTCGAACAGATACAATGCGGTACGTGCCGCCTGCCCGCGCACGCCGCTCAGCCCGCCGTCGCGATCGATCAACAGCCGTGCATCGTCGGTCGCGGCCGGCAGCAACTCGCTCAGCAAATCCGGCGTCGCCAGCCGGAACATCGCCTCACCCGATTGCCGCGTACCCAGCAACTCCCCCGCCCCGCGCAGCCGCAAGTCCTCCTCGGCGATCCGGAACCCGTCGTTGGTCTCACGCATCAGCGCCAGCCGCGCGCGCGCCGTCTCGCTCAACGAGCCACCGCGCAGCAACAGGCACACCGATCGCCCCCCGCCGCGCCCGACGCGACCGCGCAACTGGTGAAGCTGCGCCAGCCCGAAGCGGTCGGCATGCTCGATCACGATCAGCGTCGCATTCGGTACGTCGACGCCGACCTCGATCACGGTCGTCGCGACGAGCACGCCGGTCGCCCCGGCCGAGAAGCGCGCCATCACCGCATCCTTCTCCACGCCCTTCATCCGCCCGTGCACCAGCCCGACGCGCCCCTGCTCTCCGCCGCCGAAGCGGCTCGCCAGCGTGGCGGCGCGCGCCTCCGCGGCTTGCAGGTCGCTGGTTTCGCTCTCCTCTACCAACGGGCAGACCCAATAGGCCTGCTTGCCTTCCGACAGGTGCCGGCCGAGCGCGTTGACGACTTCCTCGACACGTTCCTCGGAAAGGACGCGCGTCTCGATCGGCTCGCGTCCGGGCGGCATCTCGTCCAGCCGGCTCTGGTCCATCTCGCCGTGCAGCGCGAGCGTCAGCGTGCGCGGGATCGGGGTCGCGGTCATGGCCAGCACATGCGGCGGGGTGCGCCCCTTGGCCTGCAGCAGCATCCGCTCCGCCACGCCGAAGCGATGCTGTTCGTCGACCACCACCAACCCCAGGTCACGATAGCTGACCGCCTCCTGGAAGATCGCGTGCGTGCCGACCAGAAGGTGGATCGAACCGTCCGCCAGCCCCATCAGCGTCGCCTCACGCGCGCGGCCCTTGTCGCGCCCGGTCAGCACCGCGACTTCCACCGGCAGCCCGGCCAGCGTCCGCCGCAGCGTCTCGTAATGCTGGCGCGCGAGGATCTCGGTCGGCGCGAGCATCGCCCCCTGCGCACCCGCCTCGACCGCGATGAGGAGCGCCATCGCGGCGACCAGCGTCTTGCCCGAACCGACGTCGCCTTGCAGCAGCCGCAGCATCGGTGCCGACTGCGCCAGATCGCCCTCGATCTCGCGGACGCTGCGCGCCTGCGCACCGGTCAATTGATACGGCAACCGCAGCATGTCGCGCAAATGGCCGTCGCCCTGCAACGCCCGCCCCCGGCGCTTGCGCGTGTCGGCCCGCACGATCGACAGCGCCAGCTGGTTGGCGAACACCTCGTCATACGCCAGCCGCGCCCGCGCCACTGCATCCGCGGGATCGGCATGGAGCCGCAAAATCGCCTCGCGCCACCCCGGCCACTCGCGCTGCGCCTTCAGGCTCGGCTCGATCCACTCCGGCAGCTCGGGCGCGCGGGCCAGCGCCTGCTCGACCAGCGCGCCCAGTCGCCGTGACGTCATGCCCTCGGTCAACGGGTAGATCGCCTCGCGCTCGCGGAAGTCGCCGTCCTCACCCCCGACTTCCGGATGGATGATCTGCAGGTCCTGCCCGTATTGGTCGAGCCGGCCCGACACCCGTCGCGACTCGCCCAGCGGCAGCAGCTTGCGCACCCGTCCCGATCCGCCGCCGAAAAAGACCAGCGCCACCGCATTGCCCTGCGCATCGGTCGCCAGCACGCGGGTCGGTGCGCGCGGGCTGCTACTGGTACGATAGTCGGTCGGGGTCAGTGTGATCGCGATCGTGCGACCGACATCGCTCTGCAACAGCTCGTCGCGCGGCCAGCGGTCGACCCATCCCGACGGCACGTGGAACAGCAGATCGAGCACGCGCGCGATCCCGAGCCGCTCGAGCGGCTTGGCAAGACCGGGGCCGACGCCCTTCAACGCCTCGACTTCGGCGAACAGCGGATTGAGGATATCGGGTCGCATGACTATCTGGTGCCCGATACCCTGCCCCGACGGTCGCCGCCAGCGTCCGCCGGTCGTTTTGCATTGGAATGTCATGGACCACGATATCCGCCTGAAACGCCTGCGCTTCCGCGCGTGGCACCGCGGCACGCGCGAGGCCGATCTGATGATCGGGGGCTTCTTCGACGCCCACGGCGCGACGTGGGACGCGGAGCAGCTCGACTGGTTCGAGCGGCTGCTGGAGGAACAGGACGTCGACATCATGGGCTGGGCGATCGGCTCGATCGCCTGTCCGCCCGAATGGGACGGCGCGATGATGGACACGATGCGGCGAGTCGATTTCGTGACGGTGCTCGACACGGGTATGTGACTGGACGGAACACGGCGAAGGCGGAAAGTGCCTCGCCGTCATTGCGAGCGGAGCGAAGCAATCCAGAGTTGGACCAGGACGCCCTGGATTGCTTCGCTGCGCTCGCAATGACGAGCCAAAAGCGGAACTAGAACAATAATGCCCGACCTTTCCAAGATCCTGAAGGCCACGGTGCCGCTGACCCTCTCCGGGGTTCCCGGCGGCTTCCTGCCTTCCCTGCTCGCCGATCTGGCGCGCGCCGCGCCGCGCCGGGCGGTGTTCGTCGCCGCGGACGAGGCGCAGATGCGCAGCGTCGCCGCGACCGCGCCCTATTTCGCACCCGAGCTGGAGGTGGTGCAGCTGCCGGCGTGGGATTGCCTGCCCTACGATCGCGCGTCGCCGACGCTGCGCGTCATGGCGGAACGGATCGGCGCGCTGTACCGCTTGCAGCAGAAGCCGAAGGGCGCGCAACTCGTCCTCACCACCGTCAACGCGCTGACGCAGCGCACGCTGACGCCGTTTCGCATCCGGCAACTGGTCGCCGAACTGAAGCCCGGGGCGCGGATCGACCGCGACCGGCTCGGCGCGTTGTTGCAGGCGAACGGTTATGTCCGCACCGATACCGTCCACGATCAGGGCGAATATGCAGTCCGCGGCGGGATCGTCGATCTCTTCCCCAGCGGCGAGGAGCAGGCGCTGCGTCTCGACTTCTTCGGCGACGAGATCGAGAGCGTCCGCACCTTCGACCCCGCCGACCAGCGCACCACCGGGCGGCTCGACGGCTTCGTGTTGCTGCCCGCGTCGGAGGCGCTGCTCGACGACGACAGCATCAAGCGCTTCCGCACGCATTACCGCGAGAAGTTCGGCGCGACCGCGACCGGCGACCCGCTCTACCAGGCGGTCAGCGAAGGCCGACGTCTCGCCGGGATGGAACATTGGCTGCCGCTTTTCGAGGAGAAGCTGGCGACGCTGTGGGATCATCTCGGCGACGACGCCGTCGTGGTGCGCGACGCCGGCACCCCGGCCGCGATCGACAGCCGGCTTGAGTCGGTCGCCGACTATTACGAAAACCGGAAGCGCGCGGAGGCGGCCGAGCCGGGTAGCTATCGCGCCCTCCCCGCCAGGACGCTCTACCTCGACGAGGCGGAATGGCGTGCCGAGGTCGCCGGAATGCCGGCGCATTTCATCACCCCGTTCCACGAACCCGAATCCTCGACCGTGCTCGACTTCCAGGTCGATGGTCCGCGCGACTTCGCGCCGGAACGCGCCAATCAGGCCAACGTCTACGAAGCGGTCGTCGCGCACGTCGATCGACTGCGCAAGGACGGGCGCAAGGCGGTGCTCGCCAGTTATTCGATCGGCGCCCGCGATCGATTGAAGAGCCTGCTCGACGATCATGGGCTCGTCGGTGCGCGGCTCGCCGACACATGGCAGTCCGCGCTCGGCGCCGCCGATGTGAAGAGCTCGGGCGGGGTTGCGCTGACTGTCGTCGGGCTCGACCACGGCTTCACCGCGCCCGGTGTCGCGGTGCTGACCGAGCAGGACATGCTCGGCGACCGGCTGATCCGTCGCGCCAAGCGTCGCAAGTCCGCCGACGCGTTCCTGGCCGAGCTCGCCACGCTCTCGCCGGGCGATCTGGTCGTCCACACCGACCACGGCATCGGCCGCTATGTCGGGTTGACGCAGGTGCCGGTCGCCAAGGCGCCGCACGATTGCGTCCAGCTCGAATATGCCGGCGGCGACAAGCTCTACATACCCGTCGAAAATCTCGAGGTCCTCTCACGCTACGGATCGTCGGAGGAGGGCGCGAGCCTCGACCGGCTCGGCGGCGAGGCGTGGCAGCGCCGCAAGAGCCGGATGAAGGAGCGGATCCGCGAGATCGCCGGCACGCTGATCGCGGTCGCCGCCGAACGCGCGCTGCGTCCGGGCGAGATCGCCGAACCCGACGCCAGCGGCTATCCGGCGTTCGTCGATCGCTTCCCGTACGAGGAAACCGACGATCAGGACCGCGCGATCTCCGACGTGCTCGACGATCTGGCCGCGGGCAAGCCGATGGACCGGCTGATCGTCGGCGATGTCGGCTTCGGCAAGACCGAGGTCGCGCTGCGCGCCGCGTTCGTCGCCGCGATGGCCGGGATGCAGGTCGCGGTCGTCTGCCCGACGACGTTGCTCGCGCGTCAGCATTACCAGAATTTCTGCGCGCGCTTCGACGGCTTCCCGCTCGAGATCGGCCGCCTCTCGCGGCTGGTGACCGCGGCCGAGGCCAGGAAGGTCCGGGAAGGCGTTGCGAACGGCACGATCGACATCGTGATCGGCACGCATGCGTTGCTCGCCAAGTCGGTCGACTTCAAGCGCCTCGGGCTCGTGATCGTCGATGAGGAACAGCGCTTCGGGGTGACGCACAAGGAGCGGCTGAAGACGCTGCGCGCCGACGTCCATATGCTGACGCTGACCGCGACGCCGATCCCGCGCACGCTCCAGATGGCGATGGGCGGCCTGCGGGAATTGTCGGTGATCCAGACCCCGCCGGTCGATCGTCTGGCGGTCCGCACCTACGTCATGCCGTGGGACCCCGTTGTGTTGCGCGAAGCGTTACTGCGTGAACATTATCGCGGCGGACAGAGCTTTTTGGTGACACCGCGCGTCGCCGATCTGCCCGATATCGAGGATTATCTGCGACGCGAGGTTCCCGAGATCCGCTATGTCGTCGCGCACGGCCAGCTTTCACCGACCGAGGTCGAGGAGCGTATGTCCGCGTTCTACGACAAGAAATTCGAGGTGCTGGTGTCGACCACGATCATCGAGAGCGGGATCGACATCCCGTCCGCCAACACGATGATCGTCAACCGCGCCGACCGCTTCGGCCTCGCCCAACTCTACCAGCTGCGCGGCCGCGTCGGCCGGTCGAAGACGCGCGCCTACGCCTATATGGTCGCCCCGCCGGAGCGGCAGATGACGGAGGCGGCGGAGAAGCGGTTGAAAGTCCTGAGCGATCTCGACTCGCTCGGCGCCGGCTTCCAGCTTGCCAGTCACGACCTCGACATCCGCGGCGCGGGCAATCTGCTCGGCGACGAACAATCGGGCCACATCAAGGAGGTGGGCTACGAACTGTACCAGTCGATGCTCGAAGACGCGATCATGGAGGCAAAGGCCGGTGGTTTCCGCGAACGCCAGCGCGACTTCAGTCCACAGATCAGCGTCGATGCGCCGATCCTGATTCCTGAGGAATATGTTCCCGACCTCGACCTGCGCATGGGGCTCTATCGCCGCCTCAACGACGTCGACGAGGTCCAGGGGCTGGAGGCGTTCGCCGCGGAGATGATCGACCGCTTCGGCCCGTTGCCCGAAGCGACTGACAATCTCGTCAAGATCATGGAAATCAAGCTGAACGCCAAGAAGGCGTGCGTCGCCAAGCTCGACGTCGGGCCGAAGGGGGCGCTCGTCGCGTTCCACGACGACACGCCACCTAACATCGCCGGCTTGCTCGCCTATGTCGACAAGCTGGGCGGGATCGCGAAGCTGCGTCCCGACAGCAAGCTGGCGCTCACCCGCGTCTGGGCCGATCCGAAGGCGCGGCTGCACGGCGCGCTGCAATTGTCGAAGGGGTTGGCGAAGGCGGCGGGGTGACCGCTGCCGCTCAGCTGCTGTGGTCGGAAATGATCCGCCAGCCGTCCTTGCGCCGTTCGAAAAGCAGCGTCGTCAACCCGGTTTGCGAGGCGCCGCTCGCCGGCGTTAACGTCCAGCGCGCGATGTACAGAACATGCACCGCGCTCAGCGGACGCCATGCAAGCGGCTGGAACGCCAGCTTTCCGCGGCTATTGCCACCATCGGTGAAGCTTTTGGCATATCGCTCGGCGATGGCGGGCTTTCCCTGCACCACCTTGTCGCCCGCGACGTAGACCGCATCGGGCGCATAGATGGCGGTGAAGCGCGCCAGGTCGCCGGCATTCCATCCCGCCGCGCTGTCCGCCATCGCCGCCGAGATCGCCGCCTGCGGTGTCGCCGCAGCGGCAACGGCCAACACCAGCGCGATGCTCATCTCGGCAGCTCCCGCTCACGATCCTTCGACACAAGTTCGATCAGGGCCGCGTCGTCCAGCGGCTCGGCACAGAGAAATCCCTGGTACAAAGTACAGCCGCGCGCAGCGAGCAACAGGCGCTGCGCCTCGGTCTCGACACCCTCCGCGATCGTCTCCAGCCCCAGCCCCTTGGCGATCGCCAGCACGCCCTGCATCACCACGCGGTCGCGCGCATCGCTGACGGCGGCCTGCGTCAGGCTGCGATCGATCTTGAGGTAGTCGAGCGGCAGCCGCGCGACATAGGACAGGCTTGAATAGCCGGTGCCGAAATCGTCGAGCGCCACCCGGCATCCCGCCGCACGCAGCGCTGCCAGCGCGGTGCCGGCGGCGTGGAGATTGTCGATCATCGCGCCTTCGGTCACCTCGGCGGTGACGCGTCCGGGCGCGATCCCCGCCTCATGCACCCGCGCCAGGAAGCGGCTGACGAACGGTGTCCGCGACAGATCGGTCGCCGTCACGTTTACAGCGACGCGCAACCCTGAAAGCGCGTCCGGCCAGTCGGCCGCGCGTCGCAACGCGAGCGCCTGGACATGGTCAGACAACGCAACGCCCAGGCCCGCGCGATCGGCCGCGGCCAGCAAGGTGTCGGCGCCCAGCACGCCCAGTCGCGGATGCTGCCACCGCGCGAGTGCCTCCACCCCGGTGATCTGTCCATCGATCAGATGCACCTGCGGCTGAAAGCGGACGTCGATCTCCTGTCGCTCCATCGCGCGGTGCAGGTCGGCCGCCAGCGCCGCCAGCGAGACGCCGCGTCCGTCCGCGGCGATTCGCCGGGTCGCGCCCTCGCTGGCACGCGCATAGGCCAATGCTTCGGCGGCACGACGCAGCAGCTGGTCGAGCGGTTCCTCCTCGCTCATGCGGGCAACGCCGATCCGCGCGCCGAGCTGGATCGTCTCGCCATCGATCTGGAACGGATGCTCCAGCGCGCGCTCGGTCGCGTCGACCGCTGCATCGCCTATCTGCGCTTCGCCACCGACCAGGATCGTGAACGTCGCGCCGCTGCGCACGGCGGCGCTGCGGTATTCCGCAAGCGCGCCGCTCAGCCGCTGATCGATCGCATCCACCAGTTGGTCACCGGTTGTGCGGCCATAAGCGGCGTTGACGATCTCGAAACTGGTCGGCGCGACCGTGATGGCGGTCACCCCGTCGGCCGAGGCGGCGACGAGATCCTGCTGCTCTTCGCTGGGCGTGCGTTCGCCGCGCCGGCGGCCGGCTGCGCGCTGCATTGTTCGGGAGTGACGCTCCATCGGGCAATCGTAGGGTGCGTAGCGCGCGGCGGCAATCCGATCTTGCCGCGCGATGAACGACTCAATAGCTTCCGGCGTTGTGACGCTGATGACTCATAACGACAGCACGGCCGCGCCGCTTATCGACGGCTTCGGCCGCACCATCCGCTACCTGCGCGTATCGGTGACGGATCGCTGCGACCTGCGCTGTCGCTACTGCATGGCCGAGCACATGACCTTCCTGCCGCGGGCCAAGATCGCGACGCTGGAAGAACTCGCGATCATCGCCGAGCGGTTCGTGGCGCGCGGCGTGCGGAAGGTGCGCCTGTCTGGCGGCGAGCCACTGGTACGGCGTGACGTGATGCAGCTGGTCGAGCGGCTCGGCCGGCATTTCGGCACTGCGCTCGACGAATTGACGATGACCACCAACGGGACGCGTTTGCGTGAGCATGCGTCGGCGCTTCGCGATGCCGGAATGCGACGCGTGAACGTCAGCCTGGACAGCCTCGACCCCGGTCGTTTCCGGCACATCACCCGGCACGGGGACGTTGCGCAGGTGCTGGACGGGATTGCCGCGGCGCGTGACGCCGGTTTGGCGATCAAGATCAACATGGTGGCGCTGAAAGGCGTCAACGAGGATGAGATCGCTGCGATGCTCGAATGGTGCGTGGCGGAGGGCCACGACCTGACCCTGATCGAGACGATGCCGCTCGGCGCGGTCGACGAGGATCGTACCGACCGTTTCCTGCCGCTGACCGTCGTGAAGGAGCGGCTCGACGCGTGCTTCGCGCTGACCCGTGACGCCGCGCAGACCGGCGGACCGGCGCGCTATTGGCAAGTCGACGGCGGGACGACGCGGCTCGGGTTGATCTCGCCGTTGACGCAGAACTTCTGCGATGGCTGCAACCGGGTGCGGCTGACGACCGAGGGCCGGCTTTATACCTGCCTCGGGCACGACGATCACCGCGACCTGCGCGGCGCGTTGCGCGAAGGCGGCGTGACGGCACTGGATGCCGCTATCGAGGAGGCGCTGGTCACCAAGCCGCGCCGGCATGATTTCCGGATCGGGCGCGGCGATGCTCCAGCGGTCGCGCGGCACATGAGCGTCACCGGCGGATGACGCAATATCCCCGGCGGGCGTTGGTCGCCTCGCCCACCGCTACCGCGCAGACCGCGCGGGCCGAACTGGCCGACGCATGGGACTGGTGCACCGTCGACGAGGCGGATCTGGTCGTCGCGCTGGGCGGCGACGGCTTCATGCTGCAAACCCTGCACCTGCTGCTGGAGCGGCGGCGTGCGGTCGTGCCCGTGTTCGGCATGAACCTGGGGACGGTCGGCTTCCTGATGAACGAGTGGCGGCGCCACGATCTCGACGGCCGGATCGAGCGCGCGCGTGCCTTCAAGGTCACGCCGCTCACCGCAACCGCCACCGCAACCGACGGGCGCACCCACACGCTACCCGCAATCAACGAGGTCTCGTTACTGCGCGAGACGCGGCAGACCGCCAAGCTGGAGGTCCGGATCAACGACCGCATCGTGCTCGAAGAGCTGTCGTGCGACGGTATCCTCGTCGCCACGCCGGCGGGATCGACCGCATACAATCTCTCCGCGCACGGACCGATCCTGCCACTCGGATCGCAAATGCTGGCGTTGACCCCGATCAGCGCCTTCCGTCCGCGGCGGTGGCGCGGCGCGATCCTGCCGGACAAGACCCGCGTGTCGCTCCGCGTACTTGACGGCGGCAAGCGTCCGGTCTCCGCCGTCGCCGATCATCGCGAGGTTCGCGACGTGGCGCAGGTGGACATCGAAATGGACCGTGCCCGCGAGTTGACGCTGCTGTTCGATCCCGAACACGCGTTGGACGACCGGATCACCATGGAGCAGTTCGTCGCGTAAGGTCGCGATGATGAAATAAGGGTCTTGCGCCGCGCAATTCCCGCTTTATAGACCCCCTCCACGACGTTCCCTGATAGCTCAGCGGTAGAGCTCTCGACTGTTAATCGAGCGGCCGTAGGTTCGAATCCTACTCAGGGAGCCACCATTCACCGGCTTGTGATTGGTGTGGTCGGTCGAGGCAAATGCCTCCGCTCCTCGGGGAGCGTTTACGTTCATCGCACGTTCCAGTCATCTCGGCTATGCGACGATTCGTCGCGCCGCTTTGGTGCGTTGGAGAGTGCCATGATGAAGAAGTTCGGCCGCCCGGCATTGGTCCTGGCGCTGGCGGCCAGTACGACCCTGGTGGCGGCGTGCGCCACCGAAACCGCTTACCGACCCGCAACCGGATCGGGTTTCTACCGCACCGGCTACAGCGATGTTCGCATCGAGCCGAACCGCTACCGCGTCACCTTCGCCGGCAATACCGTCACCGACCGCGACGTCGTGGAGCGCTACCTGCTGTTCCGCGCCGCCGAACTGACGCTGCAGAACGGCTTCGACTATTTCGTGATGGCTGACCGGGACACCGATCGCCAGGCGCGTACCTATTCCACCCCGGGCTTCGGCGGGGGCGGCTGGGGCCCCGGCTTCGGGGCATTCGGCGGTGGGCTGTGGGGCCCGCGCTGGGGCTTCTACGGTCGCGGCTTCGGCTATCGTGCCTGGGATCCGTTCTGGGGCGGCGGCTGGGGTGGCTGGGGCGGTGGCCAGGACATCCGCACGGTCGACCGCTACGAAGCCTCGGCCGAGATCGTGATGTTCAAGGGCACGCCCGAGCGAGGCAACGTGCGCGCCTTCAACGCCCGCAATGTCGTCGACTCGATCGGGCCGACCATCCGCCTGCCCAAGGCATCGTAGCAGCACGAGGTTCGCCGGACGGCGAATGGGGCACCGGGCGACGACCGGTGCCCCTTTTTGCAGGCTCAGTGCGGCGCAAGCCCTAACTCCACCCCGGTCTTGTCGTGGAGTGCGAAGCGATCGACGAAATCGGCGCTCGCGTCGTTATAACCGATCACCTCGACGGTGCACCCATCCCGCCGCAATCGGGCGACGATCTTGTCGAGCGCAGCAACGCCCGAAATGTCCCAGAAATGCGCTGCAGAGACGTCGATCACGACCGGGTGCGCCGCTTCGCCGGCGAACGAGCGCGTGAAGCGATCGACCGATGCGAAGAATATCTCGCCGCGTACGCGATAGCGAACCGGCATGCCTTCTTCGCGTTCGACCGCGAACATCCGTCGCACCTTGCCCGCGAAGAAGATGCCCGACAGCAGCACGCCCGCCGCAACGCCCTGCGCCAGATCGCGCGTGGCGACCACCACCGCGACCGTCACCAGCATCACCACCGACGAGGTGGGTGGATGACGGCGCAGGTTGGCGATCGAGTTCCAGCTGAACGTGCCGATCGACACCATCACCATCACCGCGACGAGCGCCGGCATCGGGATGCGCCCGACGATCGGGCCGAGCACCGCCAGCAGGAACAGCAGGAACGCGCCGGCGATGAAGGTCGACAGCCGCTTGCGCCCGCCCGAGGTGACGTTGATCACCGACTGGCCGATCATCGCGCAGCCGCCCATCCCGCCGACCAGCGCGGCAGCAATGTTGGCGCCCCCCTGCCCCATGCACTCGCGGCGCTTGTCGCTCTCGGTGTCGGTCACGTCGTCGACGATCTGCGCCGTCAGCATCGATTCGAGCAGCCCGACCGCCGCCATCGTAAGCGAGAACGGCAGGATGATCCGCAACGTCTCCCAGGTGAGCGGCACCTGCGGCAGCGCCAGCGACGGCAAACCCTCCGGCAGTCGTCCCATGTCGCCGACGGTGCGAACCGGCACGCCGGTCCATATCGCGCCGATCGTCACCACGACGATCGCGACCAGTGGCGACGGCACCGCCTTCGTAACGCGCGGCAACAGATAGATGATCGCCAGAGCCGCAGCGACCATCGCATAGGTGTGCCACGTCACGCCGGTCAGCTGTGGCAATTGCGCCATGAAGATCAGGATCGCCAAAGCGTTCACGAACCCGGTGATGACCGAGCGCGAGACGAACTGCATCAGCAGGTCGAGCCGCAGCAGCCCGGCGACGATCTGGACGACGCCCATCAGGATCGTGGCGGCGAAAAGGTAATCGACGCCGTGATCGCGGACCAGCGGGGTCACCAGCACCGCGACCGCGGCGGTCGCGGCGGAGATCATCGCCGGTCGTCCGCCGAGCAGCGAGGCCACGATAGCGATGGCGATCGAGGCATAGAGGCCGACACGCGGATCGACGCCGGCGATGATCGAGAAGCCGATCGCTTCGGGGATGAGCGCGAGGGCGACGACGACGCCGGCGAGGATCTCGCGGCGTGCCTCGCCCGCATCCGCGCACCACGCGGATCGGAAGTGGGAAGTGAAAGAGGTCATGTGCCTGTCGTGAACGCAACACGTGTCCACGCGCGTACGATGACGCGACGAAGGGAAGACACGTGGAGGTTGCCCGGCGGATCGGCGGCCGGGATAGCCACCCGGATTTGCACCGGGTCCATGCGGATGCGCGCCCTTACGCGACACCGGCAGTCGAAAGCAAGCGCGTCGGTTCGCGGCAAGGTGCGTCGGCGCTGCAGGTGACAGATTCCAGGCCACGCTGCGGCCCGGCGTATCTGCGCTCTCCCGGCCTTATGCTCGCGTCACGCATGTTTCGCGCCGGCATGAAGCGCCCGCTGCCGATCACGGTCGGAGTAGCGCGACGATATGAAACGACGGGAGGCCAAACCGCACGACTGGTGAAGACGATACCAAGCGAGGCGTGGCCGTCACGCTCCCTTGACCGAAGGAGCGTCGAACAGGACTCCTGTTTTTCGTCACCGATCTAGTGGCGCTTCAGCCGCCCGTTCGTCAGCACGGGCGTGGCGAAGCGTTCAACGGCGCGCTGGCCCGGCTCTGGATCGCTTTGCTATCCCCGCAAGGACGGCGGGGTGTACGGCAGGGGGAGGCGTTCCCGACCGTTCCCCCGCCCTGCGCCCGTCAGGCGGCGCCGTGGCAATGCTTGTACTTGCGCCCCGATCCGCACGGGCATGGCGCGTTGCGGCTGACCTGCCCTTCCCAGTTGGCGGGATCGTCCCCGAGGTCCGCGCCGCTGGGTTGCGGGATCTGGAGCGGCGGGAGTTGCGTCGTTACCAGCCCGCGCGTGCCGGCGTCGATGTCGTTCGAATTATCCTCGCCGGTGAACGGGTCGAAATGGGTGGTGATGAAGTCCGGCAGGTCGGGCAGCGGCGGCGGTGCCTGCATCTGGAACTGCGCAAACGCGATCGTGCGCGTCACGTCCTCGCGAATTGCCTCCAGCATGCGCTGGAAGAGGTTGAAAGCCTCCTGCTTGTATTCGTTGATCGGCGTCTTCTGAGCGTAGGCGCGCAGGTGAACGACCTGCCGCAACGCGTCGAGCATCGCGAGATGCTCCTTCCAGTGATGGTCGAGGTTCTGGAGCAGGATCGACTTCTCGATCTGCGTCCACGTGTCCGGCTCCAGGTCGGCAGCCTTGCCAGCGACCAGCGCGTCGGCCTCGGCCAGCACGCGCTCGGTCACGATCTCGGGATCGATCGCGTCTTCCGTCAGCCACTCGTCGACGGGCGGTGCCAGATTGAGCACCTCGGCGAGCCGCGTCTTCATCCCCTCGACATCCCATTGCTCGGGATAGGAATTCGGCGGGCAGGCTTCGCCGACGATCGCGTTGACCGTCTCGGCGCGCATGTCGGTCACCACGTCGCCGACCGTATCGGCGTCCATGATGTCGGCGCGCTGCTCGTAGATCACCTTGCGCTGGTCGTTCATCACGTCGTCATATTCGACGACCTGCTTGCGGATGTCGTAGTTGCGCGCCTCGACCTTCTTCTGCGCGGTCTCGATCGCCTTGGTCAGCCACTTGCTGCCGATCGCCTCGCCATCGTTGATGTTGTTGCGCATCATCTTGGCGAACAGCGTGTCCGGGCCGAAGATGCGCAGCAGGTCGTCATCGAGCGACAGGTAGAAGCGGCTGAGCCCCGGATCGCCCTGCCGCCCCGACCGGCCACGCAACTGGTTGTCGATGCGGCGGCTCTCGTGACGCTCGGTCGCGAGCACGAACAACCCACCGGCTTCGAGCACCTTCTGCTTCTCGGCACCGATCTCGGCACGGATCTGCTCGACGGCGGCGTCGCGCTGCGGCCCTTCCGGCATTCCGGCCAGCTCGTCCTCGACGCGCATCTCCAGATTGCCGCCCAGCTGGATGTCGGTGCCACGGCCCGCCATGTTGGTGGCGATCGTCACCGCGCCCAGCCGCCCGGCCTGCGCCACGATATGCGCCTCACGCTCGTGATAGCGGGCGTTCAGCACCGAATGGTCGACACCTTCCTGGCGCAGGAACTCGCTGAGCAGCTCCGATTTCTCGATCGAGACGGTGCCGACCAGCACCGGCTGCCCGGTTTCGGCATGTTCGCGGATCTTCTTGGCGATCGCGCGGAACTTGTCCTGCGTGTCCTTGTAGAATTCGTCTTCTTCATCGACGCGGTGCACCGGCTTGTTGGTCGGGATCGTGACGACGTTCATCTTGTAGATGTCGTAGAATTCCGCCGCCTCGGTCGCGGCGGTGCCGGTCATTCCGGCCAGCTTGGGATACATACGGAAATAATTCTGGAACGTGATCGAAGCCATGGTCTGGTTCTCGGGCTCGATCTGCACGCCCTCCTTCGCCTCGACGGCCTGGTGCAGGCCGTCCGACCAGCGACGGCCGTCCATCATGCGCCCGGTGAATTCGTCGATGATGACGACCTTGTCGTCCTTGACGATGTAATCCGTGTCGCGCTTGAACATCGCGTTCGCGCGCAACGCCTGGTTGAGATGGTGCACCACCTGCGTATTCTCGAAATCGTAGAGGTTTGCGCCTTCCAGCAGCCCGGCGGCTTCCAGCAACCGCTCGGCGCGCTCGGTGCCATCCTCGGTCAGGACGATCGACTTCTGCTTCTCGTCCTTCTCGTAATCTTCCTCGTTCAGCTGCTTCACGATCGCATCGACACCGATGTACAGCTCCGACTTGTCGTCGGTCGGCCCGGAGATGATGAGCGGCGTGCGCGCCTCGTCGATCAGCACCGAATCGACCTCATCGACGATCGCCATCGCGAACGGGCGCTGCACCATCGAAGCACGATCGTACTTCATGTTGTCACGCAGATAGTCGAAGCCGAATTCGTTGTTCGTGCCGTAGGTGATGTCGGCAGCATAGGCATCGCGGCGCTGCTCGTCGGACAGATTGGGGACGATCACGCCGGTGGTCAGCCCCAGGAAGCGATAGACGCGACCCATCCAGTCGGCGTCGCGGCTGGCGAGGTAATCGTTGACGGTGATGACGTGGACGCCCTCGCCCGGCAGCGCGTTGAGATAGGTGGCGAGCGTGGCGACCAGCGTCTTGCCCTCGCCGGTGCGCATCTCCGCGATCTCACCGCGGTGGAGGACGATGCCGCCGATCATCTGTACGTCGTAGTGACGCTGACCCAGCACGCGGCTCGCTGCCTCGCGGACCGTGGCGAACGCCTCGGGCAGCAACTGGTCGAGCGTCTCGCCGTTCGCCATCCGCTCGCGGAACAGCACCGTCTGGTTGGCGAGCGAGGCGTCGTCCATTGCCTGCAGCGTCGGCTCGAACGATGCGATCTTGGCGAGGATCGGGTTGAGCGACTTGACGTAGCGGTCGTTGGACGAACCGAAGAGCGATTTGGCAATGCCGCCGAACATGGGCGTGTTCCTGTATCTGGAAGCGGCGCGGCTCCGCCCGTCCGGCGGCCGCGCAAGGGAAAAGGCGTGAAAAGCGAGTGCGCGCTTATTCGCGTCGGCGACTCGCAAAAATCGGCTCGATCGCGAATATCGCGACGGCGCGTGCATGCGGCGCGGTGCTGCTGTCGTGAAGCGACGCAAGCGCCTGCACCGGACGCGCGGCGATGCGCAGCGCGGCGGAGGCGATTGCCGCCGCCTTCACCTGCTGCGCAACCGCCTGGGCGACCTGCGGCTGACGCACGCTGCCGGTGACGCCGGTCAGCGCGGAAAGCAGCGCGGAGAGGAGCAGCAGCAGATTCACGCGAGCGGACATAGGATGCACGCGCGTGGACGTCCACCGCCCGCATGCCGGTAAACCATCAATTTGGCGACCGAAGCGGAACGAGGGCCTGCCTGGAAGCAGGTGCGATGCGTCGCACCCGCAGCCTGCGACGATCACGGCGGCGGAACCGCCAGTCCGACGCCCACGTCGCCGGCGCCATGCAGAGCCCCTTTGCGCACGGGGACGGCGAAGCTAAGGCAGCGGCATGTCGACGTCGATCTCCCCACTCGCCACGCCCTTCCCCGATATGGCGCCGGTCGCCGGTGTCCGCCTGCGCGTGGCGCGTGCGCAGTACAAGACGTGGGACCGCACCGACCTGACATTGGCGGAGTTCACGCTGGGCACGACCGTGGCGGGCGTGCTGACGCAGTCGAAATGCCCGTCGCCGGAGGTGGAATGGTGCCGCAAGGCGCTGGTGCTGGGCGAGGCGCGGGCCCTGGTCGTCAACGCCGGCAATTCCAACGCCTTCACCGGCGACCGCGGGCGCGATGCCGTGGAGGCGATCGCCGCGCAGACCGCGCAGTCGCTCGGCTGCCGGCCATCCGACGTGTTCGTCGCTTCGACCGGCGTGATCGGCGTGCCGCTGCCGATCGACAAGGCGCAGGCCGGGCTTGCCGCCGCCTTCGTCGCGCCGGCCGCGGACTGGCGCGCCGCCGCGGAGACGATCGGCACCACCGACACCTATCCGAAGGGCGTCGAAGCGACCGCGGTGGTCGACGGACGGACGGTGACGATCGCCGCGATCATTAAGGGCTCGGGCATGATCGCGCCGGACATGGCGACGATGCTCGGCTTCATCTTCACCGATGCCGCGGTCGAAGCGCCATTCCTGCAAGCCGCGCTGTCCGCGGCGAACGTGCGCAGCTTTTCGTGCATCACGGTCGACGGCGACACCTCGACCAGCGACACCGTGCTGGCGTTCGCGACCGGCGTGGCGGGCAATGCGCCACTCTCCGATGACGACAGCGACGGGGCGGATGCGTTCCGCGCCGCGCTGTCCGATGTCTGCCGGCAGCTGGCGTTGCTGGTGGTGCGCGACGGCGAGGGTGCGACGAAGCTGATCGAAGTGACGGTGGAGGGCGCGGAAAGCGACCGCTCGGCACACCGCATCGCAATGTCGATCGCCAATTCGCCGCTGGTGAAGACGGCGATCGCCGGCGAGGATGCCAATTGGGGGCGCGTCGTCATGGCGGTCGGCAAGGCTGGCGAACCCGCCGAGCGCGACAAGCTGGCGATCCGGTTCGGCGCCACCCCTGTCGCCGAACGCGGCGTGGCGGTGACCGGCTATGACGAAGCGCCGGTCGCGGCGCATCTGAAGGGAGAGGAAGTCGAGATCGGCGTCGATCTGGGGCTCGGCGACGGCCGCGCGACCGTCTGGACCTGCGACCTGACGCACGGCTACATCTCGATCAACGCCGATTATCGGAGCTGAGGCGGCCATGCTGACGATCTGGGGGCGGCTGAACTCACATAACGTCAAGAAGGTGGTCTGGCTCGCCGAGGAACTCGGGCTGACGTACCGGCGTCACGATGTCGGCGGCGCGTTCGGAATGGACGACGCCTATCTGGCGAAGAATCCGAATGCGCTGATCCCGACGATCGAGGACGACGGGCTGGTGCTGTGGGAATCGAACGCGATCCTGCGCTATCTGGCGGCGCGATATGGCGACGATACGATGTGGCCGGCCGATCCGGCGCGACGTGCGTTGGCGGACCGCTGGATGGACTGGCAGTTCAGCTACGCCGATGCGCAGCGCGGGGCGTTCTTCAACCTCGTGCGGCGCGCGGCCGGGCAGCGCGACGACGAGGCCGTGGCGCAATCGATCGTGGCGTGCGGGCGCTTGATGAGCGTGCTCGACCGGCAACTCGGCGAGGCACCGTGGCTGTCAGGTGCCGCGTTCGGCGTGGCAGACGTGCCGATGGGGGTTTATGCGCATACGTTCTTCGCGCTGGGGCTGGACCGCGTGCCGCTTCCGCATCTCGCCGATTGGTACGCGCGTTTGCAGGCGCGGCCGGGCTATGCCGACACTGTGATGATCCCGCTGACTTGATGCTGGCGGGCGCCCGCCGTGTGGGTCGGATCGCCTCGGCAGTATGTTCCCGGCCATAGCGGCTCTCGGAACTCTCCGATCGACTACGTGCTTCCTCCACCGCTCACGGGATCATTGCAGACGAAAGTGGCGGCGCGCTGTGTCATCAGCAGCGCCGCCGACATGCTCAGCCCAGTTCGCCTTCGAGCCACGCCTTGATCCGCCCTTTCGGCTCCGCGCCGATCTTGGTCGCCGCCGGCACGCCGCCCTTGAAGAGGATCATCGTCGGGATGCCGCGCACGCCATACTGACCGGGGGCGTCGGGATTTTCGTCGATGTTGAGCTTGGCGATCGTCACCTGCTCACCCAGTTCCTCGCTGATCTCCTCCAGCGACGGGCCGATCATCTTGCACGGGCCGCACCATTCCGCCCAGAAATCGACCAGCACCGGCTTGTCGGCAGACAGCACGTCGTTCTGGAAGCTGGCGTCGGTGATCGTCTTGGTGGCCATGTCATTCTCCTTGGATGAGATGAAACTAGGGTGCCGGGTGCGCGCGCTCAACCACCGGCGGGCAAGCTTTGCTCCGGGCCGGAGAAGCGGCGCTTGACCGGGTCGAGCAGCGCGCCCGGCAGGTCGATCAGCCGCGGCCCGGCCGTGTAGAGCAACGCCACCTCGATGCGCGCGCCGGGGAAGATCACCTCCAGCGCGGCGTGATAAGCGGCCATCTGGCGCAGATGATAGTCCGGCACGCCGGCCACGTCGTCCGGCACGCTGCGGCCGGTCTTGTAATCGATCGCGCGGACGACGCCGTCGCCGACCAGCAGCCGGTCGATCGTGCCGGAGATGACGCGCCCCGATGGCAACGTCGCCGCGATCGGCGCCTCCGCCAGCGCATCGGCACCGAACAACGCCGCATAGGCGGGGTCCTCCAGCACCGCCATCACCGGCCAGATCACCGCATCGGGATCGGCGACGCCGCGCGCGCCCAGCCAGCGCCGCGCCGCCGGCACGCGCGCGTCCGGCGACAGCGGCGGAAGGCGCTCGAACAAGGCGTGCATCAACCGGCCCCGCTCCGCCGCGTCGCGGGCAGCCGGCACCGGCGGCGCGTCGCTGACCACATCGTCGCCGACCGAGGACGGGGTGAGCGGGCGCGGCGGCTTCGCATCCTCGGGTGCCGGGCGGCGCGCCCAATCGGGGAGCGCGACCAGCGCGTCGTCGGCGTCGCCCGCCCCGCCCCTCGCCGCGACCGGCCGGGCCGGGGTCTTGCCCATGAAGACGCGTTCGTCGTCACCCTCGACGCCCAGCGCGTCGAGGGTGCGCGCCGCAGCGGCATACCAGCTCGCCTCCGGCGGCACGCCCTGCCATTTGGCGCTCAGCGAACCGGCGATCACCAGCCGCTCCTCGGCGCGGGTCGCGGCGACGTAGAACAGCCGCCAATGCTCCTGCCGCTCGCGCTCCTCGACCTGCGCCAGCGCCGCATCGATCGCGCCGGCACGCTCGGCGGCGCGGGGGCGGAACACGGGCACGGGGCGGTCGAGACCGTCGGGCGTCCACATCAAGGTCGACCGCGGCGAGGCATCGGGGTCGGCGGTCGCGTCCGCGAGGATCACCAGCGGCGCCTGCAAGCCCTTCGCACCGTGCGCGGTCATCACCCGCACCGCATCGAGCGGCGCGGCGGCGTCACGGACGATCTCCACCTCGTCCCGCTCGAACCAGTCGAGGAAGCGTTGCAGCGATGGCGTCGCGCCGGTCTCGAAGTCGAGTGCGGCGTTGAGCAGTTCCTCGATCGGGTCGCGTGCTTCCTCGCCGAGCCGGGCGAGCAGCTTGCGCCGCCCGTCGAGCGGGCCGGACAGGAGCATCTCGAGGAAGCGATACGGCGTGTCGAAGTCGGCACTGGCGAGCAGTCCGGCCAGGGCACCGACATGCGCGGCATGATGGCGCGCAAGGTGGCGCCACAGCGAACCCTGCCGCTCGACGGCGCGCTCCATCAACTCGTCCTGCGTCCACCCGATCAACGGCGAGACGAGGAGGCTGGCGAGGCTGAGGTCGTCGTCCGGCTGCAACACGAAACGCACCGCCGCGAGCAGATCCTGCACCGCCAGCGGCGCGGACAGCCGCAGCCGGTCGACGCCCGCGACCGGCACTCCCTCGGCATAGAGCCGGGCGACCAGCAGTTGCGCCAGTTCGCCACGCCGCTTGACGAGGATCATGACGTCCTCGGGACGAAGGCGGCGACCCTTGCTCTCCAGCATCAGCCCGCCATGCTCGACCGGCCCCAGCCAGCGCCTCACCGCCTGCGCGATGCGCGAGGCGTTGGCGCGGACGGCGTCGTCGATCCAGCCTTCCTCGCCGCCGTCCTCCGCTTCGCTGGCGCCCGCAGCAACCGGCGGCCACAGCACGACTGCTCCCGGGCCGGCGACGCGGCTGGCGTGCGGCGGGATGTCCTCCGCCGCGCCCAGCCCGGCCGCCCCGACCGTTGCGATCGCCTGGTCGACGAACTCCAGCACCGGCGCGGTCGAGCGGAACGAGTCGGTCAGTGACAGACGGTCGAACGGCAGGCCGCGCTCCTCGTCCGGCATCATGTCGTCGCCCGATACGTCGCCGGCGCGCGCGGCGAAATAATTTTCGGCAGCGAGGAAGTTGATCGGATCGGTGCCCTGGAACCCGAAGATCGCCTGCTTCAGGTCGCCGACCGTGAACAGGGTGCGCACCGACGGCGCATAGACGCCGCGGCCGACGAAATATTCGTCGACCAGCGCGCGGATGATCGTCCATTGCGCGACGTTGGTGTCCTGCGCCTCGTCGACGAGCACATGTTCGGTGATCTGGTCGAGCTTGTAGCGGATCCACTCACCGATCCCCTCCTGCCGCAGCAGCGCCACCGCCGCATCGATCAGGTCGTTGAAATCGACCGCGCCGCCACGCCGCTTGGCCGCCGCATAGCCGCGTGCATATTCGCGACCGACTTCCAGTGCGGCGCCGAGCCGGTCGGCATAGGCGGCGCGCACGCGCAACGACAGCAACTCGCCGCACCAGCCGTGCAGCGCCATCGCGTGGTCGGCATAGTCCGGATCGACCGGCGCCCGCCCTTTCGCGAACGACAGCGGATCGCCGTCCTTCTTCGCCCAGACGCCGTGCAGCCGGTCGAGCGTCGCTGCGCGCGTCTCCACATCGGCCGCGAGCCACGCGCCGATCGCCTCGGCGCGTTCGATGCCGCTCTTCGTGCCCCAGCCGCGGTTCAGCGCGGCGATCGTGTTCAGCGTCGCGCGGTCGATCGCATCGTCGCCGCACGCGGCATGGATGTGCGCGGCAACGTCCCCGAGCGGCAGCCCGAGCTGCGTGCGGACGAACGGCGCGATGCCGGCGGGCAGCGCCTCCAGCGCGTCATGCGCCCGCGCGCATTCGGCAAGAAACTGCTCTGCGCCCTGCTCGCCCAGCCGGACGCTGAGCGCGCCGATCGTCTCGACCGGGCGCGCACGCCCCTCGCGCTCGGCGTGCACCAGCAGGTCGGACAGCGCCTGTCGTCGCAGCAGCGCTTCCTCGCGTGGCTCGATCGGGCGGAAGCCCGGCACCAGCCCGGCCTCGATCGGAAAGGCGGCGAGCAAGCCCTGGCAGAAGCCGTGGATCGTCTGGATGCGCAGTCCCCCGCCCGGCGCGTCGAGGACGCGCGCGAACAAGGTCCGGGCCCGCGCGATCAACGCCGGTGTCGGGCGCTCGCCCAACGCGTCCAGATCGGCGGCGAGCGCGGTGTCGGGCATCCGCACCCACGCCGCGAGCTGACGATTGACGCGCGCCGCCATCTCCGCCGCACCGGCCTTGGTGAAGGTCAGGCACAGGATCGCGCCCGGTTCTACATCGCGCAGCAACAGTCGGAACACGCGCGCCGCGAGCACCTGCGTCTTGCCGGTGCCTGCCGACGCGGAGAGCCAGACATGCGCCTCCGGACGACTGGCGCGCAGCTGCGCATCCTTGAGCTGCGGCAACGGGGCGACCGCACGCGGAGTCACGATGCGCGGTCCCACGTGGGTTCGACGGTCGCACGAACACAGACGCGTCGTCGTCCGCCCCGGAGCCGCCACGGCATGCGTTCCGGAGTGCCGCCCGCGCGGGCGTGACGCGTTGCAAGGGAATGCCGGAGGTGGGTGGTATCAGGCATCGCGGCCATACCATTCGTCGCGCCGCGTCAACTGGTCATACTCCGCGTAGGGTGCGAATTCCGGGTGCAGCTTGGCGGTGAACGGCTCCTCCCCGGTCAGCCACCGCGCCGCCGCTTCCGCGAAGCTGTCGCGCGCGGCGCGAACGAAGTCGTCGGTCAGGATCCGCCCGCCCTTTCCCCCGGGATCGGCAGGGGTGGAGACTGAGCCGAACGCATCGCCCTTCTTGGCGAGCGACCAATATTCGAAAGCGGTCGCCGCACCCGCAACGCCGGCAAAGCCACCCGCCTCCGCGATCGCGCCGAGCAGCCCCAGTTGCAGGTTGAACCCACCGCGCACCGCGGCGACGGACGGCGCCTTGCCGGTCTTGTAATCGACGATGCCCAGGCCGCCATCGGGCATCCGGTCGATGCGATCGAAGCGGCCGGTCAGCTCGATTCCCGAAAGCTCGGTCGTCCCGCGCCCTTCCACCGCCAGCACCGCGCGACCGCCGGCCCGATCGGCGATCGTGCGTGCCGCGACCCATTCGAACGCCGCGATCAGCCGCGGCTGCCACAAGGCGCGCAGCAGCGGATGGGTCGCGGGATCGGCGAGCAGCGTCAGCGCACGCGGCAGCAGCCGCTCGGGATCGCACGCATCCTCGCGCGCCCACGCCTCCAGCACGCCGTGCACCGCGGTGCCGCGCCACGCCGCGCTGGGATCGGCATCGACCGCATCGAGCGGGGACAGCTTCAGGATACGCCGCGCGTAGAAGGCGAACGGATCGGCTTTCAGCCGGTCGACCTCCGTCACCGAGATCTGCCGCGGGCGCAGGCTCTTGCGCGGCAGCGGCGCGGGGCGATCGACCGGTGTCGGGACCGCCGCCCCGTCCAGCGCGCGCGCCCATTCCGCCAGTGTCGCATCGCGCGGAAAGCGTTCGCCGGTCATCGCCTCCAGCCGCAACCAGAAACGCGAGGCGAGCGCCGGCGAGCGCGCATCGCGCCGCGCGCGGGTCAACACGACCTCACGCGCGCCAAGCGCCTGCCCGAAATCGTGCGCGGCCACGCCGATTCCGCGCTCCAGCCCCGGCAATCCCAGTTCGGCGCGGACGCGCGGCGCCAGCCACGGATCGGGTGCGGGCAGCCCCGGCCATGTCCCCTCGTTCAGCCCGGACAGGATCATCAGGTCGGCCGATTGCAGCCGCGCCTCCATCAGGCCGTAGATCGCGAGCCGCGCGTGGCGTTCACGCGGCAGCAGCCGGACGGCGATCTCGTCCATCAGCATGCGCAGCAGCGGCGCGAACCCGCCGGGCGCGATCGCCTGCGGTCCCGACGGCGCCTGCGCCTCCAGCCCGGTGAGCAGGTCCGCCGCCGCGCGCCCGGCGGGGCCGCGCCACGCCTCCTCGCCCGCCAGCAGGTCCGCCGCCTCGCGCAGGCACGCCACCAATCCGGTCAGCGTCGCAGTTTCCGCACCGAACCCGCGGGCCACCGGCTCCAGCAGCGTACGCGCGCCCCGCCACCATTCGGCAGCCCCCGCAAAGGCGGGCACTGCGGCGAGATGCCGATCGATCCCCGCCAGCCCCGGCGCCGGCCGTGGCCCGCGCAGCGCGCGGTCGAGACGACGGACGCCGTCCAGCCATTCGCCCCGTCCCTCGCCGGCCCGCACCAACGGATGCTTCAGCAAGGTCAACAGCGCCATCGGCGCGAAATCCTGCGCCGCCGCCTCGACGATCGCGGTCAGCAACGTCCCCGGCGGCAGGATCGCGAGCGCGCGCCCGGCGCTGTCGTCGACCTCGATCCCCCAGCGTCGGCAATGCGCCGCCACGCGCCGCGCCAGCATCCGGTCGGGCGTGACCAGTGCCGCGGTCAGACCCGGCGTCTCCACCGCCTCGCGCAATTTCAGCGCCACCGCCTGCGCCTCCTCCGCAGGGGTCGCAAGCTCGACGGCGCTGACCCCGGTCAGCCGCCGGTCGGCCGCGTCCAGCGCGGTCCATTTGGCGGTGAAGCGCGCCGGCGCCAGCGCATTGGCGATCGCGCGGCCACGCGCCGCGGTGGCGTCATGCTCGCTCGCCGCGGTCCAGCGCGACACCTCGTCACGGCCCGCGCCGATCCGTTCGAGCAGCAGCTTCAGGTGGAATTGTGGATGCACCTCGATCGCGCGGCGCCGCAGGCCCGTCACCGGATCGGGGTCGTGCGGCCCCAGCGCGTCCCATTCCTCGCCCGGCAGCGTGAGGTCGAGATTGGCGAACACCACCATGCCGCGCGGCAGCCCGGCGACGGTCCGCAGCAACCGCGCCACCGCCGGCGCCGGATCGGTGATCCCCGCCGCGCACACGAACCCGCCCGGCGGCGCATCGCGCCACCGCGCCGCCTGCCGGTCGATCAACCGGATGCGCCGCTCCGCGGCGTCGATGCAGCCGAGCCGCTCGCGCTCAGCCGGCCAGCGATCGAGCAGCAGCCGGAACAGCCGTAGCGCGGTTTCCCAATGGTCCGACAATCCTTCGCCCGGATCGATCGCGGCGAGCCGTGCGGGCGGCACTTCCTCCACGATCAGCTGGTCGAGCGTGCGCGCCAGTTCTCCCGCCAGCCGCACGGCCTCTGCGGCATCGACCGGGCGCCCGGCGGCGGCGCGCTCTTCCTCGACCAGTCGTGCCAGGATCATCCGCCGCTGCAACGGGTCGACCGCCGGCGGCAGCGGCGGCACTGCATCGGCCGGGTCCAGCGCCGCGCCGACACTCGCATCCAGTTCCTCGCCGCCCAGCGCCACGATCCGCGGCAACAGCAGCGCGCCGCCGCTCGCGCGCACGAACGCCTCGCGCACCGCGAGCCCGCCGCGATTGTTCGGCACCAGCACCAGCCCGCGCGCCAGCGCCAGCCGGTCACCGCCAAACCGCCGCAACAACCCGGCGACCAGCGCGTCGGCAAAGGCGCGATGCGCCGGGATCGTGTAGAGCCGCAAGCCCCGCCCGGCGGGCGCCGCGGACGCGTCAGCCATCGGCGAACAGCACCTCGGTCTTGGCGACCGCCGCCGGCACGTTCACTTCCGACCACAGGCCCTGATGCACCAGCCCGAACGCGCGCCCGGCCGCGATCGCACGGTTCCAGAACAGATTGGTCGAAAACGGTCCCGCTGGCCACTCGCGGATCAGCCGCGGCGACACGATCTGCACGCCGGTGAAGACGAACGGCGCGACCCGGCCCGGCTTGCGCCGCCCGGTGATCCGTCCATCCGCGCCGAGATGGAAATCGCCCTGCCCGCTATGATTGTGCGCGCGGGCATAGGGCACCATCAGCAGCAAGGCGTCCATGACAGCATCGTCCCAGCGATCGGCGAGCTGGCGGATCGCGTCGGTCGGGCCGTCGAGCCAGAGATTGTCGCTGTTGACCACCAGGAACGGCTCGTCGCCGAGCAGCGGCAGCGCCTGCGCCAGCCCGCCGCCCGTCTCCATCAACTGCGCGCGTTCGTCGGAAACGACCACCTCGATCCCGTGGACGCGGTGGCGGAGATGCGCCTCCAGCGCGTCGGCGAGATAATGAACGTTCACCACCGCGCGCTCGACACCGGCCGCCCGCAGGCGGTCGAACGTATGATCGATCAGCGTGCGACCATTCACCTCGACCAGCGGTTTCGGCCGCGTCGCGGTCAGCGGGCGCATCCGCTTGCCGATACCGGCTGCCATCACCATCGCGGTGCGCGGCACGCGCGTGCCCGGATCGGGTCGAATGTAGCGCAGGCGGGTCATGCCTGTCGCCGCGCGTCGGCGATACGCAACGGATCGCCGCGCCATTCCGGCGGCAGGTTGTCGTCGAACCAGCGCGCGACCGGTGCCAGCGCCGGCTCGCTCAGGTCGCGCTCCAGATATGCCCAGACGCGCGGGCACAAAGCGGCGTAGCGCGGCTTGCCGTCGCGCTTCCACAGCCGGGCGAAGATGCCGACGATCTTGGCGTTCCGCTGCGCGCCCAGCACGTGATAGGCGCGTACGAAGTCGTCGCCCTCGCCGGTGGCGTCGCGGTAGCGTGCCAGCATCATCGCCTCGATCGCAGGATCGACGTCGCGCCGCGCATCCTGCAGAAGCGAGACGAGGTCGTAGGCCGGATGCCCGGCCAGCGCGTCCTGAAAGTCGAGCAGCCCCAGCGCCCGTTCCTCACCGACCAGCATCAGGTTCTCGGCATGGTAATCGCGCAGCACCGTCACCGGGATCGCCGGCTCGGCATGGTGCAGCACCTCGTCCCATGCCGCGCGATATCCCGCCGCATCCACGTCGATGCCGATCGCGGGCGCATACCATTCGGTCAGCAGCCCGACCTCGCGCAGCAATTCGGTGCGATCGTAGGGGCGCCACGGTCCGGCCGGCTGCGCACGCAACCGCACCAGCAGGTCGATCGCCGCGCCGTACAGCGCCACCGCCGCGTCGGGATCGGCGTCGACCGTCTCGCGCAGCCGCACGTCGCCGAAATCCTCCAGCAGCACCAGTCCGCGCGCCAGATCGATCGCATGCACCGTCGGCGCCGCGAAGTCGCGCTCCACCAGCCACCCGGCGACCGCGAGGAACGGACGCGGATCTTCGTGTGGCGGCGGTGCATCCATCAGAATCGCGCGGCGCGTGCCGGCATGGACGCGGAAATAGCGCCGGAACGAGGCGTCCCCCGCCAACGGCTCGATCCGCGCGTCGCGCCATCCATGTGCATCGAGAAAGGCGGGCGCATCCGCCGGCGGGGTCATCGTGGCCATCGCCCGTCCCAAGCGTCGGGCGCGCGCCAAGTCAAGCGACGCGCGCCGTCCGCTGCGATCGCCAGGTCGAATGCCAGCGCATCGGGCCAGCGCCCCGCGCCCGCGCGCTCCGGCCATTCGACCAGCAAGGCGGCATCGCGCCGCGCCTCGTCCAGCCCGAGCTCGTCGACGTCGCGCGGATCGTCGAGCCGGTATAGATCGACGTGCAGCACCGGCAACGACACCTCGGGCAGGTCGTAGGGCTGGACGATCGCGAACGTCGGGCTTGGTGCCTCCTCCGCCAGGCCCAGCGCCGCCAGCACACCGCGCGCCAGGCTGGTCTTGCCCGCGCCCAACCCGCCGGTCAGCGTCACCACGTCGCCGGCACGCAGCACGGCGGCGAGCCGCGCACCAAGCGCCGCTGTTGTCGCTTCGTCGGCCAGCCGTTCCTCGCCGTGCCTCATCGCCGCGGCAGGTCCACCGTGACGATCGTGCCCGTCTCCGGCGTGCTGGTCAGCGCGATCGTGCCGCCATGCGCCTCGACGAATTGCTTGGCGAGCGGCAGGCCGAGCCCCAGCGCCCGCTCGCCAGCCGAGGAAATGCCGTCGCTCGCGAACCGGTCGAACGCGCGCGCGCCCTGGTCGGGAGTCATGCCGGGGCCGTTGTCCGACACCACGATCCGGGCACCCTTCGCATTACCGTCGACCAGCAACTGCACGCTGCCCTTTTCGGGCACGGTGCCGATCGCGCGACGCAGCAGGTGCTCGACCACTTCGCGTATCCGCCGTGCGTCGCCGGTCAGTCGCCCGGCGGAGCGCTGGATCTCGATGGTGAGGTCGACGTGGTGACGCTTGGCGGTGGCCCGCAGGGCGTCGGACGCGGCGCGCGCCACCGCGGCGACATCGATATCGGCGCGCTCCAGCGGCCGAGCGCCGCTGTCGGTGGAGGTGAGATCGAGCACGTCGTCGATGAGCAGCCCCAGCCGGTCGACCGAGTCGAGGATCGCATCGAGATAGGCGATCGCGTCCGGCGACAGTTCGCCGGCATAGCCGCCGTGCAGCATTTCCGCGAAGCCGCTGATCGACGTCAGCGGGGTGCGCAACTCGTAGCTCATGTTCGCGACGAACGCGGTCTTCACCTGGTCGGCTGCCTCCAGCGCGTCGTTTCGGTCGCGCAGCGCCTGCTCCATCGCGCGGCTGTCGCTGATGTCGAGCATCGTGAACAGCGCGTTGCCGTCGGGCAGCGGCACCGCCGCAAACTCGAACTGCCGCCCGTCCGCCAGCGCGATATGCCCCGCGCGCTGCTGGCGCTCCATCGTCGCGACGCGCACCAGCTCGGCGATCGAGCGGGCGCGGCGAGGATTGGACAACTTGGGCGCGACCTTCTCGGCGATCACGTCGACGCGCGGATGCCCGGTCAGGAACTCCTCGTCGAGGTCCCACAACGCGCGGAAGCGGTTGTTCCACAATTGCAGGCGCCCGTCGGCGGAGAACACGCCCAGCGCCTCGAACAGATTGTCGAAGGTCGCCGTGCGGACGCGCAGCAGCGTGTCGCGCGCGCTGGCGAGTTGCACCTGCTCCGTGCGATCCTCGAAGAACACCATCAGCCCGCCGTCGGGAATAGGCTGCGCCACGACGCGCAGGTGCGTGCCGCCGGGCAGGTGCCAATTTTCCTCGACCGCGGTGTCGGCGCCGACGAACCAGCCGCGCCGCTCCGCCTTCCACCCGGGGAAGTCGCGCACTTCGGGCACGCGATTGGCCTCGCGCATCCGTTCCAGCACGCGGTCGAACTCGGGACGATCGGCAAGCCATTCCAGCCGCATCGCGAACATCCGCCGGAACGGCTGGTTGCAGAAGATCAGGCTGCGGTCGCGCGCGAACTGCGCCACGCCGGCCGACAGCCGGTCGAGCATCGCGCGCTGCGCCTCGGCGAACCGCCGCTCCCGCGCGTGGCTCTGCTCCAGCTCCTCGATATCGATCGCATAGCCCGCCACTCCGCCGACCGGCAGCGGCACATCGTGAATGCGGAGCGAGCGGCGCGCGCCGCCGATCGTGGCCGGCAGCACGCGCGTCTGCGGGCGCCCCTCGTCACGCGCCATCGCCGCGCCCGCCGTCGGGCTGCCCTGCCCCGACCCGTCGACCAGTTCCAGCCCACGCCCGACCACTTCGCCAGCGTCGGTGCCCTCCACCGCGGTGACATAGGCCGAGTTGACCATCGCCAGTTGCAGGTCGGTGTCGCGGTACCACATCGGCAGCGGCGCCGCCTCGACCAGCCCGGTCAGCGCCTCGAACGCGTCGGACAGGTCGAGGCATTCGGTGCGCAGCCGCCGCATCTCGCCCTCGCTGGCGGTCGAATCGTAGAACCACAGGATCACTGCATCGCCACGCCGGTCGCCCTGCACGGTCAGCGTACGCCCGCCGTCGCGCGCGTGGATGGTATGGGTGAAGTTGCGCGCCGAACGCTGGCAGGCGGCCAGCCCGCCCGACAACACCTGGGCCTCGCCGGAATCGAGCCCCCAACCCGCAGCCTCTACCTCCTGGAGGTAGGCCGGGATCTCGCTGAACCCGAGCCAGTCGGCCACGCGTCGCGCCATCTCGATCCGGCCGTTCGGTAGCACCACCATCGGCTGCATCGGCGCGGCAGCGAACAGCGTTTCCATCATCGCGCGCTCGCGCACCGCATCGCCGGCCGCGGCGCGCGCGCGCAAGCCGAGTGCGATCAGGACCACCCCGGCGAGCAGGAGCAGCAGCACGACCGCGCCGACCGCCACCGCGATGCCGGGAGCGATCGAGGTCATCTAATTAGGCGAATCCGCGGCATGACTGCCTGTCTAGGGTCGGCGCCCCGCACCGGCAAGCCATGCCGCGGCCGCCCACGAAAAAGGGCGAGGCCTGCGGCCCCGCCCTCCTTGCTCGTCGAACCGATCGTCGGCGATCAGTAGCGATAGTGATCCGGCTTGAACGGGCCCTCGACCGGCACGCCGATGTACTTGGCCTGCTTGTCCGAAAGCTTCGACAGCTGGACACCCAGCTTGTCGAGGTGCAGCGCCGCGACCTTCTCGTCGAGGTGCTTGGGCAGGACGTAGACCTCGTTCTTGTAGTTCTCGGCCTTGGTCCACAGTTCGATCTGCGCCAGCGTCTGGTTGGTGAACGATGCCGACATCACGAACGACGGGTGGCCGGTCGCGCAGCCCAGGTTCACCAGCCGGCCCTTGGCCAGGATGATGATCTGCTTGCCGTCCGGGAACTTCACCAGGTCCGTGCCCGGCTTCACTTCCGACCACTCGTAGTTGCTGAGCGCCGCGATCTGGATCTCGCTGTCGAAGTGGCCGATGTTGCAGACGATCGCCATCGGCTTCATCGCCTTCATGTGATCGGCGGTGATGACGTCGGCGTTGCCGGTCGCGGTGCAGAAGATGTCCGCGCGCTTCACCGCCTCGTCCATCGTCACGACCTCGAAGCCCTCCATCGCCGCCTGCAATGCGCAGATCGGGTCGATCTCGGTGACCAGCACGCGCGCGCCGCCGTTGCGGAGCGACTGTGCCGAACCCTTGCCGACGTCACCGAAGCCCGCGACGCAGGCGACCTTGCCGGCCAGCATCACGTCGGTGGCGCGACGGATCGCGTCGACCAGCGACTCCTTGCAGCCGTACAGATTGTCGAACTTCGACTTGGTGACCGAATCGTTGACGTTGATCGCGGGGAACGGCAGCTCGCCCTTCTTCGCGATCTCGTACAGGCGGTGGACGCCGGTGGTGGTCTCTTCCGACACGCCCTTCAGGTTCTTGACCGTCTCGGTCAGGTAACCCGGATACCTCGCGATGAACGCCTTGACCGAACGCTGGAACTCGACCTCTTCCTCGTTCTCCGGCTCACCGAAGGTCGCGCCTGCCTCAAGCTTGGCGCCCCACAGCGCGAACATCGTCGCGTCGCCGCCGTCGTCGAGAATGATGTTGGCGGTCTGGCCGTCCGTGTCGGCACCCCAGTTGAAGATGTCGCCGACATAGTCCCAGTAATCGGCGAGCGTCTCGCCCTTCACCGCGAACACCGGGATACCCGCCGCCGCGATCGCCGCCGCAGCGTGATCCTGCGTCGAGAAGATGTTGCAGGTCGCCCAGCGCACGTCGGCGCCCAGCGCGGTCAGCGTCTCGATCAGCACCGCGGTCTGGATGGTCATGTGCAGCGAGCCGGTAATGCGCGCGCCCTTCAACGGCTGCGCTGCACCGAATTCGTCGCGCAGCGCCATCAGGCCCGGCATTTCGGTCTCGGCGATCGCGATTTCCGCGCGGCCGAAAGCGGCCAGGCCGATATCCTTGATGACGTAGTCGTTCTTCTCGATCACGGGGGCGGTTGCCACGGCGATGTCTCCAGTCAATGAGGCCGACCAAGGCGCGCGGCACCGATCGGCATTCGCGAGCCTTAGCCGCGATGACCGCCGGGATCAAATATAAAGGTATCTTTATATGTGATTTGCGACGCTGCCTGGCTCAGCTGTGTCCGCTCTGCGTCGACAGCAGCCGCGGATCGACCCCCGCGGCGACGAAACCGCGCGTCCAGCGTTCCTCCACCGGCGTGTCGAACAGCATGTCGGGCGTGTCGGGCACGTTCAGCCAGCCGTGCCGCGTCAGTTCGCCCTCCAGCTGCCCCGGCCCCCAGCCGACATAGCCGAGCGCCACCAGCCAGCGCGACGGCCCCTTGCCGGATGCGATCGCGCGCAGCACGTCGAGGGTGCCCGAAAGGCGCCAGCGCCCCGCAACGTCGATCGTGTCCTGCCCGCCCCAGTCGCCGGTATGCAGCACGAATCCGCGCCGAGGCTCCACCGGTCCGCCGAAATGCACCGGCGCGTCGGGCGCCGCGCCCGGCGCGATCTCCAGCTGCTCCAGCACCTCATGCAGCCCCAGCCCGTTGACGATCGCGCCGACGCCGACGCCCAGCGCACCCTGCTCGTCGTGGCTGCACATCGCGATCACCGAATGGTCGAACCGCGCGTCGCCGATCCCCGGCATCGCGAGCAGGAATTGCCCCGTCATGAAAGTCGCTTGCTCCATTCCCGTGATCTAGGCGTTCGCGCGCCTCTTGCCAAAGCTTGAAATGCTCCGCCGCACGCGTCATCGCAGGCGCCACGGCTCAACCGGAGACACAAGAATGACCATCAGCGTCGGCGATACCCTACCCTCCGTAACCCTCACCCGGCTCACCTCCGACGGGCGCGAGCCGGTCGACACCGCCAGCTATTTCAAGGGTCGCCGCGTCGCGCTGTTCGCGGTGCCGGGCGCCTACACGCCCACTTGCTCCGCCAAGCACCTGCCGGGATTCGTCGAGAAGGCCGAGGCGCTGAAGGCCAGGGGGATCGACGAGATCGCGTGCACCGCCGTCAACGATCCTTTCGTGCTCGAGGCTTGGGCGAAGGCCAGCGACGCGCAGGGCGTGACGATGCTTGCGGACGGCAATGGCGATTTCGCCACCGCGCTCGGGCTCGACATGGACGGCAGCAAGTTCGGCATGGGCCGCCGCAGCCAGCGTTACGCGATGGTCGTCAACGACGGCACCGTCGAGTCGCTGTTCGTCGAGGAACCCGGCGAATTCCGGGTCAGTTCCGCCGACCACATGCTCGACACGCTGTGATCGAGCGCTCGCCCCGCCTGCGTGGCGGGGCGACTTGCCGCGGTCACACCAACTATGTAACCGTCTGACATGACAGCCAACGACCTCGTCCGGGAACTCGACCGGCTCTACACCGCCTCCGTCGATCGACTGAAGGCAGCCATCACCGCCTATATCGCCGACGGTAGCGTTCCCGACCGCGCGGCGCGAAACGACGGCGCCTTCGCCTATCCCGAGATCCGCCTGCGCTTTGCGGGCGATGATGGCCGACCCACGCCGATGCGGTCGTTCGGACGGCTGGTCAGCCCCGGCGAATATCGCATCAGCGTCACCAAGCCGGCGGTCTTCGCGGACTATCTCGTGGAGCAGCTCACGCTGCTGATCGAGGATTACGATGTCGACGTATCCGCTGTACCGGGTACGCAGGAAATTCCCTACCCCTATGTCATCGACGCCGGCCACGCGCTGAGCCTCGACGCGACATCGGCGGCGGAGCTGGCCCGCTTCTTTCCGACGACCGAGCTCGCCTTCATTGGCGACGAGATCGCCGACGGGTTGTGGGCGTCGATCGACGGCACGCGCCCGCTGGCGCTGTTCGACGGGTTGCGCACCGACTTCAGCCTGGCGCGGCTGCGGCACTATACCGGCACCCCGCCCGAGCATGTCCAGCGTTACGTGCTGTTCACCAACTATCATCGCTACGTCGACGAATTCGTCCGCTGGGGCGCGCAGCAGGTGACGGATGGCGGGCGCTTTACCGCGCTCTCTGGCCCGGGTGGCGTGCTTTTCACGGCCGGGGACGATCCCGCGATACTGGACGACAGCGCGTGGCGGCGGTTGCAGATGCCGGCCTATCACCTGATGGCCGACGACCGCACCGGCATCACGCTCGTCAACATCGGCGTCGGTCCCTCGAACGCCAAGACGATCTGCGACCATCTCGCGGTGATGCGGCCCGAGGCGTGGGTGATGATCGGCCATTGCGGCGGTTTGCGTCCGTCGCAGCGGATCGGCGACTATGTCCTCGCACACGCTTATCTGCGCGACGATCATGTGCTCGACGACATGCTGCCCCCCGAGATCCCGGTTCCGGCGATCGCCGAGGTCCAGCAGGCGCTGGCGCGTGCCGCCGAGACGGTATCCGGGCAAACCGGCGACGAATTGAAGCGGCGGCTGCGGACCGGCACGATCGTGACCACCGACGATCGCAATTGGGAGCTGCGTTATGCGCGCTCGGCGTTGCGCTTTTCGTTGAGCCGCGCCGTCGCGATCGACATGGAATCGGCGACGATCGCGGCGCAAGGCTACCGCTTTCGCGTACCCTATGGGACGTTGCTGTGCGTCTCGGACAAGCCGCTGCACGGCGAATTGAAGCTGCCGGGCCAGGCCAATCGCTTCTACGAACGCGCGATCAGCGAGCATATGCGGATCGGAATCGAGACGTGTGAAGAGCTGCGTCGCGAGGGCGCAAAGCTGCACAGCCGCAAGCTGCGCGCCTTCAACGAGCCGCCGTTTCGCTGACCGATTTGGAAACACCACGCCGTCCGTGCGTTGCGCTTCCGAAATCATCGATACGGGAGCAGATCATGGCCGACGATTCCAGCGAAACGCCCACGCCCGCAGCGTCCAAGCCCGCCACGCCGCGCCGCCGCGCGCCGCGCAAGGCCGCCGCTCCGAAGGCCGCAACCCCGCGCGCGATCAAGACGAAGGCGACCAAGGCGGCGGAGCCCAGCGCGGCGCCGGCCAAGAAGCCGGCGGCGAAGCGCACGCGGTCCACGCCAGCGAAATCGCGCACGCCTGCTACCCGCAAGCCGGCCTCGCGTGGCGATACGGCGATCGATAAGGTCGGTGGCAAGTGGGGCGCGGCGGCAATCGCGGGCGGCGTCGCAGCGATTGGAGCGGCGGCGACTGCGGCACTGCTGACGTTGCGCAGCTCGACCCCGAAGTCGCCGCGCCTGCCCGCTCCCAAGGACGCCAGGGCGCACCAGCCCGACGGCAAGGATTCGTCCAAGTCGTTCGAGGCAGGCATCGCCGACGAGAACACGATCCCCGACAAGGCGTGATCGCTTCGGAATCGCGGGTGACATGCGTGGGTCGGGTGACACGGGTCCGACCCAGGCCATCGATATGAGCGTGGCGAAACAATCCAGAGCCGGATCAGGACGCCCCGGATTGCTTCGCCTTGCTCGAAATGCCGGTCACCTCGTCCGACCTCACGTTATCCGACCTGTGGCGGCGTCCCGGATTACGCCGGGCACGACGAGCGAACGCCGGTCCGTGCGCGACTAGCCGGCAACGATTTGGGGTCAGGCATTGTCACCTGGTCCCACCCGTCACTTCCTTCTCCACTCGCCGGGCCGCTTATCCCGCGAGGAACCCCGCAATCGCGTGGCCGAGCTCCGGCTTCGTCACGGCGCTCATGTGGTTGCCGGGCACCTCGACGTAGCGCGCCTGCGGCAAAGCATCGGCCAGCGCCGGTGCCGAGCCGTTGTCGTCGTCGTCCTTGCCACTCGCCACCAATACCGGCTGCACGATCGTATCGAGCACCGCCCCGGGCGTGCCCACGAACGTGTCGATGATTCCCAGCAGTGCGACCGGATCACCGCCAGTGGTCTTCAGGAACGCCTCTGCCATCCATTCCGGGCTCCCGCGCTCGTGCCGGCCTAGATTGGTCAGGATGTTGCGAAAATGCCCGGCGCGGCGATCGACGCGCGTGATCCCGTCCAGCCCCATGCCCGCGATTACCACGCGCCGCGGCGCCGCGCCGGTCGCCAGCATCCGCACCGTGGTGCGCGCACCCAGCGAGTAGCCGCCAAGATCATAGTCCGTAAGCCCCAGGTGCGCGACCAGTGCGTGCCCGTCACGGGCGAGCGCGTCGGGCGGATAGGCGGCGGCGTCATGCGGCCGCGCACTTTCGCCGTGCGCGCGCAGGTCTGGCATGATGACGCGGAAGCCGGCCGCGGCGATCGCGGCGGCATGGCCGTATTTGATCCAGTTGGTCTGCGCATTGGAGAAGAAGCCGTGGATCAGCACCACCGGCCGCCCTTCGCCCAGCTCGCGCCACGCGATCCGCTGGCCATCGAAGCTGTCGAAAAAGCGCGTTTCAGTCGGGGAGCTTGCCACGCAGGTTTATCCATTTGCTGACGATATTGGGGAGTTCGTCGGTGCGCTTGTCCGGCAGGTCGCGCGTGTCGCGCCAGCCCTCGTGCCGGCTCTCGACGCCGAAATGTCCGACCGGGCGCAGGCGACCGGCGTCGTCGAAACTGCCGACCGTCAGGTCGAGCTGGTCGGAGCCGTGCCCTTCGTAGGTAAGCGGCGTACCGCACACGGCGCAGAAGCCGCGCACCGCGATCTCCGACGATGCGCGGCGGTCGGGTTCGCGCGTCGTCCACGCCACTGCGGCGCGCGGCACCTGCTTCAGCGCGGCGAAGACGCCGCCGGTCGCGCGCTGGCACATCCGGCAGTGGCAGAGATACGCGTCGTCGTCGGAGACCTCGACGCTGTAGCGCACGCTGCCGCATTGGCAGCCTCCGGTCATCATGCGGGCCATGCGCGCCGGGTTACCGTGCAGACACAGCGGCGTCCACCGCTGCTGCATTGCAGCAAGATCGTCCTGTCGATAGGGGAGCGGCCGTGAACCACGATCAAGTCATCCCGCATTCGGCGGTCGAGGATGCGTACGCCCTGACGCTCGGCTGCATTCTGGTCGTGCTCGGCCTTGCGCTGCTCCACGCCGCAGGGCTGGTGACCGGCGGCACCGCGGGAATCGCGCTGCTGATCTCCTATGCCGTGCCGTTACCGACCGGCGTGCTCTTCACGCTCATCAACCTGCCCTTCATGTGGCTGGCGTGGAAGGCGATGGGGCGGCGCTTCACGCTGCGCACCGTCGCCGTCGGGCTGGGCGTCGCCGGGCTGGGTACGTGGACCCGGCTGGGGCTGACGATCGCGCATATCGATCCCGCGTTCGCAGCGCTGGCGGGCGGATCGGTGATCGGGTTCGGCGCGCTGGCGCTCGCGCGGCACCACGCCGGCATCGGCGGGACCGGTGTGGTGACGTTGTGGCTGCAGAAAAGGCGCGGCTGGAATGCGGGGCGGACGCAACTGGCGATCGACGCGCTGATCCTGCTGGCCGCGCTCGCGTTCCTCCCCCCCGAGCGGGTCGGCTGGTCGGCGGTGTCGTCGGCGGCGGTCAGCGGCATCCTGATCGCGTGGCATAGGCCGGGGCGCTACCGGGGCTATTGAGCGCGACGCTCGCCGCGGGGTCGCGGGGCGATCCGGTGGATCGCCCCGCAACACCCGCATCGACGATCAATCGGCGGTCAACACCGCGCGCAGGTCGTCGTCGCCGATATCGTCGGCCTTCTTCAGGTGTCGCCGCCCGAGCAATTCGGCGATCTGCACTGCGTTCAGCGCCGCGCCCTTGCGAAGGTTGTCGCTGACGCACCACAGCGCCAGCCCGTTCTCGACGGTGGGATCCTCACGCACGCGGCTGACGTACGTGGCGTCGTCGCCGGCGCTCTCGATCGGGGTGATGTATCCCCCGTCCTCGCGCTTGTCGATCAGCATCACCCCCGGCGCCTCGCGCAGGATATGCTGCGCCTGTTCCGCGGAGATCTCGTTCTCGAACTCGACGTTCAACGCCTCGGAATGGCCCACGAAGACGGGCACGCGCACGCAGGTCGCGGTCACCTTGATCTTCGTACCGAGGATCTTCTTGGTCTCGACCACCATCTTCCACTCTTCCTTGGTCGAGCCGTCGTCCAGGAAGCTGTCGATATGCGGGATCACGTTGAACGCGATCTGCTTGGTGAACTTCTTCGGTTCGGCCGGATCGCCGACGAAGATGTTGCGGCTCTGCTCGAACAGTTCGTCCATGCCGATCTTGCCAGCGCCCGACACCGACTGGTACGTCGCGACCACCACGCGCTTGATCGTCGCGGCGTCGTGCAGCGGCTTGAGCGCGACCACCATCTGCGCCGTCGAGCAATTCGGGTTGGCGATGATGTTCCTGGCCCGATAGCCGTCGATCGCCTCCGGATTCACCTCCGGCACGACCAGCGGCACATCCGGGTCCATGCGGTAGAGCGACGAATTGTCGATCACGGTGCAGCCGGCCGCGGCGAACCTGGGCGCATAGATAGCGGTCGCCTCGCTGCCGATCGCGAACAGCGCGATGTCCCAGCCGGCGGGGTCGAAATGCTCGATGTTCTGGATCTTGAGCATCCGGCCGGTGTCGCCATATTCAATCTGGTCACCCACGGACCGCGACGAGGCCAGCACCGCGATCTCGTCGGCCGGGAATTGCCGCTCGGCCAGGATGTTGACCATCTCGCGTCCGACGTTGCCCGTGGCCCCCGCCACCACTACCCGGTAACCCATATCCGTCCTTCCACGCGCCGCCACCGCGGCGCTATCGTTTCATGTCGCGACCGCGCCGTAGCGCCGCAATTTTCGAAAAGCCAGCAAGCTCTACTTCGCGCCGCTGCCGACATGCTGTTCCAGGAAGCGCTCGATCGTCGTCCACACGTGGATGTCGCGCGACGCCGAATGGGTCTTGCCGGGATACAGCATCATGTCGAACGGCATGTTCGCGGCCTGCAGTTCGGCAGCGACCTTCGTGGAATTGTCGAGGAACACGTTATCGTCGGCCATGCCGTGCATCAGCAGCAGCGGCATGACGATCTTCTTCGGATCGATCACCGCGCGCGATGCGTCATAGGCGACACCGTCGACCCGCGGATCGCCCATGTAGCGCTCGGTGTAATGCGTGTCGTACAGGTGCCAGTCGCTGACCGGCGCGCCCGACACCGCCGCGGCATAGACGCGCTGGTCGGCCTCGATCATCTTGAGCGACATGTAGCCGCCGTACGACCAGCCGAAGGTCGCGACGCGCGCCGGATCGACGAACGCCAGCGTCTTGAGGTAGTCCGCGCCCTTGCGCTGGTCGGCGACTTCCACCGTTCCCATCGCGTGCCAGATCGCGCTTTCGAAATCGACGCCGCGGTTCGGCGAGCCGCGATTGTCGAGCTCGAAATAGATCCAGCCTTTCCCGACCAGATGCTGGATCAGCGGGTTCTTCCAGTTGCGCGCGACGCCCTGCGATCCCGGTCCGCCATAATGCTGGAAGAACACCGGATAACGCTTGCCCGGCTCCAGCTTCGGCGTGACCATCTGCCAATATAGGTCGGTGCTGCCGTCGGCGGCCTTGATCGTGCCGTATTGCATCGGCCGGTGCGCGGACAGGTACGGCGCATAGGGGTGTGCCCCCTCGACGCGATTTTCGTTGATCCACGCCACGCGCTTGCCGTCCGCATCGGCCAGATAGGTCTGCGGCGGCTGCGCCGGGTTCGATCGCGTCACCAGGAAGTGCTGCGCCGTGCCGTCCGCAGTGACGCTGTTGTACCAGCCGCGCTCGGTCAGGCGCGTGATCGCCCCGCGTTTCAGGTCCAGCGCGTAGAGGTGCTGCTCCAGCACGTCGTCCTTGTTGGCGAGGAAATAGACGCGCCCCTTCGGCTCGTCGACCGCGACCAGCCCGGTCACGACCCAAGCGCCCTTGGTCAGCTGCGTCCAGCGCCCGTCCTTCAGCCGCCACAGATGCGCGAAGCCATCGCGCTCCGATCGCCACAACAGGCTGCCATCCTCCATCAGGCGATAGCTGTCGGAAAGGTTGATCCAGCTCTTCGCGCGCGCATTCTCGGTGAAGAGGATCGTCGACTTGCCGGTCGCGGGGTCGACGCGCAGCACGTCGATCTTTGTCTGCGCGCGGTTCTCGCGCTGCACCAGCAACGCCGACCCATCGGGCAGCCAGTCGACCCGCGCCAGATAGATGTCGGGATCACCGCCGAGATCCACCTTCACCTTGCCCGATCCGTCGGCGCGCATCACGTACAGGTCGACCAGCACGTTCGGCGTGCCGGCCGCGGGATAGCGTTGCTCGTAGATGTTCGTGCCCGTCGCGCCGATCGCGGCGCGGGTGAAGACCTTCACCGGCGCTTCGTCGAACCGCTCGACCGCGAGGTAGCGATCGTCGGGGCTCCACCAGTAACCGTCGGTGCGGTGCATCTCCTCCTGCGCGACGAATTCCGCCTCGCCGAAGTGCACGGTGTCGCGCCCCTCGCCGGTCAGCGCGCGCGCTGCGCCGCCGGCCAGCGGCTGCACCCAGACGTTCTGGTCGCGCACATAGCTGACGAAGCCGCCGCGCGGGGAGACATTGGCGTTGAGCACGCCGCCGGGCACGTCGGTGATCCGGCGCGCCTGCCCGTCGATCGTCGCCAGATAAAGGTCGCCGTCGAGCGGCACGAGCAGGCTGCGCCCGTCCGCGGCCCAATCATAGGCGACGATGCCCTTCAGCGCGCCGATCCGCGCCCGCTCGCGCTGCATCTTCTCCGCCTCCGACAGCGCGGCGCCGGTGCCGATCTTCAGGCTGTCGACCAGCATCCGTTCCGCACCGGTCCGCGTGTCGCGGGCCCACAGGTCGAGCCGGTCCTTGTCGTCGGCGCGCGCCCGCAGGAAGGTAAGCAGGGCGCCGTCCGGCGACAGCTTCAGCGCGCGCGGCTGCGGCCCGGCAAGGTCGGGCGCGGCGAACACCCGCTCCAGCGACAGCGGCGGCGTTTGCGCCTCACCCACGGCCGCAAACCCCGTCGTCGCCAGCGCGGCGGCGATAAACCACTTGTGCATCGAGAGCCTCCCTCACGCTGCCGGTCGTGGCAAAGATCGCCCGGGGAGGACAGCGGAAAGTTGTCGCTTTTTATACCAGCTCCGCATTCCCGACGACCCGCCAGGTCGGGAGACCGGGGCAGCGAACGACGCTACGCCGCCGCACGCCCGAACGACGGCGGCCGGTCACGCGGATCGACCCCGAAACGTGACGGTGCCGCGCCCATCGTGAACTCCAGCTCGCCCCCTTGGACGAGGTCGGCGTGCGCGATCCAGTTGCGCGTCCACGGCCGCCCGTTCCAGCGCACCGACTGTACGTAGGGCCGGTCCGGCGCATTGCCGATCGCGCGCACGCGCAGCCGTCGCCCGCCGCCCAGCGTCAGTTTCGCGGCGTCGAACAGCGGCGATCCGAACACATAGACGGCGCTGACCGGATCGACCGGGTAGAAGCCCAGCGACGACAGCACGAACCACGCGCTCGTCTGTCCGCAATCGTCGTTGCCGATCACGCCGTCGGGATCGTCCTTGTACATCTCGGTGCACAGCCGCCGCACCATCGCCTGCGTCTTCCACGGCGCGCCGGCGAAGGCGTAGAGATAGGCGGCGTGCTGGTCGGGCTCGTTCCCGTGCGCATATTGGCCGACCAGCCCGCTGATGTCCGGCGGCGCGTTCTTCGGCAGCGTCGACGGCGCGGCGAACAGCGCATCCAGCTTTGCAACGAACTTCGCGTCACCGCCCATATGCGCGATCAGGCCGTAGCTGTCGTGCTGATTCAGGAACGTCGCCTGCCAGCCGTTCGCCTCGGTATAGTCGCGCCACCACGGTTTGGGCATGTGGCCCAGCTCGATGGGGTCGTAATCCTTCCACCAAGTACGATCGGCGAAGCGCGGCCGTGCGAAACCGATCGACGCGTCGATGACGTGGCGCCAGTTGCGAGAGCGCGCACGCAATGCCGCGGCGTCGGCGGACGCGCCGGCAGCCTCGGCGATCACCGCCGCCGCCCAATCGTCATAGGCATATTCCTGCGTGCGGCTGACCGATTCGAATACCTTGTCGGCCGGGACGTAGCCGAGGTCCATGTACCAGCCCCGGCCAAGCGAATTATCCTGGTCCTTGAAGTCGCGGTCGAATGCCCGCCGGCGGATGTTCGGCCACGCCGCAGCGTAATCCGCCTTGATCCCCTTGCGGCACGCCTCGGCGAGTACCGGGACGGCGTGCCACCCGATCATCGTGCCGGTCTCGACGCCCTGCAACGGCCAGGACGGCGGACCATAGGGGCTCTCCGCGGTCTGGCGCACGAGGTCGCGCGTCAGCAGCGCCGCGTGACCGGGCCTGACCAGCGTCATCAGCGGGTGGAACGCGCGATACGTATCCCACAACGAATAGGCGCTGAACGCCTTCTCGCCCGCGGGCAGCGTGTGCACCTGCCGGTCGAGGCCGATGTAGCGCCCGTCGCGGTCGGTGAACGACGTCGGCCCCATGCTGCAATGATAGAAGGCGCTGGCCATGATCGTGCGCTGCGCATCGCTGCCGCCCGCCACCTGCACCGCGTCCAGCTCCTTCGCCCACACGCGCCGCGCGGCGGTGGCGGTCGCGTCGAAGTTCCAGCCGGGTGCCTCTGCCGCCAGCGCCGCCTTCGCACCTGCCACGTCGACTGCGGAGATGCCGGTCTTGATCAGCAGCGGCGCCTCGCCGGCATCGTCGAAGAAGAAGGCCACCTTCAGCCGCTCGCCCTGGACGCCGTTCGTGGCCGGGCGGTCGTCGCTGAAGAACTGCACCCGGTCGGGCGTGCGCGACAGCCGCATCGCGAAGTGAATGCGCCGCCCCTTCGCCCAGCGATGCACACGCCGGCTGCCGGTCAGCAGTCCGTCCTCGTCGAGATGCAGCGACGCCTCGTCGAGCAGCACGCCCTTGTCCCACACGTCCAGGATCATGTGCGCGAAATCGACCAGCACATGCCCCTCGCCCTTCGGGAATGTGTAGCGATGCCATCCGGTCCGCTCGGTCGCGGTCAGCTCCGCGAGCACGCCGGACTCCAGCCGCACGCGGTAATAGCCGGGCTCGGCCTGTTCGTCGGAGAAGCGCTGACGATAGCCCTTGTCGGGATCGGACAGCGGTCCGGGCACCAGCTGCAGCGCCCCGCGCGTCGGCACCACCAGCACGTCGAGCATGTCCCCGATCCCGGTGCCCGACAGATGCGTGTGGCTGAACCCCATGATCGAGCCGTCGCTGCGGTGGTAGCCCGAGCATGCGTCCCAGCGCGTGTTGTCGGTATCCGGCGACAATTGCACCATGCCGAACGGCATCGTCGCGCCGGGGAAGGTGTGGCCGTGCCCGCCGGTGCCGACGAACAGGTCGGGCCGCCCCGCGACCGGCCGCTGCGCGTGCGCCGCTCCCGGCAGCCCGGCGCCGGCCAGCCCGACGCCCGCCAGCCCGACGCCCGCCGCCGCCATCATCGCCTCGCGACGCGTGGTCGTCACTTCGGCTTGCCCATCGAGAACGGCGCGTCCGCCGGTCGCGCTCCCCACGCCTTGTTCGGCGTCGGCCCCATCACGAAACGCAGGCTTCCGCCCGCCTGCAACGCCTCGCGCGAGAGCCAGGGCTTGTCGTGCGGAACGCCGTTCAACGTCGCCGACTGGATATAGACATTGTCGCGCCCGTTGTTCTCGGCGTCGATCGTCAGCACCTTGCCGCCCGGCATCGTCACGCGCACGGTGCGGAACAGCGGGCTGCCGATCGCATATTGCCCGACCGTCGGCGTCACCGGGTAGAAGCCCAGCGCGGAGAAGACGTACCACGCCGACGTCTGGCCATTGTCCTCGTCGCCGGGATAGCCGTCCGGCGCGGAGGAATAGAGTTTGCGCATCACCTCCCGCGCATGGAATTGCGCCTTCCACGGTGCGCCAGCCCAGTCATAGAGGTAGATCATGTGCTGGATCGGCTGGTTGCCATGCGCATACTGACCCATGTCGACGATCTGCATCTCGCGGATCTCGTGGATCACCTGCCCGTAATAACTGTCGTCGAACACCGGCGGGGTCGAGAACACCGAGTCCAGCCGCGCGACGAACTTCTCGCGCCCGCCCATCAGGTCGATCAGCCCCTGCACGTCCTGCATCACCGACCAGCTGTAATGGATCGAATTGCCCTCGGTGAAGGCGTCGCCCCATTTGTACGGACTGAACGGCGTCGACCAAGAACCGTCGCGGTTGCGCCCGCGCATCCAGCCGCTCTGCGCGTCGAACAGCTTGCGGTAATTCTGCGCCTGCGCGGCATATTTGCGCGCGTCGTCGGGCTTGCCGAGTGCGGCGGCCAGCCGCGACAGCGAGAAGTCGGCGGTGGCATATTCCAGCGTGCGCGCCGCATTCTCGTTGATGCCGACATCGTACGGGACATAGCCGAGCTGGTTGTACAGCTCGACGCCCTCGCGCCCGACCGCCGACACCACCTTGCCCTTGGCATCGCGTGGTCGCCCTTGCGAGGTCGTCGCGTTCTTCACCATCGCTTCGTACAGCGTGTTCACGTCGAACCCGCGCACACCGTTCAGATACGCGTCGGCGATCAGATTGGCCGAGTTCGATCCGATCATCACGCTGCGATGGCCGGGGCTCGCCCATTCGGGGAGCCAGCCGGATTCCTTGTACGTGTTGACCAGCCCCTGCATGATCTCGCCGTCACGCTCGGGATACATCAGCGCGAAGAACGGGAACACCGCGCGCCACGTGTCCCAGAAGCCATTGTCGGTATACAGCGGCCCGGCGTGCACCTTCCCGTCATACGGGCTGTAATGGACGGTCTGGCCCTTCGCATCGACTTCGTGGAACTGCCGCGGGAATTGCAGCATCCGCCACAGCGCCGAATAGAAGGTGCGGCGATTGTCGATGTCGGGGTCGTCGACCGCGATCCGGTCCAGCTCGCGCGTCCACGCCGCCTTGGCCTTGGCCTGGGTCTGCGCAAAGCCGTCACGCCCGATCTCGCGGTCGAGATTGCGTTGTGCCTGCTCCGCGCTGATGAACGACGACGCGACTCGCACGCCCACCTGCTCCCCCGCGCGGGTCCGGAACGACACCACCGCACCGACATGGTCACCCTCGGCGCGCGTCCCCGTCGTCACCGCGCCCGCGCCGTCGAAGGTGCGCGACACCGTGAAGTCGCGGTCGAACTCGGCGACGAACCAGTTGCGGAAATTGCCCGGCACCCCGCCGTGATTGTTGCGGACATAGCCGGTGATCCGCCGGCGCCTGGCGTCCACCGACACCATCGACCCTCCGGCGTATCCGTCGAGCAGCACGTGCGCCTGATCGCTCTTGGGGAAAGTGAAGCGGAAATGCGCCGCGCGTTCGGTCGGCGCCACCTCGGCGGTCACGTCGTAATCGGCGAGATAGACCTTGTAGCCGTAAGCGGTGCTGACCTCCGCCTTGTGGCTGAACCACGACGCGCGGTCCGCTTCCTTCACCTTCAGCGCGCCGGTCATCGGCAACAGCGCGAAGGCGGCGTAATCGTTCATCCACGGGCTGGGCTGGTGCGTCTGCTTGATGCCGTTGATCTTGTGCGCGCTGTACGTGTAGCCCCAGCCGTCACCCATCTTGCCGGTCACCGGCGTCCAGGCGTTCATGCCGAACGGCACCGCGATCGCCGGATAGGTGTTGCCATAGGACAGCTCGTAGCTGGAATCGGTGCCCATCAGCGGGTTGACCAGGTCGATCGCCGCAACCGGCGTCTCCTGCGCCAGGGTCAGCCCCGGGGTCGCGATCATCGTCCCCGCGCACAGTGCCGCGATCCATCCGCGCATCGGCTTCTTGCTCAACGATCGTTCCTCTCAGCGTAGCGGGCGGGGCGTGGTGACGCCGGTGTCGGTCAGCGTAACCGGCTCGATCGATCCATCGGCGGCGAAACGCATCCGCTCGATCGCGACCTGCCGATGTTCGCCCTTGTCGTCGCCCAGCGGGCGGCGGTGATAGACGATGTACCATTCGTCGGTGCCCGGCACGTTGACCACGGAATGGTGCCCTGCCCCGCGCGCGACCTTCATGTCCTGCGCCATGATCGTGCCGCGTTTCGTGAACGGCCCGACCGGGGACGTGCCCGTGGCATAGGCGACGCGATAGTCGGGGCCGGTCCATCCGCCTTCCGACCACATCAGGTAATAGACGCCCTTCCGCTTGATGACGAACGATCCCTCGACATAGCCGGGCGGCGTGATCTCCTTGAACGTCGAACCGTCGGCGTGCTTGCCGACCGTCTTCAGGTCCGCCGACAGCCGCACGACGTTACAATGCTTCCAGCCGCCGTAATAGAGATACACCTGTCCGTCGTCGTCGCGGAACACGAACGGGTCGATTGGCTGCGCGCCGTTGTGGAAGGCGCCGATCAACGGCTTGCCCAGCGCATCCCTGAACGGGCCGCCGGGCGTGTCGCTCACCGCCAGCCCGATGCCGCCATATTCCTTGTCGCTCTGGATGTCGTTGGCGCTGAAGAAGATGTAGTAGCGCCCGCCCGCCTCGATCGCCGTCGGGGCCCAGATCGCATAGGACGCCCAGGCGATGTTCTCGACATCCAGCACGCGGCGATGTTTCGTCCAGTGCACCAGGTCGGGCGAGGAGAAAGCGTCGAAGAAGGTCTGCTTGGCATAGGATGGCCGCACCATCCGCCGCTTGCGATCCTCGATCTGCCGCGCCGAGAAGCGCGACGCCGTCGCGGGGGTGGCGGGATCGTCGGAATAGGTCGGGTAGATCCAGTATTCACCCGCGAAGATGCGGATCTCCGGGTCGGCGTACCAGCCGGGCACGATCGGGTTGGCGGCGTGCACCGCGGCGGTCGCGAGCATGGCCGTACCGGCGACCAAGGTCGCAAAGCCCCATCTGTTCACCGCAAGTCTCCTGATGATCCGCCCCGTGTCGAAAAAAGCGGGTGGCCGCCGTGGCGACCACCCGTCAGGGGGGGGAAGGATTTCGGTCGTGCGTCAGAACTTGTATGACACGCCGACATAGGCGCGACGACCGGAATACACGTTCGAGATGAACCGCGCGTCGGTGTCGTTGCCCAGATGCTGGCGCTGTTCGGACTTGGTCAGGTTGATGACCGAGGCGCTCAGCACGAAATTCTCGAACAGATTGTACGATGCGTTCAGGTCGATCTGCTCATAGGGATCGTCATAGACGTTCAGCCCCGATTGCAGCCCGCGCACCACTTCGCCGCGGCGATTGTACGACGCGCGCAGCAACATGCGGTCGTTCTCGTAGAACAAGGATCCGTTGATCTGCGTCTTGGCGCTGCCGACCAGCGGCGAGCTGCCGACGTTCTGTCCCTCCAGCGTGATCTGCGCCACCGACGTGTCGTTGTAGGTGAAGTTCACCTGCGCACCGAGCCCGAACGGCAGCGTGTGCTGCGCGTACAGCTCGACGCCCTGCGACCGCGCGTTCGATCCGTTGGCGACGGTGCTGTACGGCTGGATCAGCTGCGGCGAACCGTTGACCACCTGCGTGACGTCCAGCACCAGCGGCACGATGAAGTCCGACACGTCCTTGCGGAACGCCGTCGCACCCAGCACCGACCCGCGCTTGAAATACCATTCCAGCCCGATGTCGTACTGCCACGCCTTGAACGGGTTCAGCGCGCCGTTGCCGCCCGACCCGGACCAGCCTTCGCGCTCGCCGAACTGGCGGCGGTCGAACGCATATTCCGCCGAGCGATAGGTCAGGTTGCGCTGCGAGCCGAGGTTGGTGAACGCCGGGCGCGCGATCACCCGCGCCACCGCGCCGCGCAGCAGCAGGTTATCGGTGACGTCGAACGACGCGTTCACGCTCGGCAACCAGTCGCTGTAGGTGCGCGTTTGGTCCAGCCGCGTGTTCACGATCGTCTCGCGCTGCGCCAGCGGCAGCGTGTTGCAATTGCCGTCCGGGCCGGCGGGCGGCGTCACGAACGGGCCGCCCGGTGCGTTGACGCAATAATCGTTGAGCAGCTGCAACCGGTCCGACGTGACGCCGGTCTGCTGCGTGTTGACGTAGCGCAGGCCCAGATTGCCGCGGAACCGCTCCGCCTTGAAGTTCGCCTGTGCGTAGCCCGCCCAGATCCGCTCGCCGATGCCATAGACGAAGCCGGTCTCGTCGACGCGTACCGCCTCGCCATAGCTGTCGTTCAGATAGCTCAGGTAATTGCCGAAATTGATCGCCGGAAACGCATTGCCGGTGAAGCCGCCGGCGATGTTGCCCAATGGCTTGTCGAAGAAGAAGCCCGGCCGCGTCGTCGCGGCGCCCGGCGTATCCTGATAACGCAGCTGCGTGGCCGGATCGGCATACCATTCGTTGCGCCCGGTCGAGCGGTTCACCTGTCCGTCCCGCCACTTCGCACCGACCTGCAGCGAATCGAGGAACGTGTCGAAGCGCCGCGTCAGGTCCAGTTGCGCATAGCGTTGCGCGATCGAGCTGCGGTTGAACGACGAATTCGTCGAACCCAGGTCGATCTGCGTCAGGCCATTGTTGATATTGTCCTGAAGGTCGGGCGAGAATTCGAAGTTCGCCGACTGATCGGTGAAGTTCCAGGCGCTGAACTGGTTGCCGTTGATCCCGACGATGCCGTTCACGACGCGCGGCTTGGCCGCCACGCTGAACCGCGCCGAGGGGCCGCCGGTCGCGCGGGTCTTGCCCAGCTTGAACACCGCCTCGAACCGGTCGCGCTTGAACGCACCCTCGACGTCGAACGTGTTCGAGACCGACTTCTCGCGGCTGTAGGTGCCGTAGATCTGCGGCGTCTCCATCGTGCACGGCGGCTGGTTGCCGACCTGCACGCGACAGCCGGTGCCGTCGGGCGGCACCTGGAACTGCGCCGACTGGAAGATCGTACCACTCTTGTCGAGCGTCGCGCCCGAGAAGAAATTGCCATACCCCCATTCCGGGATCTGGATGCCGTTGCTGACGAAATCGTCGTCGACCTGGAAGCGGAAGTAGTTCGCGGTAACGGTGAAATCGTCGAACGGCTTCATCTGCGCGGTCGCCTGGATGCCGAGCCGCTTGCGGTTCTGCTCGGTGATCGTCTGGCTGACCTGCTGCGGCGCCCAATAGCCGTCGAAGACCTGGTTCGACTGGGTCGTCGCACCCGTGTTCTCCGGCCAGTAGGAAACCGCATCGTCGTTCTCGAACGTATTGCCGTTCACATCGACCGCGGGCTTCTTGTTCCGGTCGTACGTCCACCAGTTCCAGCTCGACGCCGCCGCGCGGTGATCGCGCACCGTGCGCTCCTGATAGGTCGCGCCGACCAGGAAGCCGAGCGTCTCGTCCGGGTTCTTCCACGACAGCTGCCCGCCGATCTGCGGCTGCACCTTGTCGGTCACATCGGCATAGGTGCCCTCGACCGACACGAAACCGCTCAGCGATTTCAGGTCGAGCGGACGACGCGTGTGCAGGATGATCGTGCCACCGACGCCGCCTTCGTCCAGCCGCGCCTCGGGCGATTTGAACACGTCGACGCTGCCGATCATGTTCGACGGCAGCAACAGGTAGTTGAACGACCGCGACGGCTCGTTGTCGTCCGCCGACGCGATGAAATTGCCGTTAAGCTGCGTCAGCGTCAGGTCCGACTGCAGGCCACGGATGCTGACGCGCGATCCTTCGCCGCCGTCGCGGTCGATGATGATGCCCGGCACGCGCTGCAACGAGTCCGCGACGTTCTTGTCGGGGAATTTGCCGATATCCTCGGCGGTGATGACGTCGACGAAGGCGTTGGCCTCGCGCTTGCGGCTCAGGCTTTCCTCGATCGAGCGGCGGTATCCGGTGACGACGATGTCGCCCGCCGCCGCATCGCCGGCCGGCGCGACGCCCGCGTCCTGCGCGGTGCCGACGTTGCTCTCGGGCACCGTGCTCTGCGGTGTGGCGGCATCCGGCGCAACGGCCGGCGCGGTCGCGGGCGAGGTCTCCTGTGCCTGCGCAGCCACTGCGATGCTCAGCCCGGCGGTGGCGAGCAACAACGGCATGAAGCGGCGCGCGCACGGCGCGGCCCGACGATGACGAACGGACATAGAACCTCTCCCGCTGCCGGCCGGGTCGATGTCTCCCTGCCGGCTCCCTGTGCCGTCGCCCACTATCCCGCGCCGATGTTCCGGCGTCGGTTCACGATCATATTGGTATGGTCGTGCGATCGTGTCGACAGGACCTTTGTCGCAATATCGAAAGCAACTTGTCAATTAAAATGAGCGGAAAAGATTGCGAAACCAGCGCTTTAACTTACATCATGGTGGCGGTAGCGGTCTTGTTGTGGTCTTCGCGGCTCTGCGTCAGGCGCCCACCCGCACCGCTCCGTCGGCCGCCGCCGGCGCCTTCCACAGCGCGCCGGGCTTGGGCAGCAGGAAGTGGCTGAACGGCAGGATCGCGGCCCCCACTGCCGGCGCATCCTCGGAAAGCGCGGCGCGCTCGACGCGGGCCACGCTCGGCGCGTTGGTCGCAGCGCCGATCAGCGCGTTGGCGCGCGACGCCAGCAACTCCAGCAACCCGCTTGGCAAGCGCCCGCCGATCAACACCACTGCCGGATCGATCAGGCAATTGATCGCATCCAGCGGGGTACACAGCCGCCGTGCCGCGCGCTCGATCCACCGCTCGACGCTCGCACGCGCTTCAGGCGCCAGCTCGCCACGCCGCAGCACCGCATCCAGCTTCAATCCGTCGCCGCCCAGATGCTCCGCAAGTCCCGACAGCGATACCAGTCGCTGCACTTGCTCGCGCTGCCCGTTCTCGTCCGGCGCCAGCATGAAGCCCAGTTCGCCGCTGCGCCCGTGCGCGCCGCGCGCGTACACGCCGTCGCTGACGAACCCGCCCCCCAGGCCCGACGACAGCAGGATGTAGAAGAAATTGCCGTAACGCTGCCCCAGCCCCAGCTGCATCTCGCCCGATGCGGCCGCCGCTGCGTCATTCTCGACGAATACCGGCAACGCAAACGGCTGCGCGAAGAGCGCGGCGAAATCGGCACTTTCCCATTCCGCATAGGCGGCCGGTCGCCCCGGCAATTCGACCGATCCCAGGTCGTCTGGCACCGCCACCCCCACACCGACAAGCTGTGAGGCCTCGACCTCGGCGCTCTTCAACATCGCGCGCACCGAGCGGCGGTAGAAGGCCTGCACGTCGCCGGGCAGCGCGAAGTCGATCTCCTCCGACTTGCGCGACAGCGTCTGCCCCGCGAAATCGACCAGCACCAGCGTCACGTGGTCACGGTCGACGTTGATCCCGATCGCGTAACAGGCGTCGCGCCGCACGACGAGCCGCGTCGGTGGCTGCCCGCGCCCGCCACGCCGCTGCCCGGCCTCCTCGATCAGGCCATCCTGCAACAGGCGCTTGGTGATGTTGGCGATCGCCGGCGCGGTCAGCCCGGTGATATGCGCCAGTTCGACCCGCGTCAGCGCGCTGCCGACGCGGATCGCATGCAGCGTCACGCGCTGGTTATGATCGGCGGCACGCTCCAGGTTGGTGCCGGACAGGCGCGGCCGGTCGCGGGTCATGCCCGCATTCCGCTGCGAGCCAAGCCCCGTGCCGTGGTGGTCGCGGAAGCGGATCGACTTGCAGGCATCGGACACGTGCTGGCGCCGGTCCGTGATCGCGACGCGCGCCGTAGCTGGCGTCCCACGATCGTCGGATCGCAGGACGCTGGATCGCGCTTGAGGCCACGCCCGAATGCCGATGATCGCAGGATATTGATCTGGCTCGGCATCACCGAACGCCTCCCCGTTGCGTTTGAATTAGGCAAATTGATGTTTTAAAGACAATGGCTTGGCAAGCGCGAAGTGCACGGCACGGCGATAAACGGGAGGCGCGCGATGAACAGGCTCGACAAGGGACCGGCGCGACGCGGCGGGGTTCGCATCACCGCCGCCGCCGCGACGATCGCGCTCGCCGCAGCCCCCGTCGCCGCACAGGTTGCGGAAACGGCGCGCGAGACGATCGCCGCCGTCGATCCGTTCATCGGCACCGGCGGCGAAGGGCATACCTTCCCCGGCGCGGTCGCTCCCTTCGGGATGGTGCAATTGTCGCCGGACACCGACACATCGTGCGTGATCCGCGCCTGTTACGCGCACGCCGCGGGTTACCGCTACGACGATCCGACCATCCAGGGCTTCAGCCACACGCATTTTTCCGGTGCGGGCCATTCCGATCTCGGCGATCTGCTGGTCATGCCCGTTTCCGGTGACGAGGTTCCGATGGACCCCGGCACCGCCGCGGCGCCGGGTTACCGATCGCGCTTCTCGCATGCGGCGGAGCAGGCGACGCCCGGTTATTACGCCGTGACGCTCGACGGACCGCAGGTGCGTGCCGAGTTGACCGCGGGCACGCGCGTCGGCGTCCATCGCTACGCATTCCCCGTTGGCAAAACGGCGCATCTTGTCGTCGATTTGCGTTCCTCGCTGTACAATTATCCCGGGAAAACCCTCTGGTCGGGGCTCCATCTGCGCCCGGATGGTACGCTGACGGGCTTTCGCGAGACGCGCGGCTGGGCGCCGGGGCGCAAATTGTTCTTCGCAATGCGCTTCTCCGCGCCCCTGACCGACCACGCCCTCCTCGATCGCGACCCCGACATCACCTACAAAGGCTTCGCGCCGCCGGGCCGCGGCAGCGATGCACTTCCCGAAAAGCTCGGCCGCGCGCTGGAGGCGCGGCTCGATTTCGGCCGGCTCGATCGTCCGCTCGAGGTGAAGGTGGCGCTGTCGGGCGTCGACGAAGCAGGCGCGGTCGCCAACCTCGACGCCGAACCCGGCGACTTCGAGGCAGTACGCGCGCGCGCCACCGCGGCGTGGCGTGACGCGCTTGGCGCCGTCACGCTCGAAGCCCCTGCGCCGATGAAGACGATCGTCGCCACCGCGCTCTACCACAGCCTGATCGCGCCCGGCGTGTGGAGCGACGCCGACGGGCGCTGGCGCGGGCCGGACGATCAGGTCCATCTCGCGCAAGGCTATACGCAACGCTCGACTTTTTCGCTGTGGGACACGTTCCGCGCCGAACATCCATTGCTGACGCTGGTCCAGCCGGAGCGGACCACCAGCGACGTCGTCAACTCGCTGATCGCTAGCCAGCGCTACAGCCCGCATGGCATTCTACCGGTGTGGCAGTTCGCCGGGCGCGAGACATGGACGATGATCGGATATCACGCGGTACCCGTCATCGCCGACGCCTATATGAAGGGCATTCGGGGCTTTGACGCCGACGCGGCGCTCGATGCGATGGTGGCCAGTGCCGACTATGCGCCTTATGGCGGGCTCGGCGACTACATGCAGCGCGGTTACGTGCCGATCGACCGCGAACCCGAAGCCGCCTCCAAGACGGTCGAATATGCCTTTGACGATTGGACGATCGCCCGCATGGCGCGTGCGCTCGGACGCGTCGAGGTTGCGGCGCGTTTCGACAAGCGCGCCGGCTATTGGCGCAACAGCTTCGACGGCAGAAGCGGCTGGTTGCGCGCGCGGCGCAGTGACGGCACGTATCGCATCCCGTTCGATCCGACCGCGATCAACTATGGCTCGGATTATACCGAGGGCAATGCCTGGCAATATAGCTGGTTCATGCCACAGGATCAGGCGGGCTTGTTCCGGCTGCTCGGCGGCGACGCCAAGGCGATCGCCAAGCTCGACGCGATGTTCGACTATGACACGTCGAAGCTGGACTACAGCCATGCCGAGGATATCGCCGGGCTGATCGGGCAATATATCCACGGCAACGAACCCAGCCACCATGTCGCCTACCTCTACAATTACGCTGGCGCACCGTGGCGCACGCAGGAGCGCTTGGCGCAGATCGTCGCCAGCCAGTACAAGGCGTCTCCGGACGGGCTCAGCGGCAATGACGATCTCGGGCAGATGTCCGCGTGGCTGGTGTTCACCGCGCTCGGTTTCTATCCGGTCGCGCCCGGCAGCAACGAATATGTGATCGGCCGCCCGTTCGTCTCGCGCGCGCAATTGCGCCTGCCCCAGGGGAAAGCATTCACGATCGTTGCCGACGGTCTGTCCGGCACGAACCGCTACGTCCGCGCGGTCACGTTGAACGGCAAGCCACTCGATCGCAGCTACCTGCGCGATGCCGAGATCCGCGCCGGTGGCGAGTTGCGCTTCGCGATGGCGGACACGCCGAACAGGACGTGGGGCACGTCGCGCGCGGCCCGCCCTTTCTCGATCTCTACCGCGCGATGAACTGAGCGGTGCCGCGGGCGGCGGACCCAGGACGGCCACCCGCGTCGGTTCGCCCCCCGCGCGTTATACCAATTTCCAATAGGTGGCGTATCGCTCGTGCGCGATACGATGGTATGGCACCAGCTTGACCGACGTCCCGTCGTGCGCGGCGATCGTGAATTCCAGCGGCTTGCCGGCGGGCCGGATACTCCGCGCCAAGGCTTCGGGATCGCCCGCCAGCGTCGGCACCGCGACCGGCGCGTTGTTATACTCACCGTATTTGCGCTCGTTGACGATGATGTCCGCGCCCGGCGCCAGCCCGTGGCGTCCGAGCGCACCCGCCAGCACAAGCGGACCGTACGTGAACGCGACGATCTCCGGCGCGGCCGGGGCGTGCTCGGCGAGCGGCTCCATCGCCAGCCGCAACTCCACCTCGTCGCCGTTCCTCCACGTCCGGTCGATCGTGACATAGCTGCCCGGTTCAGTGGACGTCGCGGCTTCCTGCCCGTTGACCAGCACCGTCGCGGTTCGGCTCCAGCGCGGGTGGCGCAGCTTGAGCGCGATCGCGACGGGCCGCTCGACCGACCAGCTGAGCCTGGTGTCGGCATGCTCCGGGAACGACGTCATTTGCTTCAGGACGACGCCGTGCCGCGTCCAACGCAGCGCCGACGGGATGAACAGATTGACGTAAAGCTGGCGATCGTCGTGAAAGTAGATCGAATCGCGATACTTGACGTGGTTCTCCATGCCGGTGCCGGTGCAGCACCAGAATGAATCTTCAGGCGTGTGATAGAGCTTCATATATCCGGGCTGGGCGCCCTGAAAATACGTCGCCATCCCGCTGTCCGGATCCTGGGAAGCGAGGATGCCGTTGTAGAGCGTGCGTTCGTAATAGTCTGCGTAATGCGCGCTCGGGTCCTGCAGAAACAGCTGCCGCGTCAGCTTCAACATGTTGTGCTGGCAGCATGTTTCGGAACCCTTCGCCGAAAACACGTGCTTGTCGAAGTCGGCCATCGCGAAGAAATGTTCGTTGTCGCCATGCCCGCCGGTCGCGAACGCGCGGGTCAGCGCGACCGTCTTCCAGAAGAATGCCGCGGCGTCGTGATAGCTGGCGTCTCCGCCAGCTTCGGCCACGCGCTGAAAGCCGATGATCTTCGGAATTTGCGTGTTGGCGTGCATCCCGTCCAGCTGGTCCCGCCCCTTCACCAGCGGATCGAGCACCGCTTTCTGCGAAAAACGCTGCGCCAGCACCTTGTAGTCGGCGTTGCCGGTCATGAACCACAGGTCGGCATACACCTCGTTCATGCCGCCATATTCGGTCTTGAGCATTTCCTCGAATTGCGCGTCGGACAGCGGCTTGGTCGCGACCACGCCCCAGTCCGCCAGCCGGAGCAGCACCGCGCGCGACGCCGCACTGTCGGCCAGCAATGTCGCATCGCGCAATCCGGCATAAACCTTGTGCAGCGTGTACCACGGCACGCCGGTGATCGGCTCCCCGCGCAGGTGCGCCGCGACAAGCGCAGGCCCCTTGGGAAACGCACAGACCAGGCCGCTCCCCGACGCCTTCTGGCACGCCGCCAGCTCGCCCGCGATATAATCGACGCGCTGACGATAGCTCTTGTCGCGGGTCGCGCGGTACGCGAGCGCGCAGGCCGAGAGATAGTGACCCAAAGTGTGACCGTGGCAGTTGATCTCGTCCCACAACGGTTCTGATTCCCACCCGCCGTATACCGGCGCCTTCGGCTTCAGCCCGGCATTCACGCGGAAATTGTGGAGCATTCGATCGGGCTGGAGCCGCAGCAGGTACGCCTCCGTCTGGCGCTGTGCATGCAGGAAGGGTCCGTCGAGCAGGTCGACGTCGGCCATGTCGAACGGCTCAAGCGAAGCGGCGGCCGAGGCGGGCACAGCAGCCTGCGCCAGCGCTGGCGAAACCGCCCCGGCGACCAGCGCGGTGCCGGCAACGCCGCCCATGAAGCGGCGGCGGGACGGGTCGGAACAGCAAGCGTCGGCCACGAAACTCTCCTGGATCTACTGGGCCGCGAAACCCGGCACCTTGACTGGCAGCATAGCTATTACTCCGTCATTTGCCACCCGTTACTGCGACATGGCGGGCGTGGGTCGACGGCCGCTTTGCCACCTGGCGCGCTGGCTACCTGCCCGGGGCGGCCGACGCTGGCCAGCCAACAGGTACCCGCCGGGCCGAGCAGCACAAGCGCCACGGGCATCGGGAAGCGCGGCGCCCGATCCGCCGCGCGAGCTGGCCGACACCGCCGCGTCGGACAAGGTCGAGCTTCCGGAACGGTCGGGTTCGGAATTCGGCAGCAATTACCCGCGGTTTCGCGCCGTGGCGCCTTTTGCGGTGACCACGTGGGCGGAAACCTGCCGTGGAACGATCGACAGGAATTCGATCGTTCTACCGACCTGCCCCGAACAACCCCAACGCTTCCACCTCCGCCGCGCTCAGGTCGATCCCGAACATCATGCTTAGCCGCATCCGGTAGACGCGCGGATCGGTGATTTCGGCTTCGGCCGTCGTCTCGGCGGCGCGGCGGCGGTACTGGCGATCGGTGAGCGTCGCGAAGCCGCGCGGCAGGATGATGCTGGTGACCGCAACCGTCGTAAAGCGGCTGGTCGGCGCGCTCATCGACCAATGATTGCCCATCGCAAGGTCGCTGTCGTGCACCTGCGCGGTGGTGAAGCTGTACTGCGGTTGCCACCCTGCGCCCGTGCCGCGCCCATCGGTGGTGGCGGGGTCACCGTCGCGCAGCAGCAGCCAGCCGCCCTGGCCCGCGCGTGGATCGTCCTGCGTCAGCCGGAAGCGCGCGCCGTCCGGCGCCTCCCCCGCCGCGCCCTCGACCAACGGCATGACCGGCGCATAGCTGCCGCCGAAGCCGGCGTCGGCGATCCATGGCTGGCCGTCGATCGTGACCAGCGACAGCGTGTGGGTGAGCGGGGGCACGTCGCTCGCCGCCAGCCACACCCGCGCCAACAGCGGGCGAGCGGTGAAGCCGAGCGCGGCCAGCGCATCGAGAAGCAGGCGGTTCTGCTCGAAGCAATAGCCGCCGCGCCGCGCGGTCACCAGCTTGGCAGCGACCGCCGCGCCATCGATCGCGATCCGCCGGCCGAGCCGCACGTCGAGATTCTCGAACGGGATCGCGAGCCGGTGCGCGTGCTGGACACGCCCGAGCCCGGCAGCGTCGCGGGTCGGGCGGGCGGGCAGATCGATGCGGGCGAGATAGGCGTCGAGGTCGAACATCGCCGTCCGGTAGCCCGGATCGTCGTGCGCGAAAACGCCTTTTCCCGCGCCAGGCGTCGACATCCTCGTTCGCCTGTGACACGGCCTCCGCATGGGACCCTATGACGCGATCATCCTCGGCGCCGGTGGAGCCGGGCTGATGGCGGCCGGCGTTGCCGGGCAACGCGGCCGGCGTGTGGTGGTGCTCGATCATGCCGAGGCTGCGGGCAAGAAGATACTCATCTCCGGCGGCGGACGCTGCAACTTCACCAATCTGGATGTCGCGCCCGACCGCTATCTCTCGGCGAACCCGCATTTCGCGAAGTCGGCACTTGGCCGTTACACCGCCCGCGACTTCGTCGCGCTGGTCGAACGCCACGGCATCGCCTGGCATGAAAAGACGCTGGGGCAGTTGTTCTGCGATCGTTCGGCGCGCGAGATCGTCGCGATGCTGCTCGGCGAGTGCGAGTTGGGCGGGGTCGATATCCGGCTCGGCGCCCCGCTTGGCGAGATCGGCCATGCCGATGCGCGCTTCACCGTCCGCCATGGCGAACGCACCTACGCCGCGCCTGCGCTCGTGATCGCTACCGGCGGCCCCTCGATCCCGAAGATGGGCGCGACGGGCATCGCCTATGACATTGCCCGCCGTTTCGGGCTGAAGATCGTCGAGCCGCGCCCGGCGCTGGTGCCTTTGACGTTGCCGGGTGACGAAGCGCTGTTTCGCGCCCTGTCCGGCGTCGCGACGCCGGTGGTCGCACGCGCCGGTGCGACGTCGTTCGCGGAGGCGGCGCTGTTCACGCACCGCGGGCTTTCCGGTCCGGCGATCCTGCAGGTGTCGAGCTACTGGCGGCACGGCGAGCCGGTCACGATCGACTTCCGCCCCGACGCGCAGCCCGGCTGGTTGGCCGCGGCCAAGCGCACGCGATCACGCGCGACGCTGGCCACCGCACTGGAGCTGCCCACCCGGCTGGCCGGCGTGCTGGCGGAGCGGCTCGGGATTGACGTACTGGCCGCGGCGACCGACCGCGCACTGGCGGAGGCGGAGCGGCGGCTGGCGGCGTGGCCGTTCCACCCCGACGGCACCGAGGGCTATGCCAAGGCGGAGGTGACCGTCGGCGGCATCGCCACTGCCGCCTTGTCGTCGAAGACCATGGAGGCGCGCGCGGTGCCGGGCCTGTACGCGATCGGTGAGGCGGTCGACGTCACCGGCTGGCTGGGCGGCTACAATTTCCAATGGGCGTGGTCGAGCGGGTGGGCAGCGGCGCAGGCCCTGTGACGCTCAGCGCAGCCGCAGCGCGCGATAGCTGCGACCGCCGACGTTCATGAAATAGCCGCCCATCGCTCCCTTGCGGATCCGCACCTTCTCGCCGGCCTTGGGTGGAAAGCTCATCGCTTCAGTGGTCTGCCACACCGCCCCGCTCTCGTCGGTGAGCGTGATCTCCACGCGCCCGTTCGGACCGGGACGTGATGACCGGACGGTGCTTTCGATCGCGACGAAGGCCGCGGTCTCACTTTTTTCGTCTTCCGCCCCTAGCACCCCCACGCCTGCGAGGTTCAGCCCGAACAACGACCGACGTGCCTTCCGGACATCCGCGCGGTCGACGATCCGGATATCCTTGGCCTTAACTGCTTGCTCCAGCGCAACGGCAGCTGCTTCAAGACAGGCGAGCCGTGGTGGCGCCGCTTCGATCTGCCGGCATTCGGCGAACCCGCTGAGCACGCGCCCTGCCGCGTCGCGCTCCTGCGCCGCGGCCGGAACTGCCGCAGCGACGACCGCCATGATCCAAACCCCGTTGCAACGCTTCATCACCGCGCCCCTTCCATCACCGCTGTTACGACCGGTCGGAGGCGGGCGGCAAGCGCAACGGTGTGTCTATCTTGTGACACTCCCGCAAAATCCTGTGCGTCCGCGCCGTCGATGTTGCTGCATCGCGCAACACCACGTAGCCATTGCTCATTCCCCGCCGTTCGCGCGGCTGGGGACGGATGTGAAAACGCCACAAGAACGGCGACACAAAAGGGGACCTCTACATGCTGAACGCCTATCGTTCGCGCCTGCTCACTTCGACGCTGCTCGTCGCAGCCGCGACGATCGCCGCGCCTGCGCTTGCCCAGACCGCCGATCCAGCCAGCCAGCCCAAGACGGGCGTGCAGAGCACCGATCCGGCTGCACCGGCAGCCGGCGTCTCCAGCCAGGAAGCCGCTCCGCCCGCTGGTGAAACCAGCACGGGCGATGTCGTCGTCACCGGCACCCTGATCCGCAACCCGAACCTCATCGCGTCCAGCCCGGTCGCGGTGATCGGCCAGGAAGAAATCCAGTTGCGTCAGCGCAACACCGCCGAAGAACTGCTGCGCGACCTGCCGGGCGCGGTGCCTTCGATCGGCGCGCAGGTGAATAACGGCAACGGCGGCTCGTCGTTCGCCGATCTTCGCGGGCTCGGCAATTTTCGCAACGTGGTGCTGATCGACGGCAATCGCATTGCACCATCCAGCGTCGTCGGCCGGGTCGACCTCAACAACATCCCGCTCGCGCTGGTCGAACGCGTCGATGTCCTGACCGGCGGCGCCGCGACCACCTATGGTGCCGACGCGGTGTCGGGCGTGATGAACTTCATCACGCGCTCCGATTTCTCGGGCATGGAACTCAACGTTTCCGAGGGCATCACCGAGCGTGGTGACGGCGAGCAGACGCGCGTCGATCTCACGGTCGGCGCGAACTTCGACGACGGTCGCGGTAACGCGGTGCTGTCGCTCGGCTACCAGAACGCTGATCCGGTGTATCAGGGAGCGCGTGACTTCTCGCGCAACAACTACACGTCCACCTCGGGTGGCGTCGGCGGTTCGGGCACGACCGTCCCGACGCGCTTCACGCTGGCCGGACTCGCAGGCACCGGCAACCCGGGTTTCCAGTCCGGCAACGTCCAGATCAATCCTACGACGGGCGCGCTGCAAACGCCGGTCGTTCCGTTTAACTTCAATCCTTACAACGTCTTCCAAACGCCGTTCGAGCGGTTCAACATTTACGGCGCGGGCCATTACGATGTCTCGGACAGCGTGCAGGTCTACACGCGCGGCATGTTCTCCAAGAACACTGTAAGCACGATCATTGCTCCGTCGGGCGTCTTCGGCACAAGCCTCGCGATCCCGTTCTCCAATCCGTATCTACCGGCAGCGGCGCGTGGCCAATTCTGCGCGAACAATCCGACGTTCACCGCCGCAGGGGTCCGCGTCGGGCAACTGAGCGCCGCGGAATGCGCGGCTGCAGCTGCAGCTACCGATCCGAACGATCCAAACTTCCGTTACTTTACGGCGGTGACGAACCGTCGCACGACCGAAGTCGGCGCGCGTGTTTCGGACTATGTGACGACGCTGTTTGACTATCGCGCAGGCGTGAAGGTTGGAATCAGCGATCACATGAACCTGGATGTCAACGGTTCCTATGGTGAATCGGAGAACACTCAGACGATCCGAAATTATGTGCTGACCTCGCGCGTCCGGTCGGCGGTGTTCGCGACGAACACGACCAGCTGTCTCGGCGGCGCTCCGGGCGGCGCTGCCGTAGATGCGGGGACGGGATGCATTCCGATCAATATCTTCGGTCCGGAAGGATCGATCAACGGCAACCAGATCGGCTATCTGACGGCGAACAGCACCTCGTCCAATCGCACCACGCTGGCGCAGGCCCGCGCTCTGCTTTCGGGCGATCTGGGCTTCTCGTCACCGTTCGCCGACGAGCCGATCGGCTTCGCGCTCGGTACTGAATATCGTAAGTACACCGCCGGCCAGGATTCGGACATCCTCGCCCAGCAGGCTGGCGAACTTGGCGGCGCGGGTGGCGCTGCCCCGACCTTCACCGGTGGATATAACGTGGTGGAAGGTTACGGCGAAGTGATCTTGCCGCTCGTCAGCGACAAGCCATTCTTCCGAAGCCTGACAGCGGAAGGCGGGCTGCGCTACTCCTCGTACAAGGTCGATGCACCAGGAAAGCCCAGCTATGACACGTGGACGTACAAGGCGGGCGGCAGCTGGGAACCGGCCGCGGGCGTAAAGGTACGCGGCAACTATCAGCGCGCGGTTCGGGCACCCAATATCGGTGAGCTGTTCACGCCGGTGAGCACCGCTTTGACCAACCTGTCCTACGATGCCTGCGCCGGCGCAGCCCCCACGACAAACGCCAACCTGCGATCGGTTTGTCTTGCGCAGGGCGCACCGGCAGCGTCCATCGGCAGCATTGAAGTTCCAACTGCCGGTCAGGCAAACTTCACGGCTGGCGGCAATTTGGGGCTCCGCCCCGAAAAGTCAGACTCGTACACGATCGGTGTTGTACTGCAGCCGGACTTCGTTCCGGGCTTCACCATTAGCGTCGATTACTACAACATCAGCATCGAAGACGCGATTTCGCAGCTGACGGCCGGCAGCGCCTACAATCTTTGCTTCGGCGATCGCGCGGGCACAGGCGTGACTGCGACGAGCGCCGCAAGCGTTGCCTGCCAGAATATTCGTCGTAATCCGGACACCGGTGCTCTCGATGGCGACCCCGCTACCACGCAGGGCCTGATCATCACCCCGAGCAATAGCGGCCGCATCCTAACCGACGGCATCGACCTCAACGTCAACTATCGTCGCGACCTAGGCGTGGCTAAGCTGAATCTAAGCTTCAACGGCAACTGGACCAACCGCTCCAAGTTCGAGGCGGCACCCGGTTCCGGCATCCTGTCCTGCGTAGGCCTGTATGGGCAGAACTGCGGTTCGCCGGGTTCGGCGGGCCCGAGCTCCTCGGCAGGTTCTTTGCAGCCGGCATTCACTTGGACCCAGCGCACGACGGTCACTGTACAAGCGGTCGATCTGTCGCTGCTCTGGCGCCATGTTGGCGCGATGGAAGTCGAGGACGGCGTCACCACTTTCAACGGAACGCTTGAGAGCGGCTCGCTGGCGGGGCAGTCGTACAACTTCGGCAAGATCAATGCCTACAACTACTTCGATCTTGCGACCCGCTTCGGGGTGAGCGACAACTTTGATATGACGGTGACCGTGACGAACCTGTTCGATCGCCAGCCGCCAATCGTGGGCGGAACTATTGGTTCGACGTCGTTCAACAGCGGCAACACGTATCCGTCGACCTATGACACGCTTGGCCGGCGCTTCGTTGTCGGTGCGCGCATCAAGTTCTGATCGCGGTCACCGAATACGGAATGGAAGGGGGTGGGCTTCGGCCCGCCCCCTTTTTCATCGGTGCGTCAGTGCTCGAAGCCGAAGCGTTCCACCCACGGCGCGAGGATCGGTAGCGCAGGGGCGAGCTGATCGCCGTAACGACGCCACTGGCCGCGACCATCGAAGAGGCCGCGCCGCACCTGTGTCGCGCTGGCCGTCCGCACGCCGCGGGTTTGCGCTGTGCGATCGAAGCGCAGGAAGTCGTTCGTCCACGGCAATCCGACGAATTCTGCCATCGCGCGTACCGTGCCAGAGAAATCTGTCACCAAACGATCGTAACGGACCTCGTGAAAGGCCAGGGGCAGCACGGCGCGTGCTTGCTCGGTCAGGCGCATCAGCGCGTCATAATGCCGCGCGGCCTCCTCGACGTCGCTGAAGCACCAGGCCGCCGGGCTGGGCGTGAAGTTGATCCGGAAGCAGCTGAGCACGACGTCGCGCGGGTCGCGCCGCATGACTAGGATACGCGCATCGGGAAACAACCGTGCGATGATCGGCAGCTTGATGCCGTTCAGCGGGTTCATGTCGACGAACGTGCCGTCGGTCGTGGCGCCCATCTCTGCCACGCGGCGCCAGTAATCCTCGCGGAGCCGGTCTGCCAACCCGGCGTCGAGCAGGTCGAGATCGGGCATCGCTCCGTCGTTCTGCACCAAGACGCCATCGGTGCCGGCCAGCGTGTCGCGCTCCTCAAGCGCGGCAACGCCCGGGGCGCTCGCCAGCACATTCTCCACCAGCGTTGTGCCCGATCGCGGATAGCCGAGCAGGAACACGTGCGTCCGGGCCGCACCGGGCACCGGCGTCGACACGGCCGGTGCCGACGGCGCGCGCAGTTGCGCCGCAATGCGTTCGATGAAGGCACGATGAGAAGGACGATCGGGACCGGGTTGAAGCGCATCACGGTAGGTATCGCGGAAATTCGCCTGCGCCGCGCGATAATGATCGAACGCGGCGACAGTGTCGTCTTGACGGTCGAGCGCGTCGCCCAAGAGCGTTAGCGTGCGTGTCCGATCGTCGCCGGCTACCCGGTCGAGCAAAGGGCGCAGCAGTCGCTCGGCCGTGGCACCATCGCGCGCTTCCAGTGCCACCGTGGCCAGCGCTGCGGTGGCGACCGGCTCCAACGGATCGATCGCCAATGCGCGCGCTGCCAGGGTGCGCGCTTCCTCGCCTTGACCCCGTCTTGCTGCGGTATCGGCCAGTCGGCCCAGCGCAGGCGCCAGGGCAGGGTCGAGCGCCAACGCGCGTCGATAGCTTTCGACGGCGGGCTCTTCCAGCCGCAGCGCATCCAGCGTGTAGCCGCGCTCCAGCCAAGCCGCGCCGTGTCGTGGTTCGGCGACGACTACCTGGTCGAGCACCGCCAGCGCTTCCAGCAGTCGCCCCTCCTTGCGCAGCACCGCGCCGAGCGATCCGCCGACGAACGCATCGCCCGGCGCCAGCGTCAATGCCTGACGCAGCAGGTCGTAGGCACCGCGATAGTCGCCTGCCTCCTCACGCTGCCACGCCGCGAGATTCAAAAAAAGCGGTTCGATATGTCCCCGCCCGATCGCTGCTTCCGCCAACCCGGCCGCCCGGCCGATGTCACCTGCGGCCAACGCGCTTTGGACCGCGGCTCGTGCGGTGGCGATGGATGTCGCGCCTATCCGGCGTTTTACGACTTTGTTTGACATCGCCCGACGCAGCCCCCTAGCTTCTTTCATCAACCGCCTACGCTACGGGATCGACCATGCACAATATCGCTGCTCTGGCTCTTATGTTCGCCGCTGCCGGCCCGCAGGCGCAACCGGCCGCATCAAGGTCCGGCGTCGATGCACCGGAGCGATCCGCCGACGCGGGCAGCAAGATGGTGTGCAAGCGCTTCAACGAGACCGGCTCGCTGGTTCGCACCTACAAGACGTGCAAGACCAAGGCCGAGTGGCAACGCGAGCGCGACAATGTCCGTAGCGGATCCGTCGCCAACAGCTGCCGCCTGTCGGGCACGGTGGGCGGCTGCTGAATCAGTAGGTTTCCAGCAATGCCGCAGGTGGTGTCAGAGCGATGCCGAAGCTCTCCGCTACCCGCTCCGCCCAGCGTACGACCACCTCGATCTCGCGCGCGTGCGTGTCAGCCGCGGCACGATGTTCCATGGCGCGCGCGCCGGCATCGAAGGCGTTGCCGAACTTGGAGTGGCGCTTGAAAGCCGGCCCCGCGACGAGATCGTCGAGTAATCGATCGGACATCGATATCGCGAACAGCCGCGCCGCGGCAGCCATCGCGGCGCGTGGCTGCGCCGTCAGCGTCGCACTGTCCAGCGTTCGTATCCGATCGGCGCCGTAGCGTGCGACGAGATCCGCAAACAACATCTGCTGCCCCAACCATGCCAGCGCGGCGACTTGCAGGTCGGTATGCGCGAAGTGCTCGCGCGCGGAATAACCGAACGGTGCCAGTCCGTCGTCGAGCATGCCGGCCAACAAGGTCCGCACCCACAATCGTCCTTCCAGCTCCTTTTTCGCGATTGACGCGAGGAACGTGGGCAGTGGCGCGTACAACAGCACGGCGGCACTCGCCGGCCGCAGCGCCAGCAACGCGGGCCCTAGCGCGTTGGCGGCGGTCGACGGCTTGACGACCACCGCTTCTCTGTCCGCGAAAGGGCGCGCCAACAGTGCGAGCGTGTCGCTCAGCACCGTCGCCATATCCGGCCCCGGTTCGTGCCGTCGCCGCCAGCCGATCAGGTCGTTAAGCACCACGGGCTCTTTTAGCCCCATCGCTGAGCCCGGCAGGTCGAAAGCCCGTGCGAGCAGCGTCGAGCAGCAAAAGGCGGAGTGAAAGATCCAGTGTAAGGGTGCCGCCGGGGTGGATCGCGCGATCGCCTCGGCGCGCCCGACGATTAGCGGCTTGGTACCCGCAGGCAGGTATTCGTCGGTCAGGAAGATGCTTTCCCGATGCGTTTGGCGCGGCACCGGTAGCATATGGTAGGCGTCGTGACCTGGATCGTAGCGGTGCGCGAGCCACTCGGCCCCCAGTCGCTGCTGAAGTGCATCGATCGTCATGGCAAAGCTGTGTGCACGGCCCGGCCGCATTGTCCATCCCGGAAGTCTCGCCTATCATGCTTATCGTGAACGACGATCAGCTTCGAGAAACCCTGTCTGCGGCGTTAGGCGCGCGTCGCGCTGGACGCCAAGACGAGGCGACGCGGCTGTTCCACCTGATCCTTAGCAGCGGGATCGAACATCCGCTGGCACTGAACGCGCTGGGAATAGGGACGCTGGCTCGCCACGACTTCGCTACGGCAGCCGACCTGTTCGCGCGCGCGATCGCCGTCGATCCCACCGCACCGGAATTGCGGATGAACCTCGCCAGAGCGCACCGCGGCCGAGGCGACGAGGAAGCCGAGCGCGCCGCGCTCGATGCTGCGCTCGCTATAGACCAGCGGCATTTCATGGCGCTGGTCCGGCTGGCGGAATGGCACGAGCGGCACGACGAGAACACTTCCGCAGCGGAGCGATGGGGCCATGTGCTCGCCGTGGCGCCGGGATTGTCCGAGCGAACCGCCGCCATCGAAGCGATGCTCGAACACGCGCGCAGCGCGGTCGCGCAACACCATGCCGCGTTCGCTGCGCGGATCGACGCCGCGCTCGCCACGGTGCACGATGGTCTGCACGCCGCCGATCGTCGACGCGTCGACGCCTGCATCGATCATGTACTTGGCCGTCGCCAGATCTATGCCAACCAGTGCGCAGGGATGCATTTCCCGTTCCTGCCTGCGGACGAATTCTTCGAACGTCGGCACTTCCCGTGGATCGAAGATTTCGAGGCGCAGACGGATACGATTCGTGATGAATTCCTGCGCGTAATGGCCGAGGACGCGGGCGTGATTCGCCCATATGTCGCGATGAAGCCGGGAACGCCGCAGAACAAATGGTCGCCGCTTGATGGATCGCTGGCGTGGAGCGCGATGCACCTGTGGAAGGACGGTCGCCGTGATGAAACCGTTTGTGCGCGGGTTCCGCACACGACCGAAGTCGTCGAGGCACTGCCGCTTTCGGATCTTCCCGGACAGACGCCGACGGTATTCTTCTCGATCCTACGACCCGGCACGCACCTGCCCCCGCACACCGGAGTCAGCAACGTGCGGGCGATCGTTCACCTGCCGCTGATCATCCCGCCGGGATGCGGCTTTCGCGTCGGTGGGGAGACGCGCAGCTGGCAAGAGGGCAAGGCGTGGGTGTTCGACGACACGATCGAACACGAGGCATGGAACCGGTCGGAAGAGCTGCGCGCGATCCTGATCCTCGATGTCTGGAATCCGCATATTGCGCCGGACGAGCGAGACATGCTGCGCACGTTTTACGCGGCTTCCGCCGATGCGACGGACGCACCGACAGAGCGTTTGCAAATCGGCGAGTAGAGCGGTTTCGCTCATGTAGCGCCATTACCCCCGGCGAAGCGGGCGCCCGCAGGGTTGTAAGGTGACCCACGTGGTCGGAAACCAGTCTAGCGTGTCGGATCGATCAGATACTTCTCACCCGTGGTCTTGCGCTCGTACGCGCGCAGCACCTCTGGCTTCAGCGCCTCGCGCAACCCGATTGTGGCGGTATAGCGGCTGGCGAAGGTGGTGGTCAGTTCAGCCAGGATCCGCTGGCGCATCCGCGCCGCCACTTCGGGACCGGCTTTCTGTAGCCACGGAAACAGCAGGAACCCCGATATGCTCCACTGGAAGCCGAAAGCCATGCGGTTGAGCGTCGTGGGGCCGGTGTCCAGCGCGCCGTAGATGTAGAGCTCCTTGAACGTGTTCGAACCATAGCGACTATATTCCGTCGCTGTCCGGTTCGCCGCCTGTTCCATCGACTGCACGATATCGCTGGCCAGCGTGCCGCCACCGATCGCGTCGAAGCCGATCGTCGCGCCGCTTTCCGCGATCGCATCGGTCAACCTGGCGCGGAAATCCTCGGCTTTGCTGTTCACCACGATCGTCGCGCCGATTTCGCGCAGGATCGCCTCTTGCGCGTCGCTCCGCACGATGTTGACCAACGCCAAGCCGTCCGCGAGGCAGATCTTCTGAAGCATCTGTCCGAGATTGGACGCGGCGGCGGTGTGGACGATCGCGCGGTGCCCGCCAGCTTTTGCCGTCTCGGCGAATGCGAGCGCGGTCAGCGGATTGACGAACATCGCCGCGCCATCGGCAGCACTCGCGCCGGCCGGCAAAGGCACGACGTCCCGCGCCTTAAGCTTGCGATATTCGGCGAACATGCCCCCGCCGATCATCCCGACCTTGCGGCCGTGCAGTCCCTCGGCCGACGCGCCCGCGGCGACGACGGTTCCCGCGCCTTCGTTGCCGACGGCGAGCGATTGACCGATGCGCGCCTTGACGCCGCCGATCCGCTCGCGTGGCAGACGGAAGCGAAGTACGGGCCGGTCCGCGTCGCCCGCCTCCTCCAGCGTCGTCACATCGGCGGCGCCGAGCAGCAATCCCAGATCCGACGGATTGATCGGGGCCGCCTCTACGCGGACGATCACCTCGTCGTCGGCAGGTGGCGACAGCGTCACCGGTTCGAGGTTCAGCGTCAGCACGCCCTCGCCATCTACCGTCGAGCGCAGTTCCAGGCCGGTCACGTCACTCATCGCATATCCTCTTGATGCTGCCGAACCAACCGGTCCAACGATCCACAACGATCGGCCGCGTCCATGGCCGCATGATCACTCGGTGCGTTCGGCGTAACGGGGGTGATCCGGGGCAAGGGGCGGCGCGAAATCCTCGCGTCGCCAGATTGCGCCGACCGGCTCTTCGGGATCCGCAATCGCAAAGTCGACATAGCCGAAATACGTGGCGATCAGGCGCTCGCCCGGGTCGACGATGGCCGTGCGGCCATGCATGAAGCGCGTGTTGTCGAGCATCAGCACATCGCCGCGCTGCCACTCGATCGGCACGGCAAGCTTGTCCCCGGTCGCCTTGATGCCCTGCAACCATGCCTCCGGCACCGGCCGGCCGTCGTCGAGGACGGGATGATTCGGCTGGTTGTTGTTGAAGCGCGCGAAGAGCAGGAAATTGCCGAACGCGGGCCCCTCCCCGAACATCGGGTTATGCAACGCCGGACGGGTGAAGGCACGGACGATCATGCCATCGGGAAGGCGCCGGAAGAAATACGGGCAGTCCGGCGATGGTGTGGCAAGTTGTGCGTCATCGGGTGTCTCGGTACCCAGCCAGTAACGCAGCAGCGACGGCCATGCCGGGGCGATGTACAGCAATCGACGTCGCTCCAGTCCCTTCCGAATCTCTCCCGGCAATGCCTCGACCAGCGCCACGCCATCGCAGATCGTCGTTTGGCCGCCGCGCGACGGGGCCGACAGGCATGCGAAGAACGCAACGTCGGGCTTCCACGGTTCGCGTGATAGTTCCGGGTGAAGCGCGAACGCGCCGGTGCCGCCATCGACGGTATGGATGTTCGCCGCCGCGTCGATCGGTCGGCGTCCCGGGCTCTCGTTGACGACCGACGTTTTGCAGAAGCGCGCTGCGAACCCGCGGAACGCCGCGACATCGGCATCGAAGCCGCGGAATAGCATTGCGCCATGCGCCTTGTAGAATTCCACGAGCAGCTCGCGATCGAGCGTGGCGAGCGTTTCGCCGTCGGCCGGCGCGATCAGCGCGTGCGGACGACCGGGAGCGGGCAGGATGACATGCGGCATGATGCCCCGGAATAGCCGGGCCGCGATGGCTACGCTATAGGTGGCGCATGTCACTGACGATCGAAGGCCTTCTCGCCTCACCCGACCATTATCTGCATCGGTTCGACGGCGATCAGGCGGTGTTCGTGCCGATGGATCGTGCCGCCTATCACCGCTCGATCTTCCTCGACGGCCGCATCAGCCCCAACGCGCCGCAGGAAATGCGGGTGCCGATCACGATGCTGCGCGATGCCCCACCCCCGCCCGTGACGGCGTGGATATTTCACGTCGCACATTGCGGATCGACGCTGCTGGCGCGCGCACTGGACGATCCGGCGGGTGGACTGGTGCTGCGCGAGCCGCAAGCGCTTCGACAGGCGGCGCTGGCGCGCGATGCCGAACGGCTGCGCCTGGCGGCCGCGATTGCGGGACGGCGGTACCAGGGCGATGCGCCGACACTCGTCAAGGCGAACGTGCCAGTGAACTTCGCACTGGACGCGTTGGTGCGGTTCGATCCCGGTGCACGCGCGATCCTGCTTTATGCGTCACTGCGCGATTACGTGTTGGCGATCCTGCGTAGCGACAATCATCGCGCATGGCTGCGACGAGTCACCGACGATCTCGCGCATCATATCGGGGTGACATCGGGGCGATCGGACGCGTATCGCGCGGCGAGCCTGTGGCGTGCGCAGGTGGAGCGTTTCGCGGCAACCGCGCATGCGCTGCCCGGCGCACGAGCGCTGGAGGCGGAACACTTCTTCGCCGCACCGGCCGCCACATTGCGCGCCGTCGCGCGGCATCTCGGCCTTGGGATTACAGACGAGATGCTCGACGCGACCGCTGCCGGACCGCTGTTCGCGACCTATTCGAAAGACCCCGGTGTCGCCTTCGACAATGTGGCGCGACTGGAGCGGCGAGCGGCACTGGAGCCGTTGCTGGCCGCAGAGATCGCTGAGGCGGAGGAAGCCGCCGGAGAGGTGGCGGGACTGGCGACCTTGCGCGCCATTCCGTTGCTCTGAAGTCGCAGCGATCGCGCGCGGAAGCTCCTGCTTCCGGCGCGCGATCGCTATTACGGGGTCATTCTCCCGGCGCAGCCGCGCTGCGCTCCTTCAGACGGCTGCCAGCGCCTGTTCCATGTCGGCGACCAGATCGTCGGCATCCTCGACGCCGATCGAAATTCGGACGAGATTGTCGGTGATGCCGAGCGCCTGCTTGCGATCGTCGGCGACCGACAGGTGCGTCATGCCCGCCGGATGGCTGGCGAGCGTCTCGGTGCCGCCGAGGCTGACGGCGAGCTTGGCGATCTTCAGCGCGTCGAGGAAGCGGAACGCCTCGGGCTCGCCGCCCTTCAGATAGAGCGAGAACGTCGAGCCGCCGCCGGTGCAGTGGCGACGGTAGATATCGGCCTGCCGCCCTTCCGCCTCGGCGAGAAAGCCGAGATAGCCGACGCGCTCCACCTTCGGATGATCGCGCAGGTAGGTGCAGACCTTGTCGGCATTCTCGCCGGCACGGCTCATCCGCAGCTCCAGGGTCTCAAGGCTGCGCATCAGCATCCACGCCGTATTGGGGTCGCAGATCGTGCCGATCGTGTTGCGCATCGCACGGATCGTGTTGATCAGCGGCTTGGCGCCCAGCACCGCGCCCGCGACCAGATCGGAATGCCCGCCGGCATATTTCGTCAGGCTGTACACGACCGCATCCGCGCCGTGCTGCAACGGTTGCGACCAGAGCGGCCCGAGGAAGGTGTTGTCGATCGCGATCGGCGGCAGTTCCTCGGCATCCGCAAAGATCGCGTCGCGGCTGGCGCGTACCGCCTGCACGTCGACCAGTGCATTGGTCGGGTTGGCGGGGCTTTCGAGATAGATCAACGCGACGCGGCCGGCATCGTTGGCCTTGTGCATCACCGCGTCGAGTTCCTCGCGGGTCGCGCCGGCCGGGAAGTCGAGCCAGTTTACCCCGAAGCGGCCGAGGACGCGCGCGATCAACGTCTCGGTCGCGGCATAAAGCGGGCCGGAGTGGACAATGGTGTCGCCGGGGCGGACCAGCGAGAGGAACAACGTAGCGATCGCCGACATGCCGCTGGAGAAGGTCAACGCGTCTTCCGCGCCTTCCCAGATACCGAGCCGATCCTCGAGGATTTCCTGGTTCGGTCCATTGAAGCGCGAGTAGACGAGCCCCGCGGCACCGCCGGGTCGTTTGCCGGTTACGCCCTCGAAGTGACGCTTGCCCGCCGCGGCATTCGGGAAGACGAAGGTGGAGGTGAGGAACACCGGCGGCTTCAGCGCCCCCTCGGACAGCGCGGGGTCGTAGCCATGACCCATCATCAGCGTCGCCGGTTTCAGCTTGCGTCCGCCGATCGAGTCGATCTCGGCCTTGGGGGAGCGGCGAGTCTCGACGCCGGTCAGGTCGTCTTCGGTCGGTTCGGTCATGGCTTCCTCACCTATTGGGAACGGTAGGGCACGAACTCGCCCATCGCGCAGCTGCCGCTGGGGATGCGCGCCGGCAGGTTCACGGTCTGCGCGATGTCGCCGCGGCACAATTGCGTCTGGAACTGGCGGGTGACGATCGTGTCGCCGCGCGTCACCGCTTCGCACCCGCCACCGGTGTCTGTCACGTAGACCAGCTTGTTGCTCACGCGGTAAAGCAGCTTGCCCTTGTACGCAGTCAGTTGCGGGCGGGCCCAGCGCGTATCGATGCAATTCTGGGGCGGGCCGGGCGTCTTGCCGGCGAGCAGCTTTTCATAAGCGATCTGATTGCGGTCGGGCTTGGCCGGCTTCTGCGCCGGTGCGGCTACCACGGCCGCCGCGCCGAGCGCCGCTGCAGCGGCGAAGGTCAACAGATATCGCATCACGGAACGCTCCTTCTCTCCGACATAGTAACGAATGAAATCAATCCGTCAGTAATTATCTTTCTGCACGCGCAGCGCCGCGAAGGTTGCGACGTCGGTGGCGCGGAAGAACGGGTTGGTGGCACGCTCCAGGCCGATCGACGTCGGAACGGTCGGCTCGCCAGCGCCGCGCAGCCGGTCGACCTCCGCCATCCGCGCCGCCAGTGCGGCATTGCCGGGGTCGACCGACATGGCGAAGCGGCCGTTAGACTGCGTATATTCATGGCCGCAGCAGACCCGCGTCGCATCGTCGAGCGCGGCGTATCGCTGCATGTTGGCGAACATCTCTGCCGCTGTCCCTTCGAACAGCCGCCCGCAACCAAGCGCAAACAACGTGTCGCCCGTGAAGACGATCTGATCGTCGGCGAAGTGGAACGCGATGTGCCCGGCGGTGTGGCCCGGGACATGCCAGACCGCCGCCCGCGCCGCGCCGAGGTTGGTGACATCGCCCTCCCCAACGCCGTCGTCCAGTGCGGGGATCTTCGCGCGCTCCGCCTCCGGGCCGATCACGCGCGCGCCGGTGGCGGCCTTGATCGCCGCGGCGCCGTCGATGTGGTCGCCATGCCAGTGCGTCAGCCACACCGCATCGATCGTCCAGCCACGCGCCGCCGCCGCATCCAGTAGCGGCTGCGCCTCGCCGGGGTCCAGCGCAGCGGTCCGTCCGCTCACGTCGTCGTGAAGCAGCCACGCGTAATTGTCGCGCAGCACCGGGACGCGAACGACCTCGAGCATCCTACCAGCTCCCGGTATTCGGCATCGACGCCCATGGCTCGGCCGGCGCGAGCGTGCCATCCTGCAACAACTCGATCGAGATGCCGTCGGGCGTCTTCACGAACGCCATATGGCCGTCACGCGGCGGGCGATGGACGACATAGCCGTGGTCGAGCATCCGCTGGCACGTCTCGTAGATATTCTCGACGCGGTAGGCGAGATGGCCGAAGTTGCGGCCACCCGCATATTCCTCCGCGTCCCAATTGTAGGTCAGCTCGACTTCCGCCTCGGCGCGCTCGCCGGGGGCGTTCATGTCGTCGGGGGTTGCGAGGAAGATCAGCGTGAAGCGCCCCTTCTCGTTCTCCATCCGTCGCACTTCCTTCAGGCCCAGCACCTCGAAGAAGGCGATCGTCTTCTCGGGGTCGCTTACCCGGATCATCGTATGCAGGTACTTCAACATCTCACTCCCGTATCAGGGCACCACGTCTTCGACGGCACGGATCAGCAGCGCGATATCGTCCTCGCGGGAGAGCCGGTGGTCGCCGTCCTTGACCAACCACGTCTGAACGTGCGGGGAGCGGATCAGTTCGGCCAGCCGGCACGTCCGATGCCACGGCACGTCCGGATCGAGCTGTCCCTGCAGCAGCCGCACCGGCCCGTCGAAGGCGATCGTCCCGCCCATCAGCCGGTTCGCCTCGCCCGATTGCCAGAAGCGACGGGTATAGACGGTCGGCTCCGGGCCATAAGGATTGGGGCGCTCGAGGCGACCGTGCTGGAGCAGATACATCTTCTCGTCCTGCGAGAAGCCCCAGTCGGTGAAATCCGGCGCCGGCGCCACGCCGACCAGCGCCGCAACCCGCTCCGGCCGGGCAAGCGCCGCAAGCAGCGCGATCCAGCCCCCCATCGAGGAGCCGACCAGCACGACCGGCCCCTCGACATGGTCGATCATCGCCAGCGCATCGTCGCGCCAGTCGGCCAGCGCCTGCTCCTCGAATTTGCCCTCCGACGCGCCGCAGCCGGCATAGTCGAAGCGCAGGAAGGCGCGGCCCTGCGCCTTTGCCCAGGCCTCCAGCGCGACGACCTTGCTGCCGGTCATGTCGGAGGCATAGCCGGGCAGGAAGATAATCGTCGGCCCGCGCCCGGGCGTGTCGTGATAGGCGAGGCGTGGACGCGGCGGCTGCGATGTGACGATGCTCATGCCGCGAACATAGGGGGCCGCAGCCAGACAGGAAAGCGCGTCAGGCCGCGGACGGGCTGACGAACACTTCCTCGATGCGTAGCTCGAAGGTCTCGGCGATACGGAAGGCGAGCGGGAGCGAGGGATCGTAGCGGCCGGTCTCGATCGCGATCACGCTTTGGCGGCTGACATCCAGGCGCGTTGCGAGTTCCTGCTGGCTCCATCCGCGCTCGGCACGCAACGCGCGCAGGTGATTGGTCATCGTGCCGCGCGGCAGGAACGCCACGCCGCGATGGCAGCGACCCAAGCGATGATGCCGAAAGTCGAGAACCAGATCGTCGCCGCGTAATAACCGGCGACATGCGGCGCCAGACCGAAGCCTTCCAGAAATCCCCACGCCGTGGTGAGCGACAGCGTGATCGCGGTCGCGACCAGCAAGTGGCGGACGAACTGCATCCGGATGTATTCGTCGCGCAGTTCGACGATCAGCCGACCGATGACGACGAATATGCCGGCGATCGGGAACGCCGGCAGAACCGCCGCGACATAGGCGAGCAGTCCATGCGGCGGCGCCCGGCGAAACCAGAGGTTCACCGCGATGAGGATCACGACGTAGAGCGCCATCGTTGCCGCCAGTCGATAGCTGTAGCGTCTGATCTCAGGCTGGATATGCACCACGACTCTCCCTCAAGAACGTAAAGGGAGCTTTACGGGTCAAGCAAGCTTTACGTCAAGCGAGCTTTACATCGAGCATGCGCACCATCTCCGCCGCGAGCAGCGAGAGCGTGTCGTCGCGCGCGCCCATCACCACGATGCGATCGCCCGGCGCCGCTTGTGCCACGCAATGCGCAGCGGCGGCGGTGCGGTCCGGGATGTGGGTCGCGTCACGTCCGGCGAGCTGCACGTCGCGGACGATGTCGGCGCTGGTCACCTCGCGGGTGACGGTGCCGCCCTGATAGACGGGATCGGGCAGGACCAGCAGGTCGTCCGCGCCGAGGTGGCTGGCGAACATCGCCGCCAGTTCGGCGCGCATCACCTTGAGCGGACCATAGCCATGCGGCTGGAACAGCGCGATCACGCGGCCGGGAAAGGCGTGGAGCGTGTCGAGCGTCGCGGCGATCTTGTCGGGGTTGTGCCCGAAGTCGTCGATCACCGCCACGTCGTTCGCCGCGCCGACCAGGTCGAAGCGGCGACGCAGCCCGGTAAAGCGCTCGACTCCGCTGATCGCCTGCGCAAGCGGGAGACCGGCGGCGAGCGTAGCGCCGATCGCGGCGAGCGCGTTGGCGACGTTGTGGCGCCCCGGCACCTGGAGCGCGACCGCGCTGCGCCCACCGTCATGAACCAGCGTAAAGCGGATCGCGAACGGCGCGGGCGTCAGGTCGGTCGCGAACAGCTCCGCGCTGTCGTCGCGCATCGAGAAGCGCGTCACGCGGCCGGGCGGCAGCGCCATCGCGAGCCGCGCGGCGTCCATATTATCGGCGTTGACGACTGCGCGCCGCGCATGGCCGATGAAGTCGCCGAACAGCCGGTTGAGTTCGTCGAGCGATTTGTGGTCGAGGCTGACGTTGTTGAGCACCGCGATTTGCGGGCGGTACAGCGCGATCGAGCCGTCGCTCTCGTCCACCTCGCTGACGTACGGCGCACCCTGCCCGACCAATGCGCTGGCGAACGGGCGGTCGACGCTGGCGAAATCCTTCATCACCGCACCGTTCATCACCGTCGGGTCGCGCCCGGCGGCATGCAGGATCGTCGCGATCATGCCGGTGACGGTCGACTTGCCGCTGGTGCCCGCGATGCCGATCGGCTGCACGGCGGCGTTGAACAGCGTCGCGTTGAGCTCGGCGCGCGACATCCTTCGGCAACCCAGCGCCGTCGCCGCGACCATGTCGGCGACCTGCTCCTCGACCGCGGCGGAAGCGACGACGATCTGGTCGGGCGAGGTCACCCCGCTGCCGTCCTGTGCGAACAGCTCGACGCCGAGCGCGCGCAGGCCGTCGAACTTCGCAGGGACGCGGCCCTGGTCGAGCCCGCGGTCGCTGCCGGACACGGACGCGCCGCGTCCACGGAGGATCATCGCCAGCGGCATCATTCCCGATCCGCCGATACCGACCAGAAAGAAGCGCTGGCCCGACACGTTGCCGTCATGCATGGCGACGCGCTATCGGCGCTTTGCCGGGCAGTGGCAAGCGGGAGGCGTTGCAGTGGGAAGCGGTGTGATGCGGATCGGCGTGCTGGCGGCGAGCAGCGTCGCCAACCCGGACGTGATCGCGCCGGTGTCCGCCTTCGCAGCAGTCGCCTATCCCGAGATCGATCTGGTCTTCCACCCGCAATGCTATGCCCAGGACGGGCATTTCGCCGGGTCGGATGCGGTACGCGCGGCGGCGTTCCTCGAATATGCCAACGATCCGGCGTTCGACGCGATCTGGTTCCTGCGCGGCGGATATGGATCGAACCGGCTGCTGGCGACGATCATGCCGCAACTGGGCGCAGCGGCGCGGACGAAAACCTATCTGGGCTATTCGGACGTCGGGTTCCTGCTGGGCGCGCTGTACGCACGGCGGATCGGACGGCCGGTGCACGGCCCGATGGCGAGCGACATCCGCCGCCAGCGTGGCGACGCGACGGTGGCGCGCGCGCTGGGATGGCTGGCGCGCGGCGATCGTGGCGCGCTGGAGCCGGGGCTCGACGGGCGACCGGCGGCGGCGTTCAACCTGTCGATCCTCGCCGCGCTGGTCGGGACCCCGTACCTCCCCGACCTCGCCGACCATGTCCTGATCGTCGAGGAAGTGTCGGAGGCGATGTACGCGATCGACCGGATGCTGTTCACGCTAGGCAACGCGACGCAGCTACGCAGCATCGCCGGCGTGCGGCTGGGTGCAGTGACGGCGGTGAAGGACAACGAGCCCGACTGGGGCGAGCCGCTGGACGCGATGATGACCCGCTGGTGCGGCGATCTGGGCGTACCCTACCTCGGGCGCGCCGAGATCGGACATACGCAGGCGAATCGCGTGGTGCCGTTCGGGGTGGCGTGATCTTCGGGAACAGGCCGACACGTGGGCGGGATCGACATCCATCGCTTCGCGGGTGCCGGACTAATCGCGAGTGAAGATTATTCAGCTGTTCGGGCGAAACCCACTCCCACAATCGATCAGCTTCGCTCCTTCTACCCGCCATCGCGAGCATGGCGGAGCAATCCGGCCGTCTGCGGAACATTACGGATTGCCTCCCCACGCCCCCAACGAGGGCGCTTAAAGGCACGGCGGCTAAATTCCGAACGGCCGTAGATCGGTACAGCGACACGCCTCATTCGGTAACCCGGCCCTCCCAACCCCATCACCTCTCCTCGAACCGGAGGCCCGTTCCTTCCACCTGCGGTAAAATAGTCGGCCAAGAGGTAAATTTCGCGGCAGCAGCCGGCGCCTACGGTCGTTGCATGCCGACGCGGCCAGGGCTGGCCGCGCAAGACGACGGGCGGTTGCAGTTGCATCGCCAACACCTACTATGCGCGCATGGCGGACAGGCAGGAACAGGAAGCACGCGCGCAAGCGGGCTGGGCGGCGTGGCAGCGCGGCGACGCGGTCGCGGCCCGCGCGGCGTTCGAGGAAGTGGCACAGGCTGGCGCCGCCGCACCGTCGCTATGGCTGTTGCTGGCACATGCGCGCATCGCGACAGGCGCGGACGAGGGCAGCGTACGTGCGGCGCTGGACCAGGTGCTGGCTGCCGATCCGCGCAACGTCGCGGCGCTGGTGTTGCGCGGCGACCATGCCGAGGATGATCGCGCCGCCTGCTCGTTCTACGCGCTGGCGCTGTCCGGCGCGTCCGAGGCGGCGCGAGGCCAGCCGCCGCTTGCCGCAGCGCAGGCGAAACTGCAGGCGGCGGCCGGTCGCTTCACCTCGCACCTGCGCGCATGCGTCGCCGATGCCGCTGCCGGGGAGCGTTTCGATGAAGCGGTCGCACTGGTCACCGGCGAGAAGCAATTGTTCCTGCAACAACCGACCAGCTTCTTCTTCCCCGGCCTTCCGCATCGGCAATTTTTCGATCCGGTGGAATTCGAGTGGGCACCAGCGCTAGCGGCCGCTGCACCGGCGATCCGTGCCGAGCTGGACGCGCTCATCGCCGGAGGCACAGGATCGGCGCCGTACGTGCAAGCAGCCGCCGACCGTGCCAATCGCGGCCATGCGCTGTTGAACGACGCGCGGTGGAGCGCCTTTCACCTGATCGAGAATGGCACGCCGCACGCGCTGAACGCGCCGCGCTGCCCGGAAACGCTGGCAGCGCTATCCGCGGCTCCGTTGCCGCACATTCCCGGCCGATCGCCGATGGCGCTGTTCTCGGTCCTGCGACCGCATACGCACATCCCTGCGCATAACGGCATGCTGAACACCCGGCTGATCGTCCATCTGCCGCTGATCGTACCCGACGGTTGCCGGTTGCGCGTCGGCAACGAGGTGCGCTCGGTTCGTGCCGGCGAATTGATGATCTTCGATGATTCGATCGAACACGAAGCATGGAACGACAGCGACGAACCGCGCGTGGTGTTGTTGTTCGAAGTTTGGCGCCCGGAACTCACGGCCGCCGAGCGCGCGGGGCTGGTGACGCTGTTCGGCTCGATCGGACTGTACGCCGGCGGGCAGTAACGTTGCCGGCTGCCTCGCTTGCGTCCGCCGCGGCACGATAGCGCCGGAGACTAGGCTAGGCCTTGGCGTCCTGCGGATGATGCGGCGTCAGGATGAGCGTACGGCCTTCGACGCGCCAGCTCTTCAGGCGCGAGAGAAAGTTCATGCCCAGCACGTCGACGTCGCCGAACGCGGGTGAGACCACGACGGCAAGGTCGCGTGCGACCACGTTGCCGAAGCGGAGTTCCGCGACTTCGCCGGTGTCGGCGCGGATCGTGCCGTTCGCGGTCTTGAGCAGGACCGGGAACACCGCAGGCTTCATCTCCACTCCGGCCGCCGACGCGGTCGTCGGGGACAGCGCGGTAATCGTCGCCCCGCTGTCGACCAGCAGTCGGCGCTCTACCCCGCCGATCATTGCGCGGACATAGAAATGGCCGTCACGGCTCATGCGGACGCGCGTTTCCTCCCCCGCGACCTTCTGGTCGTCCATATCCAGCGCGGTAGCGGCACGGCCCAGCCATGGGTCGAAACGGCCACGCTCGGCGATTGCGGTATACAGCAGCAGCCCGGCGCCAACCCACAAGGCGATGCTGACGACCGTCCGCAACACCGGGATCCGCCGCGCTGCCATCGCCGCCAGGAACAGCGCCCCGAGCAGGATGTAGAATTGCGGGTTGGACACGACGTCGGCGGGCATGAAGTCGATATAGGAAGCGCAGGCCTGGGGGAGAATGGCTGGCGCCGCGGCGCGGCGCACGTTATATCGCTGGCACCATGGCGACGCTCATTACCACCACCAGCCGGCTGCGTCCGGGGGCCGTCGTCAGCGCCGTCGTCTGACGCGCGCCGCCGCCCGCCCGGAGCGGGTGGGAAGGCCAGCGGCGACTTTCGACCCGATATGCCCCACGCCACTCTTTTCGTCCGACGCCGTCGCCGCTAGGCCGCGGGATCGACTTTGCGCAGGAAGACCCTTCGATGGAAATGCTCTCGATCACGCTGCCCGACGGTTCGGTCCGCGAGGTCGCGTCCGGCACCACCCCCGCCGACATCGCCGCGGCGATCGGCCCGGGGCTGGCCAAGGCGGCGATCGCGGCGCGCGTCGATGGCGAGCTGCGCGACCTGTCGCGGCCGCTGACGAACGACGCGCGGCTGGCGCTGGTGACGCAGAAGGACGAGGCGGACGCGCTGGAACTGGCGCGGCACGACTTCGCGCACGTCATGGCGGAGGCGGTGCAGCATCTGTTCCCCGGCACGCAGATCACGTTCGGCCCGGCCACCGACGATGGCTTCTACTACGACTTCGCGCCGAAGGACCGGCCGTTCACGGATGAGGACCTGCCCGCGATCGAGGCCGAGATGCGGCGCATCATCGCACGGAACGAGCCGTTCACGCGCGAGGTCTGGTCGCGCGATCAACTGATCGCGACGTGGCAGAAGCAGGGCGAGACGTTCAAGGCCGAATGGGCTGCCGAGCTGCCCGGCGGCGAGGAGCTGACCATCTATCGTCAGGGCCAATGGCTCGACATGTGCCGCGGCCCGCATATGCCCTCGACCGGACGCCTGGATCCTCAGGCGTTCAAGCTGACGCGCGTGTCGGGTGCCTATTGGCGCGGCGACCAGAAGAACGCGATGCTCAGCCGCGTCTACGGCACCGGCTGGCTCAGCAAGAAGCAACTCGACGCGCACCTCACGATGCTGGAGGAAGCCGCCAAGCGCGATCACCGCAAGATCGGCGCGGAGATGGACCTGTTCCACCTCCAGTCGGAGGCGCAGGGCTCCGTGTTCTGGCACCCCAAGGGCTATATCCTCTGGCGGCAGATGGAAGCGTACATGCGTCGCCGCCTCGACGCCGCCGATTATGCCGAGGTGAAGACCCCGCAGCTGATGGACGCGCGGCAATGGGAACAGTCCGGCCATTGGGGCAAGTATCGCGAGAACATGTTCGTGGTGCCCGACGAGATCCCGAATACCGAGGACGAGGGCGCGGTCATCTCCGCCGATGCCGACATGATGGCGTTGAAGCCGATGAACTGCCCGGCGCACGTCCTGATCTTCAAACAGGGGATCAAGAGCTACCGCGACCTGCCGATCCGCATGGCCGAGTTCGGCTGCTGCCACCGCAACGAGCCGCACGGCGCGCTGCATGGCATCATGCGTGTGCGGCAGTTCACGCAGGACGACGCCCATATCTTCGTGCGCGAGGACCAGCTGGTCGAGGAGGTCCGCAAGTTCTGCGAGCTGTTGCATTCCGTCTACGAGGATCTCGGCTTTACCGATTACGCGGTGAAGCTGGCGCTGCGCCCCGACGCGCGCTTCGGATCGGACGAGATGTGGGACAAGTCCGAGCAGGAATTGCGTGACGCGGTGCAGGCGTCCAACCTGCCGGAGGAGATCAAGGCCAAGTTCGAAGAATTGCCCGGCGAAGGGGCCTTCTACGCGCCGAAGCTGGAATTCCACCTGACCGACGCGATCGGGCGGACGTGGCAGGTCGGGACGATCCAGTCCGACCGCGTGCTGCCCGACCGGCTCGATGCGAGCTATGTCGGCGAGGACGGCAACCGCCACCGCCCGGTGATGCTGCACCGCGCGATCCTCGGGACGTTCGAACGCTTTATCGGCATCCTGATCGAGCATCACGCCGGGCGTTTCCCGCTGTGGCTTAGCCCGGTGCAGGCGGTGGTGGCGACGATCGTGTCGGACGCCGACGATTACGCGCACCACGTCGCCGACACGCTGCGCAAGGCCGGCATCCGCGTCGAGACCGACCTGCGCAACGAGAAGATCAACTACAAGGTGCGCGAACATTCGGTGGCGAAGGTCCCGAACCTGCTGGTGGTCGGCAAGCGTGAGGCCGAGGAGGGCAAGGTCGCCCTTCGCCGGCTCGGGAGCCAGGCGCAGACGTTCCTGACGCTGGACGAGGTAGTGGCGATGCTGCGCGACGAGGCGCGTGCGCCGGACCTGCGCTGATCGCGACGTGCCGCCCTCTCCCCGGCGGGGAGAGGGATGGCGGCTCGACGTCGCCGACCCGCGATCGTAGAAGCACGGCAGATCATGGGAGCGGAACGATGCGACACTTCCTCGCGGCGACGGCGCTGCTGACGGCCCTTCCCGCCGCCGCGCAGACCGGGATCAACGGCGGCATCGGCACCGATCTGCGCGACAATCGCACGCGCATCGACCGCGAGCGCGCCGCCGACCGGCTTTCGCGTCGCGATGCACGGCGGGCGCAGGCGGAGGATGCGAAGACCGGCGAACTCGCCGAACGCTACGCCGGCGATGGCCGGCTGAGCGAAGACGAGCGTGCCGAGATCGACAACCGCACTGCCGCGCAGCGCAGCATCCTCGACGCACCGGCACGATCGGGACCGAAGCGCTAGCGCGGCATCTTCCAAAACGTCCCCCGATGCCCTATGTGAAAGACGACCGATAAAGGAGCCTTACCCATACGTCCTCCCATGATGCGCCGACCCAATCAGGCGCCGCCGATGAACGGCCCCCGCTTCAACGAGTGGATCCAGAGCCAGAAGGTCCGCGTGATCGATCACGAGGGCGAGAACCTTGGCGTGATGTACACGCGTGAGGCGATGGAGCAGGCGCGCGAACTCGGGCTGGACCTCGTCGAAGTGTCCCCCAACGCCGATCCGCCCGTCGCCAAGTTCCTCGACGTCGGCAAATTCAAGTACGAGGCGCAAAAGAAGGCGAACCTCGCCCGGAAGTCGCAGAAGACGCAGGAGATCAAGGAGATCAAGATGCGTCCGAACATCGACGACCACGATTACGACACCAAGATGAAGAAGGTCGCCGAGTTCATCGAGGAGGGCGACAAGGTGAAGGTCACGATGCGCTTCCGCGGACGCGAGCTCAGCCACGGCCAGCTTGGCATGGCGGTGCTCCAGCGAGTCGCGGAGCAGGTGCAGGACATCGCCAAGGTGGAGGCCTATCCGCGCATGGAAGGCCGCCAGATGTTGATGGTGCTCGCGCCCAAGTAAGCGCCGACCCGTCCCGCAAACGGCCCCATGCCGTAACGTCCGCCGCGCCTCACCCGCGCGGCGGCGTTGTATTCGGCCAACACAATCTTCGAAAAATGCGGCACGCCTTGCGAAAGCCTATGGACGGCAAGGCTATTCGCGTTACCCTCTCCCAATACCGAACCTTCAAAGAGTTCGGATACATTGGGAGAGAGATAGCGCCATGCGTCTGACCGCCACCCTTCTGTCCACCGTCGCTGCGGTGCTCGCTATGCCTGCGCTGGCGCAGGACCAGACCAGTCCCGTCACCACCAACGCCGCGGTCGCCGGGCAAGGTGACACCGCCAACGCACAGTCCGGCGATACCGGGATGATGAACGCCGGCGACATCGTCGTCACCGCCACCCGCCGTGCGGAACGCCTCGCCGACGTGCCGATCTCGATCACCGCCGTCAGTCAGGCGTCGCTTCAGAATTCCGGCGCCACCGACATCCGCCAGCTGACCCAGCTTGCACCCTCCCTCAACGTGTCGTCGACGGGCTCGGAGGCGAACGCCTCGGCGCGCGTCCGCGGCATCGGCACGGTCGGCGACAATCCCGGCCTCGAAAGCTCGGTGACGGTGTTCATCGACGGCGTCTACCGCAGCCGCACCGGCTCCGGGCTGAACGACCTCGGCGAAATCGACCGGGTCGAGGTGCTGCGTGGCCCGCAGGGCACGCTGTCGGGGCGCAATTCCTCGGCAGGTGCGCTCAACATCTACACAAAGGCGCCGTCGTTCGATTTCGGCGGCTATGCGGAAGGATCGTACGGCAATTACGATTTCTACCGCGTCGCGGGCGCGGTGACCGGCCCGCTGGTAAAGGATCTGCTGGCGTTCCGCATCGACGGCGTCGCGTCGAAGCGCGACGGCTTCTACCAGGACGTCGTCAACGACACCGACTATAACGACCGCAACCGCTGGTTCGTGCGCGGGCAGTTGCTGCTGGAGCCATCGCCCGACTTCTCGCTGCGGCTGATCGGCGATTACACCTGGCGCAACGAGAAATGCTGCGGCGCGGTTTATGTCGACACGCGCGAGAAGACCGATCCGACACCGGGGGCCCCGGGCGATTACGCGATCAACCCGGCCGGCAATCGCATCGTCAGCGTCATGAACCAGATCGGCGCGCTACGCGGCTATCCGGCTGGCAGCGTCTTTCCCTCGGGCGGCGATCCGTTCAGCCGCCGCATCGCCTTCACGCCCGGCCGCGCCTATTCCAACGTGACGAAGGACTACGGCGGCTCCGGGCAAATCGACTGGAACTTCGGCAGTGCGGCGCTCACCTCGATCACCGCCTATCGCGAGTACAAGTCGGACGGCGCCAACGATATCGACGCCAACGTGCTCGACATCGGCTACCGTCCGAACGACGGCAACAACTATCGGCAGTTCCACACCTTCACGCAGGAACTGCGTCTGAACGGCGAGGCGTTCGGGGATCGGCTGAACTGGCTGGTGGGCGGATTCTTCAGCAACGAGAATCTGCAGGTCGTCGATAATCTCAAGTTCGGTCGTGATTACGGGGCGTTCGCGGCATGTCGGATCGTCGCCACGATCAACCCCAATGCCGCCTTGCGCAATCCCGCCAACCCCGGCTGCCTGAGTGCGGCCGGGTCCGCGATCCTGCAAGGTCAGGTGCCGGGAACGACAGCGGCGTTCGGGGCCGCGACTCCGATCGTGCTCGGCAGCATCCGGCTGCTGTCGACGCTCAACGACCTCGGCACCACCCGCGACGTCTACAACCAGCACAGCAAGAGCTTCGCGGTCTTCACGCACAACATCCTGCGGCTCACCGACACGCTGTCGTTGACCGCCGGTCTGCGCTGGACGCGCGAGCAAAAGGATTTCGACGCGACGTTCGGCAACAACAACACCGTCTGTCCGCAGGTGCAGGCGTTGCTGGGTGCCGGGCCGGGCGGCAACCTGTTCAACAATGCGCAACTTGCCGCGCTGACGCGCGGGATCGCGACGCTGGCCTGCACCGGCAACTCGTCGGCTGCGCTCAACGGCCGGACGATCAGCGACAAGCTGCGTGAGAACCAGCTGACCGGCACTGCCGTGCTGAGCTGGAAACCCAGCGACCGCATCATGACCTACGCCAGCTACTCGCGCGGCTACAAGGCGGGCGGGTATAATCTCGACCGTTCCGACCTCGGCGACGCGTACACGTCCGCCACGATCGCGAACATCGATGCCGGGCGGCTGCGTTTCGATCCGGAGACCGTCAACGCCTACGAGGTCGGCGTCAAATATTCCGGCCGCAAGTTCACCTTCAACCTCGCCGGCTTCCGTTCGGAGTTCAAGAATTTCCAGCTCAACACCTTCAACGGCACCAACTACGTCGTCGAGAATATCGGCTCGTGCTCGTCCGGGCTGAACGGCGGCGACCGCGACAATTCGCTGGCGACCGGCGCCTGCAGCGGCGACGTGAAATACGGCGTGGTCAGCCAGGGCGTCGAGGCGGAAGCGGGCATCTACCCGGTCGAGCACCTCGCCTTCAATCTCGGCTACACGTTCGCCGATACGAAGTACCGCCGCAACCTCGTCGGATCGGACGCGGGCGCGGCGCTCGATCCGGCACTGTTCCTGCTGTCGGGATCGCAGATGTCGAACGCCCCGCGCAACGTCATCACAACCTCGGTCAGCTGGTCGCCGCCGATCGGCAGTTCGGGGATGTCGGCGCTGTTCTACATCGATCAGCGCACCACCTCGGACTACAACACCGGCTCGGACCTGTTCATCGAGAAGGAGCAGGACGGCTTCACGCTGATCAACGCGCGTATCGGCCTGCGTGGCAACCAGGATCGCTGGGCGGTGGAGGTGTGGGCGCAGAACCTGCTCAACACCGACTACGAGCAGGTCGCCTTCAATGCGCCGTTCCAGGGCGCAGGCAGCCAGCAGCAGGTGCAGGCGTTCGGCGGCGTCGGCAACCAGCTGTTCGCGGCGTTTCTCGCCGAGCCGCGGACCTATGGCCTGACCTTGCGGACGCGCTTCTGATCGATGCCCGCCGCCCCGGCCATGGTGCCGGGGCCGGCGAGCGATCCCGGGAGTCTGGCTGGCTCAAAGTCCGACCACGTCGTGCCGCTGCCGATTGAAGTTCGTGTCGCCGTGCCCGGTCCTGAGCTCCGCGCTCCCAGCGCGACCTTCCTGCAGCGACCCCGGAGTCCAGGCCACAACGAATGCCCGGCTGGGCACCCCGCTCCCGGATCGTCGTTGCGGGCGCAGCGAAGCAATCCAGGGCTCCGCCCGCTACCCTGCCCTGTGTCGCTGCGAGGTGACGAAGCCCTTAGTAGGCGCGCCCGACCAGCACGCGCTCCACCGCTGCATCGCCGGTAAAGACGCACGTGCCGTGCGCGGCCGCCTGCCCCATCGGTGCGTTGCGCAGCGTCAGCTTCAGCGCCTTCAGCCGCTCCACCACTGCGTCCAGCCGCGCGCCGGTCGGGCGCGACCATTGCACTTCCAGCCAGCCGGGATTCTTGGCGCCGTCGGCGAAATGCATCTCGACTGCCGCCCAGTCACCGACAGGCGTGATGTTCGCATCGAGCCGGGCCTTCGCCTGATCGAACAGCGCCTGCTGGATCTCTGCCAGCAACGCCGGAGCGCCCGCGGCGAACCCGTCGCGCGCCGCACTCGCGCTGTCGAGCTTGCCATCTTCGCGATAGAGGCGGTCGCGGCGGATTACCGAGACGTTGCCGGCCGCCATGTCGCGCCCGCCGACCTCGATCACGAGCGGCGCGCCCTTCTTCACCCAGCCCCAGCGCTTGGTGGTCGACTTGACCGGCTTCAGGTCGAGGAGCGCGCGCACCGGCTCGCCGAACGCGCTCTGTGCCGCCAGCGCCGCCTGCAACTCGCGGCAATAAGCGACCAGCGCTTCGTCCTCCGGCGCGTCGCGGAGCATCGGCACGATCACCACCTGCCACGGCGCGACCCGCGGCGGCACGCGCAGCCCGTCGTCGTCGCCGTGCACCATGATGAGCGCGCCGATCATCCGCGTCGACACGCCCCAGCTGGTCGTGTTCGCATGTTCCAGCTGCCCCTCGGCATTCTGGAAGCGGATGTTCTGCGCCTGCGCGAAATTGGTGCCGAGGAAGTGCGACGTGCCCGCCTGCAGCGCCTTTCCGTCCTGCATCATCGCTTCGATCGACCAGGTGCCGACCGCGCCGGGGAAGCGTTCGTTTTCGGGTTTTTCGCCGGCGATAACCGGCACCGCCACGCAATTTTCCGCGAAGTCGCGGTACACGTCGAGCATTTTCAGCGTTTCTTCGCGTGCTTCCTGCGCCGTGGCGTGCGCGGTGTGGCCCTCCTGCCAAAGGAATTCGGCGGTACGCAGGAACATCCGCGTCCGCATCTCCCACCGCACGACGTTCGCCCATTGGTTGATCAGCACCGGCAGATCGCGCCACGATTGCACCCAACGCGCAAATGCATGACCGATCACGGTTTCACTGGTCGGTCGCACCACCAACGGCTCTTCCAGCTTTGCGGCGGGATCGGGTACCAGCCCGCCCTTCCCGTCCGAGATCAGCCGGTGGTGCGTGACGACCGCCATCTCTTTGGCGAAGCCCTCCACATGGCTCGCTTCCTGCTCGAAATAGGAGAGCGGAATGAAGACCGGGAAATAGCAATTCTCGTGCCCGGTCGCCTTGATACGGTCATCGAGAAGTCGCTGGAAACGTTCCCAGATGCCATAGCCCCACGGACGGATGACCATGCAGCCGCGTACGCCGGATTCCTCGGCCATGTCGGCCTCGGCGATGACGGATTGATACCAGGCGGCGAAATCGGCCTCGCGGGTGACGGGGAGAGCATGCTTCATGGCCGCGGCGATAGCGGCAAAAAGGGCCGCTCGCCAAGCCGCAACACGCGGGGTTCCCACGTCCGGGTGCGGCGGTTAGGGACGACGGCATGTCGGGTGATCGCGTTCTCAAGGGTATCGCCCTGCGTCTGGTGGCGATTTTCTTCCTGTCGACGATGTCGGCATTGGTAAAGCTGGCGGAGTCGCGCGGTGCATCGCTGCCGGAGACGATGTTCTGGCGACAGGCGTGCGCGCTGCCGGTGGTCCTGGCATTCGTGGCCGGAACGCGCGGGCTGGGATCGCTGCGGACGACGCGGATCAAGGGGCATCTGGCGCGCTCGCTGGTCGGTGTGGTCGGCATGGTATTCACGTTCGGCGCGGTACTGCTGCTGCCGCTCGCCGAGGCGACGACGTTCCAGTTCACGGTGCCGATCTTCGCCACGGTTCTGGGTGCGCTGGTGCTGGGAGAGCGTACCGGGCTGCAACGCTGGGGCGCGGTGCTGGTCGGGTTCGTTGGGGTGCTGATCGTCGCCCGGCCGGGTGACGGCGAGCATGTGCCGCTGCTCGGCGCGATCGTCGGGTTGCTGGCGGCGCTGTTCGTTGCGCTGGTGGCGATCCTGCTGCGGCAGTTGCGCGACGAACCATCGGGAACGACGGTGTTCTGGTTCTCGGTACTGACGCTGCCGCTGATCGCGGTGCCCTATGCGTTTCACCTCAAGTCGCACGACTGGACGACATGGGTGAATCTGGCGGCGATCGGCGTCGTCGGCGGGTGCGGACAACTCGCGCTGACCGGCGCGGCGAAGCTGGCGCCGGTATCGAGCGTGGTGCCGATGGATTATTCCGGCCTGCTATGGGCGACCGTGTACGGCTGGCTGCTGTTCGGCGTGCTGCCAAGCACGATGACCTGGGTGGGCGCGCCGGTCATCATCGCAAGCGGCCTGTTCATCGTATGGCGCGAGCAGCGGCTGGGCAAGCAGCAGACCGTCACGGCTGCCCCGGAGGATTGAGGCCAGTCGCGGCGAGCGCAGGAAAACCTGCGCCCGCCCTGACAGTTTCTTGGGTTACTCTGCCGCCTCGGCGTGCGGCACCGGCGGCTTCCAGGTCAGCACCGGTTTGCGCGCTGCCAGCGTCTCGTCAAGGCGCGCACGCGGCGCAAAGTGCGGGGCCGTCTTGAGCGACGGGTCACCGGCCTTCGCACGCTCCGCCACCGACCGCAGCGCACCGATGAACTGGTCGAGCGCGGCGCGGCTTTCGGTCTCGGTCGGTTCGACCAGCATCGCGCCGTGCACCACCAGCGGAAAGTACATGGTCATCGGGTGGAAGCCCTCGTCGATCAGCGCCTTGGCCGCATCGATCGTCGAGAATCCCGCCGCGAAGCCCTTATCCGAGAAGATCGCCTCGTGCATGCACGGCCCCGCGCCCGCGAACGGCGCGTCGAGCACGTCTTCGAGCGAGCGCAGCACGTAATTGGCGTTGAGCACCGCATCCTCGGCGACTTGGCGCAGCCCGTCGGCCCCGTGGCTGAGGATATAGGTCAAGGCGCGGGTGAACATGCCCATCTGCCCGTGGAACGCGGTCATGCGACCGAAGGTGTCGGGGTGGTCGTCGCCTGCGGTTTCTTCCTCGATCAGCTGGATGTGGCCGTCCGCCATCCGAGCAGTGAACGGCAGCGGGCCGAACGGCGCAAGCGCCTCCGACAGCACCACCGGTCCCGAGCCCGGCCCGCCGCCGCCGTGCGGGGTCGAGAAGGTCTTGTGCAGGTTGATGTGCATCGCATCGACGCCGAGATCGCCCGGCCGAACGCGTCCGACGATCGCATTGAAGTTCGCGCCGTCGCAATAAACGTAACCGCCAACCGCGTGGACCGCGTCGGAAATGCGCTTCAGGTCGCGCTCGAAAAGCCCGCACGTGTTCGGATTGGTGATCATCACCGCCGCGACGTCGGGTCCCAGCCGCGCTTCCAGCGCCGCCGTATCGATGCGGCCGTCGGCCGCGGCGGGGATGTCCTCGACTGTAAAGCCTGCGAAGGCCGCGGTCGCCGGGTTGGTGCCGTGCGCGCTCTCCGGCACCAGCACGACCTTGCGATGGCCCTCTCCACGCTTCTCCAGCGCCGCCTTGATGGCGAGCATGCCACATAATTCGCCGTGTGCGCCGGCCTTCGGCGACATCGCGACGCCGTACATGCCGGTCAGCTTGATAAGCCACGTCGCCAGTTCGTTGATCACCGCCAAGGCGCCCTGCACGGTATCGACCGGCTGGAGCGGGTGGACGTCGGCGAACCCGGGCATCCGCGCGACCTTCTCGTTCAGGCGCGGGTTGTGCTTCATTGTGCACGAGCCGAGCGGGAAGAGCCCGAGATCGATCGCGTAATTCTGGCGGCTTAACCGCGTGTAATGGCGCACCGTCTCCTGCTCCGACAGCCCGGGCAGCCCGATCGGCGCCGTGCGGGTCAGATCGCCGAGCCGCGAACCCGCGACGTCGCCGTCGGCAAAATCGACGCCGGTCGTCTCGGTTGAGCCTATCTCGAAGATCAGCGCCTCTTCCAGCATCAACGCCTTGTTGCCGGTGAAGGTCGGCGCGGCGTTGCCGCCGCCGGCCGGCGACGTGGGCTTCCAACCGCTTGCGTTGATGCTGCTCATGCCAGTGCCTCCTGAAGCGCCGTGGCGAGCGCCTCGATATCCGCGTCGGTGGTGGTTTCAGTGACTGCGACGATCAGTCCGTTGGCGAGCGCGTCCTCGCCCGGATACAGTCGCCCGAGCGATACGCCCGCCAGCACACCGTGGTCTGCCAGCGCGCGAACGATCGGACGTGCCTCCTGCCCGATATCGAGCGTAAATTCGTTGAAGAACGTGTCGTTGACGACCCGGACCCCCGGCAGCTTGCCCAGCCGGTCGGCCGCGCGACACGCACCGGCGTGGTTGAGCGCCGCCAGCCGTCGCAGTCCGGCCTCGCCCAGCAACGTCATGTGGATCGAGAAGGCCAGCGCGCAAAGCCCTGAATTCGTGCAGATGTTGCTGGTCGCCTTCTCGCGCCGGATATGCTGCTCACGCGTGGACAGCGTCAGCACGAAACCGCGCCGTCCGTCAGCGTCGACGGTCTGCCCGCATAGGCGGCCCGGCATCTGGCGGACGTACTTCTCCTTGCAACCGAACAATCCGACGTACGGGCCGCCGAATTGCAGCCCGACGCCGAGCGACTGCCCCTCGCCTACGACGATGTCCGCGTTCATCTCGCCCGGCGAACGAAGCGCACCCATCGCGACCGGCTCGGTCACCACCGCGATCAGCAGCACCTTCTTCGCGTGGCAGGCATCCGCCAACGGAGTGAGGTCGGCGATGCGGCCGAGAATGTCGGGATACTGGACGACGACGCACGACGTTTCGTCATCGATCTTCGCGATCAGCGCGCCGAGGTCGGTCTCGGCGGACAGCGTCGGCACCGCGACATCGAGTGCGTCGCCGGTATATTTCGCCATCGTCTTGGCGACCGAAACGTAATGCGGGTGCAGCCCGCCGGACAGGATCGCCTTGCCACGGCGCGTGATCCGCCGTGCCATGCCGATGGCTTCCCAGCAGGCGGTCGACCCATCGTACATGCTGGCGTTCGCGACATCTGTGCCGAGCAGCGCAGCCACTTGCGTCTGGAACTCGAACAGCATCTGGAGTGTGCCCTGCGCGATCTCCGGTTGGTACGGCGTATAGGCGGTCAGGAACTCGCCACGCTGGATCAGGTGATCGACGCTCGCCGGAACGTGGTGCCGATATGCGCCGGCGCCGAGGAAGAACGGCACCTCGCCCGCCACCGTGTTCTTGCGCGCGAGTGCCGCCATGTGGCGCTCGACCGCCAGCTCGCTGGCGTGCATCGGCAGGTCGTGGATCGGGCCATCGAGCCGTGCGGCGTCGGGAACGTCGGCGAAAAGATCGTCGATGGACGCAGCGCCGATCACGGACAGCATGTCGTGACGGTCGGTGGGGGTCAGGGGCAGGTAACGCATGCCGGTCTTTCGAAAGACCGTCACTCCGGCGGAAACCGGAGCCTCAGGCCGTCGGAGCGACGATCGCGCGGTCGCCCCTGCGGCACGAGATGCCAGCATTTGCTGGCATGACGGCAAAGGGTGTTAAAGCTTGGCGACGAAGGCGGCGTAGCCGGCTTCGTCCATCAGCGTGTCGAGCTCGGACGTATCCGCCAGCGTGATCTTGAAGAACCAGCCCTCGCCTTCCGGATCGCTGTTCACCAGCGCCGGCTCGTCGGTCAGCGCCGGATTGCCTTCCAGCACGTTGCCCGACGCGGGCGAATAGACGTCCGACGCGGCCTTCACGCTCTCTACGACGGCCGCCTCGTCACCCTTGCCGAGTGCACGCCCGGCATCAGGCACTTCGACGAAAACGATATCGCCCAGCTGGCTCTGCGCATATTCGCTGATGCCGACCGTGCCGATGTCGCCATCGACGTCGATCCACTCATGATCCTCGGTGAAATAACGGCTCATCTTTACTTCACTCCTCGGAAGTACCGGTGGGGAACGAATGGCATGGCGGTAACGGTGGCGCGATGCGCCTTGCCACGCTGGGAAAGGGTGACGACGGTGCCGGGCACTGAAGCGGCGAGCGGCACGTATGCCATCGCGATCGGCGCGCCGACCGTGGGTGCGAAGCCGCCGCTTGTGACGCGCCCGACCGCCGCACCGGATGCGTCAACGACATCGGCACCCTCGCGAACCGGTTGGCGTCCGTCGACCAGCAGCCCGACGCGCTTGGTGGCGGGGCCGTGCTCGCGCTCGGCGAGGATGCGTGCCGCGCCCGGGAAGTCGGCGGCCTCGCGGCGGCGCTTGAACAGCGCGAAGCCGAGGTCGGCCTGGACCGGAGTGGTGTCGGGATCGAGATCGTGACCGTAAAGCGGCAGGCCCGCCTCGAGGCGCAGCGAGTCGCGGGCGCCGAGGCCGATGGGCTTGATTTCAGGCTGCGCGACCAGCGCGTCGGCGAACGCCTCGGCGGCTTCGGCGGGTACGGATATCTCGACGCCGTCCTCGCCCGTGTAGCCGGAGCGGCTGATCCACAGCGCATGACCGTTCCACGCGAAGGCGCCGGCCTGCATGAAAGTCAATGACTTGACCCCAGGCACCAGCCGCTCGACGGCCTCGACCGCCTCGGGACCCTGGACCGCGAGCAATGCGTGATCTTCCATCAAGTTGAGCGTCACATCGTCGGGCAGATGCTCGACCATATGCGCCACATCGTCGTACTTGGTGGCACCGTTGACGACCATATAGACGCGATCGGGCGCCTGTGGTGTCAGCATCAGGTCGTCCAGAACACCGCCGGTGTCGCTCAGGAGCAGCGAATAGCGCGCCTTGTTCAGCGGCGCATCGTGGATCGCGGCGGGCATCAGCGCCTCCAGCGCGGTCGCGACGTTCTCGCCGGTGATCGACAGCTGACCCATGTGGCTGACGTCGAACAGCCCGGCGTGCTCGCGCGTCCACAGATGCTCGGCCATGATGCCTTCGTACTGGACGGGCATGTGATAGCCGGCGAACTCGACCATCCGGCCGCCCTTCGCGCGGTGCCACGCGTCGAGCGGCAGCGTCAGGATTTCGAGCGGCTCGAAACCGTCATCGTCGTGGCTGGCGTGGTCATGAGAGGCCGGGGCATCACTCATCGTCTAGGTCTTCCGTCGCAAGAGGCCGGTCGCACGGGCAAGATGCCCGGCCGCGATCCGCTGTCCCCCTCTGTCACGGAACCTGAGAGCTTTCCTCGGAATGCCCGAGTTACCCCTTCGGTGGGCGCGCGAGCCGAGGCCGCGAGCCGCTTTCCAGAGTGTCGATCGGCCGGCGCGGTCCCTGCTGCCTGAGAGATTCCGGGGTGGTTGCTCCTTCGGCGGCGGCTGATGGCCTGCAAGGCCGGCCGCGCTCTCCCGCGCCTGCCCATGCCCGTTGCCCGGCATCGACACCCGACCTCTACGCCAGCCGGAAGGCGAGTCAATCACGAAGTGGCCGGCTGCTCTGGCCCGCGAAGGCCAGATCGGACACTATAGCCTGGGTTAAACGAACTTTGGGGGGATCAAAGTGGAAATGTCGAACGCGTTAACCGGACTGGCGCTCGCTTCGCAGAAGGCCATGCACCGATTGCTGATAGCACCGCGACAGCGCCGACGCTGGGCCGCAGCCCGCGAGCCGTTCGATTACCGCAGCCCGGAAGGGCTGACATTCCGGCTTTATCCGCACGAATATGTCGATGCATTCATTTACGAACACGGGATCTACGAGCGACAGTATCTCGACTTCCTCCTGAAGGTTCTTCCGGCGCAAGGGATCGCACTCGATATCGGCGCAAACATCGGAAATCATGCGCTGTATCTTGCGTCGCACCTTTCCGCGATCCATGCCTTCGAACCAAACCCGGTCACATTCCAGCGATTGAAGCACAACGTGGAGCGCAACCGGTTGCAGGATCGCGTGATGCTGCACCACGTCGGATTGGGCGACGCCGAGGGAATGTTTCGCTTCGCATCGAACGTGTCGGGCAACCTGGGCGCCAGCGGGTTCCTGCGCGGCGACGACACCGCGGAAGGGACCGGAGATGACCGCAACGAAGTGATCGAGCTGCCGATTCGAAGAGCCGACGATTATGTGACGTCGCTCGATCTGCCGCGCGTCGATTTCGTCAAAGTGGATGTGGAAGGCTGGGAAGCCTCGGTCTTTCGTGGTCTGACCGAAACGATCGCGCGCCATCGCCCGATCATCGCCTTCGAATATCACGGGCATCAGCAACCGCGGAGCGACTTCCAGGCGATCTCCGCGGCGCTGCCGGGTTACATCATCACCGAACCGACCTTCGCGCCGGCGCGGGCCGGCTACGTTGCGAAGGCGATGTGGGCGATCCGCCGTGGGGGCTGGCCGGAATTGCGACGGGTGACCGAACCCGAACCGCGCACCTACGAAAGCCTGCTGGCGTTCCCGAGCGAGGAGCTGTTCACCCGGTTCGACCGGAAGGTCTGACCGGCGGAGCCGCCGCACGCGCCGCACGTTGGATCGGAACAGGAAAAGGAGATCGTCATGGACACCGCCACCTCGCCGCTCGTCGAACGGATCGCGCGGGTGCTCGCCGCACAGCATCTGAGCGCCAACGGGCACGGCAGCACCGAGTCGGCAAGCGCCGAGGTGGATGCGCAATGGAAGGATCACCGCGACGATGCGATCGCGGTGCTGCATACGATGCGCGCGCCCACGCCGGCGATGGCCGCGGCGGGCGACGTCGCGGTTTGGGAGCGCATGGTGCTGGCGGCGCTCGCCGAAGCGAAACCCGGAATCGTGATGTAGCGACCTGGGGCCGACCGGCGTTTCGCCGGACTCGGCGCCCATTGCGAACCTAGCGAAGCGATCCAGCGTTCCGCACGACGCCGTGGATCGCTTCGCTATGACTGGTGGAGGGAGTGAAGCTCCCGGATCGTGGGAGCGCGGTTCGCCGAAACAGATCGGCAGTCTTCATTCGCGTGGATCTGCCGGCATTCAAGGCGCTGAATGTCGACCGTTAACGGGCGTCGGTGCGGCGCTGGAGCAGCCACGATGCCGCCAGCACGGCGAGCCCGCCGACCCCGAGCACGGCGCCGACCGGGCCGGTGGAGGTCCACCCCCAGCCGGCGGCGATCGCCATGCCGCCGAGCCATGGGCCAAGCGCGTTGGCGGTATTGAAGGCCGAATGGTTCAGCGCCGCCGCCAGCGACTGCGCATCCCCCGCCACATCCATCAGGCGGGTCTGGAGAACAGTACCGAGCGATCCGCCGATGCCGATCGCGACCATCGCCACCATCACCGTCGCGAGATGCTGCGCGGCGAGCGGCCATAGCAGCAGCGCGACGATGCTCCAGACCAGCACCGCTGCGGCAGTCGCCATCAGCGCACGATCGGCGAAGCGCGGGACGATCAGATTGCCCGCCGTCATCCCGACACCGAACGCGGCGAGTGCGAACGGCACCATCCGCGGGCCGACCTGCGTTACCGTCGCCATCGTATCGGCGAGGTAGGTGTAGACCGCGAACAGCCCACCGAACCCGATCGCGCCGACGCCGAGCGTCAGCCACACCTGCGGACGGCGCAGCGCGCGCAATTCCGACAAGGGGCTCGCCTGTGGATCGCCGCGGTCGCGCGGCACGAAATAAGCGACCAATGCGGCGGTGAGCGCGGCGAGCCCGGCAACGACCACGAAACACGACCGCCAGCCGAGCAGCTGCCCCATGAAGTTGGCGAGCGGCACCCCGACGATCGTCGCCACCGTCAGACCGAGCATCACGCGCGCGACCGCCTGCGTGCGCCGGCCCTGATCCACCAGTGCGGCGGCGACGAGCATCGCGATCCCGAAATATGCACCATGCGGCAGACCGGCGACGAAGCGGAAGAGCATCATCCAGCCGTAGCTGGGCGCCAGCGCCGACAGCCCGTTACCGAGCGCGAACAGCGTCATCAGCGCGATCAACAGATGCCGCCGCGCCATCCGCGCGCCGAGCACCGCCAATGTCGGCGCACCAACGACCACACCCAGCGCATAGGCGCTGATGACGTGACCGGCGGTCGGCGCGTCGACGTGGAGGTCGCGCGCCATGTCGGGGAGCAGGCTCATCGTCGCGAATTCGGTGGTTCCGATCGCGAACCCGCCGACGGCGAGCGACAAATGGATGAGGCCGACGGGCGCGGTCCGCACGTCGGCAGTGGCGGTGGCCATGCGCTTGTCCCCGATTTTATGCTTGCTCGTGCGAGCGGCCTAGCTGGCGATGCTGCGGTGCAGCGTCAAGGGTTTATCGGGGCTTGAGGACGTCGGCGACGCGAACCGCATCCGCGGGCGTCGTGAACGGGTTCCCATTCCTGAAGTGCCGATCGCGCCTGTCTCAGCGCTTGCGGGCAGCCGGGCTGCGGACCATGTTCGGGAGGGAGACCGGGTGTCCAGACCTCCCGGTCCTGACTCCACGACAGCCTCGCTGGATCGCCGCTTCGCCTCATCCGGGGGAGGTCAGAACCCGACATGCGGGACTTCGCTTGGTTCGGTCACGCCATCGGCGTCAGGCGCAACAACCGTCCTCGCGAGCTTCCGCCGTCCTCCAGCACATAGATCGCGCCGTCCGGTCCCTGCTCCACCTCGCGGATGCGCGCGTCGAGTGGCCATTGATCGCCCTTGCTCGCGTTCGTGCCGTTCAGGTCGACGCGCACCAGCGACTGCGACGACAGCCCGCCGATGAACGCATCACCCTTGAACTGCGGGAACAGGTCACCCGAATAGATCATAAGCCCGCCGGGCGAGATCACAGGATTCCACCACACCTTCGGCGCTTCATAGCCGTCGCCCGGCGCATGATCGGGGATGTCGGTGCCGTCGTAGTTGGAGCCGTTCGACACGTTCGGCCAACCATAATTGCGGCTAGGGAGGATCAGGTTGACCTCGTCCCCGCCCTTCGGCCCCATCTCCTGCTCCCACAGGTTGCCGGCCGGGTCGAACGCGATGCCTAGCAGGTTGCGGTGGCCGTAACTCCACACCTCCGGCAGGAAGCCCTGCGCCGCCAGCGGGTTGTTCGCCGCCGGCTTGCCGTCCGGCGTCAGGCGCAGCACCTTGCCCAGCGAGCCGGACTTATCCTGTGCGGGCGTGAACTTCTGCCGCTCGCCATTGGTGAAAAACAGATACTGACCGTCCGGCGAGAAGGCGATGCGCCCCGAATAATGGCCGTCGCCGGTCACGAGCGGCGTCGCACGGTAGAGCGTCTCGATCCCGGTCAGTTGCTCGTCACCGGTCACGCCCGACAATGTGCCGCGTGCGAGCACGACGCCCTTGCCGCCTTGCCCGGCCGCCGAATAGCTGAAGTAGACACGCTTGCTGGTCGCGAAATCCGGCGCGAGCACCACGTCCATCAACCCGCCCTGTCCGGCCGAGTCGACCGCGACGGTCGCGATCGTCCGCCGTGCGGCGCCATCGGCGGCGACCAGCAGCATCTGCCCGGCCTTCTCCGTCACCAGCATCCGCCGATCGGGCAGGAACGTCATCGCCCACGGCGCGTCGAAATCCGCGATCGCCGCGCTGGCGAACGGCGTGCCGGCGACCGGCGTACCGGCCGGCAGCGGCGAAGGCGCCGGCGTCGGGGTGATGGCGGGCGCAGGGGCGACGGGCGCTTCGGCCACCGGCTGGGTCGCCGCCGAGTCCTCGCCGTTGCACGCAGCGGCGGCAGTCAGGGCGATGGCCGCGAAGGCAAGACGATGGAACACGCGGACTCTCCTGGCTTCGTGCGATTTCCACTCAAATCCCGCAGTCGCGCGCATTGTTCCGCTCCGCCCGGCAACGCGCTTGCGAGTTGGCGGGGGTGGCGCTATATGGACGGTGCTTTCTCTTACATCGCGAGGTGCAAGGGGCTGCGGGGCTTGCTCCGCGGCGGCAAGAAACGCATGTGCGGAAAGTGCATTTGAACGACATCACTCCCCTCGTCCGCTTGATCGAGCCAGAAGCCGACGCGCTCGGCTTCGCGCTGGTGCGCGTCCGCCTGTTCGGCGCCAGGTCCGGCAAGGGGGATGACGAGCGCACGCTGCAGATCATGGCCGAGCGCCCCGACACCCGCCAGCTGACGATCGACGACTGCGCCGCGTTGTCGCGCCGCGTGTCGGAGAAGCTCGACGCGCTGGAGGAAGCCGGCCAGGACCCGATCGAGGGCGCCTACCGGCTCGAGGTTTCGTCGCCGGGCATCGACCGTCCGCTGACGCGTCATGAGGATTTCACCGATTGGGCCGGGCATGAGGCGCGCATCGTCCTGACCGAGCAGGTCGACGGGCAGAAGCAGTTCAAGGGCGACCTTGAGGGCATCGATGCCGACGGGCTTATCGCGATCCGCCACCCGCGCACGGGCGTGCTGGCGCAGGTGCCGTTCGCGCTGATCGCCGATGCCAAGCTGGTGCTGACCGATCGATTGATCGACGCCACCGTCCCGCTCTCGATGGAGGGCGCGGAAGAAGAGATTAACGACACCTCCGCGGATGCGGAAGGCGAAGAAGAGGAACTCCACTGATGGCCACCGGCGTCACCGCAAATCGTGCGGAGCTGATCGCGATCGCCAATTCGGTCGCTTCGGAGAAGATGATCGACAAGGCGATCGTCATCGAGGCGATGGAGGATGCGATCCAGCGCGCCGCGCGGACCCGCTATGGCCAGGAAATGGACATCCGCGCCAAGCTGGACGCCAACAACGGCGACCTGCGCCTGTGGCGTGTGGTCGAGGTGGTCGAGCAGGTCGACGACATCTACAAGCAGGTCGACGTCGATGGCGCGCAGAAGCTGCAGCCGGGCGCGACCGTCGGCGACTATCTGGTCGATCCGCTGCCCCCGATCGAGTTCGGGCGCATCCAGGCGCAGGCCGCCAAGCAGACGATCTTCCAGAAGGTCCGCGACGCCGAGCGCGAGCGCCAGTATGAGGAATTCAAGGAGCGCGCCGGCGAGATCATCACCGGCGTGGTCAAGCGGGTCGAGTTCGGACACATCGTCGTCGACCTCGGTCGCGCCGAAGGCGTGATCCGCCGCGACGCGCAGATCCCGCGCGAAGTGGTGCGTGTCAACGATCGCATCCGTTCGCTGATCCTGAAGGTGGTGCGCGAGAACCGCGGGCCGCAGATCTTCCTCAGCCGCGCGCACCCCGACTTCATGAAGAAGCTGTTCGCGCAGGAAGTGCCGGAGATCTACGACGGCATCATCGAGATCAAGGCCGCCGCGCGCGATCCGGGCAGCCGCGCCAAGATCGGCGTCATCAGCCACGACAGCTCGATCGACCCGGTCGGCGCATGCGTCGGCATGAAGGGCAGCCGCGTGCAGGCCGTCGTGCAGGAGATGCAGGGCGAGAAGATCGATATCATCCCCTGGTCGCCGGACACCGCGACCTTCGTCGTCAACGCGCTCCAGCCGGCCAATGTCGCACGCGTGGTGATCGACGAGGAAGAGGACCGCATCGAGGTGGTGGTGCCTGACGACCAGCTGTCGCTGGCGATCGGTCGCCGTGGCCAGAACGTCCGCCTCGCCAGTCAGTTGACCGCCAAGGCGATCGACATCCTGACCGAGACCGACGCCAGCGAGAAGCGTCAGCAGGAGTTCGTCAAGAATTCCGATACCTTCCAGAACGAACTGGACGTCGACGAGACGCTGGCGCAGCTGCTGGTGGCCGAAGGCTTCGGCGCGCTGGAAGAGGTCGCCTATGTCGAGCTGGACGAACTGGCCGGGATCGAGGGCTTCGACGAGGATCTCGCGCAGGAGCTGCAAAGCCGTGCGCAGGAAGCGCTGGATCGCCGCGAGCAGGCCAACCGCGAGGAGCGTCGCGCGCTGGGCGTCGAGGACGCGTTGGCCGAGCTGCCGTACCTGACCGAGGCGATGCTGGTGACGCTGGGCAAGAAGGGCATCAAGACGCTCGACGACCTCGCCGATCTGGCGACCGACGAGCTGGTCGAGAAGAAGCGCCCCGAGCCGCGCCGCCGCAACGACGACGCGCCACGCCGCAACGATCGCCCCGAGAACAAGGGCGGCGTGCTGGGCGAGTATGGCCTGACCGACGATCAGGGCAACGAGATCATCATGGCCGCGCGCGCGCACTGGTTCGACGACGAGCCCACCGCGGTCTCGCCGGCTGTCGTGGAGGACGTCGCCGAGGAAGCGACCGACACGGAGCCAACCGATGGAGACGCATCCACGGAGGACGCACCGGCCGACGCCGCGGCCGATGACGAAAAGGCGGAGCAGGCCTGATGCCGTTCGTATCGATCCGACTGGCGGGCGCGGCGACGCGCGAGCAGAAGGCGGGGATCGTGGCCGACGTCACGTCCTCGCTCGTCGCGCGGCTGGGCAAGAACCCGGCCGCGGTGCAGATCGTGATCGAGGAAGTTTCGACCGAGAATTACGGGGCCGGCGGTCAATTGATCGCCGACCGCGATGCGGCCAGCACACGGGGAGACGCACATGCGGACCCCCAGCGATGAGACGCTGACCGCTACCCCCGAGCGTTCCTGCATCCTAACCCGCGAGCGCGCATCGCCCGCCGCACTCGTGCGGCTGGCGCTGGCGCCGGACGGGCGCGTGCTGCCGGACGTGCGGGCGAAAGCGCCGGGGCGTGGAGCATGGATCGGCGTCGATCGCGCGAGCCTCGAACAGGCACTCGCCAAGGGCAAGCTGCGCGGCGCACTTGCGCGCGCATTCAAGACCGGCGAGTTCACCGTCTCGGACGAGCTGCCGGCGCTGATCGAGGCGGCGCTGGAGCGCAACGCGCTCGACCGGCTCGGGCTGGAATCGCGCGGCGGGTCGGTGCTGACCGGCTCGGAGCGGATCGAGACCGCCGCGCGTTCGGGCAAGCTTCACGCGCTGTATCACGCCGCGGACGCGTCCGACGACGGCCGGCGCAAGCTGGCCCAGGCATGGCGCGTCGGCACCGATCGCGAAGGATCTGACCTCAGGGGCTTGGCACTGCCGGTGGCGCGTCCCATATTGTCGTTAGCGCTGGGCCGCGAGAATGTGGTACATGTCGGCGTCATCGACCGCGCGGCGGCCAAACGACTCAGCGAAGCGCTCGATCGTTGGCTGCACTTTATCGGCCCTGATCTGAACACCGCACCTTGCGCTACGGCCGCGCAAGGCGCATCGGCGCCCGGCATCGCCGGGACGACCGCACCGGCCGTGAGACTGCACGAGGAATTTGAGTGAGCGAGACCGACAACGACAAGCCGAAACTCGGAATGCGTCAGCCATTGGGGCTGAAGCGCACGGTCGAGACCGGCAAGGTGAAGCAGAGCTTCAGCCACGGCCGTAGCAATACGGTGGTGGTCGAGGTGAAGCGTCGCCGCGTACTCGGTCCGCAGGGGGGCGCACCGGAAGCCGCCCCCGCCCCGACGCCCGAGCCTGCGGCACCCGTCGCCGTAGCGCCGGCGCGCCCCGCGCCGCGCCCGCCGGTCTCCAACGAGTCCGCGCAGGAGCGCCAGGCGCGAATGCTGCGCGAAGCCGAGGACCAGCGGATGCACACGCTGGAGGAATCGCGTCGCCGCGAGGACGCCGAGCGTCAGCGCGCGGCCGACGAAGAGCGTCGCCGCGTCGAGGACCGTGCGCGCGCCGAGGCCGAAGCGTCCAAACCGTCCGAGCCGGCGCCGACGCCCGCCCCTGCTCCGGTCGCACCGGACCCGGTCGCCGAACAACCTGCGCCGACGCCGGTCGTCGCGGCACCCACGCCTGCGCCGACCCCGGCCCCGGCACCGGCGGTAGAGCCAGCACCTGCGCCGACGCCTGCGCCGGTTGCGAAGGCACCGACGCCGAAGCCGGCGTTGACGCCGCGCCCGATCGCTGCCGCACCGACCCCGCCGCCGGCACCGGTCGAGCTGGGCCGCGATCCTTCGATGCCGGCCCCTCGCCGCTTCTCACCGGTTGCGCGGCCCGAGATCCCGAAGCCGCAGCCCAAGCCCGAGCCGAAGGCAGCTCCTGCCCCTACAACGGCTGCGACGGCGTCGCCGTCGGCCGCGGGTGGCAGCAACGCGACGCGCGGTTTGCCGAGCGGTCAGGCGACCCCGCGCAACAACACCCCGGCGCGTCCGCAGCAGCGCGACCGCAAGGGTGACGAGCGTCGTGGCGGCAAGCTGACGGTCAATCGCGCGCTGAACGAAGATGGCGCCCGCGCGCGCAGCCTCGCGGCGCTGAAGCGTGCCCGCGAGAAGGAGAAGCGTGGCTTCGGTGGTCCGCGCGAGCCGCAGGCCAAACAGGTCCGCGACGTGCAGGTGCCGGAAGCGATCACCGTGCAGGAACTCGCGAACCGCATGGCGGAGCGTGGCGCCGACCTGGTCAAGACGCTGTTCAAGATGGGTATGCCCGTCACGATGACGCAGACGATCGACCAGGACACCGCCGAGTTGCTGGTGACCGAATTCGGCCACAACATCGTTCGCGTGTCCGATTCCGACATCGATCTGGTGATGGACACGACCGAGGATGCGGAGGACACGCTCCAGTCGCGTCCGCCGGTCGTGACGATCATGGGCCATGTCGACCACGGCAAGACCAGCCTGCTGGACGCGTTGCGCGGCACCGACGTGGTGCGCGGCGAAGCCGGCGGCATTACGCAGCACATCGGCGCCTATCAGGTGACGTTGAAGGACAAGTCGAAGATCACCTTCCTCGACACGCCGGGCCACGAGGCGTTCACCGCCATGCGTGCCCGCGGTGCCGACGTCACGGATATCGTGGTGCTGGTGGTCGCGGCCGACGACGGACTGATGCCGCAGACGATCGAGGCGATCAACCACACCAAGGCGGCAGGCAAGCCGATGATCGTGGCGATCAACAAGATCGACAAGCACGATGCGAACCCGCAGCGGGTGCGCGAGCGCCTGCTCGAGCACAACATCCAGGTCGAGATGATGGGCGGCGAGACGCAGGACGTCGAGGTATCCGCGCTGAAGAAGACCGGTCTGGACGAGCTGATCGAGAAGATCCAGCTGCAAGCCGAGCTGCTCGACCTGACCGCCAACCCGGATCGCCCTGCCGAAGGCAGCGTGATCGAGGCGAAGCTGGACAAGGGCCGCGGGCCCGTTGCCACGGTGCTGGTCACGCGCGGCACGCTGAAGGTCGGCGACGTGTTCGTCGTCGGTGCGGAGAGCGGCAAGGTCCGTGCGCTGGTCGACGACAAGGGACGTCAGCTGAAGCAGGCGGGTCCGTCGGTGCCGGTCGAGGTGCTGGGTCTGTCGGGTACGCCATCGGCGGGCGACCAGTTGCAGGTCGTCGAGAACGAGCAGCGCGCCCGTGAGGTGGCGGAATATCGCCAGAGCGTGGTGCTCGCCAAGCGCACGACGACTGCGCCGACCAGCCTCGAGAACATGTTCTCGGCGTTGCGGGCCAATGCGGCGATCGAATATCCGCTGGTGGTGAAGGCCGATACGCAAGGTACGGTCGAGGCGATCGTGGCATCGATCAACAAGATCTCGACGGATCTCATCAAGGCGCGGGTGCTGCACTCGGGCGTCGGCGGGATTACCGAGAGCGACGTGACGCTGGCGGGTGCCAGCGGCGCGCCGATCATCGGCTTCCACGTCCGTGCGAACGCCAAGGCACGCGAGATTGCCGAGCGGCAGAAGGTGGCGTTGAAATATTACGATGTCATCTATGACCTGATCGACGAGATCCGCGCCGGCATGGCGGGCGAGCTCGGACCGGAGGCGTTCGAGACGGTGGTCGGGCGTGCGGAAATCCGCGAGGTCTTCTCGGCGGGCAAGCACGGCAAGGCTGCCGGTCTGCTGGTCACCGAGGGTGTCATCCGCAAGGCACTCAAGGCACGTATCACGCGCAACGACGTTATCATCTACAGCGGCGAGATCGCCTCGCTGCGGCGCTTCAAGGACGACGTGCCCGAAGTGCGCGCCGGTCTTGAGTGCGGCGTCACCTTCACGCAGAACTTCACCGACATTCGTGCCGGTGACTATCTCGAAACGTTCGAGGTCGAGCTGCGCGAACGTACGCTGTAATAAGGGATGACGGGGCCAGTTACGGGATTGCCGGTCGTGCGCAGCTTCGACGAAGCGCGCGCGACCGGAACGTCCGCCTCAAACGTTTGCGGCCGTGGCCCGGTGTTCGGACGCCGGGTCCAGTTGGAGATGAAGGGGGGTGCGAACGTTCGCTCATTTCATTTCATTTCACACCTCGGCGCGTCGGTACGCATCATATGCGCCGACGCACCTGACCATGTAGCGGCGATACGCGCGGAGCGGCACAGGCACATGCGTCCGGCGGTTCCTGCTTCCGCCGGCCACGCGCCGGAGCGCGCCGCCTTCCCCGTTTCGCAGTTGGGCGACCTTCTTCATCCCTATCGATGGTGCGGACGATGAGTGAGCAGCATGGCGAACGGTCGGTGCGCACGCTGCGCGTCGGCGAACAGGTGCGGCACATCCTGTCGGAGATACTTCAGCGCGGCGACGTCCACGACGAGACGCTCGCCAACCACATGGTGAGCATCACGGAGGTGCGCATGTCTCCCGACCTGCGCCACGCGACCGCATTCGTGAAGCCGTTGCTCGGCAAGGACGAGGAGGCGGTGCTCAAGGCATTGCGCACCAACACCGCGTATCTTCAGCGTGAAGTCGCCGCCCGCGTGAAGATGAAATATGCAGCGCGACTGAAGTTTTTGCCGGACCAAAGCTTCGACGTGGGCAGTCACATCGACGCGCTGCTGCGGCGCCCCGAAGTCGCACGCGATCTGGGCGAGACCACGAGCGAAGATTGACCGTCGCACCGGTAAAATGCATCGTGCCGGCATGGGCGCGCGTACAACCCTCTCGGCATGCGTGATCCTTCGTTCCGCGAGCGTGAAAGGCGGGCGGTTGGCGAAGCAGCGCACGGCGCGCGTCCGTGAACTGGTTGCCACCGGTCGCGGCTCGCGCGACTGCGCCTGCGCCCTCCGGTCGCGCGACGGTTTCAATCATCGCGGGATCGTCGATCCGTTCGAAGCGCTGGGCGATCGTCCTACGCTGCCGGTGCTGCCTGGGGCACGCGTCCGCCGGGCGTCGGGACGCGATCGGATGGCCGGCGACATCGCGGACCTGCATCTCGCAGCCGCAGAGCCGGCGGCCGGCTTCGCCACTTTCGAGGGCGGCATCGTAGCCGTGGCGGGGATAGGCAGCCCGCCCGTCATCGAGACATTCGCCTGATGGCCAAGCTCTATTTCTACTACGCCAGCATGAACGCCGGCAAATCGACCAACCTGCTCCAGGCCGACTTCAACTATCGCGAGCGCGGCATGGCGACGATGCTGTTCACCGCCGCGGTCGACGATCGTTTTGCCGCGGGGACGATCGCGTCGCGGATCGGGCTCTCCGCACCCGCGACGATATTCGATTCCGCGACCGACCTGTGGGCGTTAGCGCGCGAGCGCCATGCACGCACGCCGCTTGCCTGCGTGCTGGTGGACGAGGCGCAATTCCTGACGGCTGTCCAGGTCGACCAGCTTGCATCGCTTGCCGACGAGGCGGGCATTCCCGTGCTTGCCTATGGCTTGCGCACCGATTTTCGCGGGGCGTTGTTCGAGGGCTCGGCACGGTTGCTGGCGCTCGCGGACTCGCTGGTAGAGATCAAGTCGGTTTGTGCGTGCGGGCGCAAGGCGACGATGAACCTGCGCGTGGATGGCGCGGGCCGCCCGGTGGCGGAGGGGCGGCAGACCGAGATCGGCGGGAATGATCGCTATGTCGCGCTGTGCCGACGGCACTTCGGCGAGGCGTTTCATGCACTTGCGTGATGTCGATTGCGGCGCGCACTGCGCGGAGCGGTTCCGCGTTCGCCAGATCACCGACGGGCGTCGCCAAGCCACCTAGCCACGCCCCCGCCCCCGCCCTATCTGCGACGGTATGAACCCTGACGGCATCATCTGGTCAGCGGCGATCTGGATCATCCCGCTCGTCGTCGCGATCGTCTTTCACGAGGTCGCGCATGGCCTCGCGGCGCGCGCGCTGGGTGATCCGACTGCGCAGGAGCAGCGGCGGCTGTCGCTGAACCCTCTACGCCACGTCGATCCGGTCGGCACCGTGATCCTCCCGCTGCTGCTCGCGATCGCCAAGGCGCCGGTGTTCGGCTGGGCCAAACCGGTGCCGGTGGACGCGCGCCGCCTGCCCCACCCGCGCCGCGACATGATGCTGGTGGCGCTCGCCGGGCCGGGCTCGAACCTCGTTCTTGCTGCAATCGGGGCGGTGCTGCTGGGGCTGTTCACGCGCGACATCTACGGCGTCGCGCCGGGCAGCGTGTCGGCCTTCGTCGGCGCCAACCTGCTCAACTTCGTGATCATCAACGTCTTCCTCGCGATCTTCAACCTCATCCCGCTGCCACCGTTCGACGGCGGGCATGTCGTCGCCGGGTTGCTGCCCGAGCGGCTGGCGCAGCGTTGGGACGGGTTGGCGCGGTTCGGATTTCCGCTGTTGATCGTGCTGCTGCTGGTCCTGCCATCGCTGGTGCCCGGCGCGAACATCGTCCAGCGGCTGGTCGCCCCGCCGGCGCAGGCGGTGGCGCAATGGTATCTGTCGCTCGCCGGTGCGATCGGAGGGTGAGCGTGCACGGATGGCTGATCCTCGACAAGCCGCTCGGGCTCGGCTCGACGCAGGGTGTTTCCGCAGTGAAGCGCGCGCTGCGGAACGGCGGCTACGGCAAGGCGAAGGTCGGGCACGGCGGCACGCTTGATCCGCTCGCGACCGGGGTGCTGCCGATTGCGATCGGCGAGGCGACGAAGCTGGCCGGGCGGATGCTCGACAGCGACAAGGTCTATGATTTCACGATCCGTTTCGGCGAACAGACCGACACGCTCGATCGCGAAGGCGCGGTGATCGCGACCAGCGACATACGCCCGACCGCCGCCGCGCTGGCGGCGGTGCTCGCGCGCTTCACCGGCCCGATCGCGCAGGTGCCTCCGGCCTATTCGGCGTTGAAGGTCGACGGGCAACGCGCCTACGATCTCGCACGTGCCGGCGAGGACGTGGTGCTGGCGACCCGCGACGTGACGGTGCACGCGCTCGACATGGCAGGGAAACCAGATAACGGTGCGCTGGAGGAGGCCATGCTGAGCACGCACGTTAGCAAGGGCACCTATATCCGCAGCCTCGCGCGCGACATCGCGCTGGCGCTCGGCACGGTCGGCCACGTCACCTACCTGCGCCGCACTAAGGCGGGTCCGTTCGACCTTGCGCAGGCGATTACGCTGGACAAACTGGACGAAGTCGCTAAGGCGCGCAGCCTTGAACACTTTCTCCTGCCCTTGGGCGCAGGGCTGGACGACATCCCGGCTCTCGCGCTCGTTCCCGACCAGGCAGGGGCGCTCCGACAGGGGCGTGTGCTGGCCGGGATCGCCGCCGACGACGGTCAGGCCTTTGCCATGCTGGACGGGACGCCCGTCGCGCTGGTGGAGGTGGAAGACGGTTTCGTTCGGGTCGTCCGCGGCTTCAACCTGTAACATACGGATGTCGAAGGAAGATACATGACGATCACCGCAGAACGCCGCCAGGAAGTCATCAAGGACCATGCACGCGCCGAAGGCGACACGGGTTCGCCCGAGGTCCAGGTCGCGATCCTGACGGAGCGGATCAAGAACCTGACCGAGCACTTCAAGGGCCACGCCAAGGACAACCACTCCCGCCGCGGTCTGCTGATGATGGTCAACAAGCGGCGTTCGCTGCTGGACTATCTCCGCAAGAAGGACGGTGACCGCTACGTGGCGCTCATCGCGAAGCTCGGCCTCCGCAAGTGACATAAAGGCGCCGCAAGGCGCCTTTATTGCATTCCGAACCCCGGTTCGGATTCCAGCGATCAAGGGCGCGACCGCGCCCGCCCCGGCCCGCTGGAGCCGGGATGGAAGAGAAGGCAATACGGCCTGATCTTCCCGGGCCACCATCGGCCCGTACGCAGGCCCCCCGCGCATCGGGTGCGGGGAGTGAAGGAAAACATATGTTCGATACCAAGAAGGTAGAAATCCAGTGGGGCGGCAAGACGCTGACCCTGGAGACGGGCCGCGTCGCCCGCCAGGCCGACGGCGCAGTGCTCGCCACGCTCGGCGAAACGGTGGTGCTGTGCGCGGTGACCGCTGCCAAGAACGTGAAGGAAGGGCAGGATTTCTTCCCGCTCACCGTTCACTATCAGGAGAAGTTCTCCGCCAGCGGCCGCATCCCCGGCGGCTTCTTCAAGCGCGAGCGTGGCGCGACCGAGCGTGAGACGCTGGTCAGCCGCCTGATCGATCGTCCGATCCGCCCGCTGTTCCCCGAGGGTTTCTACAACGAGATCAACTGCATCGCGCAGGTGATGTCGTATGACGGCGAAAACGAGCCGGATCTGCTGGCGATGATCGCGGCGTCGGCGGCGATGACGCTGTCGGGCGTGCCGTTCATGGGCCCGATCGGCGCGGCGCGCGTCGGCTACCAGGATGGCGAATATATCCTGAACCCGTCCGACACGCAGGTCGCCGAGGGCGAACTGGACCTGATGGTCGCCGCTACCCACGACGCGGTGATGATGGTCGAGTCGGAAGCGAAGGAGCTGTCCGAGGACGTGATGCTGGGCGCGGTGATGTTCGCGCACAAGGCGTCGCAGGACATCATCAACGCGATCATCGACCTGGCCGAGCAGGCCGCCAAGGAGCCGTGGGAGCTGAAGGTCCAGGCCGACAAGGCGGACGTGAAGGCCAAGCTGAAGAAGCTTATCGGCAAGGACCTGGAGGCGGCCTACAAGCTGACCGACAAGCAGGCGCGCCAGACCGCGATCAACGACGCGCGTGCCAAGGCGCGCGACGGCATGGCCGACCTGAAGGACAGCGATCCGCAGGCGTATCTCGCCAGCCTGAAGCTGGTGAAGAAGCTGGAAGCGGACATCGTCCGCGGTGCGATCCTGAAGACCGGTCGCCGCATCGACGGGCGCGACACCAAGACGGTGCGCCCGATCGCGTCGGAAGTGCACTTCCTGCCGCGTGCGCACGGCTCGGCGCTGTTCACCCGCGGCGAGACGCAGACCATCGCCACCACCACGCTGGGCACGCGCGACGCGGAACAGATGATCGACGGCCTGAACGGCCTGTCGTACCAGCACTTCATGCTCCACTATAACTTCCCGCCCTATTCGGTCGGCGAAGTGGGCCGCTTCGGCGCGCCGGGTCGTCGCGAAGTCGGCCACGGCAAGCTGGCATGGCGCGCGCTGCACCCGGTGCTGCCGACGAAGGAAGAGTTCCCTTACACGATCCGCGTGACCAGCGACATCACGGAGAGCAACGGCTCGTCGTCGATGGCGACGGTGTGCGGCGGTTCGTTGTCGATGATGGATGCCGGCGTGCCGCTGAAGCGCCCGGTCTCGGGCATCGCGATGGGCCTGATCCTGGAAGGCAAGGACTTCGCCGTCCTGTCCGACATCCTGGGCGACGAGGATCACCTCGGCGACATGGACTTCAAGGTGGCCGGCACCAGCGAGGGTATCACCGCGCTGCAGATGGACATCAAGATTTCCGGCATCACCGAGGAGATCATGAAGGTCGCGCTGGCGCAGGCGCATGAGGGCCGCGCGCACATCCTGGCCGAAATGGCAAAGGCATTGGGCGAGACCCGCAACGAATTGTCGGCGCACGCGCCGCGGATCGAGACCTTCACGATCGACAAGTCGAAGATCCGCGAAGTCATCGGGACCGGCGGCAAGGTGATCCGTGAGATCGTCGCCACCACCGGCGCCAAGGTCGATATCGACGACGAGGGCGTCATCAAGGTGTCGTCGTCGGATCACGCGCAGATCGAAGCCGCGATCAAGTGGATCAAGGGGCTGGTCGAAGAGGCCGAGGTCGGCAAGGTCTATGACGGCAAGGTCGTCAACATCGTCGACTTCGGTGCGTTCGTGAACTTCATGGGTGGCAAGGACGGTCTCGTCCATGTCAGCGAAATGAAGAACGAGCGTGTCGAGAAGCCGGGCGACGTCGTGTCCGAAGGGCAGGCCGTGAAGGTCAAGGTCCTCGAGATCGATCCGCGCGGCAAGGTCCGCCTGTCGATGCGCGTGGTCGACCAGGAAACCGGCGCCGAGCTGGAAGACACCCGCCCGGCGCGCGAGCCGCGCGAGGGTGGCGACCGCGGCCCGCGTGGCCCGCGTCGTGACGGTGGTGGCCGCGACGGCGGTGGCCGTGGTGGTGAACGCGGTGGCGACCGTGGGGGTGATCGCGGCGGCGACCGTGGTGGCGATCGTGGCCCGCGCCGCGAAGGCCGCGGCCCGCGTCGCGAAGGCGGCAAGGACGAGGGCGATGCGCCCGCGTTCGCGCCTGCCTTTCTGACCAACGATCGCGATTGATCGCGTCTTCGCCGACGTGAAAGGGGCTCCGGCAGCGATGCCGGAGCCCTTCTCATTCGTGATGATCGGAGTGGCCCGTGTTTCGCAGCGTAGCGTCCGTGCGGACGGTCGATACGCGCGAGTAATCATGGCTTAAAGGTGTCGGGTGCTGTGGAAGGCCCGTCCGAACCGTCGGGCGCCCGGACCCTAGTAATGCCTTCGTGATCGCGAAGGTAGCGAAGTAACCCAGGGCGTCCCGGTAGGGCGCTGGATTGCTTCGCTGCACTCGCAATGACGGATGCAGCGTATCGGCCTCCGGTCCACACCAGTGCGGACGCTGGTGCGGCGGCCGGCGCGGCTCGCGAAGGCGCACCGCATCGGCGTGATTCCGACCCTATTCCACCGGGCGTTCGAATGGCGCGGCCGGCAGGTCTGCGCCGTCGAACAGGTTGGTGAACGGCGCGTCCGCCCATGCATAGCGCACCCGCGTCACGCCCGCGCGGTTCGCGCCCGGCAGCACCACACTATCCCCGCGCGCCTCCGCGGGCACGTAGCGGCATTCCTCGCGGGCACACGCCTCGAACCCGATCGCCTGCCCGGCGCTGTAGCTATGCAGCCCACCGGTGACGTTACGATAGCGCACGACCAGGTCCGCGCCGCTTCGCGTGACGCCCGCCACCTCCGGTCCGCTGCGGAGCCCGGGCTGGCCATAGGCGATCACGCGCGCCAGCCGCGCCAGCCGCTCGCCGACGACGGTCTTTTGCGTGGGATGAATGTCGAACCGATCGCCGACGTCGAGCGTCACCGCCAGCCCGGCGTGCCTGTCCTGTGCCACCGCCTGCGCCTGCGCCTCGCGCAGCGCCGCCCAGTCCGAAGCTCCCGGCGTGGTCGACGGCTTGCCGTAGGAGGTCAGCTGGACGACGAAGAACGGCAGCGTGGGCGCCGCGAACGTCCGCCGCCAGTCCGCCATCAACAGCGACATCAGCTCGCGATAGGTCGACGCCTCGCCGGCATTCGACTCGCCCTGATACCATGCCGCCAGCTTCAGCCCGTAGCCGGCCAGCGGCGCGATCATGCCATTGTGGAGTGTCGCCAGGCTGTTCGGCACGTCCCACGGCGCGGGCGGGATCTTCGCGTCGGTCAGCGCGCGTCCCTTAAAATAGCGCCACGGCCCCGCGAACGGGACCAACGTCCCGTCGGCCAATTCGACACCGCGCGGTGCCGCGCCGGTCAGCCCGCCGCCATTCGCCCCCCCCAACACGCGGATCGCCACCGTATTGCGCCCCTCGTGAAGCGCACCCGCAGGTAGCTCGTAATGTCGCCACGCCCAATTGACGCTGCCGCCACCGACGAAGCGCCCGTTGACCCACGTGTCCTCATATTGATCGATCGGCCCGAGTTGCAGCGTTCGGGCATTGGCGACCTGCGCCGCGGTAAGCTCGATCGTTCCGCGCAGCCACAGCGCGCCCTCGAAAGCGGCGAGTGCGGGCACGCCGGCCTGCTTCCAGGGTCCAGTCGCAATCGTCGGCCATGCCGCATCGTCGACCTCGGCATTACGATAGCCGGCTTGCGCAGCGGCGTCCGGGTCGTGCGCGGTCCACCAGGCGTCGCGCCGCGCGCCGTCCTGCGCCACCGCCCGGTCACGGTCGCGCCCGTAAGCGGCGACAGCCGCCACGCCGCCGCGCAATCGCGGGATGTTCGCCAGCGCCGTCGGGCTGATCCAGCTCTCGATCCGCGTGCCGCCCCATTCGGAGTTGATGAAGCCGATCGGCACCTTCTCGGTCTGCCGCAGCGCACGCGCCATATAGTAGCAGACCGCCGAAGCATCGCCGGCCGTGTCCGGGGCCACGCGCTGCCACCTGGCGGGCGCCTCCAGATCGTCGAGCGGGACCGCCCGCGTGGTATCCGGGATCGTGGCGTAGCGCAGATCGGGGTCGGCCGGCGTCTGCAACGCGCCCCACGCGTTGGTCGACGCCTTGACCATGAACTCCATGTTCGACTGCCCGCCGCACAAAAAGACATCCCCGACCATGATGTCGGAAAGCGACTGCCCTGCCCCGCCCGCGTCGACCGACAGCGTATAGGGACCGCCCGCCGCCATCGCCGGCAAGGTCGTCCGCCATTTGCCGCGGGCGTCGGCCGACGCCGATATACGGTGCTCGCCAAGCCGGATGCTCACCTTCGTACCACGCGGCGCTTGCCCCCACACCGTGATCGGACGATCACGTTGCAGGACCGCATGTTCGGCAAAGATATTGGCGAAGCGTGGCGCGGGCGCCTGCGCAAAGACGGGCGCAGCCAGCGCCACCAGTGAAACCGCCACGACTGCGCGCCACATCGCCATCATCCCCTACATTCTTGTTAGCGCTCCCTTATCGCAGCTGCCGCGGCTGCGCCACTCAGTCGCGATAGCCAGGATCGATGCGATCGAGCTTGCGCAGCAAGGCCGGCCACGCCAGCCCGCGCGCCAGCATGCCGACGCCGGCGGGCGGGGTTTGACGCGCCACCTTGCCCTCCACGCCATGCGGTGGCGTGTTCAGCCCGTCGCGCCCCGCCACCAGCATCAGCACCTGCGCCTCACACGCCCGTTCGAGGAAATAGAGCCGCAGAAAGCACGATGCGACCGAGTCGCCGACCGTCAGCGTGCCGTGATTGCGCAGGATCATCGCATGTCGGTCGCCGAGATCGGTTACCAGCCGATCGCGCTCCTCCAGGTCGGTCGCGATCCCCTCATAGTCGTGATAGGCGATGTCATGGCCGGAGATCATCGCGGTCTGCGTGTGCGGCAGCAGCCCGCACGCCATCGCCGACACCGCCTGCCCGTACGGGGTGTGGAGGTGCATCACCGCGTGCGCATCGTCCCGCGCCATGTGGATCGCGGAATGGATCGTGAAGCCGGCCGGGTTGACCGGATGGCTGCTCGGGCCGACCGGCTGACCTTCGACATCGATCTTTACCAGCGAGGAGGCGGTTATCTCCTCGAACATCATGTCATACGGGTTGATGAGGAAATGATGCTCGGGCCCCGGCACACGCGCCGAGAGGTGCGTGAAGATCAGATCGTCCCAGCCGTATAGCGCCACCAGCCGATATGCCGCGGCCAGATCGACGCGCGCTTCCCACTCGCCCGGCGCCATCGCCGTCGGCTCCATCGTCGCAATCGATGCCATGCCCGTCCTCTCCGCTATCTGACACGGATGTTAATACAGGCAGTGGCCCTCCGCCAGCGGGTGGGGTATCGTTGTCTTACAGCCGGATATAACATGGATCGAGCGCGTTTCATCGACGGACGCGGTCGCCTTGCCGCCTCTCCACAGCAGGATCGACATGACCGACAGCACCGGAATTTCCCTCACGCGCCGGGGGGCGCTCGTCAGCGGCGCGGCCGCGGCTTCCTCTGCGGCGCTCCCCGTCGATGCGCTGCCGCTGCCCGCCGAGGCGCCCGCCGCGACGATGCCCGTCGCCTTCACCGTCAACGGGAAGAAGCGCACGCTGGACCTCGACCCGCGCGTGACACTGCTGGATGCCTTGCGCGAGCATCTGCACCTGACCGGCAGCAAGAAGGGGTGCGACCATGGCCAATGCGGCGCGTGCACGGTGATGGTGGAGGGCAAGCGGATCAATTCCTGCCTGACGCTGGCGGTGATGCACGACGGCGACGACATCACCACCATCGAGGGCCTGGGTAAGCCGGGCGACCTGCATCCGATGCAGGCCGCGTTCGTGAAGCACGACGGCTATCAGTGCGGTTACTGCACACCCGGGCAGATCATGGCGGCAGTCGCGATGTTGCAGGAGATCAAGGACGGGGTGCCGAGCTACGTCTCGTCCGATCTCACCGCCGGATCGCGCCTCGACGCGCAGGAGGTGCGCGAGCGGATGAGCGGCAACATCTGCCGCTGTGCCGCATATTCGAACATCGTCGCGGCCATCGCCGACGTCGCCGGCGCGGAGAATGTTGCATGAAGCCTTTCACCTACGAGCGCGCGACCAGCCCCGCCGCTGCGGCAGCAGCGGTCGCGGCGAAACCCGGCGCGAAGTTCGTGGCAGGCGGCACCAACCTGCTCGACCTGATGAAGCTGCAGGTCGAGACGCCGACGCACCTCGTCGACGTCAACCGCCTTGGCCTCGATACGATCGCGGCGACGCCGGAGGGCGGTCTGCGTGTGGGCGCACTGGTCCGCAACACGGCGCTGGCCGCCGATCCGCGCGTGCGAAGTGACTACGGCGTGCTCAGCCGCGCGCTGCTGTCGGGCGCATCGGGGCAATTGCGCAACAAGGCGACCACCGCCGGCAACCTGCTCCAGCGGACGCGCTGCCCGTATTTCTACGACACCAACCAGGCGTGCAACAAGCGCAAGCCGGGCTCCGGCTGTGCGGCCCTGGGCGGCTACAGCCGTGCACTGGCGGTGATCGGGACGAGCAAGGATTGCATCGCAACCCATCCCAGCGACATGGCAGTGGCGATGCGCGCCCTCGATGCGACGGTGGAGACGGTCGACGCCGGAGGACGGGTGCGCGCGATCGCCATCGCCGACTTCCATCGCCTGCCCGGCAACACGCCGTGGATCGAGACCGTGCTGAATCCGGGCGAGATGATCACCGCCGTCACCCTGCCAGCGCCGGTGCGCGGCACGCACATCTACCGCAAGGTGCGCGACCGCGCCTCCTACGCCTTCGCCACGATATCGGTCGCCGCGATCCTGCCGGAGAGCGGTACGCCGCGCTTCGCGTTCGGCGGCCTTGCGCACAAGCCGTGGCGGGTCGCGGCCGCGGAGACGCGTATGGACGGTGGCGCGAAGGCGATCGCCGCCGCCGCGCTGGCCGGCTCCACCCCCACCTCGCAGAACGCCTATAAACTGCCGCTGGTCGAGCGTACGCTCGCCGCGGTGCTCGCCGAAGGACGCGCGGCATGAAGTTCGATATTCCCGCCGGCAAGAACCCGATCGACCAGTTGAAGGTCATCGGCAAGCCGACAGACCGCATCGACGGTCCGCTGAAGGTCAGCGGCACCGCCCCCTACGCGTTCGAGCGCAACGACGTCGCACCCAATCATGCCTATGGCGTGATCGTGGGCGCAGCCGTGGCGAAGGGCCGGATTACCCGCATCGACAGCAGCGACGCGTTGCGCGCGCCGGGCGTGCTGGCGGTGGTGACGTATGAGAATGCCGGCAAGCTCGGCAAGGCGAAGGCGCATACCGCCACGATGCTCGCCGGTCCGACGGTCGAGCATTACGATCAGGCGGTCGCCGTGGTGGTCGCCGAAACCTTCGAGCAGGCACGCGATGGCGCGAAGCGCGTGCGCGTCGACTATGCCCGCGCCGGCGGCAAGTACGAGCTGGCGGCCGCCAAGGACGGTGCGCCGATCGCCAAGGGCGACAAGATGAAGACTGCACGCGGCGACTTCGCGGGCGCGTTCGCCGGCGCGCCCGTCAAGCTCGACGCGACCTACACCACCCCCGACCAGAGCCACATGATGATGGAGCCGCACGCGACCATTGCGGCGTGGAACGGCGATCAGCTGACCTTGTGGACCAGCAATCAGATGATCGCATGGGGCGTGCGCGACATGAGCGAGACGTTGCTGGTTCCCAAGGACAAGATACGGCTCATCTCCCCTTACGTCGGCGGCGGCTTCGGCGGCAAATTGTGGGTGCGCTCCGACGCAGTGATGGCCGCGCTGGCCGCGAAGGCAGCGGGGCGGCCGGTAAAGGTCGCGCTGGCGCGTCCGCAGCTGATGAACAACACCACCCACCGGCCGGCGACGATCCAGCGGATCCGCATCGGTGCCGAGAAATCGGGCAAGATCACCGCGATCGCGCACCAGACATGGTCGGGTGACCTGCCCGGGGGCGGACCAGAGACTGCGGCCAACCAGACCCAATTGCTTTACGCGGGCGCGAACCGCCTGACCGAAACGCATCTGGCGGTGCTAGACCTGCCAGAGGCGAATGCGATGCGCGCGCCCGGCGAGGCGCCGGGCATGATGGCACTGGAAGTCGCGATGGACGAGATGGCGGAGAAGCTGGGCATGGACCCGGTGCGCTTCCGCGTCGTCAACGACACGATGGTCGACCCCGAGCAGCCGGAACGTAAATTCTCCGATCGCAATCTCGTGCGTTGCCTGGAGCAAGGCGCCAACGCGTTCGGATGGGAACGCCGCAGCGCGAAGCCCGGTCAGGTCCGTGACGGCGACTGGCTGGTCGGCATGGGCATGGCGGCGGCGTTCCGCAACAACATGAACATGAAGTCGGCGGCGCGCGTCGGCGTCGATCGCGAGGGGGTGGTGACGGTCGCTACCGACATGACCGACATCGGCACCGGCAGCTACACGATCATCGCGCAGACCGCCGCGGAGATGCTGGGCGTGCCGCTCGACAAGGTCGTCGTGCTGCTGGGTGACAGCAGTTTCCCGGTGTCCTCGGGATCGGGTGGACAATGGGGCGGCAACAGCTCGACGGCGGGCGTCTATGCCGCGTGCGTCGACCTCCGCCGCCGGATCGCGCAGAAGCTTGGCTTCAACTCGGACGACGTGACCTTCGCCGACGGCAAGGTGACCAGCGGCAACCGCTCCGTCGAGCTCGCCAAGGCGGCGGGCGACGACGGGATCAGCGGAGAGGATGCGATGGAATATGGCACGCTGGAGAAGGACTATGCGCAGGCGACCTTCGGCGCGCATTTCGTCGAAGCGGCGGTGAACGCCTATACCGGCGAGATCCGCGTGCGCCGAATGTCGGGCGTTTATGACGCCGGCCGCATCCTCAACCCCAAGTCGGCGCGCAGCCAGGTGATCGGCGGCATGACGATGGGGATCGGCGCCGCGTTGATGGAAGATGCCGTAGTCGATCCGCGTTTCGGCTATTTCGTAAACCACGACCTCGCGGAATATCACGTCCCGGTCCACCTCGACGTGCCGCATCAGGAGGTCGTCTTCCTCGACACGCTCGACGACAAGACGTCGCCGATGAAGGCAAAGGGTGTCGGCGAACTCGGGCTGTGCGGCGCGGCGGCAGCGGTCGCGAACGCGGTCTACAACGCGTGCGGCGTGCGAATCCGTGACTATCCGCTGACGCTCGACAAGGTGCTGAAGGACTTGCCGATGGCGTGATCGCCGTCGTCCGGCGATCGAAGTTGATCATTGCGAGCGCAGCGAAGACATCGGCGTCGCCTGAGTCCGGCGCGGGATTGGTTCGCTATGCTCGCGATGATGAAGATGGATGACGGCGTGGCAGGCGTGAAGATTCGTTCGGTGTCGGTGAAGGTCGTCCCGACACCCACCGATCTTCAGCGCCGAACCTGGTTCTGCGGCACACGATTTACGGAAGAGGGTATAAGCGCGATCGGCTCGAGGCGGGCGACGTGTGCTCACATCGTGAGACCGTGATTTCGCCATCCCGACCGGAGGCGATTCGTTCTCGAAAAGCTACCGCAACTCGTCGGCCAGCGCTTCGACGTCCGCCCCGAGCGGCACGATCCGCCACCGCCCCGGCGTGCGGCTGTCGACAATCGTCACCGCGCCCTTGGGGCAGATGCCGAGGCAACGTGTCTCGACCACGCCAATCGCGGCCTTGCGGCCCTTGCCGAATGCCGGTTCGCCACGCAGCGCCTTGGCGAGCGAGGCCTTGCCTTTCGCGCCGAACCCGCCCTCCAGCTTCTTCGAGCATTTGCCGCAGACCAGCACCGCGCCGGTCCATCCGGCGCGGACGTGATCCTTCACGCGCCCATCTCCGGCTTCCACGTCCGCGCATCCTCTGCGACGCGCAGCACGTCATAGGCCGCCTGGATCGCCTGGAAGCGCGACGCCGCTTCCTTGTCGCCCGGACGCACGTCGGGATGGTTCGACTTCGCGAGCCGCCGCCACGCCAGCCGCACGTCGTCGAAGGTCGCGTCAACCTCCAGTTCAAGCACCTCCAGCGCGCGCATCTCGTCGCGTGAGCGCGTGCCGTCGCCCGGCCCTGCCCATGCCTGGTGCTTCGATTGCGAGAAGCCGCCGGCATCGCGTCGCTCGTCCGCCTCGCGCTGTGCAGCTTCCTCGGCCGACAGTCCCTCGAAGTAGTTCCAGCCCCGATTGTATTCCGCGGCATGCGCCTGGCAGAAATACCAGCGCTCAGGGCTGTTCGGGGACTTGGGCGCCGGGCACGTCCCCGGTTCCGTGCACCCGTGACGGTCGCACAGCTTCACGGTCGTGGCCTCACGGTTGGCGCCATAGCCACGCCAGCGGGGAAAGCCCCAGTCGTTCGATCGGGTCGGAGTTCGTACCATTCGCCCGCCACATAAGGTTGCGGGCTGCCCGCGCCAACCGCCGGCCACCCGATCGTACCGCAATTTGCCAGAGGGCCTGTAAGCCGGGTTCTGTCCACCCCCTTGCGGGAGATAGGCGACCATTCCTCTTGGCGCGCCGTTGCCGACGCGCTCCAGCAACCAACCCGGGCAGCGGGTGGGAACACACCCCGACGACGCAAGCGCCGCCATGCCGCCCCTATTCGGTCTTGCTCCCGGTGGGGTTTACCGTGCCACGACCGTTACCGGCCGCGCGGTGCGCTCTTACCGCACCCTTTCACCATGACCGGGCCGAGGCCCAGGCCGTCTGCTCTCTGTTGCACTGTCCCTGACTTCCGCCGCGAGGCAGAAGCCGGCGGGCGTTACCCGCCACCGTTGTTCCGTGGAGCCCGGACTTTCCTCGGCACGCAGATGCGTGACGCGGCCGCCCGGCCCTCTGGCGCGCCCTCCCTACTCATCCCCTTGCGGTTTGGGAAGCAGCAGTGCGAGCAGGATCATCCGGCACTCGGCATCCATCTCGCCATCGATCAACTCGGGGCGGAAGCGACGCTGGAAGGCCATGATCGCGGCCATGCGGTTTCCGACGTCATAGCCGAACCGCTCCAGCGCGAGGCAGAACGCCGCCTCGCCCCACATCGGATCGACCAGGTTCTTCGTGGGTCGCGGCAGCGCCAGCCGGAGCCGCGCCAGACGGTGCCACGGGAACAGCTCGCCGGGATCGCGCTTGCGTTGCGGCGCGATGTCGGAATGGCCGACGACGTTCCCGCGCGTGATCTCGTACGCGTCCTTCACATGCGCCACCAGCCGCACCACCGCATCGACCTGCGGCTCCGGGAACGGGCGATACCCATGGTCATGCCCGGGGTTCACGATCTCGATCCCGATCGATGCCGAGTTGATGTCGGTGACGCCGCGCCAGTGCGAGGCCCCGGCATGCCAGGCGCGCTTGTCGTCGGGCACCAGCCGCGTGACGGCGCCATCCTCGTCGACGAAGTAATGACACGACACCTCGGCGGCCGGATCGCGGAGCCGGTCGAGCGCGTGCTGCGCGGTTTGCATGCCGGTGTAATGCAGCACGATCATCGAGATCGGCAATGCGCGCTCGTTGAAGTTGGGCGATGGCGCCTCATGGCATCTCATCGCAACACCCCACCGGTTTCACGCCACCCGATCGCCTCGATTTTCACCATCGACCTCGCCACCGTTGCCCCTGTGGCATCGTCCGTCGCGAAATCAGCGGCCGGTGTAAACCTTCTTCCCGTCGGCATCGCCGGGTACGCGCTCGTACAGGCCGCGAACGCGCGGGCTGGGCCGCAATCGTTCGGACTGCCCGATCACCGTTTCGCCGGCGCCGAGCAGCAGCAGCCCGTCCGGACGCAGCGCGCCCGCCAACCGCGCCAGTACCTGCTCGCGCAATTGCGGCGCGAGGTAGAACAGCACGTTGCGGCACAGGATCAGGTCGAACTCGCCCGCCGGGGGCGCATCGACGACCAGGTTGTGACGCCGATACTGGATCGCTCGCAGCAGTTCCGGGGAGGCGCGCCAATTGTTGTCCGTGGTGGGCTCGAACCACTTCACCATGCGGCGAACAGGCAATCCGCGCTGGATCTCGAATTGCGTGTAGCTGCCATCGCGCGCGCGCGCAGTCGCCGCGGCCGAGACGTCGGTGGCGACGATTTCCGGCATCGCGCCGCCCGCTTCCGCGCACAGCATCGCGACTGACAGCGGCTCCTGCCCGGTCGCGCACGCCGCGCTCCAGATGCGCAGCGGGGTAGGCGTGCCAGCCACCGCAGCGACCGCGCCTTCGATCACCCCGGCATCGCGGAAGAACGAGGTCTCCTGGTTCAGCAACGCGTCGATGATTCGATCGGCGAGCGACTTGTCCTTGCCCTCGATCAGGCGGGCGGCGAGTTGCTCGACCCGATCGAGCGACAATGCCTGGAGCAACGGGCCGAGCGCCGCCTCGAACCGCCAGCTTCGTCCTGCCGCGATCCGTTGCCCGGTGCGCGCCTCCAGCAGCGCGGCAAAGACTCGTGCGGAACCCGAATCGATATCGCCGATCATGCGCGTACGCCGACGCGCTGGGCCGCGATCATCGCGCCGATCTCGTGCGGGGCGAGCACCGCGTCGGCGAGCCCGGCACCGGCCACCGCCCCCGGCATTCCCCACACGACCGACGATTCGCGATCCTGCACCACGATGGTTCCGCCGGCGGCGCGTACGGCACGCGCTCCCTCCAGCCCGTCGCGCCCCATACCGGTCAAGACAATCGCAAGCAGGCGCGGGCCGTAGACGGTAGCCATGCTGGTGAACATCGGATCGACCGAGGGGCGGTTGCCGGTCGGCGACGGCGCCTGCGACAGCTGCGTACCGATGCTGCCGTCCGGCAGCTTCGCGAGCAGCAGATGGGCGTCGCCCGGCGCGATCAGAACCTCGCCGGCGCAGAGCCGCCCACGTTCCTCACCGACCCGGCACGGGCGTTGCGCAGAGGTGCCCACCTGCGCGGCAAAGAACGGCGAGAAGGAGGGTGGCAAGTGCTGGGTGATCGCGATCGGCTGCGTCATGTGCTTCGGAACCTGCGCGAGCAGCGAGGCGAGCGCGTGGATGCCGCCGGTCGACGCACCGATGGCGATCGCATCGAACGGCGGGGGCGTCATCACCGTGGTGCGACGCGGGGCCGTGCCCGACTCGCCGGATGCGGCAAGCAGGTCTAACCGGGCGAGCAACGTCTCGCCGAAGCGGGTGGCGAATGCGCCGATGCTTGGCTTCACCAACGTATCCGCCGCCCCCAGCGCCAGCGCGCGCATCGTCACTTCGGCCCCGGTCGCGGCGGCACTGGAGACGACCAGCACGCGCGCGCCGCCACCGGCCTTCAGCAATTCGGGGAGTGCGTCGATGCCGTTCTGATGCGGCATGACGAGATCGAGCAGGATAAGGTCGACCCGCTCGACGCGAAGGAACGCCATCGCACGCTGCGCATCGGGCACCGCACCGGCGAGCTGGAAGCGGCCGCTACCGGTGATGAAGCGCGACAGCGCAGCGCGCGCGACCGCCGAGTCGTCGACGATCAGGACGCGTGCGTCCCGCCGCCCTGACGAGCCGAAGCCGATGCGCTGATTCATGACCGTCCCGAAACCCGCGCGAGGCGTTCAGGCGACGCCGACGATCTGGAGCTTGCTGTGCAGCGTCTCCCGGTCGAACGGCTTCATCACATATTCGTCGGCGCCGGCCTCGATAGCGGCCCGGATGTGCGCCATGCCGTTTTCGGTCGTGCAGAACACCACCTTCGGGCGATGCGGAAGCGTTTCGGAACCCAGCGCGCGCAGGAACTCCATGCCGCTCATCACCGGCATGTTCCAGTCGAGCAGGATAACGTCCGGGCACGATTGCCGGCAATGGGTCAGCGCCTCGCGCCCGTCGCACGCTTCCGACACCGCGAAGTCGAGCGCCTCGAGGATGTGACGCGCGACCTTGCGAATCACCTTGGAATCATCGACGATCAGGCAGGTCTTCATGCTATGTCCGATTTTCTGGCGACGAACTATCCTGCGCCAGGCGCAGTAACGATCGAGTTAATGGTGCTTTTCAGCCCAGCGTGCTGGCACGCTCGACCAGGCGGTCGACGTCGACGGCCATCAGCGTTTCGCCGACACCATCCGCGACGCCGGTAACGAAATCCCACTCACTGGCAGCTCCGTTCCCGATCGGTGCAGTGGAGATCGTGAAGGACGATACGTCCTCCAGTGCATCGACGGCGATTGCGTACAGATGCCCGTCAACGATCGTCGCGACCGCGCGGCCGCCCGTGCCGTCGCGAGCCATCGGTGCCAGCCCGAACAGCGCGCGTACGTCGATCACCGTCGCGACGCGGCTGCGCATCGCGGCCAGGCCGACGATCGCTGGCGCCGCCCCCGGCGCGGGCACTGTGCTGGCGACCTCGACGACCGAGTCGACGCGGCCGGCATCGAACAGCAACCCGCATGTCCCGACGCGCGCCAACAGATGCAGGCGATCGGTCATGCGGCATATCCCCTCAGCGCGGCGATCAACGCGGCGCGGTCGTATCGATAAAGCGGCCGGCCGCGCTCGCGACTGAGCCGCAGCGCCGGGACCGCCGGCGTCTCCGGGTCGTCCTCCATCGCCAGCGCCAGCGTGGCGGACGCACCCGGCGGAACCGCGCGAACCACCCGGTATCCCGCCTGTTCGATCGCCGGCTTCAGGAAGGCCTCCATCCAGCCGCTCTCTGCGCCATGCAGCAAGCACAACGGCCGCTCCGCCGCGACCGGCGCGAACGCGAACAGCGCCAGCGGATCGACCAGTTCGATCGGCTCACCATCGATGACCGCCAGCCCGGCGATCACGCCGTCAGGATCGGCGGCCGGCGCGATCTCCGGTGGCAACGGTACGATCTCGATCGGATCGGCAATGGGATAGGCCAGCTCCTGCCCGTCGATCTGCAGGCGCAACACCTTGCGTACCTCTCCGGCGATCGCGCCGGTTCCCGCCCAAACCGGGATCGAGCGGTCGCCGATCGTCAGCCACAGCCCGCCGGCCAACGCACGGATCGCGCCCGGAGCCACACCCTCGATCCTATCGACTGCGTCGGAGACGATCATGCGGCGCGCGCCATCGATATCGTCGAACAGCAGCGCCCGGACCGCCTCCGTCGTCTCGGTCTCGGCAGCGGTTTCCACTGCCCGTTCAAAGGTCAGCGCCGCCCGCGCAGCGATCGCCGCGCAATCGAGCAGCAGGATCGGCGCGCCATCATCGGGCAACATCTGCCCGGCGTAGATGCCCGCGCACATCACCGCGGGGGCGGCGGGCTTCACCACCAGCTCCTGCGTGTCGCGTACGCCGTCCAGTGCGAGCGCGAACCGCCCCTCGCGCAGCGACACGATCGCGAGATACCGCGGCGCGGCTTCGGCGATGTCGCGGCCGAGCAGCGCCGGTAACGCCACCATCGGGAGCCGCTGCCCGCGCAGCAGCACCATCGCGCCACTCGCCAGCCGATCGACGCGCACCGCGCCACCATCGACCGCGACGATCTCGTCCACCGACTGGCGCGGGATCGCGAAGCGCGTGCCCGCCGCGTCGACCAGCACCGCATTCAGGATCGCCAGCGTCAGCGGCACCTCCAGCCCGATCGTCAGTCCCTGCCCCGGACGGCTCGCCAGCGAGATGCGGCCGCCGGCCTGCTCCACATTGGCTTTCACCACGTCCATGCCGACGCCGCGCCCTGACAGCGCGGTGACCTCGTCGCGCGACGACAGGCCAGGCTCGAAGATCAGCCGCAGCCGCCCTTCCTCGTCCAGCCCAGCCAGTTCGGCGGCGCGCTGCGGCTGTTCACGCAATGCCTTGGCGCGCAGTCGGTCGCTATCGATCCCGCGCCCGTCGTCGGCGATCTCGATGATGATGAGGTTTCCGGCCTGCCGCGCGACGATCCGCAATTGCCCGGTCGCTGACTTGCCGACGCGCGTCCGTTCGGCCCGATCCTCGATCCCGTGGTCGACCGCGTTCCGGACCAGATGAACGAGCGGATCGCGCAGCAGCTCTATCATCTCCCGATCGAGCTCGACGTCACCGCCCTCGATCGTCAACGCCACCGACTTGTCGAGTGCCGCTGCGGCATCACGCGCGAGGCGCGGCAACGCCGAGAAGAGCGATTCGACCCGCTGCATCCGCGTCCGCGTCACCGTGTCGCGCAGCTCGTCCACAGAGCTGCTGAGCCGCTCCAGCATCGATTCCAGCCGCGGATCGTCCATCATCCGCAAGTGACGAGCCAGCTGGTTGCGGGCGAGCACCATGTCGGAAACGCCGCTCATCATCCGATCGAGCAGATCGACGGACAACCGCACCGATCGCTTGGGTGTCGCACGTGACGTAGCCGCGGCGGAGGTTGCGTCGATCGCCTGCGCCGCCTCCGGCGCTGTGCCTTCCCGCGCGATCGCACCGTCCAGGGCGGCGATCAGCAATGCCTCGCCATCCTCCGGCAGCGACTCGCCCGCGTCGATCGCCTCGACCAACTCGCTGATGCGATCGATAATCGCCAGGATCGCGTTGACCAATGCGGGATCTGGCGTGCGCTCGCCGGCCCGCACCGCCGCCAGCGCATCCTCCGCGCCGTGACTCAGCCGCGCGAGCCGCGGCAGATCGAGGAAGCCGCAGCTACCCTTGATGGTGTGGACGAAACGGAAAATCGCATCCAGCCGTCCCCGGTCGTCCGGATCGGCTTCCCAACCGACGATCTCGCCCGAGATCGCCTCGAGCGTTTCGCGCGTTTCCGCAATGAATTCCTGCAGCAGATCGTCCATGCGGTCCCGTAGCCCCGACTGTCAGGGCGACATCGCACGGCAGGCGTTAAAAGGGTGTTTACCCCGCGCTTAGCGGTGCGGCAGCGCGGCGCCGAACAGCAGTGTGTTGTCGAGCGGCTCGCTGACCATCACCGATCCGCCGACCTCGGCCGCGATCGCGTGGACCAGGAACGCGGCAGCCGCGCGCGGGGTCACCGATTCGTCGGGTGCCGCCCCGGTCAGGGTCGCGCGCAGTTCCGGATCGAGAACGATACGCGGTCCTTCGGCACGCAGCACGATCTCGGTCGCATTGGGGCTGACCTCCGTACCGATCGTCACCGTGCCGCCACGCACCAAGGTATCGCCCGCGATCAGCGCAAGGTTGAGCAGCACCTTCACCGCCGCCTTGGGCAGTTCGGCGTCCTCGACCATCCATTGCAATTGCAAGCGCTTGTTGTCGCCGAGCAGCCCTTCGATTGCCTGCCGCGCCTCGCGCACGTCGACGCGCTCGCCAAACCCGCCCGCGGCGCCGAACGCCAGCCGGAAGAACTTGAGCTTGTTCGCCGAGGTCCGCGCACTCTCGTTGAGCAGTTCGAGACACCGCGCGCGCATATCCGGATCGGTTTCGTCGTTTAGCAGCTCCAGCCCGTTGTTCAGTGCGCCGACGGGCGAGAGGAGATCGTGGCACAGCCGCGAACAAAGCAGCGAAGCGAAATCGACCGGGCTGATGGTCATCGGTGGGTAACTACCTAGGGGGAGTGGCGATCTCACCTTGTGGCGAGTCGCCGGGGCCGGCGCAACCGGATACGAGCAGCGCGAGCGGATCGAACCGCCCATGCAGCGCGCCGTTCGGCGACGCTTGCCAAGCGCTCACCTCCGCACCGGCGACGATCAGCCAGATCGCGCCGTCGGGTGCGGCATCGGCGGCATCGCGGAGCGACGGATGCGCCACGCCGGACGGATGGGAGTGAAAATGGCCGATGACGGCGGGGCCGCCGCCCCGCGCCGCACGGTGTGCCGCGATCAGCGCGACAGGGTCGATCTCGAAGCGGATCGCCGGCTCGGCGGCAACGTTGCCGGTCGGCAGCAGCTGTGCGACGATGCCCCCCTGGCCGAGCAACAACCCGCAGATCTCGTCGCGCGATGCCGCCGCGCGGCGAACCAGTTCGTCGCGCATGGCAATTGTAATTTCCACCCTCATCGCCATCTACCTTAGCAATGGACCGGGGGGTCATCATCATCGAAGCGACGATCGCCGCAACCACCGACGGGTGGCGGGTGGACCGTGCGCTGGCCGATGCGGTGCCGACGCTTTCACGCGAACGGCTGAAGGTGCTCATCAACGCCGGGCAAGTGACGCAGGCCGGCACCGCGATGCGCGATCCCTCCCGCAAGGCGCGCGGAGGCGAGGCGTTCCAGGTCGCCGTGCCCGCCCCCACCCCCGCCCATAACGAGGCGCAGGACATTCCGTTGGTGATCGCGTGGGAGGACGAGCATCTGATCGTCATCGACAAGCCCGCCGGATTGGTCGTTCACCCCGCAGCCGGCAATCTCGACGGTACGTTGGTCAACGCGCTGCTGCACCATTGCCGCGGATCGCTGTCCGGGATCGGCGGGGTCGCGCGTCCCGGCATCGTCCATCGCATCGACAAGGACACGTCCGGGCTGATGATCGCCGCCAAGACCGATCGCACGCACGAAGGCCTGGCGAAGCAATTCGCGGCCCACAGCATCGACCGCCGTTACCGCGCCATCGTCGGAGGGCGCCCGATGCCGGTTGCTGGCAGCGTCGACGCGCCGCTCGCCCGGTCGCCCAACAATCGCAAGAAGGTGGCGATCGTACAGGGCGGCAAGCGCGCGATTACCCACTATCGCACGATCGAGCCGCTGCGAGAGGCGACGCTCGTCGAATGCCGCCTCGAGACGGGGCGCACGCACCAGGTGCGCGTCCACATGGCATCGATCGGCCATGCCTTGTTGGGCGACCCCGTTTATGGTAGAACAAAACATGCTCACAAAGGCGTTCTGGAAACGCTGAATTTCCGGCGTCAGGCGTTGCATGCCGCGCATCTCGGGTTCATCCACCCGATTACGGGCGCCACGCTGGCGTTCGATAGTGCGATGCCGCCGGACATGCAGGAACTGTTCACGCAGCTTGTCGTATAGGTTGGGACACGCGATCGGGGTGCCGTCCATGTGGGTGCCACGCGTTTTCCGCAAGGAAGGGAGATCAACGACCATGGCAACCCGCAGCAACGTCCCCGCGACGATTCCTGCGCTCGGCGGGGAGCAGAGCCTCAATCGCTATCTGTCGGAAATCAAGAAATTCCCGATCCTGGCGCCCGAGCAGGAATATATGCTCGCGAAGCGCTTTCAGGAGCACGGTGATACCGACGCGGCGGCACAATTGGTGACCAGCCATCTGCGGCTCGTGGCGAAGATCGCGATGGGCTATCGCGGCTACGGCTTGCCGGTCAGCGAGCTGATCTCCGAGGGCAATATCGGCCTGATGCAGGGCGTGAAGAAGTTCGAGCCCGATCGTGGCTTCCGGCTCGCCACCTATGCGATGTGGTGGATCCGCGCCTCGATCCAGGAATTCATCCTGCGTTCGTGGAGCCTCGTAAAGATGGGCACCACGGCTGCGCAGAAGAAGTTGTTCTTCAATCTGCGGCGCATGAAGGCGCGACTCGACGCGTTCGAGGACGGCGATCTCACGCCCGAGAACGTGCAGAAGATCGCAACGGATCTCGGCGTGACCGAGGCGGATGTCGTCAGCATGAACCGGCGCATGGCGATGGGCGGCGACACGTCGCTCAACGTCTCGATGCGCGAGGACGGCGAAGGTCAGTGGCAGGATTGGCTGGCCGATGACTCGCCCTTGCAGGATTCGGTTGTCGCCGACCAGCAGGAGGCCGACGTTCGCCACGACATGCTGTTGAACGCGATGGGCGACCTGAACGATCGCGAGAAGCACATTCTGACCGAGCGCCGGCTGACGGACGATCCCAAAACACTCGAGGAACTGAGTCAGGTGTACGGCGTAAGCCGCGAGCGCGTCCGCCAGATCGAGGTGCGCGCGTTCGAGAAGTTGCAGCGCGCGATGATGCGACTGGCCGGCGACAAACGCCTGCTGACGGCCTGAAGACGGAGCGCGCCGACGAGGCGATCGTCGGCGCTCCCCCGAAACCTCGACGGGGCTTGAGCAATCGCCCCCACGCCCGGTAGGGCAAGTCGCATGTTCACTGCGCTGCGCCTGCTGTTCAAGATCGTCGGCGGATTCGTCGTCGTATCGCTGTTGTGGGTCGGCATCTACGCCTTCGTGCCGGTGCCGTTCACGATGACGATGGCCGGCGATCTGCTGAGCGGCCATTCGGTTACGAAGGACTGGACGCCCTTGTCACGGATCGACCCGGACATGGCGCGCGCCGCGATCGCGGGCGAGGACAGTCACTTCTGCAGCCATCACGGGTTTGACTGGAACGCACTCGCCGGCGCGGTGGCGAGCAACGCGAAGGGCGGACGCATCCGCGGCGGATCGACCATAAGCCAGCAGACCGCAAAGAACGCGTTCCTCTTTCAGGGTGGTGGCTACCTGCGCAAGGCACTGGAGGCGTGGTTCACCGTCCTGATCGAGACGATCTGGGGCAAGAAGCGCATCATGGAAGTCTACCTCAACGTCGCCGAAACCGGGATCGGGACCTACGGAGTCGAAGCCGGTGCGGAGCGCTATTTCGGCCATTCCGCAGCGACACTCAGCCCCGTCGAGGCGGCGCGGATCGCCGCGGTGTTGCCGTTGCCTAAAAAGCGGGAGGCGGTGGCACCGGGCGGGTTCGTGCGGCGACGCGGCAACCAGATTGCGCGCTACGTCGGGATCGTTCGACGTGGCGGCCTGGACGCGTGTCTTCGCTAAGCCGCGTAAGTCGCTCGCAGGCTCCAGAGCTGGACCGCGAGCGGCTCTTGACGACGTCAGAAGCGAACCCCGGCTCAAAGCCATAGCAAAAACGTCGATCCTCTCGAGCGACTTACATCGGCTTGAGCGCTTTCAGCCGATCGTGATCACGCGATCGCCGAGCCGTTTGGCCTCCCGCACGTCATGCGTGACCATCAGGATCGGCACCACACGCGCATCACGTACGCGTTCGATCGCGCGCATCGCTTCCTCACGGCGCGCCGGGTCGAGCGACGACAGTGGCTCATCGAGCAGCAGGAACGCGGGATCGCTGAGCAGGGCGCGGCCGATCGCGACGCGACGCGCCTCGCCGCCGGACAGGGTGCGTGGCCAGCGGCGCAGCAGGTGCGCGATATCCAGCGTTGTGACGACTTCCGCCAACCGCGTTGCGTCGCGCGCGCCGTAAAGCAGGTTCGCCTGCACCCGGCGGTGCGGGAACAGCCGCGCATCCTGAAAGACGTAGCCGGCGCGGCGCTGCTCTGGCGGCAGATCGATACCCGCGTGCGCGTCGAACAGCGTGCGCCCAGCGACCCGGACATGGCCGTGCACCGGACGCAATAGCCCGGCGATGATGTCGAGCAGGCTGGTCTTGCCCACCCCGGATGGTCCGACCAGCACTGTCAGGCCGTCGTCCGCCACGAAGCACGCGCCGACCGCCACATCGCCGCGTCGCAGGTGGACGTCCACATCAAAGGACATGCACGCCCCGCCCCGCGCGCCGCACCAGCGCCTCAGACACGATCAACGCGACCAGCGACAGCGCGACCGATACCGCCGCGAGGCGCCACACCTCCGCCTCGCCGCCCGGCCGTTGCAGCGCGGCGTAAATGGCAAGCGGCAGCGTCTGCGTCTCGCCGGGCACGTTGGAGACGAAGGTAATCGTCGCGCCGAACTCGCCGATCGCGCGCGCCAGCCCGAGCACGAACGCCGCGGCGATGCCCGGCGCGGCGAGCGGCAGCGTGATCGTGGCATATGCCCGCCAGCGCGATGCACCGAGCGTGCGCGCCGCCTGCTCCAGGCGTCGATCGACCGCCTCGATCGACAGCCGCATCGCGCGCACCATCAGCGGCAATGCCATGACCGCAGCGGCGATCGCCGCGCCAGTCCAGCGGAACAGCACCGAAACACCGAACCATCGCTCCAGCGCGCCGCCGAGCGGACCGGCAGGTGCAAAGGCGAGCAGCAGGAGCCAGCCCGTAACCACCGGCGGCACCACCAGCGGCAGGTGGACCAGAGCGTCGACCAACACCTTGCCGGGAAATCGCCAACGCGCCAGCACCCAGGCGAGCAGAAAGGCAATCGGTAATGCCCCAAGCGTCGCGGTGCCGCCGACCAGCAACGTCAGCCGGACAATCGGCAGCAAGTCGCTCAATGGGTAGCGAAGCCGCGCCGCGCCAAGATCGCCTGCCCCGCACGCGACAACAGGAAGCGCCGGAAGCCCTCGGCTTCGTTCGCGGTGCCGGCGGTCAACCGCGCGATCGGGTAGACGATCGGCGCATGGCTGCGCGGCGGGAAGACGCCAGCGACCTGTATCCCGGTGGCAGCGCGTGCATCGGTGGCGTAGACGATACCGTATGGTGCGGCGCCCCGCTCGACCAATGCCAGCGCGGCGCGAACGTTCTCGGCTCGCACGACATGCGCCGCGACCGCGGCCCAGGCGCGGAGCCGCATCAACGCTTCCCGGCCGTATTTGCCGGCGGGCACGCTATCGGGATCCGCCATCGCCAGCGGGGCCGCGCCAAGGATTTTCGCCAACGCCGCGCCCTTCGTCGCGGCGACCCGCGGCAGTCCGGGACGCGCGACAACTACCAACTGATTGCGCACCAGTATCGCGCGGGTGCCAGGTACGATCAGGCCGCGCTTCGCGAGATCGTCCATCCAGTCGCTGTCGGCCGAGACGAACAGGTCGGCGCGCCCGCCAGCCGCGATCTGCCGCGCCAGTGCCGATGAGGCCGCGAACGAGATGCGCGGGCGCTCGTGCCCAGTCCTGGTCCACGCATCGGCAGCGTCGGTCAGAGCCTCCTGCATGCTGGCCGCCGCGAGGACGAGCGGTGCCTTGTCTTGCGCGGCCGCCGTCGGAGCGATTGCGAAGAGGGCGAGCAGCGGGAGCAGGAAGCGCATGATGGCGGTCATCGCATCGTCTGCGCCCGCGTACAACCGCGCTACGCGCGGTGACCTCAGCTCTCGTCGCCCATCCGCAGGGCGGCGATGAACGCCTCCTGCGGGATGCTGACCGAGCCGTACTCGCGCATCTTTGCCTTACCTTTTTTCTGCTTATCCAGCAGCTTGCGCTTACGTGTTGCGTCGCCACCATAGCATTTGGCGGTCACGTCCTTGCGCATCGCGCTGATCGTCTCACGTGCGATAACCTTACCGCCGATCGCTGCTTGAATCGGAATCTTGAACAGGTGGCGCGGGATCAATTCCTTCAATCGCTCGCACATACCGCGCCCGCGGGTCTCGGCAGTGCCGCGGTGGACGATCATGCTCAGCGCGTCGACAGGCTCCTCGTTGACGAGAATGCTCATCTTCACCAGATCACCTTCGCGATACCCGATCTGACGATAGTCGAAGCTGGCATAGCCCTTCGACAGCGACTTCAGCCGATCGTAGAAGTCGAATACGACTTCGTTGAGCGGTAGCTCGTAGGTCGCCTGCGCGCGCCCGCCGACGTAGGTCAGGTTCTTCTGGATACCGCGACGGTCCTGACAGAGTTTCAGGATGCTGCCGAGATATTCGTCGGGAACGTAGATCACGGCTTCGATCCACGGCTCGGAAATCGTCTCGATCTTGTTGGGGTCCGGCATGTCGGCCGGATTGTGCAGGTCCATGTGCCCGGCACCATGGCTGAGCTCGATCTGGTAGACGACGCTCGGCGCAGTGGTGATCAGATCGAGATCGTACTCGCGCGTCAGACGCTCCTGGATGATTTCCAGGTGCAGGAGGCCGAGGAAGCCGCAGCGGAAGCCGAAGCCGAGCGCCGCCGACGTCTCCATCTCGAAACTGAACGAGGCGTCGTTCAGCCGCAGCTTCGAAATGCTCTCACGAAGCTTCTCGAAGTCGTTGGCATCGATAGGAAAAAGCCCGCAGAACACCACCGGCTGGACTTCCTTGAAGCCCGGCAGCGCCTTTGTGGTCGGACGCTTGGTATCGGTAAGCGTGTCCCCGACACGCGCCTGTGCGACGTCCTTGATCTGCGCGGTGATGAAGCCGATCTCGCCCGGCCCGAGATCGGTCAACTGCTCGATCTTCGGACGGAAACATCCGACGCGGTCGACCAGATGGTTGGTGCCGGCCTGCATGAAGGTGACCTGCTGCCCCTTCTTAAGGGTGCCGTCGATCACACGGATCAGGATCACCACGCCCAGGTACGGATCGTACCAAGAGTCGACCAGCATCGCCTTCAACGGTGCATCAGGGTCGCCCTTCGGCGCCGGGATCTTCTTCACGATGGCCTCTAGGATGTCGGCAATGCCGATCCCGGACTTGGCGCTCGCCAGCACCGCCTCCGAAGCGTCGAGCCCGATGACGTCCTCAATCTCCGCTCGAACCTTCTCCGGTTCGGCAGCAGGGAGGTCGATCTTATTGATAACGGGCACAATCTCGTGATCGTGCTCGATCGACTGATAAACGTTCGCCAGCGTCTGCGCCTCGACACCCTGCGCGGCATCGACGACCAGCAGCGCGCCCTCACACGCGGCCAGCGAGCGCGACACCTCATAGGCGAAATCAACGTGGCCCGGCGTGTCCATCAGGTTCAGCGTGTACGTAACGCCGTCATGCGCTTTGTACGACAGGCGCACGGTCTGCGCCTTGATCGTGATCCCGCGCTCTTTCTCGATGTCCATGTTGTCGAGTACTTGTTCGCTCATCTCACGGTCGGACAAGCCGCCGGTCGCCTGGATCAGGCGGTCGGCAAGCGTCGACTTGCCATGATCGATGTGCGCGATGATCGAGAAATTACGGATCGTGTTGATCGGGGTGGTCACAAAGGCGTCCGGACGAAGAAAGAGGCGTTAGCGGGCCGCGTTAGACCAGCCCCACCTCAAACGCCAGCCGCTCCCATTGCGGCACGGATGGCGGCGAGCGCGTTGCGGTAGCGGCGCGGGCCGGTGCCATCGACCAGCACCCATGGCACGCCGCGTCGTTCCAACTCGCGCCTCGAGAGGTCGAAGAAGCGCTGCCGCTCGCCGGTGGAGCCGAACATGCGCGTACCGTCGTCCACCCACGGCAGATCGATGTCGAAGAGGAGGTAGAGGTCGGCGGTGGCGGTCCAGCGATCGAACCACGGATCGCGGCGGCCGAACATCATGTCGGCCCAGACCGCGCTCATCAGCGGGTCCGTATCGAGAATGACGGGGCGAGCGCCGCTGGCGAGCGCCTGCTGCGCGTTGGCGTCCTGCGTCTCCGCGATCGCGACGAGGTCGGACATGCTAAGGTCAGTGCCATGCGCCTCGCAATAGGCGCGGCCGAATTCGGCAACGCAAATCGAGTCGAACGCGCTCGCGAGCCGCGGTGCCATCGTGGACTTGCCGGTGCTCTCCGGCCCATGGAGACAAACGGTACGCAGGCTCATGCCGCCACGACCCGCCACTCTCCACGCGCGGACCGCGACCAGCTCGCCAGTCCCCACAGTGCGAGCCCGAGATAAACGGCGTACAATCCTGCGAACAGATACAGGCCCTTGGCGAGGTACAGCGGCACCGACGCGAGATCGACCGCGACCCACAGCCACCAATTCTCGAGCCGCCGCTGCGCCATCAGCAGCTGCGCAGCGATGCTGGCCGCAGCGATCCCGGCATCCAACCACGGCAGCGCAGCGTCCGTCCAGCGGTGCATTGCAGCGCCGCAGACAAGCCAGCCGGACAGGATCGCAACACTCCAGCGCGTGCGTCCGGCCGCGTCCAGCATGCCGACCGGCACGTCACCCGTGCGCGCCTGCGTGCGACGCCACGTCAGCCAGCCGTAAAGGTTGGCGGCGACGAAAAAGAGTTGCAGCAACGCGTCGGAATAGAGCCGCGCCTCGAACACGACCACGCCGAGGAGAATGACCGAGACGATCGCGACCGGGAACGTCCAGATGCTACGCCGTGCAGCGAGCAAGACGCAGGCGATGCCGAGGGCGGTGGCGATCCATTCGACGGGCGACATGGCGGATGAGCGTAGCGACGCAGGGGCGGAATAACAGCCGCGATTACCCGCTTGCGCTACGAATTTCCGCTGATATAAGCCGCGCCCTGTCGCCGGCACATCCGGTCGACAACCCTGGTCGGGGAATAGCTCAGCCTGGTAGAGCACTGTCTTCGGGAGGCAGGGGCCGGAGGTTCGAATCCTCTTTCCCCGACCACTTCACTTTTGCCGCACCCGGCGGCACCAACGTTCTGCTGATGCGTAGGGACGGCTCACACACCGGAGCCAGTCACCGATGAGCGGACCCAAATTGTTCGAACCCCTCGATTTGGCCGGGCTGTCGCTCGCCAACCGAATCGTCGTCGCGCCGATGTGCCAATATTCGGCAGTCGATGGGTGCATGACCGATTGGCACACGATCCATTTGGGTCAACTCGCGCTTTCCGGCGCCGCCATCCTGACGATTGAAGCGACTGCGGTGGAGCCCGCGGGTCGCATCAGTTATGCCGACGTCGGCCTGTGGGACGACAAGACCGAGGCTGCGATGGCGCAGACGCTCGGATCAATCCGTAGATACTCGGACATGCCGATCGCCTTGCAGCTGGCGCACGCCGGTCGCAAGGCATCGACAGATCTTCCATGGGCGGGCGGCGCACAGCTTGCACCGGATCATCCGAATGGCTGGCGGACGGTTGCCCCCTCCCCTGAGCCATTCGATGCAGCGGATCACGCCCCGATCGCGCTGGACCAGGAGGGTATGAGACGGGTTCGCGACGGTTTTGCCGCAGCTACGGTCCGTGCCGCCCGACTGGGGATCGACGCGGTGCAGATCCATGCGGCGCACGGCTATCTGCTTCACCAATTCCTGTCGCCGCTCTCCAACCATCGTGACGACGATTACGGCGGATCGCTCGAAAATCGCATGCGGTTCCCGCTGGAAGTGTTCGACGCCGTGCGCGCGGCCTTTCCCGCGGACCGGCCGGTGACGGTGCGGGTGTCGGGGAGCGACTGGGTCGCGGGCGGCTGGGATGCCACGCAGACCGTCGCCTTCGCAAAAGCGCTGGAGTCGAGGGGATGTGCGTCGATCCATGTGTCGAGTGGCGGGCTGGACCCGCGGCAGCAGATCCCTGTCGGGCCAAGCTATCAGGTGCCACTGGCGCGTGCGGTGAAGCAGGCGGTGGCGATCCCGGTCGTGGCGGTTGGGCTCATCACCGACTATGAGCAAGCCGAGGCGATCGTCGCGACCGGCGATGCCGACATGATCGCGCTGGCCCGCACGATCCTCTACGATCCGCGCTGGCCATGGCATGCCGCGGCGGCACTGGGCGGACGCGTGAAGGCGCCGGACCAGTATCTTCGCTCGCAACCGCGACAGTACAAGGACCTGTTCGCGGTCGACCCGGGTCAGTAGGCGCGTGCCACCGCGAACTCGACCGCCTCGACCATCGCATCCTTGATCGCGCTGTCGGGGAAGATCGACAGCGACTCGATCGCGCGCTGCCCGTAGTGGCGCGCGCGAGCGAGCGTATCATCGACAGCGCGAGTGCGACGAACGAGGTCGATGGCGTGCGCGAAGTCGGCGTCGCTGGCACGACGTCCCTCGACCGCGTCGCGCCAGAAGGTGCGATCCTCCACCGCGCCGCGGGCATAGGCGAGGATGACCGGTAGCGTCATCTTGCCCTCGCGGAAGTCGTCGCCGGCGTCCTTGCCCATCGTGCCCGCATCGCTGGTGTAGTCGATCGCATCGTCGACGAGCTGGAAGGCGATACCGAGGTTGCGGCCGTACGAATCGAGCGCCTGCTCCTCGGCGGCGGGACGCTCCGCCACGACGCCCGCGATCCGGCAGGCGGCGGCGAACAACGCCGCCGTCTTGGCGTGGATGATGTCGAGGTAACGCTCCTCCGGGAGGTCGACGCGACGCGCCGCGGTCAATTGGTTCACCTCGCCCTCCGCAATCACCGCGGAGGCGTTCGAGAGAATCTCCAGGGCGCGCATGTTGCCACCGGCCACCATCAGCTCGAACGAACGCGAGAAGAGGAAATCGCCAACAAGCACGCTGGCGGGATTTCCCCAGATGATATTGGCAGTGCGCTTGCCGCGGCGCAGGTCGGAGCCATCAACCACGTCGTCGTGCAGCAACGTGGCGGTGTGGATGAACTCGACCGCCGCAGCCAGCAGGTGGTGACGATCGCCCGCATACCCTACGAGCTGCGCGCCCGCGAGCGTCAGCATCGGGCGCATCCGCTTTCCGCCCCCGGCGATCAGATGCCCGGCAAGTTCGGGGATCAACGGGATATCGGATCGCATACGCGCCACGATCACGGCGTTGACGTGATCCATGTCGCCCGCGACCCGCGCGATCATCGGATCGAGCGAGGGCGTGTGGCCGGGAAGTCGGTGCAAGGTAGCGCTCATCTGATCCTGCCCTTACGGGGTGGCGTGCGCGCAACGCAAGCGCAGGCTTGTCCTGCGGGTTGCGGGCAAGCATGAGAAACTACCGTTAAGGCCGGGGGAAGGCGTGATGACCGACGACGTTCTGAAGGGCTATCGCAAGAGCATCGACAACATCGACGCGGCGCTGGTCTGCCTGCTGGCGGAGCGGTTCAAGATTACGCAGGCGGTCGGCGCGCACAAGGCGACCACCGGGCTTCCGGCCGCCGACCCGGGGCGCGAGGAGGCTCAGATCGCCCGTCTGCGGCAATTGAGCGAGAACGCCGAGCTGGACCCGGAATTCTCGGAAAAGTTCCTGCGCTTCATCATCGACGAGGTAATCCGCCACCATCGCGCCGCCGCCGCGGTATGATTCGTTCGGGTGCGGAGCGTCAATCCAAGCAGCACTGGTACCGGCACATGCTCCGGCGCCGTAGCTGAACGCTCTGAATTGCCCCGCTGAGCGCGTCGACGGGAGCGGGGCAGCCCCATCGAACGGCAATTTGTGCGTCGCCAGAGTTGCCGCTCGGAAAAGCAGGGTCCCGGCTCGAGTTGCGGCGACCAGAGGATGGCAATGAAAGTTCCCGATCGGGGCACCTGACGTTGCCCCTCATTCAACCGCAAGTAACTGAAGCCATCATGTGCGGGAACGATTAGGACAACGCCTGCCGTCGTTCGGCGAGCCGGATCATCACCGCTTCGGACATCTGCTGCAGCTGCATTCGCTCGTATGCGCCGAAGTCGTTTCTCGGGATGCGGTCGAAGACGCAAAAGGTGCCGAGCGGCAGCGTGTCGGCGTCGACGAGCGGCGCACCGGCGTAGAAGCGCACCTGCCCGCCGTCGATCAACACCGGGTTATCCGCAAAGCGTGGGTCGGCGCGTGCGTCCTCCACGCAGAAGACCGCGCGAGGAGTCATGATCGCGTGCCCGCACAGCGACATGCGGCGACTGTAGGTGCGCGAGGTGACCCCTGCAGCCGCGATCAGATATTCCCAGTCGCGGGACAGTACCGAGACCGCCGCCATGCCTGTACCGAACTTACGCCGCGCCTGATCGACCAAATCGACCAGAACCGGATCGGCGCGCGCGTCGAGCACACCGGAGGCAAGCACCGCGCGCTCGCGCGCCGCTTCGTCGTTCGGCATTGGCGCAGGCGCGTATACAGTAACTCCCATCGCGCAGTGCCCCCGACCTTTTCACACGGATTACCGCGACCGTCGGACGAAATCATCAACATCCCGCGCCAATCTGGGTTACATTAGGCCAGTTTCCTTAAATATCCGAATGTATTTTCGATCATTTCTCAAAGACTTCTTGTACAAAAGCGCACAAAGCCGCCCAGCTACGGCGATCCGCCCCTTCGTCGTAGCCGAACCCGGATCCAGCGGCGGTGAGCGCGCGATCAGTGAAGCCGTGGCCAGCGTGACCGTAAGCGTGGATTTGCCAGTCGGCGTCCGCTGCGGTCAGTTCCTGGCCCAACGCTACCAGCGCGTCGGGCGGGGCGAGCGGATCGTCCCAGCCGTGGCAGACCAGCAACGGCACGGTGATCGGCGCTACGCTGTCGTAGTCCGGGCGATCGTAGACGCCGTGGAGGCTGACGCCGCCGCGGATCGGCAACCCGGCGCGTGCCATGTCGAGCACGCATTTGCCGCCGAAGCAGAAACCGATTGCGGCGATCCGGCCCGCGTCGACCTCAGGCTGGGCGGCGCAGGCGGCAAGCGTGGCGCGCAACCGCTCGCGCAGCAGGGTACGGTCGGCATTCAGCTCGTCCATGTAGCGGCTGGAACCCTCTCCACGCTGCGTTCGCTTCCCCTGTCCAAACAGATCGCAAGCGAAGGCAGCATAGCCGAGTGCGGCAAGATCCTCCGCTTTCCGGTTGTCGGCCTCCTTCTGGCCGAGCACGTTGGGGATGACCAGCACCGCGGGTCGCGCCACATCGGTGCCGTCATCCCAGGCGAACACGCCTTCGAACGGACCTCCGGGACCGTCGTGGACGAGGGTGCGGCGGCGGATCGTCATGGCGCTGTTCCTGTTGTGTCGCTTGTCCCGTTCGCTAGAGCGGAGCTTAGCACCGGGCAAGCAGGGGGTCGCAATGGAGATCAGGATCGACGATCCCGCCAATCCGGCGATCGCGACGCTGCTCGCGGCGCATGTCGCGGAGCAGCGCGCCAACACACCGGCCGGCTTCTCGTTTGCACTCGACGCGAGCGGACTGCGCAGGCCCGACGTCACTTTCTGGACCGCCTGGAATGGCGAGACGCCGATCGGCATGGGCGCACTGCGTGCGCTTGACGCCGAAAGTGGAGAAGTGAAGTCGATGCGCACCGCCGATGCATGGCGCGGGCGCGGCGTCGGCGCCGCGATGCTGGCCGCGATCGTGGCCGCAGCACGTGCGCGCGGCTATGCGCGACTATATCTCGAGACCGGCGTGACGCCCGCCTATGCGCCTGCGCTATCGCTTTATACCCGCGCCGGGTTCGTCACCTGCGCGCCGTTCGGTGATTATGCGGCCAGCCCGCACAACCAGTTCCTGACGCTCGACCTTCAAGGGAGACATTGATGCCCACGCTCGTCCTGATCCGCCATGGCCAGTCGGCCTGGAACCTCGAGAACCGTTTCACCGGCTGGTGGGACGTCGACGTGACCCAGAAAGGCGCGGCAGAGGCGCGCGCCGCAGGCGAATTGATGGCCGCAAAGGGGCTGGACTTCGATCAGACGTTCACCTCGCTTCAGACGCGCGCCATCAAGACGCTGAACCTGGCGCTGGAGGCGATGGGGCGGCTCTGGCTGCCCGTCGAAAAGGACTGGCGGCTGAACGAGCGGCATTACGGGGGACTGACCGGCCTCGACAAGGCCGAGACCGCGGCCAAGCACGGCGAGGAGCAGGTGCACGTCTGGCGGCGCAGCTTCGACGTGCCGCCGCCGCCGATCGAACCGGGCAGCGAGTTCGACCTGTCGGGCGACCGTCGCTACGCCGGGATCGACGTGCCGACTACCGAAAGCCTCAAGGACACGATCGCGCGCGTGCTGCCGTATTGGGAAGGGCGGATCGCGCCCGCGCTGAAGGATGGGCAGCGGGTCTTGATCTCCGCGCACGGCAATTCGCTGCGCGCGCTGGTGAAGCACTTGTCGGGGATTTCGGACGATGAGATCACCGGGCTGGAGATCCCCACCGGGCAGCCGATCGTCTACGAACTCGACGCGGCGCTGAACGCAACGGATCGTTATTATCTCAACGAGCGGTGACGCCTTGCCCCGACCCGCCGCCCGGGCACGGGTCGGGGCTACCCGGGCAGTACATCGTGACGGTGTGCTGAGCGTCGCCGCGGAAATTTCGCAACTACAGCCCGGTCAATGCCGGGTTTCCCGAAGGCGCTGACCGGCGGGCGACGCGCGGACCGGCAACTGGGCGGAAGCCCCCCCCCCTCACACGGCGGCGCGAACCGCGTCGCAGATGCGATCCACGACCTGTTCGACGTGGGCGAGATCGTCACCCTCGGCCATGACCCGGATCACCGGCTCGGTGCCCGAGGGACGGATGACCAGCCGGCCCCTGCCGGCCAGTTCGGTCTCCGCGGCGGCGATCACCGCCTTGACGTCGTCGGTCTCCAGCGGCTTGCCGCCCGCGAAGCGAACGTTCTTGAGAAGTTGCGGCAGCGGCTCGAACCGGTGCAGCACCTCGCTGGCCGGCGCACCGGCGCGGCAAACCTCGGCGAGCACCTGCAAGGCGGCCACCAGCCCGTCGCCCGTCGTCGCGTAATCGCTGAGGATGATGTGGCCGGATTGCTCTCCGCCGACGTTGTAGCCACGTCGCCGCATCGCCTCCAGCACGTGACGATCGCCGACCGCGGTGCGGATCAAACCCAGCCCCTGCGCCGCGAGGTGTCGCTCCAGCCCGAGGTTGGACATGACGGTGGCGACCAGCCCACCCCCGGCCAGCCGCCCGGCGCGCGCCCAGCCGGCAGCGATCGTGGCCATCAATTGATCGCCATCGACCACGCGGCCCTTCTCGTCCACGACGATCAGCCGATCGGCGTCGCCGTCCAGCGCGATGCCGATGTCGGCGCCGTGCTCGATCACCGCCGCGGACAATGCCGCGGGGTGAGTCGAGCCGATCCGGTCGTTGATGTTGAGGCCGTTGGGATGCACGCCGATCTGGACAAGGTCGGCCCCGAGTTCCCAAAGCGCTTCCGGCGCAACCTGGTAAGCGGCACCGTTGGCGCAATCGACCACTACCTTCATCCCGTCGAGCCGCAGGTCGTTGGGGAAGGTCGATTTGGCGAAGTGGATGTAGCGGCCGCGCGCGTCGTCGATGCGCTTGGCACGGCCGATCTCGCCGGCGGGCGCAAGCGTCACGTCACCGTCGATCGCCGCCTCGATCGCGAGTTCGTCCTCATCGGACAACTTATAACCGTCCGGGCCAAACAGCTTGATGCCGTTGTCGTAGAACGGATTGTGGCTGGCGGAGATCATCACCCCCATGTCGGCGCGCATCGACTTGGTCAGCATCGCCACCGCCGGCGTCGGCATCGGACCAACGAGCGTGACGTCCATCCCGACGCTGGTGAACCCGGCCTGCAACGCGCTTTCGAGCATATAGCCCGACAGCCGCGTGTCCTTTCCGATCACCACCCGGTGGCGGTGGTCACCGCGCAAAAAGTGGCGACCGGCCGCCATCCCGACCTTCATCGCCATTTCCGCGGTCATCGCGCCAGCGTTGGTCAGCCCGCGAATCCCGTCGGTGCCGAAATATTTTCTTGCCATCGTGCCTTCCGTTCGCTTGGCCTGACACGTCCATAGCCACAAGCTGCCGAAGGGCGAAATCCCCGTATGTCGCAAGCCACCCGCATCCTCCTGTCGCTGCTGATCGGTCTGTCGGCGGGCGTTGCGCTGGCGGCGTTCGCGCCGGCCACGGTGCCGGGCACGATCGCGGTCGCCGAGCCGGTCGGCACCGCCTGGCTGCACGGGTTGCAGATGACGATCGTGCCGCTCGTCGTCTCGCTGCTGGTCACCGGCGTCGCTGCGACCGCGGAGGCGGCGAAGGCGGGACGCCTCGCCGGGCGGGCGATCGCGCTGTACGTCGGTTTCCTCTTCCTATCCGCGACGATCGCTGCGTTGGTCACGCCGCTGATCCTTGCGTTGGTGCCGCTGCCGGCTACATCCGCGGCAGCGCTGCGCGCGGCGCTGGTAGGAGCGGGCAAGGTGCCGGCGGTGCCGCCGCTGGGCGAGTTCTTCGCCGGGATCGTACCGACCAACATCGTCCATGCCGCGGCCAGCGACTCGTTTCTGTCGCTCATTATCTTCACGCTCGTTTTCGCGTTCGCGATCGCGCGCATCGATGCGGACGGACGCGCGCTGCTGGTGCGGTTCTTCACTGCGCTGCGCGACGCGATGCTGGTGGTGATCGACTGGGTGCTGTGGATCGCGCCGGCCGGCGTCTTTGCGCTGGCACTGGTCGTCGGCGCGCGCGCGGGTACCGGCGCATTCGGAGCGTTGGTACATTACATCCTGGTCGTCTCCAGCGTCGGGGTGATCGTCACGCTGCTGGCCTATCCGGTCGCACGGATCGGCGCGGGCGTGCCGCTGGCGAGGTTCGCGCGCGCCGCGCTGCCGTCGCAGGCGGTGGCGATCAGCACGCAGTCCTCGCTCGCCTCCGTGCCGGCGATGCTGGAAGGCGCACGCGAACTGGGGGTGCCGGTCGGCACGGCGGGCGTCACGCTACCGCTGGCGGTCGCGATCTTTCGAGCAACCGGGCCGGCGATGAACCTGGCGGTAGCGATCTATGTCGCGACGTGGTTCGGCGTGGCGCTGTCGCCGGCAACGCTCGCGATCGGCGTGGTGGTGGCGACGCTTACTTCGTTGGGATCGGTCAGCCTGCCAGGGACGGTCAGCTACGTCAGCGCGATCGCGCCGATCGCGGGGACGATCGGCGCACCGGTGGCGCCGCTGGGATTGCTGGTCGCGGTCGAGACGATCCCGGACATCGTTCGCACCGTCGGAAACGTGACGATGGACCTCGCGACCACCGCATGGCTCGGGCGGCGTGAACCTAGGGAATGAGACGCTTCGGCCGGCTGCCGAGCGCGTAAAGCGCACAACCTATCCAGATCAGCGCGAAGGTGACGATGTGCATCGTGCGCAGCGGCTCCCGAAAGAGGATCACAGCCTCCAGGAACTGCAGCGTCGGCGCGATATATTGCAACAGCCCCATCGTGGCGTAGCGCAGCCGGCGCGCGGCGGCAGCGAACATCAGCAGTGGTGCGGCGGTGACCGCACCAGCCAGCACGAGCAGCATGTCGGTCTGCGTGCCGCGCCCGAACACAGGCTCAGACCCCAGCAGCAGTACCGCCAATGCGGGCGCAGCGAGAAGCGCGGTCTCCACGGTGAGCCCGCCGAGCGCGTCGATCGCGGCGACCTTACGGATCAGCCCATACAGTCCGAAGCTGAACGCAAGGGTGAGCGGGATCCACAGCGCGCCGGCGCCCGCGCTGGCCATCACCATGACGCCGATCGCCGCGACCGCTACCGCCGCCTTCTGCATACGGCCGATGCGTTCGCCGAGCACGATCGTGCCGAGCGCAACGTTGACGAGCGGATTGATGAAATAGCCGAGGCTCGCCTCCAACACGTGGCCATTCTGGACCGACCAGATGTAGACCATCCAGTTGACCGCGATCAGCGCGGCCGACGCGCACAGCAGCAGCAACGTGCGCCCACGCGCGGCGGCGCGAATCGCGGCCGCGCGGCGGAGCACGACGATGACGAGCGCGAGCAGGAGCAGCGACCAGAGGACGCGATGGGCAAGCACCTGAAGCGCCGGCACGCCGTGCAGCAGATGCAGGTAGATCGGAAGCAGGCCCCAAAGGGTGTAGGCACCAATTCCGAGGATCAGGCCGTTGCGGGTCGCGGGGGTCGTCATGCCGCGCGCTGTCGCGGGTGGCAGCAACAGATGCAAGGGTGGCGAGCGCCAGACATGGGACGGGTGAGGTGCCGCCAACGAAGTGGCCGGCGGCTGATGGCGCGGCCGACCACCGGGATCCTGCGGGCGGCTTCCCGGATTGCGAAAGCGGCTTCGGTCGGTCCTTCGAAGACCGACCCCGGTCGGCGCCGTCAGGAAACGGTCGCCACCCCCGCGCTTTGCCCCTACCAGCGTCGCGCGTCATGCTGTCCCGCCTCGTCCTCACCGATGTCCGCAACCACGCCGCGCTCAGCCTTGCGCCGGGCGCGGGCTTTGTCGTGCTGACCGGGGCGAACGGCGCAGGGAAGACCAATGTGCTGGAGGCGGTGTCGTTGCTCGCGCCCGGTCGCGGTCTGCGCCGCTCGGCGCTGACCGAGGTGGCGCGCAGCGACGGTCCGGGCGGGTTCGGGATCGCCGCCACGCTGGAGGATGGTGTCACGCTGGGCACCGGCACGCTGGCAGCGGCGCCCGAGCGGCGGGTGGTTCGAGTCAACGGCGCCGCAACCCCCGCGACCGCCCTGGCCGAGCGGCTGGCGGTACTGTGGCTCACACCGGCGATGGACCGACTGTTCACCGAGGCGGCGGGCGGACGGCGACGATTCCTTGACCGGCTGACGCTTGCGCTGGAACCGGGGCATGCCCGCGACGGCGCACGCTACGAAGCGGCGATGCGCGACCGCAACCGGTTGCTGGCGCGCGGCGCGCTCGATCCGGACTGGCTGGCAGCGCTGGAGGCGCAAATGGCGCAGCATGGCGCGGCGCTGGATGCGGCACGACGCCGCACCGTTGCGGCGCTGGACGCCGCGCTCGCGGCACAGCCGCCGGGCGATATCGCGCGGGCGCGGATCGCGCTGGAAGGATGGAGCGGGGACGCCGGGACACTGGCGGAGGCGCTGCGACAGGGTCGGGCGCGCGACGCCGCCGCCGGGCGGACGCTGAGCGGGCCGCATCGCGGCGACCTGATCGTGACGCATGTCGACAAGGCGCGGCCCGCCGCGACCGCCTCGACGGGCGAGCAGAAGGCGCTGCTGCTCGCGATCGTGCTGGCACATGCCGAGTTGGTGGCGGCAATCGCAGGGCGGGCGCCGGTGCTGCTGCTGGATGAGGTGGCGGCGCATCTCGACCCGGCGCGGCGGACGGCGCTGTTCGCACGACTGTCGCCTCTGGGTCAGGTTTGGATGACCGGGACCGAGCGTGCGCTATTCGCGGCGATCGATACCGCGACCTGGATCGGATTGTAGCGATATCGTTTCGCGGACACCATTTCCGACGTTACGGCGTTGTGACGACATTCCCCCGATCCAAGGACCATCGCGCCTGACCGAGCATGTGCCCCTACCCCATCGCCACCAGGCGATTGCCGAATGGCGCGGCGGCTGGCCGGTGGTGGCGGCGGCAATGCTCGGCGCGGGCCTGGGACCGGGGCTTTACCAGAACCTGTCGAGCCTGTTCACGCCGGGTCTGGAGGCGACGTTCGGCTGGTCGCGCGGCGACATCGCGACCGCCGCGGGGCTGGCGCTCGGCGGAGCGGTGATGGCGCCGCTGGTCGGCCGTGCCGCCGACCGGATCGGGGTGCGCCCGGTGATCGTCGCGTCGATGCTGCTGCTCGGGGTCGCGTACCTCTGGCTGACGGCGATGGGGACCAACGGCGGACGCGCGATCTGGCGCTATCAGCTTGGGGTCGTGATGCTCGTGCTGGCGCTGCCGGGGACCAGCAGCCTTGTCTACGGCAAGTTGATCGCGGCGCGATTCGTTGCGCATCGCGGGCTGGCGCTGGCGCTGGGCACCTCCGGATTGGCAGTGGCGACGATCGTCGCGGCGCCGGTGCTCGGAGCGGTCATCGGGCATTACGGATGGCGTGCCGGGTTCGCGACGCTGGCGGGCGGATCCGTGGTGCTGGCGCTGCCGTTGATCGTGCTGAGCCTGCGCTCGGCACCGGCGCTGCCCGCAAGCGCGGCAGCGGCGGCGGCGCTGCCGGGGACGAGCGCCGCGGCGGCTCGGCGCGACCGGCGGTTCTGGATCATGGTCGCGTCGGCATGGCTGATCAACGCGGCAACGACGGGGTTCGTCACGCAACTGGTGCCGATCGGGCTGGAACTGAAGCTGAGTTCGGCGCAGGCGGCGCTGCTGCTGACCGGGTTTGCCAGCAGCGCGATCGCCGGGCGGCTGGTGGTCGGCTGGCTGATCGATCGGATGCGGCCGCAACCCGTCGCGGCGACGTTCGCGATCGTTTCCGCCGCGGCATTCGTCGCCCTGACGTTCGCGCCGAGCGGGCTGGCGACGATCATGGCGCTGGTGTTCCTCGCCGGATTGATGAACGGTGCGGAAAACGACCTGCTGCCGTTCTTCGCCGCCCGGCTGTTCGGCCTGCGCGCCTATGCCGAGATCTACGGCACCGCTATCCCGATCGCGCTGTCGGGCACTGCGGTGGGTATTATCGGGTTCGGGCGGCTCCACGACATGACCGGCGGATATGGCGCCGCGTTGACGCTGGGGTGCGGCGCCTTGTTGCTGGCCGCGACGTGCTTTCTGATCCTGCCCGATCGCGCGCCGGATGACGCCGACGCTTCCGCTCGCTAGCGCCCGCATCATGCACGCTACCGCGCCCTCAACGAACCACAGCGAATGGCGGCGGGGCTGGCCCATCGTGCTGGGCGCGGTGGTGGGCAGCGGTGCGGGGCCGGCGTTGTTCCAGAACATGTCGAGCCTGTTCGTTCCTGGCTTGATCGCGGAGTTCGGCTGGAGCCGCGGGCAGATCTCACTGGCGAGCGGACTCGGCTTCGCGGGAAGTCTCGCGGTGCCGTGGCTGGGGCGCATCGTCGATCGCGTCGGGGTGCGCTCGACGATCGTCTCGTGCATGACGTTGCTGGGCGCGGCCTATCTCGCGATGGCGGGGATGACGGGCGCACTGTGGCAATATCACCTGCTGGTGCTGTGCCTCGCCATGACGGTTCCGGGGACGAGCGCACTGGCGTACGGGAAGTTGATCGCGGCGCGGTTCGTGCTGCATCGCGGGCTCGCGTTGGGGATCGCGACCTCGGGATTGCCGCTCGCGACATTGACGCTGCCAATCGTCCTGGGCGCCGTGATCGCGCACGGAGGATGGCGCGGCGGATTCGTGGTGCTGGCGGTCTATTCGACGCTGATCGCGATGCCGGTGGCGTTGCTGGCAATTCGCGGCGCGACCGCGGCCGCGCCGCTGGCATCGGCGCCGGCCGCCGGCGTAAGTGCCGCGACGGCGCGGCGCGACCCGCGCTTCTGGCGGTTGGGGCTGACCGGGTTCTTCATCAATCTGGGCACGATCGGTCTGGTCACGCAACTGGTGCCGTTCGGGATCGCGCGGGGGCTTTCGGTGCCGGAGGCGGCGCTGCTGCTGACCGCGTTCGGTGCCTCGCAGATCGCGGCGCGGGTCGCGTTCGGCGCGCTGATCGACCGGATCAGCCCGCAGCGGATCGCAACCGTGGTGGCGCTCGTCTCGGCAGGCGGGTTCGCGTTCCTGCAGGTACCGGGGCTGGGGCTGGCCGCACTCGCGGCGGGAGTGTTTCTGGCGGGGCTGATGAATGGCGCGGAAAACGACCTGTTCCCGTTCTTTGCCGCGCGACTGTTCGGCCTGCGCGAGTATGGCGAGATCTACGGCACGCTGATCGTTGTCGCGCTGGTGGGTAGCGGCGCGGGGATCATAGGCTTCGGTGCGCTGCACGATGCGACCGGCGGCGACGGCACCGCACTGGCGCTCGCGGCCATCGCGCTGACGGTGGCGGCCGTGCTCTACGCCGGGTTACGCGACCGGGCAGAGGCATAGGTTTTACTTTCGTTGCAGGTCCGCGCTGCCTATATGATGGGCATGGCAGAACAGCAGAATAACAGCGAATACGGCGCCTCCTCGATCAAGGTGCTCAAAGGGCTGGACGCGGTGCGCAAGCGTCCCGGCATGTACATCGGTGACACCGACGACGGGTCTGGCCTGCACCACATGGTGTTCGAGGTGAGCGACAACGCAATCGACGAGGCGCTGGCCGGTCATTGCGACCGCATCGACATCGTGCTGAACGCCGACGGATCGGTGAGCGTTACCGACAACGGCCGCGGCATCCCGACGGGCATCCATCCCGAGGAAGGCGTGTCGGCAGCCGAGGTCATCATGACCCAGCTGCACGCGGGCGGCAAATTCGAGAACACCAGCGACGATAACGCCTACAAGGTATCGGGCGGGCTGCACGGCGTTGGCGTGTCGGTGGTCAACGCGCTGTCTGAGTTCCTGGACCTCACGATCTGGCGCGATGGCGAGGAGCATTACATGCGCTTCGCGTTCGGGGACGCGGTGGCGCCGTTGAAGGTGGTCGGCAAGGTAGAAGGCAAGAAGGGGACGCGCGTCACCTTCCTCCCCTCTCCTGCAACGTTCAAGATCGTCGAGTTCGATTTCGAGAAGCTGGAGCATCGCTATCGCGAGCTGGCGTTCCTCAATTCGGGCGTGCGCCTGTTCCTGACGGATGCACGGCATGAGGAGCAGAAGTCGGTCGAACTGTTCTACGAGGGCGGCATTGCCGCATTCGTGAAGTGGCTGGATCGTAACAAGCAGCCGCTGTTTCCCGATCCGATCTCGGTCAGCGGGATGCGCGACCAGATCGGCATCGAAGTCGCGCTGGAATGGAACGACAGCTATTACGAGAACGTGCTGGCGTTCACGAACAACATCCCACAGCGCGACGGCGGCACCCACATCGCCGCTTTTCGCGCCGCGCTGACCCGCACGCTCAATAACTATGCGGAAAAGTCCGGGCTGCTCAAGAAGGAGAAGGTCTCCCTCACCGGCGACGACATGCGCGAGGGACTGACCGCGATCGTTTCGGTCAAGCTGCCCGATCCGAAGTTCAGCTCGCAGACCAAAGACAAGCTGGTCAGTTCCGAGGTGCGCCAGCCGCTCGAAAGCCTGATGGCCGACAAGATGGCGGAATGGCTGGAGGAAAATCCCCAGCACGCGCGCTCGATCGTCGGCAAGATCATCGACGCCGCCGCGGCGCGCGAGGCGGCCAAGCGCGCGCGCGAACTGACGCGGCGCAAGGGCGTGATGGACATCGCCAGCCTGCCCGGCAAGCTCGCCGACTGCCAGGAGCGCGACCCGTCGAAGTCCGAGCTGTTCCTGGTCGAGGGTGACTCGGCCGGCGGTTCGGCCAAGCAGGGCCGCGACCGGCACTTCCAGGCGATCCTGCCACTGCGCGGCAAGATCCTGAACGTGGAGCGTGCGCGCTTCGACCGGATGCTGGGATCCAAGGAAATCGGCACGCTGATCCAGGCAATGGGGACAGGGATCGGGCGCGACGACTTCAAGCTGGAGAAGCTCCGCTACCACAAAATCGTCATCATGACCGACGCGGACGTCGACGGTGCGCATATCCGCACGCTGTTGCTGACGTTCTTCTATCGACAGATGCCTGAGATCATCGAGAACGGACACCTCTACATCGCCCAGCCGCCGCTCTACAAGGCGACGAAGGGCCGGTCCGAGGTGTACCTGAAGGATGATCATGCACTCGACAATTACCTGGTCGACGCTGGGCTCGCCGGGATGGCGCTGGAGCGCGGCGCCGAGGCTTTGACGGGGGCACATCTCCGCCCGCTGGTGGAACATGCGCGGCGGATGCGTACACTGATGCGCTACGTTCCGAGGCGTTATGATCCGGTGATTATCGAGGGTCTGGCGCTGGGCGGAGCGCTCGATCCCGAGGCTACGCGCGAGGCCCGCGCTGCCGCAGTCACCGAGGTGGTGCGACGGCTGGACCAGGGCGACAACGAAGCAACGTGGAGCGCCAGCGTCACCGAGGAGGGCGGCATCCATTTCGAACGGCTGTGGCGCGGGGTGACCGATCATCACATCGTGGAGGCAGCGTTCCTCGCCTCGGCCGAGGCGCGCAAGCTCCACACGCTGGCCGGCGAACAGGCCGACACGTTCGCGCATGCCGCCAAGCTGGTGCCGGTGAAGGGCTCTGCGGTGGAAGCACCGGTCGATGCGATCGCCACCGACGAAGAGGGTGAGGAGACGGTGACGGTCGGACGCGGCCAATCATTGGTAGCACGGCCGTCGCAGTTGCTGGACGCTATCCTCGCCGCGGGGCGCAAGGGGCTGTCGATCCAGCGCTACAAGGGGCTGGGCGAGATGAACGCCGATCAATTGTGGGAGACCACGCTGGACCCGTCCAATCGAACAATGCTGCGGGTCGCAATCGAGCAGGCGGACGTAGCGGACGAGATCTTCACGCGACTGATGGGCGACGTCGTGGAGCCGCGGCGCGAGTTCATTCAGGAGAATGCGCTAAGCGTGGCGAACCTGGACGTTTGACCGGGGCGTCAGGCCGGCGGGAGCTTGGCGCTTCAGGGCGAAGCATCTGAGGATGCTTCGCCCTGGGTTTAGGCGGGCGTCCGTGGCGTGCCGATACTAAAAAATGTCGCGACGTTCTCCCGGCCACACGCCCTACCTGCCATCCAGGCGGTATCGGGGTCCATGGCGGGCCGGTTCAGGCAAGCGAGCGGTTCGTCACAGTGATTTTGGCGACCGGGGTGGTTTTTGCCGGATTGACGATGGTGTGAGAGGCGGATGGTCGGACGCCCGCCTGTTCCGTTGTCGATTACCGTTCGTGCCAAGCTTGCCCGGAGGCAAAGCAGGCTCGCACTAGGTCATCGCGATTCGTATTCAGCGGGTCGAGCGGGCTGAGCGAGTGCGTCGTCCCGATCGCTTTTCCAGCTGGCCCGTAGCCTTCGCAAGGGTGTTGATATCGGTGACAGCGCCCTGCGTGAATCCAGTCGTGCAGCACCGGTTTCCTGCAGCCCGGTCGCAGGAATAGGTCGGGCGCACCCCCGACCCATACAGGACGTGCAGGACCAACCCAACCGGCTGGCACAACGCAGACCGACCTACGCCCCGCCCTCCACCCATGCCTTCAGCAAGGCGTGCGCGATCGCGTAGGGCGGTGGGGCGCCGAACGCGCCCGGCTCGCCCGCCAGCGCCGCGCGGGCTTCGTCGCGGGTGACCCACATCGCATGTTCCAGCTCATTGGTGTCGAGCGTGATCGTGTCGTGCTCGGCGCGCGCGATACACGCGATCATCAGTTGCGACGGAAACGGCCACGGCTGGCTGGCGACGTAGCGCACGTCCGTCACCGGCACGCCAGCCTCCTCGCCGATCTCGCGCGCGACGGCTTCCTCGATCGACTCGCCGGGTTCGAGGAACCCGGCCAGCGCAGAATAGCGGCCCGCCGGCCACGACGGCTGCCGCCCGACCAGTGCGCGGCCGTCATGCTCGGCGATCATGATGACGACCGGATCGACCCGCGGGAAGTGCTCGGCCTTGCAGTTCGGGCAGGCGCGGCCCCAGCCGGCGCGGAACGGCGTTGTGCCGTGGCCGCAGCGCGCGCAGAACGGATGGCGCGCGTGCCAATCGATCAACGCGCGCGCCGCCGCGAAGGTGGCGGCCTCTCCGCCGCGCAAGCGATCGAGGAGCGCGAAGAGCGAGGGCGAGCGGTACGGCGGTGGCGGAGCTTCGCCGGGTACGATCGCGGCGAAATGTGCGCGGCCCTCACCCAACCCGAGCAGCACGAAGGTGGCGCCGGCGGGCGCGTCGGCGACCGAACCCCAGGCGAGCCGGCCGTCATCGGTGACGACCGGCTCGAAATCGCGCAGCAGCAACAGCCGCGATGTGGGATCGGCGAGCAGCGCCGCGACGGCGGGTGCATCGTGGCGCAGCGCGTCGGCGCGGTCGAGCGTGCCGCCCGTGAAGCCGGTCTCGATCACTTCCCTGCCCTCACGCTTGCTCTCGCCCTGTGCCTCACCAGCGCCCGCCGTGCAGCCGCGCCGCATCACGCCGGATTGCGCCGAAAGTTTCCTTGCCAAGCGGCCACTTCTCGGCCGGGAAGTAGTTCACCATGATCGTGCTGCGGAACCGCTTCGCCGGGTCGACGATCGCGAGCGTTCCCGCCGCGCCGGCCCAGCCATAGCTGCCCTTGCTGGCGCCGGCGGGATCGTCGGTCAGGTAGACGACGCCGCCAGCGCCGAAGCCGCGTTGCTGCCCGTCGTTGTCGAAGGTGACGCCGGACGGCATCAAATTCGACATCGCCAGTCGGGCCGTCGCGTCCTTCATCACCCGGACACCGTCGAGCGTGCCGTAGTTCTGGAGCATGTGGAGAAAGCGGTCGTAATCGCGCGCGCTGCTGACCAGCCCGGCGCCGCCATACGGGAAGCTGGGCGCCTCCAGCCACGGCGACCGAGCGGCGGGATCGAGCGGCGAAAGTGTGTCCTCCACGAAGACATAGTTGCTCGCAAAGCGCCCGATGTTTGCGCGCGGGACCTGCCAGAACGACGACGTCATCCGGAGCGGCGCGAACAGCCGCGTCTGCACGAAGCGCTCGAACAGCATCCCGCTCACTTTCTCGACCACCGCGGCGAGCACGTCGAGGCCCATCGAGTAGTGCCAGGTCGTCCCCGGCTCGGCGACCAGCGGCGCCTGCGCGGCACGTTCGGCGAAGGCGATGAGCGAGGCCGGGCGGGTTCGCCGCGCCTGCGCCTCGGTCTGCGCGTTGGCAGTGAACGGAACGAGGCCGAGCCGCTCATATTCCTTGAGCAGCGGCCCTTTGGCGTTGATCTGGTAGCCGAGCCCGGACGTATGGGTCATCAGCTCACGGATCGTGATCGGCTTCGTCGCGGGGCGCGTGTCCAGCGAGGTGTCCGGGCTGGTCAGCACGCGCATCTTCGCGAACGCCGGAAAGAATTTCGAGAGCGGATCGTCGAGCGAGAGCTTGCCGTCCTCGACCAGCAGCATCGCCGCCATCCCGGTGACCGGCTTGGTCATCGAGTAGACGCGCCACAGCGAATCGGGGCCGGCCGCAGCAGCGCCCGGATCAAGCGAGATGTCGCCCGCGGCGACGAAGACCGTCGGCAGCTCGCCCAGCCCGAACGCGCCGACGATGCCCGGCATCTTCTTCGCACGGACATACCCGTCATAAAGCGCCTGCGTCTGCGGCAGCAGCGCCGCGGCAGAGGCGGCGTCGGGGCTGCGCGTGGGGGCGGCGTCGGCGCTGCGCGCGGGGGCGGGTTGCGGTCGCGGAGCGGCTTGCTGCGCCGGGGCACCCGCGGTCGCCAGCAGCGCGACCGTCAGCGTCGCCGTCGTCCATCGCTTCGTCGTCATGCGCATCTCCTCACCACATCCGCCGCCTTCGCGAACACCGTCGGCAAACCGGCCTCGTCCAGCCGCGCCACCGGCCACCATTCGCCCGCGTTGCTCGCGGCCGCTGTGTGCGCCACCGCGACGGCCAGGTCGATCGTGAAATGCGTGAAGCCGTGCACAACCTGCTCGTCCAGCATACGCCAATCGGCAATGGCGGGCGCATCCGCGAGCAGTGGCGGCGTGTCGGTCCACGCCCCGGTCGGGAACGCCCGCATCCCACCGAGCAGCCCCTTGTCCGGACGGCGAACCAGCAGCACCGCGTCGCCGCGTTGCAACCAGAAGATCGTGCCGTGGCGGTGCGGCCGGGCGGCCTTCGGCTTCTTGACCGGAAACGCCTCTGCCAGGCCGGCGGCCTGCGCGGCGCAGGCATGCTGCAGCGGGCACAGCAGACAGCGCGGACGGCGCGGCGTGCAGATCGCCGAGCCGAGGTCCATCACCGCCTGCGCGAAATCGCCGGCGCGCGCATCGGGCGTGATCGAAGCGGCGGCGGCGCGGATCGGCTTGCGTGCGGCGGGGAGCGACACGCCGATCGCGAACAGCCGCGCGACGACACGCTCGACATTGGCATCCACCACCACCGCGCGGCGCCCGAAGGCGATCGCGGCCACGGCGGCGGCGGTATAATCACCAAAGCCGGGCAGCGCCCGAAGCGCCGACTCGGTATCGGGCAACTCCCCGGCATGATCCACGGCGATCGTGCGTGCGGCGGCGAGCAGATTGCGCGCCCGGGCATAATAACCGAGGCCCGCCCAGGCGGCCATCACATCGCCCTCGTCGGCGGCGGCGAGATCCGCGAATGTCGGCCAGCGGCGCGTCCATTCCGTAAAACGCGGGCGGACGGTGGCGACGGTCGTCTGCTGGAGCATCACTTCGCTGAGCCAGACGCGGTACGGATCGGGCAGCTCGCCGGGCGGCGCGCGCCACGGCAAGTCGCGGCGATGATGGTCATACCAGTCCAGCAACGGCGTCGCGATGTCGATCCGGTGCTTGGCGTCCATGCCCCGGCTATGGCATGGGCAGTGGAATGAGCAAGCGCGCCGGCGATCCACCTTCCGAATCCCCGCGCCACAACCGTTCGCGGCAGGTCGCCGAACTGCTGCCGAGCGTCGGCGGCGCGGCGTTCCGCCGTTTCGGCTTCGTACAATCGGCAATCGTGACGCGCTGGCCGGAGATCGTCGGCGAGCGACTCGCATCGGCCAGCACCCCCGAATCGATCCGTTTTCCGATGGGCAAGAAACAGGACGGCGTCCTGACGCTGACCGTGCGCGGTGCACATGCCCCGATGATGAGCCACCTGAGCGCCGAGATCATCGAGCGCGTGAACCGCTTCTTCGGCTACGCCGCGGTGGTGCGCGTCGCGATCCGGCAGGGCGAGGTGACGCGACGGCCGGAGCGCCGCGCGCCGCCGTCGCTGGTGCCCGCCCCTGCGGAGATGGGGCAGAGCCTGCGCACCATCGCCGATCCCGAGTTGAAGGCCGTGCTGGAGGCGCTCGCCTCCGGCGTCGCCGCCCCCCGCCCCGTGCTGCCGAAGGTCCGATGACGCGCTTCCTGCTCCCCCTGCTCTCCGCCGTCGCGCTGGTCGCGGCGACCGCACCGCGTCCGTGGACCGCGGTCGCCACGCCCGTCGCCTCCGGCAGCTACCTGATCGGCAATCCCAAGGCGCGGGTGAAGCTGGTGGAGTACGTCAGCTACACGTGCCCGCATTGCGCGCATTTCGAGAAGGAAGCAGACGCGACGCTGGACGCGATGGTCCGTTCGGGATCGACCAGCGTCGAGATCCGCAATCAGGTGCATGACGGGATCGACCTGGCGGCGGCGACGCTGGCGCGCTGCGCCGGCGCCGCGGCCTTCCCCAAGGTGCATGCCGCGTTCTTCGCGCGGCAGGAACAATGGTATGAGCGCGCCGCCGCATGGGCCGAGGGCAATCGCGAGCGCGTGAAGAGTTGGCCGCAGCTGGCACAGCTTTCCGCGGTCGCCGAGGGCGCCGGGTTGCCGGCGATCGCGCGCGAGGCCGGGGCTCCGGCCGCCGCGATCGCAGCGTGCTTCGCCAACGATGCCGCCGTGAAGCGGACGATCGCGGTGTCGGAAGCGACCAGCAAGGTACAGGGCACGCCCGCCTTCGAGATCAACGGGCGGCTGATCCAGAATGTCGGCTGGGCGGAGTTGCAGCCGCAATTGCGCGCGGCCGGTGCGAAATGAGCGACGGAGTGACACGGATGAAGCGTATGGCAATCCCCCTCGCCGCGACGCTGGCGCTGCTCGCCGGCTGCGGCAGCGGTGCGGGCGACGGCAACAGCAGCACGCCGACCGCGCCGGCCGGATCGGTGAAGGCGGTGGCGGCACCGGCCGGGCAGGACTGGACGCAGGTGGTGTCGGTCACGCCGGCCGGCGGCTACGTGATGGGCAATCCCGACGCGACGCTGAAGCTGGTCGAATACGGATCTCGGACGTGCCCGACATGCGGCGCGTTCGGCCAGACCGGCATGCGTCCGCTGGAGGAGAATTACGTCAAGAGCGGCAAGGTGTCGTACGAGTTCCGCGACTTCCTGGTCCACGGCCCGCCCGATCTCGCCGCGGCGTTGCTGGGGCGTTGCGCGGGGCCGCAGCCGTTCTTCCCGATCCTGGAGCAGATGTATATCGACCAGCCCAAGTTCCTGGATACGCAGATGAAGATTGCGCAGGATCAGGCGTTCCTGCAGCAGACCCAGAATGCCGCGCCGGCCCAGGTCGCGACCGCATGGGCCGAGAAGATGGGCTTCCTCGAGTTCATCCAGCAGCGCGGCGTCCCCGAGGCGCAGGCGCGCGCGTGCCTGACGGATGCCAAGGCGATCGATGCGTTGACCAAGTTGATGCAGGACGGCAGCGACAAGAATGGCGTCACCGGCACGCCGACCTTCATCCTGAACGGCGCGAAAGTGGACGGCGTGACGTGGGCGCAGGTCGAGGGTGCGCTGAAGAACGCGGGCGCGTGATGCGGGCGGGCGTCCCTCGCCACGGACGCCTGAGCGGGGGCGGGGCGATGCGCGCCTGCCCCCACCGCCTGCGTGCGATGGCGCTGCCGTCGTGAGCCGGACGACGCCATGCGGATAAAACGCCTGCGCCTGTCCGGGTTCAAGAGCTTCGTCGATCCCGCCGACCTGCGGATCGAACCCGGACTGACCGGCGTCGTCGGCCCCAACGGCTGCGGCAAATCGAACCTCCTCGAAGCGCTGCGCTGGACGATGGGCGAGAACAGCGCGCGGTCGATGCGCGGCGCCGGGATGGAGGACGTGATCTTCGCGGGCACCGCGACACGTCCGCCGCGCGACTTCGCCGAGGTGGCGCTGCTCGCCGAGCGCGACGGGCCGGACGGCCCCGAGGAGAGCGAGGTCGTACGGCGGATCGAGCGCGGCGCGGGCTCGGCGTATCGCATCGATGGCCGCGATGTGCGCGCCAAGGACGTGCAGCTCCTGTTCGCCGATGCCGCGACCGGCGCGCATTCCCCCGCCCTGGTCAGCCAGAACCGGATCGGTGCGGTGATCGCCGCGCGCCCTGCCGAGCGCCGGGCGATGCTGGAGGAAGCGGCAGGGATCGCCGGGCTGCACGTACGGCGCAAGGATGCCGAGACGCGGCTGCGGGCGACCGAAGCCAATCTGGCGCGGCTTGACGAGCTGCTGGCGGATCAATCGACGCGGGTCGCGGCGCTGCGGCGGCAGGCGCGCGCGGCGGAGCGTTATCGCCTGTTTTCCGAGCAGATCCGGGTCGCCGAGGGGCGAATGATCTTCGCGCGGTGGCGCGATGCGGCGGCGGCGGCAACCGCGGCGAAGGGCGAGGCCGAAGCGGCGGAGGCGGCGGCCGCGCTCGCGACAGCGGCGAGCGCGGCGGCGCAGGAGGCGCAGCATGCGGAGGCCGCCCGGCATGTCGCGGCGCGCGATGCGGCGCTGGCGGCACGCGATGCGGCGGGTGAGGTCGCGCACCGGTTGACGCGTGCGCACGAGCAGCGCCACGGGGTCGAGCGGCGGCTCGGCGAGATGCAGGAGGCGCGTGCGCGGATCGACGAGGATCGCGCGCGTGAGGATGCGCTGGCGCATGACGCGGCGGCGGCGCTGGCGCGACTGGCGGCGGAGGCCGAGGAACTCGACCGGCGCGTCGCGGAAGGCACGGCGGCGCTGCCGGCTCTGGATACAACGCTGGCGGAAGCGGAGCGGCGCGCGCGCGATGTCGAGGTCGCGCTGGCGCAGGCGATGTCTGCCGAGGCGGCGGAAGCGGCAGAGCGGCGCGTCGCGACGGCCGCGCACGCTGCGGCGGCGGCGCGGCACGAACGCGCGCGGCATGAGGCGATCCAGTTGGCGACGGCGATCGAGGCGCTCGACGACCCGGCGGTGCTGGAGGCGCAGCGCGGCCTGGCGCAAACGGCGATCGCCGCGGCACAGGCGCAGGCTGGCAAGGCGCAGGCGGCGCTGAACTGGGGCGAGACGAGCGAGGCGGAGGCGCGCGAGGAGCGTGACCCCGCCGAGGCGGCGCGTGCGGCGGCGTTGGCTGCGCTGGCCGCACTGGACGGCGAGGTCACCGCGTTGACGCTCGCGACGGCGCGCGAGGGCGACCGCTTGCTGGATGCGGTGCGCGCCGAGCCGGGGTTCGAGCGCGCGTTGGCGGCGGCAATGGGCGACGAGCTGGAAACGGCGCTGGCCGAGTGGACCGGCGCCGACGTCGATCCAGCGGACCCGGCTCCCCCGGTTGGCACCCTGCCGCTTGCCGCACGGGTTACGGCGCCGCCGGCGTTGGGGCGGCGGCTGTCGCAGGTGTTCGTGGTGGAGGCGGATGCCGGACAGGTGCTGCAGGCCGGGCAGCGGCTGGTGACCCGCGACGGCCGGGTGCGGCGCTGGGACGGTTATTTCAGCGACACCGGCGGGGTCGCGGCGGCGGAGCGCTTGCAGCGGCTCAACCGGCTGGCGGCGCTGGAGGCGGAGCGGCCGGCGGCGCTGGCAACAGTCGATGCCGCCGTGGCGCGGCGCGCAAGGCTGGACGAGCGGATCGCGCGGGCACGGGCGGCGGCCCAATCGGCGCGGGCGCTGCTGACGCAGGCGGAGCGCGACGCGCGCGATGCCCAGCGCGATGAGGATCGCGCCGTGGCGCTGATCGAGCGGCTTGCCGGGCAGCGCACCGACCTCGCGGCGCGTGCGGCACGGGTGACGGGCGAGGCTGCGGCCGCGCTGGCCGAGCAGGAACGCGCGGCGGACGCGCTGACGGCGCTGCCCGACGGAGCGACGGCGGCGGGCGCGACGGCGCGGCTGCGCGGCGAAGCGGAGGCGGCGCGCGCGCATGTCGCGCTGGCGCGCGCCGACCGCAGCACGCAGGAGCGGACGCTGTCCGACGCGCGCGCACGCCGGCTTGGTGCTGCGGCGGAGGCGGACGGCTGGCGGACCCGCGCGGGCGAGGCGGCACGGCGGATCGCGGACATGGACGCGCGAGCCGCGACGCTCGACGGCGAACTCGCGACACTGGGCGAGCGGCCGGCGGCGCTGACGGCGGAGATCGATGCGCTGGCAGCGCGGCACCACGCGGCAGGCGCGGCGGCCGAAGCGACGCAAGCGGCGGAGCGCGAGGCGGACCTCGCGCTGCGTGCCGCCGACGCAGCGCTGGCGCGCGCCGGCGAGGCGCTGGCGAGCGCGCGCGAGGCGCGTGCCGGGGCGGCGGCGCGCGCCGAAGGTCACGAACTGCGGCGGGTCGAGATGGGGCGCGTGTCCGGGGAGAGGTTCGAATGTCCGGCCCCGCTGCTGCCGGCGAAGGTCGGGTTCGAGAGCGCGGCCGTCGCGACGCCGGCCGACGAATCGGCAGCGCATGAGCGGCTGATGATGGACCGCGAGCGGCTGGGTCCGGTCAATTTGGTCGCCGAGCGCGAATTGGCCGAGCTGGAGAGCGCCGGCACTGCGACCGCGGCCGAGCGCGACGAGCTGGGCCAGGCCGTAAACCGGCTGCGCGGATCGATCGGGACGCTCAATCGCGAGGGGCGGCAACGCCTGCTGGCGGCGTTCGAGGCGGTCGACGGACATTTCCGGCGGCTGTTCACGACGCTGTTCGACGGCGGACAGGCGCACCTGGCGCTGATCGATTCGGATGATCCGCTGGAGGCCGGGCTGGAGATCATGGCGCAGCCACCGGGCAAGCGGCTGCAATCGCTGACCCTTTTGTCCGGCGGCGAGCAGGCGTTGACCGCGATCGCGTTGATCTTCGGGCTATTCCTGACCAATCCCGCGCCGATCTGCGTGTTGGACGAAGTCGACGCGCCGCTGGACGATGCCAATATCGAGCGGTTCTGCGACCTGCTCGACCGGATGACCCGCGAGACCGACACGCGCTACCTGATCGTCACGCACAATGCGGTGACGATGAGCCGCATGCACCGCCTGTTCGGGGTGACGATGGTCGAGAAAGGCGTCAGCCGTCTGGTATCGGTCGATCTTCAGGCTGCGGAGCTGCTCGCGGCCGAGTGACCCACGCCGGGGCTGGATCGCGCACCGCGCCGTGGATCAGCCACAGCATCGCGGCACCGCGCACGATCGCAGCGGCAAGGATGTCGGGCTGCGTCGCAGAGGGCCATGCATTCTCCATTCCGGCGAACATCCAGAATTCGGCGAAATAGGCGGCGATGTCACCGAGCAGGAACAGCGCCATCGCACGCACGCGCGTGCCCGTCAGCACGATCATCGGCCACAGCCACAGATCGAACTGCGGAGAATACACCTTGTTCGTCAGCAGGAACCACGCGAGCACCGGCATGAACAGCAACCACGGCCGCGCACCGTGCCGCCGCCAGCCGACCGCGACGATCGTCGCCGCGCCGCCCGCGAAGAGCACGAACGACCAGAAGTTGCGGGTCGGTATATCGGTCGCCCACCAGCCGAACTGCGCCAGCAATTCCCAGATGCTGGCGGCGGTGCCGGCGCGCTCGCCGGAGAAGGCGTAGAACTCGCGCCAGTTCTCGAAGGCGAGCGCGGCGACCGGCAGGTTCACCGCGCCCCACGCTCCGACCGCGACTGCAACCAGCAGCGCCGCGCCGGCGATGCGTTTCGGCCACGAGCGCCCCGCGTGCGTTAACGCACCGAGCCCGAGCAGCGGAAGCATCAGTATCGGGAACAGCTTCGCCGCGCCGCCGAGCGCCGCCAGCCCAGTCGCCTTTACCGACTCTGCGCGCCACGCCGCGAGCAGCGCGGCAATCGCGAACGTCACCGCCAGCAGATCCCAATTGTGCCCGAGATACAGCACCAGAGGCGGCGCGAGTGCCCAGCCATATTGACGACGCAGGCCGATACCGGCGTTGCGAAAAAACTCCAGCACGACGAAGGCGAGGATTGCGTTGCCCAGCGTCACGGCGTTCAGGAAGTCCGCGGCATCCGCGCCGCGCCCACCGATCACGCGTGCGACCAGCGCCTCGAACCAGATCAGCGCGCCGGTCAGCACCGGATATTCCATCCGCGCCTGGAAGTACGGCACCTGCCCTGCCGCCAGCCCACGCAATCCCCAGAACGGCACGGCGTCGCTGTAGCAGCCCGTGGTATATTGTTCGGCGCCCGTCCAGCCCGCACCGCAATGCGCCTTGAACCCCCAGCCGATCAGGCACGTTAGTGCAAGCGCGAGATACGGGCCGCTGGGGCCAAGCCGATCGATGGTCCTTTGCACGGTGTTGATCTTTGGCAAAGCGATACGCTCTCGACAAGCCGCCAGTTCGAACATAGATGGAACAGATGGCCCAGCTCGATGTACAACAGAAGCTGGAGATCCTCGCCGACGCCGCGAAATACGATGCGTCCTGCGCGTCGTCGGGCACCACGAAGCGTAACTCGGCGGACGGCAAGGGGCTGGGATCGACGGAAGGGATGGGCATTTGCCACGCCTATGCGCCCGATGGCCGCTGCATTTCGTTGTTGAAGATCCTGTTGACGAACAGCTGCATCTTCGACTGCCATTATTGCATCAACCGCAAGAGCTCGAACGTGCGGCGCGCGCGCTTCACGGCACAGGAGGTCGTAAACCTCACGATCGCTTTCTATCGGCGCAATTATATCGAGGGGCTGTTCCTGTCGTCGGGGATCATCAAATCCTCCAATTACACGATGGAGCAGCTGGTCGAGGTCGCGCGATCGTTGCGCGAGGATCACAACTTCCGTGGCTATATCCATCTCAAGACCATTCCCGATGCCGATCCGGAGCTGGTGCACCAGGCCGGGCTTTATGCCGACCGCGTCTCGATCAACGTCGAGCTGCCGACGGTCGGCGGGTTGAAGCGGCTGGCGCCCGAGAAGAGCGAAGCGCGGATCGAGGGCGCGATGGGCGAGATGCGCACTGCTATCGACGATACGGCCGATGCACGCACCCGCTACAAGTCCGCGCCACGCTTCGCACCCGCGGAGCAATCGACGCAGATGATCGTCGGCGCGGATGCCGCGACCGACGGCGACATCGTGACCAAGGCGTCGACGCTCTACGATCGCTTCGGTTTGCGGCGCGTCTATTACTCGGCGTTCAGCCCGATCCCCGATGCATCGAGCGTCCTGCCGCTGCAACGTCCGCCGTTGATGCGCGAGCATCGACTGTATCAGTCGGACTGGCTGATGCGTTTCTACGGCTTTCAACCAGGCGAAGTGGTGGCGGCGACCGATACGGCAACGGGAATGCTGCCGCTGGATATCGATCCCAAGCTGGCGTGGGCGTTGAAGTTTCGTGAGCACTTCCCGGTCGACGTAAACCGGGCGTCGCGAGAGATGCTGTGGCGTGTGCCGGGACTGGGCACCAAGGCGGTCAAGAGCATCCTAGCGGCGCGGCGCTGGCGGCGGTTGCGGCTCGACGATGTCGCGCGGTTGACGGTGTCGATCGCGCGCATCCGGCCGTTCATCATCGCGGAGGACTGGCGACCGGTGGTACTGGCAGACCAGGCCGAGCTGAAACCGCTGGTCGCGCCGCGGCCTGCGCGCCAGCAGCTGGAATTGTTCGGCGCGTGAGAATGAATCGCGGGTGAAACGAGCGGACCGCTTCGTGCGCTGGCGCCACGAAGGAGACGATCATGGCACATGCGGACATCTACGCCGATCTGAAGCGCGATCACGACAAGCAGCGCGGGATGCTCAAGCAGCTGGGTGAGCTGGACGGTGCCGTCGACGCACGCCGCGAGCTGTTCGACGCGTTCCGGCTGGAGGTGCAGAGCCACGCCGCGGCCGAGGAAGAGTCGCTCTACGCCACCATGCTCGGCAAGCCCGACCTGCGTGACGAGGCGCGGCATTCGGTAGCGGAGCACAAGGAAGTCGACGACCTGCTCGGCGAACTGCTCGACATGGAGTTCGGGACGGACGCGTGGGAGGCGAAGTTCCAGCACATGCGCCATCGCTACGAGCACCACATCGACGAGGAGGAGGAAGAGATGTTCCCTGCCGCCGAGGAGAAGCTCGACGACGCGACCGAGGAGCGGCTTGCCGCGACCTATGAAGAGCGCAAGCCCGCCGAGCTGGAGCTGGCGCGCGACAATCCGCCGGGTGGCGACGAGCGCGAGTAACCCGTCCAGATGCGCGCCGTCACCCTTCCCGCCCCCGACGACATGGATGCGTGGCGTGAGGCGGCGCGAGCGCTGATCGCCGATGACGTGCCGCCCGACCGCGTCGTGTGGCAAGTCGGCGCGGCGGCGTCGGATCTGTTCGCGGCGACGGCGGAGGCGGTGTCGGCCCCGCCGGCTGCCGCCTCGCCGCTGCGGGTCTCGCGCGGGTTCATCGCGCTTGCCGGTGATGCGGTGCTGCATCAGGATCCGGAGCGCTTTGCCTTGCTCTACGCGTTGCTGTGGCGACTGCGAGAAACACCGCGGCTGGTCGAAGATCATGCCGATCCCCTCGTCCGGCGGCTGGAGGGGTTGGCGAAGGCGGTACGTCGCGACATCCACAAGATGCGCGCGTTCCTGCGCTTTCGCAGCGTTGCCGATGGAGTGGGCGCGGGCGAGCGCTACGTCGCGTGGTTCGAGCCCGAACATCATATCGTGCGCGCCAATGCTGCATTCTTCGTCAACCGCTTCGCGAGCATGCGCTGGTCGATCCTGACCCCGGAGGTGTCGGTGCATTGGGATGGAGCGGCGCTGCACGAGGGGCCGGGCGCAGCGCGCGGCGATGCGCCGGGAGGCGACCCGATCGAAGAGGTGTGGAAGACCTACTATTCGAGCATTTTCAACCCGGCACGCGTCAAGGTTAAGGCGATGCTGAAAGAGATGCCGCGAAAGTATTGGAAGAACATGCCGGAGACGGCGCTGGTGCCGCAGTTGCTCGCCAGCGCGCAGGCACGGGAGAGTGGGATGATCGAACGCGCGCGCGACCGCACCGAGATCGGCAGTAACGTGCAGGGTGCGTGGGAGGCGCTGCGCGAGGAGGCGCTCGCATGCACGCGCTGCCACCTGCACAAGCACGCGACGCAGACGGTGTTCGGCGAGGGTCCGGTGTCGGCGCCGATGATGTTCGTCGGCGAGCAGCCCGGGGACCAGGAGGATCTGGCGGGGCATCCGTTCGTCGGACCGGCGGGGCAGATGTTCGATCGCGCACTGGCCGCGGCGGGGATCACGCGCGCGGAGACTTACGTCACGAACGCGGTGAAGCACTTCAAATTCGAACCGCGCGGCAAGCGTCGCATTCATGCCAAGCCCGATGCCGGCGAGATCGAAGCGTGCCGGTGGTGGATCGAGCAGGAGCAGATGCTGTTGCAGCCGAAAGTGACGGTCGCGCTGGGCGCGACAGCGGCGCGCAGTCTGTTCGGCAAGGTCATGACGATCGGGCGCGAACGCGGGCGCGAGCAGCGGCTGCCCGACGGCGGCGCGGCCTGGATCACGGTGCATCCAAGCCATCTGTTGCGATTGCCGGATGAAAGCGCGCGCGAAGCGGAGTTCGGGCGGTTCGTGGAGGACTTGCGGCTCGCGCATGCGGCGCTGGGGTAATCGGCGTGGCTCTTCGAGAGCCGCCCGCGCCTTGACCCGGTTACCCGCTGCTGGCTTGCGCGGAATGAAGCGCGACCAGAGTTGATGCTGAGCCGGGGGTGAAGTCGTAGCAGCGTGTTGACGAGGTCGCTGCGTGGTGCGCCTGCCGACCAGACCCGACGCAGCGGCATGATTGTAGTCTACGCGGCAATGAAGACTACCGGATTTACAAGTGCGGATACCCCCGACGGGCGCCCCGTCATGTGGAGGGCGGCGGCTTTTACAACCGTCGCCGGTCGCCGCCCTGCGTTGCCGCGAACCCGCGCTTCGTCACACCTCCAGCGGATCGGGACCCATACGGCCATCAGGATCGTCCATCGCGTCGATCTGCGCGATCTGCTCCGCGGTAAGCCGCACGTCCTGCGCCTGCCAATTGCTTGCGAGGTGATCGAGGTCGCCGGCTTTCGGGATTACCGAAAAGCCTTTCGCCAGATGCCAGGCGATGATCACCTGCGCCGGAGTTGCACCGGCCGCGGCGGCGATGGCGACGATGCGCTCGTCCTTCAGCGTGGCGCCCTGCCCCAGTGGGCTCCAGCTCTGCGTGACGATGCCGCGGGCGGCATTGGCGGCCTGCACGTCGCGCTGCTGGAAGGTCGGGTGCAGCTCGATCTGGTTGACCGCGGGCGTGACACCCGTGGTATCGACGATCACGTCGAGATGCTCGGGCAGGAAGTTCGATACGCCGATCGAGCGCGCCAGTCCCTGCTCGCGCAATTCCACCAGCGAACGCCACGCATCGACATACTTTCCACCCGACGGATGCGGCCAGTGGATCAGGTACAGATCAACGTGTTCGCGCCCGAGCAGCGCAAGGCTGGCGTCGAGAGCCGCGGCGGCGTCGCCGTGCTGATCGTGCCACAGCTTGGTCGTCACCCACACCTCGTCGCTGCCCAGACCTTCCCCGACACCGCGCTCGTTATGATAGAGCGCGGCGGTGTCGACCAGCCGAAAGCCGAGGTCGAGCCCGGCGCGAACGACGGAAGGAACATGCGCGTCGGGGATCTGATAGGTGCCGAGGCCGAGTTGCGGCATCCGGCGTCCATCGTTCAGGGTCAGGTCTGTCATGTGCGACGAACCGTTGCTGTACGACAACGGTTCCCGCTTTCGCGCTTTCCTTTCGTGCCGCAGTGCCGCAAGCGCGGAGCATGGTCGAAAAGATCCTTGCCGCCCTCGCGGGCTTCGCCATCGCCGTCATCTCCGCCGGCGGTTACTGGGGTATCGCGCTATTGATGGCGATCGAGAGCGCGTGCATCCCGCTGCCGTCCGAGATCATCATGCCGTTCGCGGGCTATCTGGTGTCGACCGGCGAGCTGAACCTGTGGTGGGCGGCGACCGCGGGTGCATTGGGGTGCAATCTCGGCTCGATCGTCGCCTATGAGATCGGGCGGCGCGGCGGGCGGCCGATGGCAGAGAAGTTTGGCCGCTACGTGCTGATCGGGCCGGGCGAGCTGGATCTGGCCGATCGCTTCTTCAATCGCTGGGGCACGTGGGCGATCCTGATCGGGCGGATGCTGCCGGTGATCCGGACCTTCATCGCCTTTCCGGCGGGCGTGGCGCGGATGAAGCTGATCCCGTTTCACGTATATACGTTCATCGGATCGTGGCCGTTCTGCCTGCTGCTCACGTGGGTCGGCATGACGCTGGGCGACAAATGGAACAGCGATCCGCGGCTTAAGGCGTTCTTCCACCGCGCCGATGCGGTCATCGGGGTGGTGCTGGTCGCAGCGATCGCCTTCTATATCTGGCACCGCGTCAAGGGGATGAAGGCGAAGGCCTAGTCCCCTACCCGCCGTTGCCGCCGATCTTATCCGCGGGCAACCTCTGCGGCATCTCGTAAGGATCGGGTCAGCAACGGTCCGTGGCGCTCGGTTCCGAGCGCTACGGCAGCTCCGGCGTGTCGCGCTTGGCGGCGGCACGGCGCTCCTGCTTCCACCGGTTGGCGTTCTGGGTGATGCAACCGGTCGCGCTGGCTGCGCCGACCGTCGAGCAGCTGCCGACCCCGACGGCGCCGACATCGTTGTTGGCCTGCGCGCGCGCGGCCCACGCCTGGTTCTCAGGCGTCACCTCGAAATTGCGCAACTCCTTGGGGATGCGGAACTGCTCCTCGGCGGGACGGCGCGTGCACACCACGACCTCCGCCCCATCGGTATTGGTGGGGCAGCGTTCGTTGCCGTAGAGCACGAGTACGCCGTTGACGGGCGCGCTGCGCGAAACGCCCTCGGCCGCGGTCGTCCTGGGTACGCGCGTCGTGCTGGCAGGCGGGCCGCTCTGCGCCAGCGCGGGGGCGGCGCACAGTGTCAGCAGGACGAGGGGAAGACGACGCATCGGGCTGACCTTCTTGATTCAGATACGCTTTGCGGTCGCGATTGCGACGCGGCAGCCGAGCCGGATCACCGCCGACATCAACGGATAGGCCGGCGCATCCTCCGCGCCGTTGGCGAGCGCCGTGTCGCGATGCTCGAGCTCTTCGGCCTGGAACTCGCGGATCGCCTCCGACAGTTCTGGATCGCTATCCCCAAGCGCGACGAGCTGCTCCTCGTAATGCTTGTCGATCTCGGTCTCGACCGCCGCAGTGCACGCCATCGCTGCCTCCGGACCGATCGCGGCGGTGACCGCGCCCAGCGCAAAGCCGGCGACGTCCCAGAACGGCTGGAACAAGGTCGGGCGGACGCCGCGCTCGACGATCATCCGGTCGAAAAAGGCGCGGTGTCGCTCTTCCTGCAATGCCATCGCGGAGATTTTACGCGCCATCGCGGAGCGTTGCCCCATGATCGCCAGCTGACCTTCGTAGATGCGGGTCGCGCCGAACTCGCCGGCCTGATCCACGCGGATCATCGATCGCGCCGCGGCGGGCCGGTCTCCGGGCTTCCAGGTCATCCACGCTTCCTCAATTGCATCGCGATCAGCACCGCGCCGACCAGCGAAACCAGCGCGTTCCAGCCTGCCAGCGAAACGCCGAGCAGCGACCATTGCGGCGCGTCGCACCGGACGATGGGGGCAGCGAGCAGGTCCTTCAAGGCCTGGTCCGTCGACAGGCCGTGCAGGTTCGTCGTCTGCGTGCAGGCGGTGATGCCCTGCCACCAGTGGTATTCGACGCCGGCGTGGAAGATCCCGATCAGCCCCGACACCGCGATCAGCGCCGCGCCGCCGGCGATCAGCGTCGCCTTGCCGCGCGGCCCGCTGGTCACGAAAGCCAGCACGGCGAACGCCAGCGCGCCGTAATGCGGCCAGCGCTGCCAATGGCACATCTCGCACGGATAGAGCCCGCCGATCAGCTGAAATGCCCAGGCGCCACCGAGCAGCGCGGCCGGGATCAGCAACGCGAGCAGGCGCGCGTTGCGCAAGCCGGCGGGAAGGCGGGCGGTCATGCGGTCACTTCCCGGCCGGCTTCGGCGTGGTCGGCGCGACTGCCGCGGTCGGCTTGATCGTCATCGCCTGCGTGACCGCCGCGACCTGCTGCGCGCCACCGATCCGTGCAATCGTCTTCAGCGCGTACCAGAGCTGGAAATCCTCGATCCCCTGCTTCTTCAACGATTCCGGCGTGGTGGCGAAGCGCGGATCGTCCTTCACATCCTCTTCCAGAACCGCGTTGTCCGGCGACTTGATCTCGTTGATCAGGTGGCGGCGCAGATCGGCTTCCCGGAACACCGGTCGCGATTTGTAGTCAGGATCGGAGAGCTGCGGCACCTTGATGTCGGGCTCGATCCCGCCCTCTTGTACGCTGCGCCCCGACGGCGTGAAGTAGCGCGCGGTGGTGAGCCGGAGTGCCGTGCGCGGCCCGAGTTGCAGGAGTGTCTGCACCGATCCCTTGCCGAACGACCGCTCGCCCATGACGAGAGCGCGGTGATGATCCTGCAAGGCGCCAGCGACGATCTCGCTGGCCGAAGCGGTGCCCGAATCGGTAAGTACGATCACCGGCAGGCCGTGCGCATCGTCACCCGGACGCGCGAAGTAGCGTTCGATATCGTCCTTCTCGCGCCCGCGCTGGCTGACGATCTCGCCGCGGTCGAGGAAGGCGTCCGACACTTCGATCGCCTGCGTCAGTAGCCCGCCGCCGTTCTCACGCAGGTCGACGACATAGCCGAGCGGACGATGCCCGAGCGACTTGTCGATGGCCATGATCGCCGCGCGCGTGTCGGCGCCGGTCTGTTCGGAGAAGGTGTTGATGTTGATGTAGCCGACATCGCCCTTCACTTCCCACTTCACCGGGCGCTGGACGATCACCTCGCGTTGCAAGGTGACGATGATCGGCTTGTCCCGACCGGGGCGGATCAGCGTCAGCGTCACCTTGGTGCCGGGCTTGCCGCGCATCTGCGCGGTCGCCTCGTCCAGCGTGCCGCCGTAGATCAGCTTGCCATCGATATGGGTGATGAAGTCGCCGGACTTGATCCCGGCGCGCCCGGCGGGCGTATCCTCCTGTGGCGCGATGACCTTGACCGCGCCGTCTTCCATCGAGACCGTCAGGCCGAGGCCGCCGTAATTGCCCTCGGTCTGGATGCGCAGGTTATCGAAGTCCGAAGCGTCGACATAGCTGCTGTGCGGATCCAGTGCCGCCAGCATCCCGTCGATGGCACCCTTGATGAGCTGGTCGTCGGTAACCTTGTCGACGTAATCGGCCTTTACGCGATTGTAGACGTCCAGGAACTGGTCGAGCTGGCGATAGGTGGCGGTGTCCGATGCGGCCATCGCCCCGGTGGCGACCGGCACGGTGGCGACGGCGGTGACCAGCGCGACGGCCGGGAGCAGCTTTGACTTCATGACGGGCGAAACTGCTCCTGCGTAGGGTCGATCCCGCGGTGTAGCGGAAACGCCGGGCCGATCAAAGCGCCCGTGCGGCTGAACGGTGGCTGAGCGATGCTCGCGGTTATCCAGCGAGTTGCGCGATATCGACCGGGCGACCGCGACGGCGCAGCTCCACGGTGACGCGCGCGCCCTCTATTGCCGGTGCGGTACCCAGCGGGGCGCCGGCAGTCACGAACATACCAGCACGCGCGGTGACGACGCCGAGTCCGGTGACGAGCGTCGTCCAACCCGCCCCGTGATCGATGATCACGATCCGTCCAAAGCTGCGGAACGGGCCAGCGTAGCGGATCCGCCCGGCGGCGGGGGCGGCGACCGGCGCGGCGGCGGTGGTCGCGAGCGTCAACCCGCGCGCGCGGACGCCGTTGCCCGAGACCTCGCCCATGCCGGTGACAAGCCGGCCCGGCACCGGCAAACGGTACGCCGTGGCCGCCGGGGGCGGTGCGACGGCGCGCGCAGTGGAGAGCGGGAGCGCGAGGACGTCGGCGAGCACCGCCTGCTCGCTGCCGATCGTCGCCAGCCGCTCGGCGGTGTCGCGCACCGCCTCCTCCATCGCCAGCGCGCGATCGTCGTCGCCGTCGGTGACCGCCGCAAGTTGCTCGCGCGCCTCGACCAGCCGCGCCCGGCCGGCGCGGAGCCGTTGCTCGGCCGCCGCCGCCCCGGCCTGCATCATCCGGCCACGCATGACCTCCCGACGCAGGTCGGCGGAGCGCGCACGCAACGTCGGGAGCGTGGCGTCGAGCACCGCGCGAACGTGGACCAGATCGGCGACGCTGCCGGGCTGTGCGATCGCCACGACGGTCGGGCGACGCGCAAGCGCGGTCAGCGCCGCAAGCAAGCGTGCGACCGGCACCTCGCGCGCGGCCAACGCGCGTCGTTGCGCGGCAAGACGCTCGCCGATGATGGCGGCGCGTGCGCGCAGGACCGCGATGTCGGCCTCGGCAGCGGTGACCCGGGCGGCGACCGCCGCCTCGCGGAGCCGCGCGCGCCTCGCCGGGTCGGCAGTGCTGTCGGCGCGCCGCTCAAGCTGCGCGGCGTGCCGATTCGCCTGCGTCGCGGCAACGGTGTCGGGCGTGGCGGGCGCTGCCAGCGCGCTGCCGCCGAGCGCCAGCGCCGCGCCCATTGCAGTGAGCGACGTGCGCCGCATCACCCCTCGCGATGATAGGGGTGGTTGGCGAGAATGCTGGTCGCACGGAACAGTTGCTCCGCAAGCAACGCTCGCGCCAGCAGGTGCGGCCAGGTCGCGCGGCCGAACGACAGCAGCAGGTCGGCTTCCGCCCGGTCGGGGTCTGAAAAACCATCCGCCGCGCCGATCAGGAACCGCGCCTCGCGCACGCCATCGTCGCGCCAGCGCCCGAGCCGTTCGGCGAAGGTCGCGGAACCCAGTATCTCGCCCTTCTCGTCGAGCAGGATGCGTCGCCCCTGTGCCGGGCGCTCGGGCTCGCGACCGCCGCGGTCGGGCAATTCGCTGACGCGGGTCGGCCAGGCGATCCGCTTCAGGTAGCGCTCGACCAGCTCCGCCTCGGGAGAGCGCCCGATCCGGCCACGCGCGACGATGTGGAGCAACATGGCGCCACCCTAACGTGACATATCGTCATGTCGATGTATCATGCGCGGCAACCCGGCGGCGATCGGGCCACTCGCGTCGCTGCGCGCCAGCTCAACAGCCGCGCGATCGGTTGATCCGGTCAGTTCGGCGGGGTGGGTGCCGCCGGTGCATCGCCGAATGACCACATCCGCTCCAGATTGTAGAAGCTGCGGACCTCGGGACGGAACAGGTGCACGATCACGTCGCCGCCGTCGATCAGCACCCAGTCGGCGCTGGGCAAGCCCTCGATCCGCGACGGGCGGCCGGTTTCGGCCTTGATCCGCTCGGCCAGCTTCTGCGCCATCGACGCGACCTGCCGCGTCGATCGACCACTCGCGATTACCATGTAATCTGCGATCGACGACTTGCCGGCAAGCGGGATCGAGATCGTGTCCACTGCCTGATCGTCGTCCAGCGATTGCAGGACCAGACGATGCAGCGCCTCTACATCCGTCGGATCGGACGAGCGGCGGGCGGGTTCGGTGGCGGGCAAGGTTACTCCTGGGGTTGCCGCACGGGCGCGGCGGGGGTTGACGGCAAGGCGAAGGGGTTGGCAAAACGAACGTGCCAGTCGGGATCGACGGCGCGCAATTGCGTCGCGGATGTCCGGTCGGGGCGGAAACGCAGCAGCACCAGGGCTGGCACACTCCATTCGGCCCAGTTCGTCGCCTGGCGCGCGGGCCGCCGATAGCGCCGCAGCCAGCCCATCGCGGGAGCCGCGAGAGCATCGTCGTCATAGCCCGGCCGGGTCAACACCGCAATCGGGATCGTACGGGCGATGGCACGCCATTGATCCCATTCATGAAATTGCGCGAGATTGTCCGCGCCCATGATCCAGACGAAGCGGTGGCGCGGATACCGGCGCACCACCTCGCGCACGGTGTCAATCGTGTAGCGGGTGCGCCAGCGCGCCTCCAGATCGGTGACGCGGATCGGCGCGCGCCTCGCCATCGCGCGTGCGGACGCGAGCCGCGCGGCGAACGGCGCCATGCCGGCGCGGGGCTTCAACGGATTGCCGGGCGACACCAGCCACCACATCTCGTCCAGCGCCAGCGCGCGGATCGCCTCCAGCGTGACATGGCGGTGGCCACGATGCGCGGGATTGAACGACCCGCCCATCAAGCCGATGCGGCGCGTCCTCAACCGCGAACCTGACCGCTGCCACGCCCCAGCCATTTGTAGGTCGTCAGCCCCTCCAACGCGACCGGCCCGCGCGCGTGAAGTCGGCCCGTGGCGATGCCGATCTCCGCGCCCAGTCCGAACTCGCCACCATCGGCGAATTGCGTGGAGGCGTTCCACAGTACGATCGCCGAGTCGACCTCGCGCAAGAACCGCTCGGCGACGACAGTATCGGAGGCGACGATCGCGTCGGTATGATGCGATGCGTGCGCGGCGATATGCGCCAGCGCACCGTCGACGCCGTCGACCACGGCGACGGCGGCGATCGCGTCGAGATATTCGGTGTCCCAATCCGCGTCGTCGGCTGCGGCGATCCCCGGCGCGAGGGCAAGTGCGGCGTGGTCGCCGCGGACGGAGCAGCCGGCGTCGATCAGCGCCGCGATCAACGTCGCGGCATGCGGCCAGTCGCGATCGATCAGCAGCGTCTCCATCGCGCCGCAGACACCGGTGCGGCGCAGTTTGGCGTCGACGACAATCGCGGTCGCCATGTCGGGTACGGCGGAACGATCGACATAGACGTGGTTAATGCCGTCGAGATGTGCGAGCACCGAAACGCGCGCGTCGGCCTGCACGCGCTCGACCAGGCTCCGGCCGCCGCGCGGGATGATGAGGTCGATCGCGCCCGCCGCCGCCAGCATCGCGCCGACCGCAGCCCGGTCGGTCGTCGGCACCAGTTGCACCGCGTCGGCGGGCAGCCCGCCTGCGACGAGCCCTGCCACCAGCGCGGCGTGGATGGCGCGGTTGCTCTCCACCGCCTCCGATCCACCACGCAGGATCACGGCGTTACCGGACCGGACGCACAGCGCCGCAGCGTCGGCGGTGACGTTGGGCCGACTTTCGTAGATGATGCCGATCACGCCGATCGGCACGCGCACCCGGGTGAGCGCAAGACCGTTGGGACGCGTGCTGGCGTCGATGACTTGCCCCACCGGGTCGGCGAGGTCCGCGACAGCGGCGATCGCGTCCGCCATGCCGGCCAATCGCGTATCGTCTAGGCGGAGCCGATCGAGCATCGCGCCGGAAAGGCCATTGTCACGGCCGCGCGTCAGGTCGGCGGCATTCGCGGCGAGGATTTGCGGGGCGGCGTCGCGCAGCGATCCGGCGGCACGGTGCAGCGCGGCGGCCTTCGCCGCATCGCTGGCCGAGGCAAGCGTGCGCGCAGCGGCACGGGCGCGCTGCGCCATCAGCCGGATCACTTCTTCGGGCGAGCCTTGATTGGACATGGCGGCGCCGTAGCATGGTCGCGCGGCCGCGCACAGCGCCCTGCCCCCCGCCTGGCGGGCCGCGAAAGGCTTCTTATATGAGCCCCATGAGCACGCCATCCTTCGATCGCCGCCGCTTCCTCGCCGTCGCGGGCGGCGGGTTGCTGACCTCGACCCTGCTGGCCTGCGGGTCGCGGCAGGCGGAGGCCGCGGAACATTTCCCCGTCGCAAAGAGCGACGCGCAGTGGAAGGCGCAGCTTGGCTCGAACGCCTATGACGTGCTGCGCCATGAAGGGACCGAACGGCCGTTCAGCAGCCCGCTTAACGACGAGCATCGCGCCGGCACCTTCGCGTGCAAGGGTTGCGCGCAACCGGCGTTCTCGTCGCGGACAAAGTTCGAGAGCGGCACCGGCTGGCCGAGTTTCTACGCCGCGCTGCCACGCGCGATCGGCTATCGGCAGGATTCCACGTTGGGGATGGTGCGCACCGAGGCGCATTGCAGCCGCTGCGGCGGACATCTCGGCCATGTCTTCGACGATGGTCCGAAGCCGACCGGGAAGCGTTATTGTATGAACGGCGTCGCGATGACGTTCCGCCCGGCCTGATCGCGCTTCAGTCGGCTGCGATCGGCAGCACGCCCGCGATAGGTGCGGTCGCGGTGGTGGCGATGGTCAGAGGGGCGAGCGGCGCGGCTGGCTCGACGGTTGCCGGCGCCTTGCCCGAATAGATGAAACCGGCAAGCGGGTAGCTGCGGGTGCCGAGATCGGCGACACCCGCGAACCACACGCGCACTTCGCTCCAGTCGCCGGCAGCGGAGACATCCACGGCACGCACGTCGCGCTCGATCCCGCCGCGATGCGACCAGTTCGCGTGGGTGAGGAGGACTTCACGGTCGCTGACGATGTGGCTGACCATCGCGACGTGCCCGACCGGCATCGCCCGGGTCGACTTGAAAGCCATCACGGCGCCGACCTGCGGCGCGCTGCCGCGATCGTAGCGGCCCGCCGCCTGACCCCACCAGGTGTTGGCGTTGCCGCGAATGTCGATGCCAGAGACCTCGCGCGCGAAGGGCGCACACTGCAGGTAGCGCGCCTGCGCCGGCGCAGTCGTCATCAGGACGCACGAAACCACCAGCGCAAAACGCGCTGCCAACACCTTGACGTTCACGGGCGACCCCCCGGTCAAACAACAGAATTGATGACCCTCGGCTAGCCGCGAAGTTTTAAAACAACAAACGCCGCGGGAACCTTTTCAGATGAACCGCACATGACTGACGACGAACCGAACGATTGCGGCAAAACTCGGCAGCGATGCTGCCCTGGAGTCTTACCGACCCGTAAATATTGCGCTCACGCGCGTTGCGATCACGAGTCGGCACGGTTGCGCACGCTGTTTTAGGAGCTTCAGTATGTGGAGCCGTTCACTCGTGTGACAGCAGTTCGAACGTCGGGTATCGTTTGCCAGTTGTAGGCGCGCTTGCCACCGCCTAAACCCCTGCCGTGCCCTCACAGCGAAAGCATCGTCGTCCATGGCCCTCGATCCCGACACGTTCGATGCCCTGCTCTCCACCGTTCGCCGCTTCGTTGCCGAGCGGCTGCGGCCGATGGAAGCGCAGGTCGAGGCCGACGATGCGGTGCCCGACGCGATCGTCGCCGAGATGCGGGAACTGGGGCTGTTCGGCCTGTCGATCGACCCGGAGCATGGCGGGCTTGGGCTGACGATGGACGAGGAGGCGCGGGTCGCGATCGAACTGGGGCGCACTACCCCGGCGTTCCGCTCCGCCTTCGGCACCAATGTCGGGATCGGCAGCCAGGGACTGGTGATGGCCGGCACGCCCGAGCAGAAGGCGGCGTGGCTGCCGCGGATCGCCAGCGGCGAGATCATCACCAGCTTCGCGCTGACCGAACCCGATGTCGGAAGCGATTCGGGCAGCGTCACCACCCGCGCAGTGCGCGACGGCGACGTTTATCGGCTGTCAGGCACCAAGCGCTACATCACCAATGCCGACCGCGCGGACCTGTTCACCGTGATGGCGCGCACCGGCGAGGAGAGCGGCGCGCGCGGCGTCTCCGCGTTCCTGGTGCCGCGCGATCTGCCCGGCGTGTCGGTCGGCCCGCCCGAGAAGAAGATGGGGCAGAAAGGCGCGAAGGTCGCCGACGTCGTGTTCGACGGCGTGCCCGTTCCCGCCGCCAACCGGCTGGGCGCGGAGGGTGAAGGTTTCCGGATCGCGATGCGTGTGCTCGATCGCGGGCGACTGCACATCGCGGCGGTGTGCGTCGGCGTCGCCGAGCGGCTGATCGCCGACGCGGTCGCCTATGCCGCCGAGCGACGACAATTCGGCAAGCCGATCGCCGAGCACCAATTGATCCAGGCGATGATCGCCGATTCGAAGACGGAGGCACTCGCCGCGCGCGCGCTGGTGCTCGATACCGCCGTGAAGAAGGATGCGGGAGACGACGTCATACTGGAAAGCGCCGCCGCCAAATATTTCGCCAGCGAGATGGTCGGCCGCGTTGCGGATCGCGCGGTGCAGATCCTGGGCGGTGCCGGCTATATCGCCGACTACGGGGTCGAGCGGCTGTACCGCGACGTGCGGCTGTTCCGCATCTACGAAGGCACCAGCCAGATCCAGCAACTGATCATCGCACGTGAGACGCTGAAGCGCGGCGGATAAGGGAGAGACTGATGGATACGACCAACCTGTTCCGGCTGGACGGCCGAGTCGCCCTGGTCACCGGCGGCAGCCGCGGGATCGGCCGCATGATCGCGGCGGGCTTCGTAGCCCAGGGCGCGCGCGTCTACGTCTCCAGCCGCAAGGCCGCGGCGTGTGAGGAAACCGCCGCGGCGCTGGGGCCGAACTGCATCGCGCTGCCGCAGGACGTGGCGACCGTCGATGGGTGCCGCGCACTGGCGGCGGCGGTGGCGGAACGTGAGGAGCGGCTGGACATCCTCGTCAACAATGCCGGCGCGGCATGGGGCGTGGCGTTCGAGGAGTTCCCGGAGGCGGGCTGGGACAAGGTGATGGACCTGAACGTCAAGTCGCCGTTCTTTCTGACGCAGGCGCTGCATGGACTGTTGAAGGCCGGAGCATCGCACGGCGCGCCCGCCAAGGTCATCAATATCACCTCGGTTGACGGGTTGCGGCTGAACCCGTGGGAGACGTACAGCTATCACGCGTCGAAATCGGCGCTGATCTATCTGACCAAACGGCTGGCCGCACGGCTGGTGCGCGACGGCATCAACGTCACCTCGATCGCGCCCGGCGCGTTCGCCAGCGAGATGAACCGTGCGGCACGCGATCACGGCGATGCAGTCGCCAAGTCGATCCCGGCGAAGCGGATCGGCCTCGACGAGGATATGGCCGGCACCGCCATCTATCTGGCGAGCCGCGCGGGCGATTACGTGATCGGCGAGACGATCGCGGTGGACGGCGGGCTGGTCAACGCTTCGCTGGGGGTAAGCATCGACGGGTAAGCGGCAATGCTCGTCACGCCCATTCGGAACGGTTCGTTCGTGCACGATCACGGCCTGCCGGACGCATCGGGAACGTCGTCTCGATTCGATCCGTTCGGGACATCGAAGGAGACGATGCATGGACAAGGACGATATTCGCCCGACCACCGAGACCGAGCGGCCGAACCTTTCGACGGAGCACCAGCGTGACGGCGACGCACGCCGCCCATCGGATACGCTCGACAAGGGGCAGCCGAGCGAGGAAACGATCCCACGCAAATCCTCGCTGCTCGGCGACGACTGATATGGGGCGGCGCGCCGGTTGATCGGCGCGCCCCTATTTTGCGGCCGTCAGCCACACGGGCGCGCGAATTTGCCGGTTTGCGATGGTGACGGGCGCAGTGTGCTGAGCCGTCGGAGATCAACCTTCTACTGCTTCCACGAGCCGCCGACTTTTTTCAAGCTGCGCTATGCCGTGACGCTGCACCACATCCGCTTGTCCGGCCCATGTGCCACGGGTCTGCGCGACGACCGACGCGGTTGATGCGCGCAAGTTCTGAAGGTCGCCTAGATACAATCTAATCGGGCCCATGGGACGTAAACGACGAGAGCGCAGATGGAGACGGGTTGCCGCCGAACGGCCATCCGCCGCGCTTCGACTTACTCGCTACAAGCGCCAACCGGCGTAACGAACGTCGGCGAGATCGATCGATCGCAGAGCACGCCGCTGCCATCGCGATGGTACAGCTTACCGGCTTTCCAGCGACGCTGATGCGACTCTTGCGCCAAGGCCAGCAAGCCGATCAAATGTGATGGGTTTTCGGCGCGCGGGCGTCATGTCCCGCCAGCCTTGGCTCGCTCACGACCGAATCGATTGGCTCGCTATTACCGTCCACGACGGGACGCTGGTTGCAACGCGCCGAGCGATCGACATCGCCTGCCGCGATCCGCAGCCTACCACAGCCCGCGCCATGCTATTGGCGCACAGCGCGTTCTGGTGAACAGACGAGGGTGAGTGGGGAGCTTCTGTTGCCCGGTGCTCCCCGAACCGCTGGAGTCCCTTCTGTTGCCCGGTGGGGTCCAACCGCGCTATTTTGGTGTAACGTCAGGCCGTTAGGCCCTCAGTTACGCCGCAATCGCGAGTGCTTCGTTATCGTTGGCACTTGTGTAATGGGCCGTTGCGGTGGTCCCATTCCGAGCGAAAACAGCGCCTTTCAACACACGTCGATCCTAGTTCGGCCCCGTCAGCGTAGCTTCGCCTCTCAGCGCAGCTGCGGTGGTGGAGCCGCCGGGTACCGCCCCCGGGTCCGCTGCGTCTAGTCTACGCCGCAGTTTATCGCCATAGCCGGGTAGAACCCGACGAACGTCATATAGGCCATATGCGTCGGCTGGGAAAGGGCATCGCGCCATTTGCGTGCCACAATATCCCTGTATATAGTCGGCTATGCTTACCCAGCGTTCCCGTTATGCACTTCGCTCGATGCTGTTCCTGGCCAGCGCGCCGGCCGGTTCGGCACCGATCCCGATGACGCGGATCGCCGCGGAGGCGAACGTACCGCGCAAATTCCTGGAGCTGATCCTCGCTGACCTGCGCGATGCCGGACTGCTGCACAGCTATCGTGGCAAGATGGGCGGCTACGTGCTGTCACGGCCGGCGCACCTGATCTCGCTTGGCGAAGTGATCCGCGTGATCGAAGGGCCGCTGGCGCTGGTTCCGTGTGTCAGCCGAACCGCGTATCGTCCCTGCAAGGATTGCAAGTCGGAGGCTGATTGCGCGATCCGGCTGGCGATGATGCGCGTCCGTGACGAGACTGCGCGGATCCTCGACGGCACCAGCCTCGCCGATGCGACCGCCGAAAGCCTGGCTGCCGCCTGACGCTCTGGACGGTCGCGCGCGGCTTGCCTAACCCGGCGCGATGACCGACACGCCGCTGCCCGAGAACGAGATCGAAGCCGCTGCCGAGCTCGAGCGGCTGGCCGCCGTGATCGCGCGCCATAACCGATTGTATCATACCGACGACGCGCCCGAGATCAGTGACGCCGACTATGATGCGCTGGTCCGCCGCAACACCGCGGTCGAGCACGCCTATCCGACGCTGGTCCGAGTTGATTCGCCCAGCCGACAGGTCGGCGCTGCGCCTGCCGGACACCTTGCCAAGGTCGCGCATGCCCGACCGATGATGAGCCTCGATAACGCGTTCTCCGACGAGGACGTTGCGGAGTTCGTCGCGCGGGTGCGGCGGTTTCTGAAGCTCTCCGCGGAGGAGCCGGTGGCACTGACCGCGGAACCCAAGATCGACGGACTGTCGTGCTCGCTGCGCTACGAAGGCCGCCGATTGATGCAGGCGCTGACGCGCGGCGACGGGGCGGTGGGTGAAGACGTGACCGCCAACGTGCGGACGATCGCCGACATCCCGGAGATGCTGCCCGCTACCGCGCCCGACGTGTTCGAGGTGCGTGGCGAGGTCTATATGGAAAAGGAAGCGTTTGCGGCGCTGAACCGGCGGCTGGCGGACGAGGCGGCGATGGCGGGCAAGGACGCGCGACAATTCGCCAATCCGCGCAACGCGGCGGCGGGTTCGCTGCGCCAGAAGGATGCTTCCGTTACGAATGCGCGGCCGCTGCGCTTCCTCGCACATGGGTGGGGCGAGGCGAGCGCCGTGCCGGGCGGGACGCAGGCGGCAGTGGTCGCAGCGCTGCGCGACTGGGCTTTCCCGATCGCCGATGCTTTCGCGCGGTGCGACGATGCGGCGGGAGCGTTGGCAGTATACCGCGCGATCGAAACGCGGCGAGCCGATCTGCCGTTCGATATCGACGGCGTCGTCTACAAGCTCGATCGGCTCGACTGGCAGGCGCGGCTGGGCAGCATCGGGCGCGCGCCGCGCTGGGCGATCGCGCACAAATTTCCTGCCGAGCGCGCGCAGACCACGCTGGAGCGGATCGACATCCAGGTCGGACGCACGGGCAAGCTGACCCCGGTCGCGCGCCTGACCCCCGTAACGGTGGGCGGCGTGGTGGTGACCAACGCGACGCTCCACAATCGCGACGAGATCGCGCGGCTCGACGTTCGCGAGGGTGACCGCGTGATCCTGCAACGCGCCGGCGACGTGATCCCACAGATCGTCGAGGTGTTACCCCGCGATCGTGAACTGCCGCCATTCTCCTTCCCCGACCATTGCCCGATCTGCCACAGCGAGGCAATCGCAGCGGACGGCGAGGTCGACGTGCGCTGCACCGGCGGGCTGGTGTGCCCGGCACAACGGCTTGAGCGGCTGAAGCATTTCGTCAGTCGGGGCGCGCTGGACATCGACGGGCTGGGCGAAAAGACGCTGACGGAGTTCGTCGCGCTCGGCTGGATCGCCGAGCCCGCGGATATCTTCCGGCTGGCCGCGCACCGCGAGGCACTGGTGGGGCGCGAGGGATGGCAGGCAAGATCGGTCGACGCGCTGTTGGAGGCAATCGAGGCGCGACGTTCGCCCGATGCGGCGCGGTTGCTGTTTGGGCTCGGCATCCGCCACATCGGGATCGTCACCGCGCGCGACCTGCTGAAACGCTATGTCACGTTGCCCGCCATCGCCGCCATGGCGGGGGCGGTGATCGCACTCCGTGAGGACATGATCGCGGTGATCGGCGAGAGCGACGACAAGCGTCGCGCGCGCGTCGACAAGGCAATCGCCGAGCTGATTGGGGTCGAGAATGTCGGCGCGGCGGTGGGGCATGCTCTGGCTGACTTTTTCCACGAGTCGCATAATCGAACCGTCTGGGACGACCTGCTCGCCGAAGTGACGCCGCCGCCGTTCGTGGTCGAGACACGGGCCTCGGAAGTGTCAGGAAAGACGGTGGTCTTCACCGGCACGCTGGAGACGCTGAGCCGTGACGAGGCGAAGGCGCAGGCCGAGGCGTTGGGAGCGCATGTCGCGGGCACGGTGTCGAAGAAGACCGAGTTGCTGGTCGCCGGGCCGGGAGCAGGATCCAAGGCGAAGAAAGCCGCCGAACTAGGCATCCGCATCGTCGACGAAGCGGGATGGGTCGCGATCGTGGCTGCAGCCGGCTGAGCAGCGGCGATGGAAGCAAATAACGCTTCCATCACGTCATCGCGCGGGCACGCCTGTGCGCCGTCATTCAGGATGACAAAGGATTATATGAGTGACGAGCGCGGTCACGCTGGTTGGCCACTATAGCCATGTCTACCCCATATTTCGTTCTATCTTAGAGCCGACCAACATTCAGCCGGTTTCCTGCGCGCGCCATCATCGCGAGCGTAGCGAAGCAAGTTTGGGGGTCGTGCGAAACGCTGGATTGCTTTGCGATGTTCGCAATGACGAGCGGGGCGAGCAATCCGTTCGATCGCGGCGGCGCGGTTCGCCCGAATGGATGGATTATCTTACTCGGCGAGCAGTCCGGCGCCCGCGAAGCGCTAAATGTCGCCCCTAGTATCTAAGGCGCTCGCTCTGCGCGCATCCCGTAAAAAAAGGGCGACCTTCCGGCCGCCCTTCTCGTCTTTTGTTTAGCCGTGCATCACCGGATCACGCGCCAGCGGGCGACGGATTTCCGAACGGCCCAGATGGACGCTTGGTTTTCGGGATCGACGTGCCGACCGCCGGCATCGACGATGTCTTTGGCCCTTGGTCGATCCGGCCGATTTCCTCACCCGCGATCAATCGCTTGATCTCGTCGCCACTCAGCGTCTCATATTCGAGCAGCGCGCCGGCGAGCGAGTGAAGCTGATCGAGGTGCTCGGTCAGCACGTGCTTGGCGCGGTGCAGCCCGCCTTCAACGATCGCCTTGATCTCGTCGTCGATCAGCTGCGCCGTGGCATTCGACATGCGGACCGGCTGGCTCGACGAATAGCCCAAAAAGCTTTCACCCTCCGGCTGTGCGTATTCGACCGGGCCAACGCGATCCGACATACCCCATTTCGTAACCATGTCGCGCGCCAGACCGGTTGCGTACTGAATATCGCCCGAGGCCCCGCTCGAGACCTTGTCGTACCCGAAGATGACTTCCTCGGCTACGCGGCCGCCCATCGCTACCGCAAGGTTCGCGTACATCTTGTCGCGATGATAGCTGTAGCTGTCGCGTTCCGGCAGGCGCATCACCATGCCCAGCGCACGACCACGGGGTATGATCGTCGCCTTGTGGATCGGGTCGGACGCTGACTCGTGAAGGGCAACGATGGCGTGGCCGGCCTCATGATAGGCGGTCATGCGCTTCTCGTCCTCGGTCATGACCATGCTGCGGCGCTCGGCACCCATCATGACCTTGTCCTTGGCCTCTTCGAACTCGGCGTTAGCCACCAGACGCTTGCCCTTGCGGGCCGCCGTCAGTGCCGCTTCGTTGACCAGATTGGCGAGATCGGCGCCAGAGAATCCGGGCGTCCCGCGCGCGATCGTGCGTGCATCGACGTCGGGAGCCAGCGGCACCTTCTTCATGTGGACTTCGAGGATCTTCACGCGACCGTCGATGTCCGGGCGCGGCACAACCACCTGCCGGTCGAAGCGGCCGGGGCGCAGCAGCGCGGGATCGAGCACGTCGGGGCGGTTGGTGGCCGCGACGATGATGATGCCTTCGTTGGCCTCGAAGCCGTCCATCTCGACCAGCAACTGGTTGAGCGTCTGCTCGCGCTCGTCGTTGCCGTTACCGAGACCCGCGCCACGATGCCGGCCAACAGCGTCGATCTCGTCGATGAAGACGATGCACGGCGCACTCTTCTTGGCCTGTTCGAACATGTCACGCACGCGGCTCGCACCGACGCCGACGAACATCTCGACGAAATCCGAGCCCGATATGGTGAAGAACGGCACGCCGGCTTCTCCGGCAATCGCACGTGCCAGCAGCGTCTTGCCGGTGCCCGGCGAGCCGACCAGCAGCGCGCCCTTGGGGATCTTGCCGCCCAACCGTGCGAACTTCGTGGGATCCTTCAGGAAATCGACGATTTCGACCAGTTCCTCACGGGCCTCGTCGATACCGGCTACGTCGTTAAAGGTGACCTTGCCTTCCTTCTGCGTCAGCACCTTGGCGCGGCTCTTGCCGAAGCCCATCGCGCCGCCGGCGCCGCCGCCCTTCTGCATTTGACGCAGCACGAAGAACGCGATGCCCAGAAACAGCAGGAACGGCAACGATTGGTAAAGCAGGACCATCCAGACCGATGGCCCTTCCTCAGGCTTGCCCGCAACCTCGACGCCAGCCTTGCGAAGGCGGTCCATCAGGCCCGAATCCTGCACCGGATACGTTCGGAACTTGTCGCCGCTCGAGAATGCGCCGGAGATCATGTCCCGGCTGACGTTCACATTCTTGACCGTACCCTCATCGACCTTGTCGAGGAAGGTGGAGTAAGCAATCGTGTTTCCTTGCGCAGTGCCGCTGCGGCCGTCGAACAGCGTGACCACCACCGCAAGCGATAGCAGCACGCCGACCCAGATCAGCAGGCTCTTCATCCATGGGCTAGGACCGCCCGAACCACCATTGTCGTTGCCGCCGTTTCCGGGCTGCCTGTCGTTGTCGTTCATCGGCCACCTTTCCGTCCGCTGCAATGTAGGCGCAGACGGGTTAATGGCAATGGAACAACGCCGGTCAGAGTGATCGACGCGGCGGCGCTGCAAGAAATAACCAGCCGGTGCGGGTCGGGCGCACCAGGATACCGGCTTGCGTGGCGCCCCGCCCGGCCGCCAGCGCATCGAGCAGCGCCTCGACATTGGTCGAGTCGTCAAAAAGCGGTGATGCCACGCCGAGTTGCGCGCGCGATTCGGTGAGCGCCCGCCGCAACAAGCGGCGGCGCAGTTCGCGCGGCGCTGTCGCGACCGCGAACGGCCGGTCGTGGCCGTGCCAACAATGGGACCATAACGTATCGGCGGCCTGCGCCACCACTTCCTCCGCCTCGGCGAGAAACGCAGCCGAGGCGGCAAGCGCCGCCGGCTTCAGCGCGGGGGTATCGGCGAGCAAAGCGCGAACCTTCGTACGATCATGGCGCGGATCGGCGTTGGAGGGATCGTCGACGAACGGCGTCTCACTGTCCTTTACCAATGTACGCAGTTCGCTCCTTTGCCAGCCGAGCAGCGGGCGGATGACGGCGCCACACGCATCGAAGCGGATCGCGCGGATTGCCGATAGACCCGCGAGCCCGGAAGCGCGTTGCAACCGCATCAGCAACGTTTCAGCCTGATCGTCGGCGTGGTGGGCGGTGAGCAGGATAGCCACGCCCTCACGCCTCGCCCATTCGGCGAGCGCGGCGTAGCGCGCCTCGCGTGCGCGCCTCTGGACGCTGTTGCCCGTTATCGGCGCGAGAGGACGAAGAGTTTGATGCGCGATGCCGAGCTCGGCGCAGGTCCGTGCGACCGAGGCGGCCTCTGCGGCGGCAGCTGCGCGAAGTTGATGATCGACCGTAGCCGCGATCACCCCGCCGGGGAACGCCGCCGCGGCGAGCCGGAGCATGGCCATGCTGTCGGCTCCACCCGACACCGCGAGCGCGAGCCGCACATCCTGCGTTAGCTCGCCCTCGCCTAGCGCACGCGCGAGCAGTCGATCGACGTCGGTCCGGAACCGCGCCACCGCCGACGTCGGCAGCGGGCGCAACGTCACCTCACTTGCACTTGGCGGCGACGCGCGCCTTGGCCACGTCCGCCTTCATCTTCGCCGAGATTGTTGCACCATAGACATCGACCAGCTCGCCATAAACCTTGCAGGCGTCGGCAGCCTTATCGAGTTTCACCAGGGCGCTTCCGAGATAATACAGGCTGTCGGGCGCGCGCTCACCGTCCGGGAACTTCTTGTAATTGTCGTAGAAAGCAATCGAGGCGAGGCTCGGCTTGCCATCATCGAGATAGGCGCGGCCGATCAGGTTCTGCGCATAGCTGGCGCGACGACTTTTGGGATAATCGGCAACGACCTTTTTCAGCGCAGTCACGGCATCCCCGTAGCGTTTCGCTTCCCAAAGCCGGAAGCCGTAGAGGTAGCCGTCTTCCGCGCCATCGCCGGTGCTTGGCCTGGTGACGTTCGCGGAGTTCGCCGCCGACTTGTCGCCGGCGGGCTCGGGTGCCTCCGGCACGGTCACGTCCGGACCACCGACTGGCTGCACCGGGGTAGCGGCGGGTGGCGCAGCGAGCTTCGCGTCGGTCGCCTTGCGGTATTCGGCAAACTGGTCCTCGAGCTGGCGCAAGCGATACTGGCCCTGCTCGATCTGCCCGGTCATCGATGCCAGTTGCTGCTCAAGCGACGTGACCCGCGCCGAAAGATCCGTGATCGCACCGCTGGCGGGAACGCCTGCCGCCTCTACCGGGTTCGGTGCGCTTGGTGCGATCTGCGGCTCGACCATCATCCCTGCGCCGCCCGGAAACACCTTACGCTGCACCGCGCGCATTTCGCTTTCAAGCTTGTCGACGCGTGCTCCGACCGGCGCATCGCGTTGCGCCAGCGCGGGGCTGGCAAGCGTCAAGGCGACGGCGGCGCCCAGCAGATATCTCGTCATCATCTCACTCCCCGATGCGTCGCGGCACCGGACCTACCTTCGTCGAACATCGCTGTCGCCAGCATGAAGCAGCCCGTCACTGTGCGGCGGTCGCCGCCGGCTGGGAGGCAGGCGGCGTCAAGGTGCCGGCCGGCGCCGCGCCGGGCGCCGGGGTCGCGGAGAAGCGCGTCGCGAGCGCCGGCGCGCTGACGCCAACGTCCTTCATCGCCCGCTTGCCGTCACCAAGCGGCGGGAGTGCGCGGCCGTCGACGGTGATCGACAGCTGGTCGGGGCGGCCGATGTTGAGCATCGGGCGATCCGCGCCGGCGGGCACCTCGAAGGTCTGGCCGGGCTGAAGCGTGCCGGTGAACAATGTGGCGTTCGCACCGTCATAGACACGCATCCAGACTTCGTTCTTCGCGGTCAGCACCACCTTGCCGAGCTGCGGCGTCGGCGTTGGCGGCGGGACTGGCGCGCTGCGTGCGACGACCGAAGGGCTGGCACCCGCCGCCTCCGGCGCTTCCTGCGTCCCCCGGAACATGCCGGTCGACAGCCACAACACGCCGAGCACCAGCACGGCGAGCGCGATCCCCGCCGCGACGATGACCAACCCGCGCGACGGCCCTCGGGAAGGATCGGCAATCTCTTCGATATGGTGCTGACGCATCGGCATCGCGCCGCGTGCCAGTTCGCTGCGGATCCCGCGCCCGATCTCGGCCTGGTCGAGCCCGACCGCGCGGGCATAAGCGCGCGCAAAACCTGAAGCATAGGTCGGCGACGGCAGCAGATCGAGCCGGTCGTCCTCCAGCGCCTCGAGGAAGCGCTGTGTCACACGGGTGCGCGCGGCGACTTCCGCCACCGATAATCCCTGCGCCTCGCGGGCGGCACGCAGTCGACCGCCCACCGTACCGGGCATCGCGGCACCGGCCGTGGTCGTTTCCCGTGCGGGTTGCTCGCCTTCGCTCATTCCTGTCTCCGACCCGGGCGTGTTTCCGCTTTTCGTTCGCATCGTCTTTCAAAGCGGCACCGGAGTGTCAACCGATCCCGCTCGCGTCCGCCGTTTCGGGCCGTCCGATCGTTACGCCAGTTCGACGCCGTGCTCCGCGGCCCAGCGCGTCAGTACGCCGCGAATGTCGCGCGGCGGGTTCGCCAGCAACGGCTCCATGAACGCGGTGATCGCAGCGCGATCGAGCGAGCGGATCATCGCCTTGACCGGTCCGACCGCCGCCGGGGTGATCGACAGCCGGTCGATTCCGATCCCGATCAACGCCATAGCCTCAAGCGGGCGCCCACCCATCTCGCCACAGACGCCCAGTGGCACCCCGGCCTGCGCAGCGGGTATCGCGACAAGACGCAAGAAACGCAGGATCGACGCCGACAGCCAGTCGTAGCGCTCGGCCAGCTTCGGGTTGGCGCGGTCCGCGGCGAAGAGGAACTGGGTCAAGTCGTTGGTGCCAATGGAAAGAAAGTCGACGTTCGGCAGCAGCAGGTCGAGCTGGAAGGCGAGCGCCGGCACCTCCAGCATCGCGCCGTAGCGAACCTCCAGCGGCAGCCGCTTGCCACGCCCGGCGAGAAAATCACGCTGCTTCTCAACCAGCGCGCGCGCTTCGTCAAACTCCCAAGCCTCTGATACCATGGGGAACATGACGTTGAGCGTGCGGCCAGCCGCCGCCTCCAGCAGCGCGCGCGCCTGCGCCTTCATCAAGCCATCGCGCTCCAGCGCGAGCCGCAGCGCGCGCCAGCCCATCGCCGGATTTTCCTCATCCTCGGCATTAATCAGGTACGGCAATGCCTTATCGCCGCCGATGTCGACCGTGCGGAAGATCACCGGGCGTGCGCCAGCCGCGTCGAGCACCTCGCGGTAGAGGCGCTGCTGCCGCTCGCGCTGAGGCAGCGTGGCAGAAACCAAAAACTGGAATTCGGTGCGGAAAAGACCGATTCCGTCCGCACCGGTGACGTCCAGTGCCGCGACATCGTCGCGCAGACCCGCATTTACCATCACGGTGACGCGATGACCGTCTTTCGTCTCCGGTGCCACGTCTCGCAGTGCGGCATAGGCGGCCTTGCGCTTCTGCCGCGTCTCGAGCTTGGCGTCGAACGCCTCTTCCATCCCGGTCGTCGGGCGCACCGTCAGCGTGCCCTCGGTCACGTCGAGCAGCAGCAGGTCGCCCTCCGCGATCAACCGGCGGACGTCGCGGACACGGCCGAGCACCGGCACGCCCATCGCACGCGCCACGATCGTGACGTGCGCGGTCAGGGAGCCCTCCTCCAGCACCACCCCCTTCAGGCGGCGGCGGTCATATTCCAGCAACTCCGCCGGACCGAGGTTGCGTGCGATCAGGATCGTGTCCTGCCGGAGGCCCATCTGCGCCGCGGTGCCCATCTGACCGGAGACGATCCGCAACAGCCGGTTCGATAGATCCTCCAGATCGTGCATCCGGTCCGCCAGCAAGGGATCGTCGATCTGCCGCATCCGCTGCCGCGTGCGCTGCTGGACGCGCTCGATCGCCGCCTCGGCCGTCAGCCCGCTGTCGATCGCCTCGTTGATGCGCCGTGCCCAGCCCTCGTCATAGGCGAACATCTTGTAGGTGGCGATCACCTCCTGATGCTCGTCACCCACCCCGAACTCGGCCTCGCGCGCGATGCGGTCGATCTGCTCGCGCATCTTGTCGAACGCCGCGTAGACACGGTGGCGCTCCGCCTCGGTATCCTCGGCCACGGTGTGCTCGATATGGATCCGCGGCTGGTGGAAGACGGCGCAGCCCGCCGCCATGCCGTCCACCAGCTTCTGCCCGGCGATGCGCGTCGGCGCGGTCGATTGCGGACGATCGCGCGGGCCGCCCTGATCGATCAGCCCGGCGTTGGCGATCAATTCGCTCAGCACCATCGCGACGGTCTGCAACGCCTCGATCTCGACATCCTCGTAGCGGCGCGGATCGGCATGCTGCACCGCGAGCACGCCGACCGCGCGTTCGCGACGGATGATCGGCACGCCGGCGAAGCTGTGATAGCGATCCTCGCCGGTCTCCGGCTTGTAGGCGAAATCGGGATGGCTGGCGGCTTCGTCGAGGTTCAGCACCTCACTATGCTGCGCGATCATACCGACCAGCCCCTCGCCGAGCGCCAGCTTCGTGACGTGGACCGCGGCGGGGTCCAGCCCGCGGGTCGCGAACAGCTCCAGCACGCCCTCGCGCAGCAGGTAGATCGAGCAGACCTCGCTATCGAGCGCCTCGCCGATGATCTCCACGACCGAATTCAGCTTGGCCTGCGCGTTCGAGCGCGCCGCCATCACATCGTGAAGGTTGACCAGGATATCGCGGGCGGAGCGGGCGGCGGACACGGGCATGCCGGCGTGGCTATCAGACCTGTGGCCTGGGTGCCACGCAGCAATATATTTTTGTCGGGTGTATTCGCGCACCGATCCTTGCCAGAATCGCCGCCGCGATGTTCAGGCATGTCGCAGGAATTCGAAGGAACGGCACGATGCGAGGTCAGGTATTGGGCGTGGATGCGCGGAGCGGGCACGGCCTGGTCGCCGGCGACGATGGTCAGCGCTACACGTTCCTGCCCGAGGACTGGACGCAGCGCGGCGAGCCGGTGATCGGCCAATCGGTCGATTTCGAGACCTCGGGCGCACGCGCGCTCAACATCTTCCCGCTCGTCGCGCCGCCGACACTCGCGCCGGCCACGGTCGGCCCGCAGGTGCGGCACGGCAACGACCGCAACAAATATGTCGCCGCCGCACTGGCGTTCGTGCTCGGCACGCTGGGCGTGCACCGCTTCTATCTCGGCCGGACCAAATCGGGGATCGTGATGCTGGTGCTGACGATCACGGTCGTCGGCCTGCTCTTCACCGGATTATGGGCGCTGATCGACACGATCCGCTATCTCGTGATGTCGGACGCCGAGTTCGACGCGCGTTACCGGCGCGGGGACTGATCGCGCGGCGGGAGCGGTTCGCCCCCACCCTCGCCGCAGCCCCCTCCGTCCACGATCATTGCGCGCGGCGGATGCTGTTGCCGGCGCCGGTGCTGCTGACGCGCGGTCGGGCCTGGCCGGGTGCGCGCCACGTGATGTGGTTGCTGCTGCCGACAACGCGGATCGCCGCCTTCTCGGCCAGATCGACGCTGACGATATTGCCGGCACCCTCCACCGACAGCAACCGGCACGGGCCATCGACGGTGATCCGGTTGCTGGCGCCGGTGATATGCGCCTCGCCATCGTCGCAGTCGATGCTCGATTCCTGCCCGGCGCCTTCGAAATGCGTCTGCGCCAGCAGAGGCGCGGAGAGCCCGCACGCCATCAGCGCCGCCGCGACCAGCGCGCTACGAAATGCCGTCATCGATCGCATCGTTTCGTCCCGTATCGTCATCGAGAGCGCACCTCTCCCACAATCACCGCCGCCGGGATAGCGGCACGACGCCGCCGCTTCCTACTGGTCGAACAGCCCGTCCTGAGAACCGGCCGGCGGGTTGAGCCCGAGGTGCTTCCACCCGCCCGCGTTGAGCACGCGGCCACGCGCAGTGCGCGCGACCAGCCCGAGCTGGATCAGATACGGCTCGATCACTTCCTCGACGGTGTCACGCGGCTCGCTCAGGCCAGCCGCCAGCGTTTCGACGCCGACCGGGCCACCACGATAGATGTCGGCGATCATCATGAGATAGCGACGGTCCATCGCATCAAGCCCGAGCCGGTCGACCTCCAGCCGATCCAGCGCACGGTCCGCGACGGTCGCGTCGACGACGGCCACGTTCGCGACGTTCGCGAAATCGCGCACCCGCCGCAGCAGCCGGCCGGCGATGCGCGGCGTGCCGCGCGCGCGGCGTGCGATCTCGACCGCGCCGTCGCGCGCGATGCCGAGTTCGAGCAACTGTGCCGCACGCAATACGACGCGTTCCAGTTCGTCGACGGTGTAGAATTGCAGCCGCACCGGGATGCCGAAACGGTCGCGCAGCGGCGTCGTCAACAATCCCTGCCGTGTCGTCGCTCCGACCAAGGTGAAGCGTGGCAGGTCGATCCGCACGCTGCGCGCCGACGGCCCCTCGCCGATCATCAGGTCGAGCGCGCGATCCTCCATCGCGGGGTAGAGCACCTCCTCGACGGCGGGTTGCAGGCGATGGATCTCGTCGATGAAGAGGACGTCGCCATCCTCGAGATTGGTCAGCAAGGCGGCGAGATCGCCCGACTTGGCGATGACCGGACCCGACGTCGCGCGGAAGCCCACGCCCATCTCGCGCGCGACGATCTGCGCCAATGTGGTCTTGCCGAGCCCGGGCGGTCCGAAAAAGAGCACGTGATCGAGCGCCTCACCGCGGCTCTTCGCCGCCTGGATGAACACCCGCAGATTCTCGCGCGCGGCCTTCTGCCCGACGAAATCGTCGAGCGTCTTCGGGCGCAGCGCGGCGTCGACATCCTCGACGCGGCGCGCGGGCGAGATCAGGCGGTCCTCATCGGTCACGCTTCGTTCCGTAGCGATGCGCGCCACCGGGGCAAGTCCCGTGCTGCGACGAGCACCGCGACGACGTGGGCGTTACGCCAGCCGATCGATGATCTGGCCCTGCCCCATCGACGGCCCGCCACCGTAAGTCACCGCGCCTGCCGCCATGCTGGAGCGCAGCTTTTCCATGACGCGGTCGAATTGATCGAGCTGCTCGCTGGCGGTGCGCATCAGGCTGCCGGTCGAGCGCGTGCTGGCGTCCTGCGCGGGGGCGGCGACCTTGGCAGTGGCGGCGACCGGCGTGGTCGGTGCCTGTACCACGGTGGCGCCAGCGGGCGCGACCGGCCTGGCGACCGACATCGAGCTGGCAATCGGGGACAGGCTTGTCACGTCATCAATCCTTAGGCCGCATCGTCGAGACACCGGCAGCGGGCGTTCTACGCCGCCAAACATTGCGCAAAGGTGACCGCCGAAAAAACTATCCGTTCGCTCCGAACGGATCAGCGCGTGGCGTTGTAGCGCAACTGGTCCTGCGTCAGCTGGAAGCCGACCAGCGCCTCGAACGACGCCGACGCCACCGCCTGGCGAATCTTCGGATCGGCGAGCGGATCGACCGCGGCATCCTCGTCGCCGGCCTTGCGACGGCGGGTCAGGCGGTCGCGCACTTCCTGTGGCAATGTGGCGGCAGTGCGCGCGATCGAACTGCTCGCCTCGGCGCTGGTGGTGGCCAGCCCCTGCCCGGCGTCGAAGTGCAGCCCGACCTGCGACACGCGCTTGGCGACCACGGCGTTGCCGCCGCGCGTGACGACGATGAAATACGGCAGGGTCACATCGCGTGGACCGTCGGTGCGGGTACGGCGCGCGCGCACGTCGAACGTGACGCGCGTCGACACCTCGGCACCCTGATCGTCGCAGGTGGATCGCACGTTGCTGATCGTCGCGACGACGTCGATCGCGGCGGCGGCGCGGCTGGCGGGCGGATCGAACATCGTAATGTCGCCGGTGCCGGCGGGCACACCGACCGTGGGACAGGCCGAGCGGACGGCGGTGATGCCGACCCCCCCGGAGGTATCGATCTCCCCGCTGCGCGCGCAACCGGCCACGAGCAAGAGGACCAGCGGAGCAGCGATATAGCGAGCGTTCACGAACACAATCCCGGGGTAATGGGCAAGAGGCGATACGGCGCCGCATGACGGCCCCGGGTCGTCGCCAGCATAGGAACCGTCTATCGCCGGAGCAAGCATTCGCGTAGAGCCGGCGCATGGCCGATATCCCGAACGTGACCGCCGCCGCCGACCACCCTGCCGCGCCCGTGCCCGAAGCCGCGCCCGGGACGATGCCCGGGACCGGGCCGGTGCGGCGCCGCCCGCTGGAACTGCTGATTGCCGCTCCGCGCGGCTTCTGCGCCGGGGTCGACCGGGCGATCCGGATCGTCGAGCTCGCGATCGAGAAGCACGGCGCACCGGTCTATGTCCGGCACGAAATCGTCCACAACAAGTTCGTGGTCGATTCGCTGAAGGCGAAGGGCGCGGTGTTCGTCGAGGAATTGACCGAGGTGCCCGATGGCGCGCCCGTCGTCTTCTCCGCCCACGGTGTGCCCAAGTCGGTGCCGGCCGAGGCGCAGAACCGTGGACTCGACTATCTCGATGCCACCTGCCCGCTCGTCTCCAAGGTGCATCGGCAGGCCGAACGGCTGGTCGCTGCCGGGCGCCACATCGTGTTCATCGGCCACGTCGGTCACCCGGAAGTGATCGGCACGTTCGGCCAGGTCCCCGAGGGCGCGATGACGCTGGTCGAGACGGTCGCCGACGTCGAGGCGCTGACGCCCGCCGATCCCGCGAACCTTGCGTTCCTCACGCAGACGACGCTGTCGGTCGACGACACCGCCGCGATGGTCGCCGGGCTGCACCGTCGCTTCCCCACGATCCAGGCGCCGCACGGCGAGGACATCTGCTACGCCACCTCCAACCGGCAGGCGGCGGTGAAGGCGATCGCAAGTGCATGCGACGCGGTGCTGGTGATCGGCGCGCCCAATTCGTCCAACTCGCTGCGGCTGGTCGAGGTCGCGGAACGACAGGGCATCCGCGCCGCGCTGATCCAGCGTGCCGCCGATCTCGACTGGGCGTTCCTCGACGGGGTCGGCACGCTGGGCGTCACCGCGGGCGCTTCCGCCCCCGAGTTGCTGGTGCGCGAACTGGTCGACCGGCTGTCGACGCGCTTCGACGTGACCGAGCGGGAGGAGGAAACGACCCGCGAGACGATCGCGTTCAAGCTGCCGCGCGGGCTAGAGGCCGCTGCGTAAGCTGGCATGGCCGTCTACACGCACGTCTCCGCGGAAGCGCTGGGCGCTTTCCTGCGCCGCTACGATGTCGGCGAACTCGTCTCCGTGAAGGGGATCGCCGAGGGGGTGGAGAACTCCAACTACCTCGTCGACACCACCGGCGCGCGTTTCATCCTGACGCTTTATGAGAAGCGCGTCGCGGCGGACGACCTGCCGTTCTTCATGGCGTTGCTCGACCATCTCGCCGCGCGCGGGCTGGCGGTGCCGCCGGCGATCGCCGACCGCGCTGGCGGCGTGATCCAGGAGCTGGAGGGCCGGCCAGCGTGCCTGATCCGTTTTCTGACGGGTGTGTCGGTGTCGCATCCCACGCCCGCCCAGGCGCATGCCGCCGCGCGCGCGATGGGGGAGATGCATGCCGCGCTCGCCGACTTCGCGCAGACGCGTGTCAATTCGATGGGCATCGCGACGTGGCGACCGTTGCTGGAGCGCTGCGGACGCGACCTCGACGCGATCCAGCCCGGCCTGTTCGATCGCGTCGACACCGCACTGGCGCGCGTCGAGGCGGCGTGGCCGCTCGGCCTGCCGGTCAGCGCGATCCATGCGGACCTGTTCCCGGACAACGTGCTGATGCGCGGCGACGAGGTTACGGGGCTGATCGACTTCTATTTCGCCTGCACCGACGTGCGCGCGCTCGATGTCGCGGTGATGCACTCGGCGTGGACGTTCGACGCGCATGGCCGCGATCCGGATGCGGCAATCGGAGCCGCATTGCTGGACGGTTATGGCACGTCGTTCGCATTGTCGGCGGCCGAACGCGCGGCGCTGCCGCTGCTCGCGCAGGGCGCGTGCGTCCGCTTCCTGCTGAGCCGGGCGTGGGACTGGCTGCACACCCCGGCCGACGCGCTGGTGATGCGCAAGGATCCGCTGGCGTACCTGCGGCGGCTCGACTGGTACGAAGCCAATCCGCGGGCATTCGCATGACCGAGTTGACGCAGGTCGAGCTGTTCACCGACGGCGCGTGCAAGGGCAATCCCGGCCCGGGCGGCTGGGGCGCGGTGATCCGGGCCGGCAAGCACGAGAAGGAACTCTCCGGCGGCGAGCCACTGACCACCAACAACCGCATGGAGTTGATGGCGGCGATCCGCGGGCTGAACGCGCTGACACGGCCGTGTCGGGTCACGCTGTCGACCGACAGCCGCTACGTCATGGACGGGCTGACGAAGTGGATCCACGGCTGGCAGAAGAACGGCTGGAAGACCGCCGACAAGAAGCCGGTGAAGAACGCGGAACTGTGGCAGGCGCTGCTGGAGGCCGCCCGCCCGCACCGCGTCGACTGGAAATGGGTGAAGGGCCATGCCGGCCATCCCGAGAACGAGCGTGCCGACCGACTGGCGAGCGATGCCGCGGTCGCAGCGGGGCGGGCATAGCGCTGCGGCGCCAATGGCGACGGACCGCAGGTAAGCGCGTGTTGCGCAGCCTGTTCAGCACGCACCCATAAGCCGGCGGGCGCTGAAGCAAGTCAGCGGCATCGCCCCCGCGCGCGCGGGACGCGGAGCGGCCCTCGCCGACACGTGCGGGCAACGACTTTGCCAATCCGGGGTTTGCGAGGACGCCGAGCCGATGATCCACGTCCACGGCGGCGCGCGACCACAAGCGCGGCCGCTGGACGCTGCCGGCGCCTGACGAACAGTCGACCGTTAGGCACTACCGGCAGACACGCTCGGCCGAGTAATGCCGACATAGCGAGGTGATGTCGCCGTCGCCGTCGCAGCGAAGGCACGTAGCTTCGGCATCATCGTGCATCGTCAACGGCATCGTCCGAAATCCACGATAGCGCAGCACGCCCCACGGGTATCGCGACAGCCCGCTCGCGTGTCCGCCGATCCCGGGCCGAATCACGCCTGACCCGTTCGCCAGCGCACAGCCTTTCGCGCGCTTTCCGTGCGAACCGCGCTCGGGCGAGCGCAATCCGGTAGGCAGCGCCTGCACGCTAATTCCCGTTTGTTGCTGATCCTTTCCGATTAGCGACTAATTAACTGCTCCCAACTTATTCGAAGTGCTCCAGAAACCCGGTGAAGCCTCGTAATATCGCGGGTCCAAGTCGCAGGTTGTTTCGGAGTGCGCGGGTTCTGGCCGGGACCTGCCATCTTCGATGTGCCGACGCGATAGATCCCAAGCGATAATACGCCTGTGCTCGCCTTGATTGGCTTGATGCATGAAACATCTCTTCCATGTGGGCGTGTCCTTGTCCGCTCTCTTGCTGGCCACGCCAGTGCAGGCCCAGAACACCGCCGATCAGGCCGAGATCCTCGCGCTGCTGCGTGCACAGGCCAGCGAGATCGCCGCCTTGAGGGCGCGTCTCGAAGCGGTCGAGGGCAAGCCGCAGACAAATGGAACGCCGGTCGCGGCGGCTTCTACCGCACCGAGCGTACCGGGCGCACCGCGGCAGGTCGCGACCGCGTCGTCGACGGTCGGCAACGACAGCGAAACCGTGTCGTTCGCGCCGCAGATCCTCGCGGCGAGCCCGGCCGAACAGACCGTGACGCAGGCACGCGCCGCGGCGATGAACCCGTCGGGCGTCACCACCGAATGGCGGGGCGGCCTGCCGATCTTCCACTCGGCCGACGGCAAGTACACGTTCAAGATGCGCGGCCGCATCATCAACCACGCGAGTTCGACGTTCGGGTCGAAGTACGACGCGCGCAACATCACGACGACCGGTGCCCGCGCGCTGCGCATCGGCATCGAAGGCGCGATCGGCACGCACTTCTTCTACCAGTTCGAGAACGATTTCGCAGACAACGTGTCGGACGTGGGCACGATGTTCGTCGGCTGGCGCAACGATGTCGGGCAGATCTCCTACGACGTCCGCTTCGGCAACATGTTCAACGACCGCAGCTTCGAAGGGTCGAGCGGATCGGACGCACCGCCGTTCCTAGAACGCAACGTCGTCGCGACCTCGATCATCCCGCAACGCGGCTTCTACGGTATCGCGCTGATGCCGCGGCTGTTCTGGAAATCCGGCCACGCATCGATCACACTCAGCGGCGACAACGTCGATGCCAGCCAGAGCGTGTCGGACAGCCGGACGGTATTGGCGCGCACGCACTGGAACCCGTTCAAGACCGATCGTTCGATCGTTCACCTGGGTCTGTGGGGCTTCGACGAGAAGCTCGCGGTCGGCCCGGGCACGCTGACCCGCAACACGGTGATCGGCGGACGCTTCAACAGCCTGCTGCGCGTTTCGACCGGCCCGGTGGTCGGCGGCACCGGAACGACCGGCTACGGTGCCGAGGTCGGCGGCTATGCAGGGCCGATCTGGGTGATGGGCGAGGCCGGCGAGCGCCATGCGCGGCTCAACGCCGGGCGTGACGATCTCGTCACCAAGGCATGGAGCCTGTCCGGTGGCTGGTTCGTCACCGGCGAGTTGCCGCCGTACAATCCGCGCCTCGGCACGTTCGCGCAACCGCGCGTGTTGAAGCCGGTGTTCGATGGCGGTTCGGGCGCCATCGAAGTGCTGACGCGCTACGAGAACCTCGATTTCTCCGGGATCGCGACGGGCGGCAAGGGCTCGGCGGTCACCGCGGGAATGAACTGGTATCTCGACAGCGTGATCCGGTTGCAGTTCAACGTGATCCACTGGAACACCGACAACCGCGCCGGTGCCTTCACCGGCAAGGACAATGGCGAGACCGTCACCGGGGGTGTCGGCGTCACATTCTGATCGTCGTTCCTGAATTGTCGTGGCGGGAGCGGCGTGACCGTTCCCGCCACGAATTCGATCAGAGCAGGGTTCCGGTGGCTCGCCGTCCTTTCCGGCGTTGACGCCAGTACCCGCATCGATGAGGCCGACCCGCGGCAGGGCGAAGCTGCGTCACCACGCAGGCCCGGGCCGCTCGCGACGCTTCAGGACCGATCGAGATTCAGGCGAATTCCCCGGAAGCGCCGTCATCGCGAGCGGAGGAAGCAAATCTGCCCGATCGTGGCAGCGCGGTTCGCCCGACAGCTCATCATCTTCATTCGCGAGCAGTTCGGCACCCGCGAAAGCGCTGAATGTCGATCGCGCCTAGCCGCGGATGAAGTCGACGAAGGCGCGCAGCGGCGGCGGCACGAGGCGACGGCCGGAATAGTAGAGGAACGGTCCCGAGAAGGATTGCCACCAATCCGGCAGCACAGGCTCCAGCGCACCGCTGTCGAGCGCGGGCCGCAGCCAATCCTCGAACAGCGAAAGAATCCCGCCGCCCGCCAGCGCCACGTCGACCAGCAGGTCCGCGGCGCCGGAAACGCTCGCGATCAATGGCCCTTGCGGCTCGATCCGCACGATCTCGCCGTCGCGCTCGAACTCCCACGGGCTGGTGAGCGCACCGCTGGTGAAGCGGCCCCGCAGGCAGGCGTGCTCGAGCAAGTCGCGCGGATGGCTCGGCCGGCCACGCGCGTCGAGATAGGCCGGTGCCGCGGCGGTCGCGAAGCGCTGGACCCGCGGACCGATCGGAACCGCGATCATATCCTGCTCCAGCCGCTCGTCATAGCGGATGCCGGCATCGCAGCCCGACGCGACCATATCGACGAAGCCGTCCTCGGCGACGATCTCCACCTGGATGTCGGGGTAGGCGGCGAGAAAGCCGGGCAGGATCGACGGCAGCACCAGCCGCGCCGCGCTGACCGGCACGTTGAGCCGCAGCGTGCCCGCCGGCCGATCGCGGAACAGGTTCACGACATCGAGCGCCGCCTCCACCTCGCCGAGCGCCGGCCCCAGCCGCTCGATCAGCCGCGCCCCCGCCTCGGTCGGCGTCACACTGCGCGTGGTGCGGTGGAGCAAGCGCACGCCAAGCCGCGCCTCCAGCCGCCGCACCGCTTCGCTCAACGTCGAGGCGCTCGCGCCCACGGCGCGGGCCGCGTCGCGGAAGCCGCGCGCCTGCGCAACCGCGAGGAAGGCGTTCAGATCGGCAAGGTCGGCCTTCATCGTTCGATTTTCCGCACAGCCCGTGCGGATACGTCCCGCTTATCCCGTGAATGCGCAAGCCGTATCTCACCGCCAGCACAGGAGACAGCCAATGATCGACCACGCAGGCACTTATTCTTTCGCCGGACGCAACGTGAAGCGGCTCGGTTATGGCGCGATGCAGCTTGCCGGACCCGGCGTGTTCGGCCCGCCGCGTGACCGCGACGAGGCGCTCGCCGTACTGCGCGCCGCGATCTCGGCGGGCGTCAACCACATCGATACCAGCGACTTCTACGGCCCGCACATCACCAACCGGTTGATCCGCGAGGCGCTGTCGCCCTACCCCGACGAACTGCTGATCGTGACCAAGATCGGTGCGCGGCGCGGCGACGATGCGTCGTGGTTGCCGGCCTTCGCGGCGGACGAACTGGCGCGTGCCATCGACGACAATCTGACGAACCTCGGCCTGGACGCGCTGGACGTCGTCAATCTCCGCCTGATGTTCGACGTCCACGGCCCCGCCGAAGGATCGCTGGCCGAGCCGTTGAAGGTGCTGGCGGATCTGCAACGACAGGGGCTGGTGCGCCATATCGGCCTCAGCAACGTGACGCCGACGCAATTCGAGGAAGCACGCGGCATCGCCGAGATCGCCTGCGTCCAGAACCAGTATAATCTGGCGTATCGCGGCGACGACGCTTTCATCGACGCGCTGGCGGCGGAAGGTGTCGCCTATGTCCCCTTCTTCCCGCTTGGCGGCTTCAGCCCGCTGCAATCGGCGGCGTTATCCGCCGTGGCGGCGCGGCTGGGCGCGACGCCGATGCAGGTGGCGCTCGCATGGCTGCTCCAGCGCGCGCCCAACATCCTGCCGATCCCCGGCACCTCGTCGCTTCCGCATCTTCATGAGAACCTCGCCGCGGCATCGCTGACGCTGCCCGAGGAGGCGGTGGCCGAGCTTGACGCGATCGGGCGCTGAGCCGGCGGCGGGGCAGCGGCAAGCGGCGCGCGCGATACGGCATTCCAGCCTGACAGGAGAGAGGGTTTGCACATCGTCGGAGCGCGCGGACACGCCCTCGCCGAACCGGCGACGGCGCCGAGCCCCCTCACCTGCCCGAACCTTCAATCGCCGGGCGAGAGCGCAAGTGCCTCGCCCGGCGTCAGCTCCGCCAGCGCCCCGAGCGTCGCCTTGCCCGCTGGATCACGCGCGACAGGCTGGCGATCGTGTAGGGCTTGGACAGCAGCGTAAAGCCGCTTGCCCCTGACTGGACGATAGCTTCGCTATAACCGCTGGTGAGGATCACCGGGAGATGCGGGTAGAGCCGCTGGATCTCGCGGCCGAGCTCGATGCCCGACATACCCGGCATCACCACGTCGGAAAATACGAGGTCGAAATCGCGGCGCGCCTCGAGCGCTTCCAGTGCCGCGGCGGCCGAGAGGACCCATTTCGTCTGGTAGCCGAGTTCATCGAGGGCGCCGGTAGCGAACGAGCCGACCTCTTCGTTGTCTTCCACCACGAGGATGCACAGCCCCTCGCCCGACAAGGCGATCTCGTGATTAACGGACTCACCCGGCACCGCCGCCACGTGGTTCGACAGCGGAAGATAGAGCGTCAAGCTGGCTCCGCCATGGGCTTCGTTCCGGGCGATGACCTCGCCGCCGGACTGCTTTGCGAAGCCGAACACCTGCGAGAGGCCGAGCCCGGTACCCTGTCCGACGCCCTTGGTGGTGAAAAAAGGCTCGAACACGTGGTCGAGCCGGTCCGCCGGAATGCCCGGGCCGGTGTCGGTCAGCGTGACGGCGATGAACCGGCCCGCGACGGGTGAATGAGCGCGTACGGCAGGGATACCGTCGACCGGCGTCGCCGAGATCGTCAGTCGGCCCGCGCCGTTCATGGCATCGCGCGCGTTCGCGGCGATGTTGACGATCGCCGTGTCGAACTGCGTCCGGTCGGCGTTGATCAGGCAAGGACAGTGACTCACGTCGATGTCGAGGACGATGCGCGACCCGACGAGCGTTTCGACGATCTTCGCGACGTTCTCCAGGCTTTCGCCGACGTCGAAGACCTCGGGCGTAAGCGCCTGCCGTCGTGCGAACGACAACAGCTGGCTGGTCAGCCTCGTGGCACGATCAGCCGTGTCGGCGATGGCATCGAGATAGCGCTGACGCCGCTCTTCGTCGACGTTCGCCCGGCGCAGGAGATCGGCAGAACCGCGGATCACCGTGAGCAGGTTGTTGAAGTCGTGCGCGATGCCGCCGGTCAGCTGGCCGAGCGCTTCCATCTTCTGCGACTGCCGCAATTGATCTTCGATCTGTCGCTGGCTGGTCATGTCGACGCCGATGCCGGTGCGACGGACGGCGCGGCCCTGAAGGTCCATGTACGTGTGGCCACGGGAAAGGACCCAACGCACCGCGCCACCGGGATGCAGGAGCCGGTATTCGAGTTCGAGTTCGCCGCAGCGTTTCAGGCCGCTCGCAAGGACCTTGTCCAGCGCCCTGCGATCGTCCGGATGGACGTTGGCGAAGAATTCGTCACGCGTGAAGCCCGCCGATATGCGTGCCGGATCGAGGCCGTACAGCTCGGCGATCGAGGTGTCGCAGGAGAAACGATCGGCCGGGATGTCGTACGTCCAGACCCCTACCCCTCCGATCGCGGACAGCGCCAGGCGCACGAAATCCTGTTCGTCCCTGAGTGCCGCCTCCGCCCTTCGTTGCGCCGTGATGTGCCGCCCGGTCGCCAGAACGGATCGCTCGGTAGGCGCGGCCACCCAGGAAAACCAGCGGGTGGAGCCGTCCTTGTGCAGGTACCGGTTTTCGATCGTCGGCGGTGATCCTGCTACGGCGTCGGCAAGCGCTTGCTTCGTGACCTCCACGTCCTCCGGAACGACGAGCGTGTCGACCTGTCGTCCGAGCAACTCTTCGCGCTCGAAGCCCAGGATCGCGGTCCAGGCCGGGTTGATGCGGAGGATGTTTCCGGCAAAATCGAGCTCGACCAGCAGGTCCGGCGAACTCTCCCACAGAAGGTCGCGTTCGTTCTCATGCCAGGAGATGGTGGTGTTCGCGGCCGTCAGCTGGTCGGAAGTGTCGAGTTGCTGCCCGATGATCTTCGCGAACATCTTGAACATGGCGATGATCTCAGGCGCCTCGATCGGTCGGGGATGAGGATCGACGGCACACAGGGTGCCGTAGAACCGGCCATCCGCCAGAACGATCGGCACCGAGATGTAGCTCTCGAACCCGTACAGGGCCGGCGTGTGATGATCGCGATACGTCGGATCCGACGACACGTTGCTGATCACGACCAGTTGCTCGCTTTTGCGGATCTCGTGACAGATCGTCGTCTCGAGCTTGAGCTCGTCGCCAACCAGCAGGCCGAAGTCGATCTCGTCGCGGACGCTGCACGCGATCCAGCGTTCATCGGTGACGCGAGCGACCGCAGCGAAACCCATCCCGGTCGCGCGGCAGACGGCGGCAAGGATCGTCGGCACGACATCGATGCTGGCGACCGCAGCGATATCCCTCTCGTGCTCTTTCAAGGACCGCCCTTCCACCTATCAGCCCGCCCACCTTCTAACGCTTCTCCAGCAACGTTAAAGGCCTTGCGTCGTCGCGCCACCGCCAGTCCGTTCGCGGCGCAGCGGCCGGGCCGGTCGGCGGACAAGTGGAACGGATCGTCCAGCGGCCTGCTCGCTTGCTTCGGAAGCAAACGCCCGTTCACGGATGCCCGGTTTGGCCTCCCATCGCCACCCGTGGCCGCGCGCCGTTCGTTATCGATTACATAGCGTGCTGCGCACAATCGCCAGGGAACTCATCGGCTTAGTGAAGCGCTCGCAGCGGATCGGAGCATTGCGCTTCGGCAAGCCAAGGAGCCTGAGCATGTCGACCCCCGAGGACCTGAAGGACATTTACATCGACGAGATGAAGGATCTTTGGTCCGCCAACGACCAGATGCTCAAGGTGCTGAAGAAGATCACCACGAAGGCCAGCGACGCCAAGCTGAAGGATATGCTGACCGCCTCGCACGAGGGCGTCACGAAGCATACGGATGTGCTCAAGGAGCTGATCGCCAGCCACGACGAGAAGGTTTCCAAGGAGCACTGCAAGGGCATGGAAGGCCTGGTAGCGGAGGCGACCAAGCACGTCCTGGAGGAAGGACCGAAAAAGGGGCCGCTCCTCGACGTACTGATCATCGCGCAATATCAGCGCATGACGCATTACGGCATCGCCGGTTTCGGCACGGCGGCCGCCTACGCCAAGGCGCTCGGGCTGAAGGACGACGCGAAGAAGCTCGGCGCGGCCACCAAGGAAATCTACGGTGGCGACGAGTATATGACCCAGTTGGCGGAAACGTCGGTCAATCTGCAGGCCGAAGACGCCTGAGCCTTTCCGCCCGCCCGGCATCGTCCGGGCGGGCGCCCCCTGCGTCCGGGTGTCACATGAAGCTGGCCCTTCGCCTCTCCCCGTTACCGCTGCTGTTCGCCGGCACGCCGGCATGGGCGTGCACGCTCTGCCACAGCCGAACCGCCGAAGAGGTCCGCATGGCAATCTTCGGTCCGGATTTCCTGAGCAACTGTGCCGCCCTGGCGGCACCGGCGCCGGTGCTGCTCGTCGTGGCCTGCGCGGCCCGCAAGTATCTTCTGTGAAGGAGCAACGATGTCGGAGCGCCTATTGACGACGAAACCGCTCACTTCCGCGGGCATGGTGCTCGGGATCGGAATGGGAGGCTTCGTGGACGGCATCGTATTTCACCAGATACTTCAGTTCCACAACATGCTGTCGTCGCGTATCCCCACCGACACGCTCGTCGGCGCGAAGACCAACATGGTCTGGGATGGCCTGTTCCACGCGCTGGTATGGATCGCGACAGCCGCGGGCATCGTGTTGCTGTGGAAGGCAGTGAAGCGCCCCGGCGTGCTCCTCTCCGGCAAGGCGTTGTTCGGATCGACCCTGCTTGGCTTCGGCCTGTTCAATCTGGTCGAGGGGATCATCGATCACCACATTCTCAACCTTCACCACGTCTACGAGCGTCTCGGACGTTCGATCTGGGACTATGTCTTCCTGGCGTCGGGCGTGACGTTGATCCTGACGGGCTGGTTGATGATCCGCGATGCACGGTCCGAAGCCGTCGCCCATGCGGCCGCCGAGTAGCGGCGCGTCGGATCGCTCCCCTGAACGACCCACAAGCGCTTTTCGAAGCCTTGGCCTTCAGCTGCCCCTCATGTTCATCGCTATGTCGGACGCCAGGCTCGATCATTAACCGGCCGTTGAGGATTTTCCCGCAATATGGTGCGGGGAGTTCAGCGGCTTGCGTATATCTCGGTATCAAACGGCCACGCACGGGCGCTGGCGGTTCGTGAGCGCAGTGGCGTTGCCGATCGCGTTGCTGGCACTCGGCCTGACTGCCACGGTCTTCTATGCGCTCCACACCGCGGCGAGGCAGGCGGACCTGGTCTCGGCGGAGCGGCAGGGCCATGAAGCCCAACTCGCCGTGGACGACGCGCTCGACGAGCTCGCGCAAAGCCAGAGCGGCGTGGCGATCTGGAGCCCGCTACTACGCGAACTCTACAAATCGCAGCCGAATTGGGGCTGGATCGACATCAATGCGGGCACGTGGCTGAACTACGTCTTCGCGCATGATGTGGACATCATCCTCTCGCCGCACGACGCGCCGGTCTACATGATGCAGGATGGCGAGCGGCTGGCATCGCCAGGGCGCCCGGCGAGAATTTATACCCGCGCCGCTGCACCGTTGATCGACGCCGTCCGCGAACGGACGCACCGCGCGGCGAACCCGCATGAGCGATTGCCCGGCCAGCCGCTCGCCAACCATGCGAGCGTGCGTACCTCACCGAGCGCAATCCATGCCACCAGCACCGTGGCGGTGGGCGATCGCCTCGCCGCGGTCAGCGTGATGCGGATCGTTCCCGATGGCAGCGACGGCGACGCGCCGCCGGGACCAGCACCGCTGCTGCTGAGCGTCCGCTATCTCGACCGTTCGTTCGTGCAACAATTGGCGTCGGTCCAGCTCCTGGCCGGCGCGCGGGCCACCGTGGGGCGGACGTTCCAGGCGGAGCGCGGCGTTGCGCTGACCGCCGAGGACGGCAAGCGGATCGGCATGCTCGCCTGGCGACCGGACCAGCCCGGGCAGGCGGTATGGAAGGCGATGGTTCCAACGGCCGCAGCCGTCCTTGCCGGGCTGTTGGCCACGGTCGCGGCGCTGCTCGCCGGCGTCGGGCGGCTGATGCGCAAGGACGCCGCCACGCTCGGCCAGTTGCGGGTCGCGCATCTCGAATTGCAGGCGAAAGAGGCGCAGGCGCATCGTCTCGCCTATCACGACACGCTGACCGGGCTGGCCAATCGCGCGCGGCTGCTCACGATGCTCGACGACATGCTCGGCCTCGGCGCCCCGGAAGGTGTGAGCGCGGTGCTGCTGATCGACCTCGACCGCTTCAAGCAGGTGAACGACACGCTGGGACATCTCGCCGGCGATCACTTGATCCGGCAAGTAGGGATGCGGCTGGAGGCGCTGGTGCTGCCGGGTGATCTGGTGGCGCGGCTGGGCGGCGACGAGTTTGCGGTACTGCTGGGCACGCGCGCCGACGAAGCCGCGATCGGAACGGTGGCGGGCGCTATGGTGGCCGCGATCCAGGAGCCGTTCGTCGTGCTGGGCGCGAACGTGCATATCGGCGCGAGTATCGGGATTGCCTGCTTCCGCGACGCGCAGGGCGACCGCACCGAGTTGATGCGGACCGCCGATATCGCGATGTATCGCGCCAAGGCGGAAGGACGGAACGGCTATCGTTTCTTCATCGCCGACATGGACGAGAGCGTGAAGCTGCGACGCGAGATCGAGGACGATCTGCGCGAGGCGATCGCGCGCGAGAGCGAGCTGTTCGTCCACTATCAACCGCAAATGGATGGCAGCGGCAGCCGCGTGATCGGGGTCGAGGCGCTGTTGCGGTGGCAGCATCCGCGCCGCGGCTGGCTGGCACCCGCCGCCTTCATCAACGTCGCGGAGGAAAGCGGGCTGATCGGGGCGCTTACCCGCCGCGTGCTGCGCGATGCGTGCGGGGTGGCCGTGGCGTGGCCGGGTCTGTCCGTGGCGGTCAACATCTCGCCGGTCCAGTTCCGATCGCGCACGCTGGCCGCCGAGTTGATCGCGATCGTGCGCGAAACCGGCGCACGCGCGCAGCAGATCGAGCTGGAGGTGACTGAAAGCGTCCTGCTCGACAATGACGAAGTGGTGCGCGCGACACTGGGTGCGCTGCGCCGCGCGGGTTTCCGCATCGCGCTCGACGACTTCGGTACCGGCTATTCAAGCCTCAGCTATCTCAGCAAGTTCGAAGTCGACAAGATCAAGATCGACCGCAGCTTCATCCAGAGGCTGGGCGAGGCGGACGATGCGGCAGCGATCATCCATGCGGTGGTGCGGCTGGGGCACGCCATGGGATTGCTGGTAACCGCCGAGGGTGTCGAAACCGGGCTGCAACGCGCGTTCCTGGAAAACGCCGGGTGCAACGAATTGCAGGGGTTCCTGTTCTCGGAAGCGGTGCCGGCGGCAGCGTTGCAGCGGTTACTGGGACGGCTCGAGCAAGCGGCCTAGGGTTCAACCCTTCGCTGCCTCGGCAGCAAGCTCCTCCAGGTCCAGATCATGTTCGAGGTCGTGTAGGGTCTCATCATCGATACGCCCGGCGCGGTGCAGCCGGACCAATTCCGCCCGACCGGCCGTGACGGCCGCGATGATCACGTCGAAATGGCTGGCGATCGCGGCGTTGCGCTCCTCATTTGTGCCGTCGAAGGCATCTGCCGCGGTGGCACGGGTCGTATAGCGGCGGAGCAGTTGCGGATGGATGACGTTGCCATGGGCATCGACAGCCGCGCGCTCCACGGCGACCAATTGCGCCTGGAACATCATCGTCTCAGCAGCTTGAAGATCGAGCGGCGGTCCCGCGCCGGCATCTTCCGGCGGCTTTGCCCAGCGGATGACGGCCCCGAGCGACGTGCCCTGCACCAGCACCGTGACGAGGATCACGACAAAGGCGGCGACGAGCATCAGATCCCGCGCCGGCATCGTTTCCGGAAGCGAGAGCGCGACCGCCAGCGTGACCACGCCGCGCATCCCCGCCCAGCTGATCACCACCGCAGCACGTGCACCGAGCGGCTGCTGCCGGGCCCATCCGACCGCGCGTGCGGCGCGCACCGTTGCATCCACCCCGAAGACCCAGATGAAGCGCGCCACGATCACGGCCACGGCGATCAGCAGGACAGGCTGCGCCATCGTGTCCACCACCACGCCGATCCCGCCGACCCGGTCCAGCAAACCGCGTAGCGACAAGCCGATGAGCAGGAAGACGGCGGCTTCGAGAAGGAACACCAGCACCTGCCAGAAGGCCATGGCGCGGATGCGCACGCTCGCGTTGAAGACGACGTGCTGGTACCAGCCGCAGGTCAGGCCCGCGGTGACGACGGCGATGACGCCCGAGACGTGCAGCAGTTCGCCGGCGATATAGGCGCTCCAGCAGACGAGCACCGTCGCGGCGATCATCAACGTATCGTCGCCGAGACGGCGAAGGAGCAGCACCCACAATCCGCCGATCGCCGCGCCGACGGCGATGCCGCCGACGACCAGCAGGACGAAGGTTCCGGTCGCGGCGCCCAGATCGAAGCTGCCGGTCAGTACCGCCGCGACGGCGAACCGGAACAGGACCAGACCGGCGGCATCATTCAAAAGGCTCTCGCCCTCCAGCAGCGTCGTCAGCCGGCGCGGCAGCTTGACCCGCTGCAACACAGCGCGGGCGGATACTGCGTCCGGAGGAGACACGATCGCGCCCAGCGCGACGCACGCCGCCCAGGGAAGCCCGGGCATGAGCAGTTTCGTGACGATCGCCACGGCGGCGGTGGTGAAGAACACCGCGCCGACCGCCAGCGACAGGATGCCGGCCATGTGGCGCCGGAACGACGCGACGGCGGTGAACCATGCGCCATCCATCAACAGGGGTGGCAGAAACAGGACGAGGACCAGCTCGGGGTCGATCACGATCCCCTGCACGCCCGGCACAAAGGCCACGGCGCAACCGCCGACGATCAGTGCCGCGGCGGGCGGCAACGCCAGCCGACGGGCGAGGTAGTGGAGCCCCAGCACCACCAGGAACATGCCGATGATCAGCTCGAAGTTCGCCGCCGCATGCACGAAGCTGCCCCCTTTTCCGCTTGCCCCTACCCGCTGTGCAGGCTGTTCCGGACAGCGTCAACGTTCTCGCCCGCCTGTCCTCAAGGCGGCGTGCAGTAACGCGTGGACAGGGTCGACCCGACGGGAAACGCCTGCCCCTCCCGCCGCCCGCCGCGCTCATTCTTCTCTGCGAGCGGACCATTGCCATACGTGCTTGCGGTGGCGGCGGGGGTGGGCACGTTATCGCTTGTGGGCCGTTTGCTGCTCGATCCAGCGACAGGAAGCGACATGACCGACGATCCACGCACCAGCCAGCCGACGAGCTTTCCCGACGAGCCGCAGCAGCCGCGACCCGGGCTGACGACGAACATGCGAACCAAGCCCGATCACGGCGAGGGAAGCTACGTCGGCAAGGGCGTGCTCGACGGAAAGGTGGCGCTGATCACCGGCGGAGACTCCGGCATCGGCCGCGCGGTGGCGATCGCCTACGCCCGTGAAGGGGCGAGCGTCGCCATATCCTATCTTGCCGACGAGCAGGCCGATGCCGAGGAAACACAGGACTGGGTAGAGAAGGCGGGACAGCGCTGCCTTCTGCTGCCAGGCGATCTTCGCGACCGCGATCATTGTGCGGCCATCGTCGATCGCACGGTCGCGGAATTCGGCAGGCTGGATGTCCTCGTCAACAATGCCGCGGCGCAGACGATGAACGAAGGGCTGGACAGCATCGACGACGACGAGATGCAGGATGCCTTCGCCGCCAACGTCTTCGCCATGATCCGTCTGGCCAAGGCGGCGGCGCCGCACATGAAGCCCGGATCGGCGATCATCAACACCACGAGCGAGCAGGCCAAGGTCGCCGGGAAGAACATGATTGTCTATGCCGCCACCAAGGGTGCGATTTCGAGCCTTACAATAGGGTTGTCCAACCTTCTGTCGAGTGACGGCATTCGCGTGAACGCCGTCGCGCCCGGCCCGATCTGGACGCCTATCCAGCCGATCGCCAAGTCGCCGCACGAACTCGAAACATTGGGGCAGGATACGCCGATCGGGCGTGCGGGACAGCCGGGTGAGCTTGCCCCCGCCTATGTGCTGCTCGCATCGGCGGAGGGCAGCTACATGTCCGGCAATGTCGTCGCGGTAACCGGCGGCGTGCCGGTTTCATAAACCCGGACAACGGTCGCCACCTCGCCTTCGCCGACTACGACGATCTCGGCGAGCGGCGGGGGACACAGGCGAGCACCACCCAGCGGCCCGTGCGCCTGACCGTCCTGACGGACCAGGCCTGTCCCGTCCGGGCGAGAAAGTAGCGCTGCAAGCCCGCGGCATGTTGGGCGAAATCGTGGAAGTCGATGCGATGATGCGCGAGCACCAGCGTGCCGCCCGGTCGCAACGCGCGGGCGAGGTCGCGGGCAGTCCGCTTCATCGCGCGTGGGGAGAGATAATAGAGGAGCTCCGCAACCACGATCGCGTCATAGCGTGATCGCGGCAGGCGCGCCGGCACCGCCAGCCGCAGCGCCCGCGCGCGCCGTGACCCCGGCGGAAGCGCTGCCGCCACCAGTCGCGTGCCCGCCGCGGTCGCCTCCGTGGCGTCGAGCCGGAGCGTCCGCGCGGCGAATGCACGACTGTTCGAACCATTGCCCGCCGCGAGTTCGAGGATACGACCGTGCGGCCCGGCGCCGATCGCATGGAGAATCGCGGTTCGCTTTGTCGCTTCGTCGCGGTTCGCGAACGTCCGCCACGGATCGGGATCGGCGGCGAAGGTCCGCTCGAACCCGTCGAGGGTGATCGCCCTCACCGTCCGCCAGCCGCGGCGAACAGCTCACGCGGGCCGCAGAAGGCTGGGATCTGGCGCGCTGTCAGCGCGAACCCGTTCGGATCGTCCGTGATGCAGCCGGCCTGCGTACGGTAACCACGAAGCGCATGTCGCTTCGCGAGACGTTCCTGTGCGGTCAGCGCGAGCGGTTTGGCGCCACGCAGGCGTTGTCCCGCCGGCCACACCGGATAGCTCCACCAGCGCACGCCCGCCTGTTGCCGCACCGCGGCGGACACGACACGATGGTCGGGGTGGGCGTCGTCGGCTGATGGGGCGAGCACCAGCGATGGAACCGGAAGCGCGCGTGCTGCCCGCGCAACCAGACGGGACACGCTGGACGCATGATCCGCCAACCGACCGTCGGGAAGGCCGAGGAAGGTGATCGCGTCGGCATTCACTCCGATCCGGCGCATCGCCCGTCGCGTCTCGTGCTGGCGCTCACGCGTGAGCCGGCGGCGCGGCCAACGCGCGCTGTTCGGATGAGACGCTGCGCCATCGCTCACGACCAGCACACGCACGATGACGCCGCGCCGCCGCAGCCGCGACATGAGCGCATGTGCGGCGATCGTCTCGTCGTCGGGGTGCGGCGCGACGACCAGCAGCGAGCGCAAGCGTCCGGGCGGCACGATCACAGCGCCACCCGCAACGTTCCCGCCGCCACCGCCGCGCCCACCTGCATGCGCTGCGCGTCCGGCCCGGGCTGACGCAGGTACATCGAGAGGTCGGTGATCGCCGCGGCCAGCGGATGATCCAGGAACAGCGACTGCACGCCGACCGCTTCCTGCGCGAGCATGATCGCGTCACCGCCCGCGGCGTAGACGGCGGCGCGTGCTGCGGCGACGAGCGGCAGGCGCGCTTCCTCGTCGGTAAACCAGCCCACGGAGGCGCGTCGTACCGCGCCGGCGGCCGATTGCGCCAGCGCGTACAGCTGCGCCAACCGGCCCGCCTGATGCGGATCGGCCGATCGTCCCGCCGCGACGAGATGGTCGCGAACGCCGTCGACCAGCCGGGCGATGCCGCCGGCCTGAACGCCCGCGAAACGTAAGGCGCCGCCGCTGAACCAGGGTTCTCTTACATAATCACCGGGCTGCCCCACCGAAGCGTCGGAGGAGACCATCGCATCGTGCCAGCGGACCGAGTGGGTTTCCGATCGTTGCATCCCCATCACGCGCCAGACGCCGCGATCGATGACGGGCGGCATTGCGGAGAGATCGAGCAACAGGAGCTGGCGACCCGCCGGCATGTCCACCGTGACGAGCGCGTGGCTGAGCAGCCCGGCGCCCGACGCGAAGCTCTTCCCGCCGCTCAGCCGCCCATCCACGAGCCGCAGCGGGTCGCCCGGCAAGTCGGCGTTCCACACTCCGAGCAGTGCGCCGCCGATCGCCGCGTCGCGCAGCCACGCGCGTCGCATCGCTGTGCCATAACGCGCCACGATCTGCGCGGCATCGACATGTCCCTCGAACAAGCGGCCGAGCGGGAGGTCTTGTCGGCCGGCACGATAGAGCAGCCGCAATAGCTCCAGCAGCGCGTCGGCGTCGACAGGATCGCCGAGGTTCTTCAACTCGCCGCCAAGCGCGACGAGCTGCCTTCGCAGTTCGGTCATGCCGCCTGCGCCGACGATAGCGAAGCAGTCAGCGTCGCGAGCACGGTCTCTGCCGCGGCAAGCGATACCTGCCGCATGCCACCCGGCGGGATGGGAACGACGCGCATCGCAAACGCCTCGGCATTCGGACAATCACGTGCGACGCCGACGAGATGATCCGCGTCGAGCCCTATCGCTTCGGAGAGCGATGACAGATCCCGTTGAAGGAAGACGCGGCGGGCCAGCGCGTGCGCGCGATACTGCCACAGTTGATCGGCCGGGTGCGCGACGCGAACGCTGCCGACGCCATCGTGATCGAGTGCGTGCAGCGTCGCCGCAAGTCCGCCCAGCGCCCGCCCGCGGCGGCGGCCCGACGTATGGACCACGCTCGCCGCGTCGCGCCGGACGCGCAGACCCGCCCGCGAGGCTTCGTCGACGAGGCGCGCATCCTCACCACTCACCAGCGCGGGAAAGCCGCCGAGCGCCGCATACGTGTCGGCGCGCATCGCCATGTTCGCACCGCTGGTGTGGTGATGCGTAAACGGTGCCTCCCACTCGACCGGATCGATGAGGCGCCGTAGCGAGAATAATCGCGCGTAATACGCCTCGATGCGATCCTGATCGGGGTGAGCGCCCGCGCCGCTGCGGATCACGTCGCCGGCGACGAGATCGGCACGATCGAGCGCCGCCACCGTCGCGTGGAGCCACGCAGGGTTGGGCCAGCTGTCGGCGTCGGTCGTCATGAGGACGTCACCTGGCGCACTCAGCGTTTCCGCACCCAGCAGCATCGCGCGATGCCGCGCCACGCCGGCGTTCGCCGCCGAATGCTCGACCGCCCCGACATGGACGCCGTGTCGCGCCCGTCGAGCATAAGCGGCAGCGATGGCGGCGCTGCCATCGATACAGCCGTCGAGCAGCAAGCAGAGCGAAACTGAAGCGCCCGCCGGCACTTGGAGCCGGTCAACGGCCTCGAACAGCCGCGGCAGGCGGGCTGCCTCGTCGCGGGCGGGAACACAGATGGCGATAGCGACGGCTGAACGGAATGCTCCCGCGTCGGCACTCAAGCGCGTAGCCTGGGTGCGTCGCTGCCGCGCCGGCATGCGTTGGATTTCGGATCGACTTCAGTAACGACGACGCCAGGCATGACGATCTCGACGGTGCGATAACGGTCACCGTCGCTCATTCCATGCAGGTTGTCCTCGACCAATGACGCCAACGGCTTGACGAAAGCCGACCTCGCAATCGATAGCCCGTGAAGTATCAGCTCCGCCATGTCAGCTCCTCGCGGGCGCCGGGCTGAAGCCGAGACGAACCGAACGATATTGGATGCCCGGCGTAACGAGCGGAATGCGATCTAGTTCAATGATCTGGATGCCGGCTCATGGACCGGAGACCGACCGCGGAACTCGGCTGCCTGGTCCCGGTATGTGTTGCCGAGGATCTGAAGTAGATCGGGCGGCTCGATCTGCCGGGCCTTGCCGATCGCGCAGCTCTAACAGAAGGATGCGCGCGTGGATCGCTTCGCCCCCGTCACCTGTCCGTGAGACACCGTCGACCGGTCCAGCCCGCATTGACGCCCGGGCGGCTGGCCGCGCGATCGGCCGTGGCCGCGATGCGCCCGCGCTTCTACCGTCCGGGACGGCTCAGCCCGCTGACGACGCTGGCGATCCGCGGCGTGGCGGTGCTGGTGCTCGTCGGTATCGCGCTGGGCGGACACTGGATCGATCGCGCCGGGCTGCGGGACAATACGGATGGCGCGGTAAGCTTCCTCGACATCGTCTATTTCACCGTCATCACCGTGACGACGGTGGGGTATGGCGACATCGTGCCGGTCAGCGACTCGGCGCGCATGTTCGATACCTTCGTCGTCACGCCGATCCGGATCTTCGTGTTCCTGATCTTTCTGGGTAGCGCCTACAGCTTCATGCTGAGGCAAGGATGGGAGCGGTGGCGCATGGGCCTCGCCAGACACGGGTTGAAGGATCATGTCATCGTCTGCGGCTATGGTCGCTCGGGGTCCGCCGCAGTCAGCGAACTGCTCGAACGCGGCCATTCTCCCGGACGGATCGTCGTCGTCGATGAGGATAGCAGCCGTCTGCGGCTGGCCGAGGAATGGGGCGTCACCACGGTCGAAGGCGATGCAACCCACAACAAGGTGCTGGAGATCGCGAAGGTCGAGAGCGCCAGCAACGTGATCGTCTGCCCCGGTCGTGACGATACCGCAGTGTTGATCATCCTTACCTGCCGCCGGCTCGCACCCCACGCCGGCATCGCGGTGTCGATCGCCGCCATCGAAAACGAACTTCTCGCCCGCGACGCGGGTGCCAGCATCATCGTCAATCCGGTCAGCTTCGGCGGGCAGCTGCTGGCCCAGTGCACCACCGGTCCGCATGTTGCCGACTATGTCACCGACCTCGTCACGCGGGGTGGCCGGATCGAGCTGCGGGAACGTGCCGTGAAAGCAGAGGAGGTCGGCAGGTTGCCGCGCGATATCGCGGGCAGCCAGATCGTGCGGATCTACCGCGGCGAACAGGCGATCGAGGTCGCACAAACCGATGCCGAGCGCCTGCTCGACGGAGATTGGGTCATCGAACTGATCGAGAAAGCGACGGGTAAGTAGGCCCTGTCGAGCTTCGGGGCTGCTCGCCTTCGTATTCCGCCTGGCAGCCCGCGTCCGTTAAAGCGCGCTGCTGCACACATGCCCTGCCCGCTTCTCGACGCGGGCAGGGCCGGTCACCGCCGGCGCCCTCGTCAGGGCAAGACGAACGACGTGGTCGTGATGTGGTGCACCACGTCAACCTTCCCGCCCGGCAGCGTAGCCGAGCGGTCGTCGCGCGCCGCCGCCACCAGCAGATACCGACCGGCCCGCGTGGCCGGCACTTCGACGACACCGGATGCGTCCGTCCGCAGTTCCGTCTTCGTCCGATCCGGCGCGAACATCGCGACGGCCGTATTCGGAAGCGGCTGGCGATCGCGCGTCAGAACGAAGCGCGACGCGCCCGTCGCAACCGGTGCCAGCTCGAACGGAAGCGCCGCCGTCGCTTCCTGACGTCCGGCGCGCGCGTAATAGATGACTCCCTCCCGCTTGTCCTTCGGCCCCCACGGCCCGAAGACTGCGTCATCCGAGAGGCGGACGTCGCCCGGGGGAACCGCGACTTCGAGGAACCCGGCGCGGCGAATGACCGGACTGGTATCGGCACCCAGCAACTTGGGCTTCTGCAGCTTGGCGAATTCGGGATCGCCGCCGGGAGGCGGTGCCTCGCCGGGCTCGCCCAGATAGATCCGCGCTGCGCCGGTGCCGTCACGCTCGATCCAGATTTCGTGCGCATACGCAGTGGACGGTATCATCAGCAGGGTGGCAGCGAACAATGAAAGGCGCATGGTGTATTTCCCTTTTTGAACGAAATGATTGTGTCAGCCGATCGTGTAGCGGAGGGTGGCGAAGACGGTCCGCGGGCTGCCGTAGTAATTGCCGCGTGCCGTAGAGAAGATGCGTGCGTAATAACTACGGTCGAGGAGGTTGTTGACGTTGATCGACAGGCCGAGTTGCTCGGTCAGCTTGTACCCGGCGCGCAGGTCGAGCACCGCGTAGCTGCCCTGTCGCACGACGGTCGAGACGGTCCGCGTTCCGTTTGCCGCCACCGACGAGGGCGTGCCGCCAGACGTCTCACCGAAGAACGTCAGACCGCCGCCGATGCTCGCCCCCGCCAGCGCGCCGCCGGCCGGCGCATAGTTGGTGAACAGCTTGGCCATGTGCCGCGGGATGACCGGCACCAGCGACGTTCCCTCGACGGCGGGGTTGATGTCGGCCAGCAACTTGGTCCGCGTGTAGCTATAGCCGCCGTTGATGCGCCAGCCGGACACGATCTCGCCGCTCAGCTCCGCCTCGATCCCGCGCGAGCGCACCTTGCCGAGCTGATAGTAAAGCGTCGTGTCGACCGGATCGTTGAACAGGCGGTTGGTCTGCGTGATCTGATAGGCGGCGGCCGACAGCAGCAGCCGGTCGTTCATCAACGACAGCTTGCTGCCAGCCTCGAACTGCTCGCCGATCATCGGTTCGATGCCGTCGCCGTCGGCGCGCTGCCGTCCAACCGGCTGCGCCTGTGGCGTGAAGCTGTCGGCATAGCTGGCGTACAGGTTCAGGTCGCGCGTCACGTCCCACACGATCCCGGCATAGGGGGTGAAGCGGTTCTCGATCGTATAGCCGGACCGCATCCCCACCGCTGGCAGCAAGGTCTGGCTGCCGGTGTCGTACCACGTCAGCCGACCGCCACCGATCAGCGTCAGGCCGGCGAGCGGGCTGAGCCGCATCTGGCCATAGATGCCGTATTGCTCCACCTCCGTGGTCGAGCCGCCATATACCTGCGTCACGCATTGCGCGGGCGTCTGCACCGGCGTGCAGATGCCGGGCGTGCCCTGCACCGGATACGGAGGCAAACGACCGTAGGGATCAAGCGGCGGTTCGGCCGGCGACACCGGGTTGAACACGTCGATGCGGGCGTAGTTCGACAATCGTGTGAAATAGGAGGTGCCGGAACTCGCCTGATAGTCCGCCCCGAGGATCAGCGTCTGATCGCGTCCGAACAGCGGGAAGCTACCGATGCCGTTGAAATCGACCGAGCGCGTCTGCTGCCTGCTATCGCCGCGGTAGGCGATCTGGTTCGTCAAGCCGCGATTGGCGGCGGTCACCGGCTGCGCGCCGATGTAGCTGTACACGTCGACGCGATCGACATCGGTGTACAGACCCGTGGCACGCAGCGTCCAGCGATCGGAGACACGGTGCGCCACCTCGACGAAGCCCGACCACGTTGTCGCGTCGAAGCGGTTCCAGTCCGCACCCAGATAGGTGGAGCGGCGCACGTCGAGCAGGCGGCCGTCGCTGCCATCGGCGCCGCCGGCGTAACCGGGCAGGCCCGACTGGACGGCAGGTCGGAACCGGTCGTAATTCGCCCCCGCGGTGAGTGTCGTCCGCGCGCCGATCTCCAGCGATCCGACGACGAACGCGTCCAGCCGGTTGCGATGCGCGGTATCGAAGAACTGGTCCTGATCCTGCGCCATCACGCCGGCGCGCAACCCGGCCGTGCTGCCGATCGGCGCCGAGGCATCGAGTTCGAGACGGACGTTCTCATAGCTTCCGTAGCCGGCGCTGGCCTGCAAACGCGCACTCTCCAGCGGCCGCTTGCGGACCAGGTTGATGCTGCCCGCGGGGTTGCCCGATCCGCTGAACAGTCCGGCAGGGCCGCGCAGCACCTCCAACCTGTCGTAGAAGAACAGGTCCGGAACCGCGGAAGGGAAGTTTACCGACAACGTGGGCACACCGTCGATCAGATAATTGTTGATCGCGAACCCGCGCGAGAGGAACGACGGGTCTTCGCTGCCCACCCCGTTGACGGTGATGCCCGTCGTGGCGGTCAGCGCGTCTTCCAGCGTGAACAGGTTCTGCCCCTCGATCTGTTCGCGATCGATAACGGTGACGGTGTTCGGCGTGTCCTTCAGCGGCGTAACGGTTTTCCCGACCTCCCGCCCGTAGCTTTTGCCGACGACGAGGATGTCGCCCTCGCGAACTTGCTCATTGCCATCGACGTCGTTGGGAACCGGTGCCGTGAGCGCATCCGCACCGGGCGCCGCGCCGCCCATCGATACCGTTCCGAGTAGTAGTGCACTGAAATAGATCACGAGTTTCCCCTTCAACCGGGAACCCCGATAGAGATTGCGCCGCTGCGAGTCACTATCAATATCAGTTTCAGATTGTTGCTGAATTCGCCGCGGTCGACGTCGCCGCGCTACAATCCGGAGCAGCGATGGTTACCGGTCGTGGTGCCCGCCTATGCAGATCCTGCGTTCAAGGTTGGGGAGACGGATCGATCACGGCAGGCGCTCGCCATCCGCCGAAGCGCGCGTACAGCGTCGGCAGGACGAACAAGGTCAGCAGCGTGGCCGAGATCAGACCGCCGATGACGACGGTGGCGAGCGGTTTCTGCACCTCGGCGCCGGCCCCGTGCCCGACCGCCATCGGCACGAAGCCGAGCGATGCCACCAGCGCCGTCATCGCGACCGGCCGAAGTCGCGCCAACGCCCCGTCATGAGCCGCCCTCACCCGCTCCATGCCGCGTGCCATGAAGTCGTGAATCGACGCCACCATGACGAGGCCGTTGAGCACGGCAATGCCGGACAGCGCGATGAAGCCCACGGCCGCCGAAACCGAAAACGGCATACCACGCAACGCCAGCGCCAGCACGCCACCTACCAGCGCCAGCGGCACGCCCGTGAAGACGATGACGGCGTCGCGCACCGACCCGAGCGCCCCGTAGAGCAGCAGCATGATGACCGCGAAGCACACGGGAACGACCAGCAGCAGCCTGTCGCGCGCCGATGCCAGATTCTCGAACTGTCCGCCCCATTCGACGTAGCTTCCGGGCGGCATCCTGACCTGCGCATCGATCGCGGCACGCGCGTCCGCCACCACGCCGGCGACGTCGCGATTACGGACATTCGCCTGCACGACGACGCGGCGCTTGCCGTTTTCACGGCTGATCTGGTTGGGGCCGTCGACGACGGCGATGTCGGCCACCGTCGACAGCGGCACGAAACCGCCGGCGGAGGTCGGCACCGGCACCTGCGCCACCTCGGTCAGGTCCGAACGCGATGCTTCCGACAGGCGGATGACGACAGGGAAGCGGCGATCGCCCTCGAAGATCACGCCGGCCTCGCGTCCGCCGATCGCGGCAGCGACGGTGTCCTGCACGTCGCCGGCGGTGACACCGATCCGCGACATCGCCATGCGATTGGGGCGGATGTCGAACATCGGCAGCCCCTCCGTCTGCTCGACCCGCACGTCGTCGGCACCGCGTGTCTTGCGCAGGATGGCGGCAATGCGGCCGGCCGCGTCGTTCATGCCGCCGAAGTCGTCGCCGAACACCTTGACCGCGATGTCGCCGCGGACGCCTGCGATCAGTTCGTTGAAGCGCATCTGGATCGGCTGGGTGATCTCGTAGGCGTTGCCGGGCAGCGTAGAGAGCCTCTTTTCCATCCGCTCCACCAGTTCCTTCTTGCCCAGATCAGGATCGGGCCACTCGGCGCGCGGCTTCAGGATGACGAAGGTGTCGGTCGCGTTCGGCGGCATCGGGTCCGAGGCGATCTCCGACGTGCCGGTGCGCGAGAAGGCAAAGCGCACCTCGGGCTGGCGGGCGAGCATCTTCTCGACCTGAAATTGCATCGCCTGGCTCTGGTCAACCGAGGTTCCGGGAATGCGCACCGCCTGGACGAGGATGTTGCCCTCGTCGAGTTGCGGCAGGAACTCCTGTCCCAGGGTGGTGAAGGCAATGCCGGCGAGTGCCAGTGCGCCGACGGCGACGCCGAGCGTGACGCCCGGCCGCCTCATCGCCTTGCCGAGGCCGGGCTCGTAGCGGCGACGCAGCCAGCCGACGATCCGGCTTTCTTTCTCGTCGACCGGTCGGCTGAGCCAGATGGCGATCGCGGCGGGCACGAAGGTCATCGACAGGATGAAGGCGAAGACGAGCGCGATGATGACGGTCAGCGCCATCGGCTCGAACATCTTGCCCTCCACGCCGGTGAAGGTGAGCAACGGCGCGTAGACGAGGATGATGATCGCCTGACCGTAGACGGACGGACGGATCATCTCGCGCGCCGACGCCGCAACCAGATCGAGGCGTTGGCGGAGCGGCAGCGGCTCGTTGCGGCCATGTTGGGCGTGGCCGAGCCGTCGCAACGCGTTCTCGACGATGATGACGGCGCCGTCGACGATCAGGCCGAAATCGAGCGCGCCCAGACTCATCAGATTGGCCGAAACGCCCACTTTCAGCATCCCGATGCTGGTCAGGAGCATCGTGATCGGGATGACGAGCGCCGCGATCAACGCCGCGCGGAGATTGCCGAGCAGCGCGAACAATACGACGATGACGAGCAGCGCTCCTTCCGCCAGGTTGCCGGCGACGGTCGCGATGGTCGAGTTGACCAGTTCGGTGCGATCGAGCACCGGCTTTACCACAACGTCGACAGGCAACGCGCGACCGATATCGTGCAGCCGCGCGCCAACCGCGGTGGAAACGGTGCGGCTGTTCTCCCCGATCCGCATCACCGCGGTGCCGACGACGACCTCATGACCGTCCTCCGAGGCGGAGCCCATGCGCAGCGCCTGCCCGGCACGGACGGTGGCGATCTGGCTGAGCAGGATCGGCACGCCCTCGCGCGTGGCGATCACGGTCCGCGCCAGTTCGTCGGCATTGCGCACGCGGCCGTCCGCACGGACGGCCAGCCCCTCGCCGTTGCGGTTGACCACGCCCGCGCCGGCGCTGGTGTTGTTGCGCTCGAGCGCGGTGGCGAGATCCTGCAGCGTGATCTTCATCGCTGCCATGCGCTGGATGTCGGGGACGACGAGATATTGTTTGGTATAGCCGCCGAGGCTGTCGACTCCGGCCAAGCCCGCACTGCCCTTCAGCTGCGGCGTGACGATCCAGTCCTGTACGGTGCGCAGGTAGGTCGCCTTGGCGGCAGCTTCGAAGAGGTGGTCGCCCTCCGGCGTGATGTAACTGCCGTCCTTCTGGAGCCCGGGTTCGCCGTTCCGGTGCTTGACCTGGTCGAGCTCACGATATTCGACCGTCCACATGAAAATGTCGCCCAGGCCCGTCGCGATCGGTCCCATCTCGGGGTTCACGCCGTCGGGCAGGCTCTCCTCGGCGGTGCGCAGCCGTTCGGCGACCTGCGACCTCGCGAAATAGATGTCGGTCTTCTCATCGAAGACCGCGGTGATCTGGGCGAAACCGTTGCGGCTGAGCGACCGGGTATGTTCGAGGCCGGGAATGCCCGCGAGCGCGGTTTCGACGGTGAAGGCGACCTGCTTCTCGATCTGGTCGGGCGATAGTGCAGGCGCGACGACGTTGATCTGCACCTGATTGTTGGTGATGTCGGGCACGGCGTCGATCGGCAGCCGCTGGATGGCGAACACTCCGGCGAGTGCCGCGGCGACGGTCAGCAGCAGGACGAGCCAGCGCTTCTCGACCGCGAGGGTCACGATACGGGCGAGCATGGCCTAATCCTCATCCTTCGCTTCACCCTTGCCGAGTTCGGCCTTGAGCGTGAACGAGTTGGTGGAGGCGATGCGCTCCTCACCGGTCAGGCCGGCGGTGACGGTGACCGAGCCGCCGTTGGCGCGGCCGAGCGTCACCGCAATCGCCTTGAAGCCCGAGGGGGTCCGCACGAAGACATGCGGCTTGTCGCCGATCATCTGCACCGCGGCGGACGGCACGGCGACGCTGCGATCACCGGTGGCGGGCAACAGCACCGACACGCTGACATTCTCGCCGACGCGCCATGTGCCGCCGGCATTGTCGATGGTCGCGATCACCGGCACGAGCCGGGTGGTCTCGTCGAGGATCGGCGAGACGAAGGTGACGCGGCCTTCCTGATGCCGTCCCGACGACGTGACCTCGACGCGTGCGCCCGGGGCGACCCGACCGGCATCCGCCGGCACCAGCGACATCGTCACCGACACCTTGGCGAGGTTCGCGACACGGAAGATCTCGGCGTCGGCGGCGATCTGCTGGCCGAGCGTCGCCGAGCGGGCGATCACCTGTCCGGAGATCGGCGAGCGCACCGTGATGCGGTTGAGCGCGCCGCCGCCGCCGCCGCCGGTGGCCGACAGCTGTTGACGCGCAAGGCGCAGCGCAATGTCGGCCTCGATCGCGGCGGTGCGCGCGGCGATGAGGTCCTGCTCGGGCGACACCCGCTCGGCGAACAGGCGCTGCTCGCGTCGCAGGTTCGACCGGGCCAGCGCGGAGCGCGCGCGCGCGGCTTCCACCTCGGCGTTGAGGCTTGCGGCCTCCCGGCTCTCGATGACGGCCAACGTCTCGCCGCGCCGGACCGGCTGGCCTAGATTGCGCGTCAGAGAGACGAGGCGGCCGCCGATGGCGGCCGAGACCACCTGCACGCCCTGCGGGTCGCCCTCGATTGTCGCAGGAAGCTCGATCGCGCCCGCGACGCCGCCAACGGTCGGGCGGGTGACCTCGATGCCTGCGTCGGCGATCTGCTGCGCAGAGAGCGGCGCGGTCATCGGATCGCCGGTGGCGGCCTCCCTGGTCTCCACGACCTCGCCGGGGTTTTCCGCAAGCTCTGCCGACCGGCCGCAGCCGGAGACGGCGAGCGACAGGACGGCGGGCATGGCGGCCTTCATGATGCGGTTCATGGTCGATCGTCCTCGGGGAGCGGCGCGGCGGCGGTCAGCCGTTCCAGGCGCGCCTGCGCATCGTGATGGGCGGCCAGCGCGTCGATCGCGGTCGTGCGGGTTTCGAGCAGCGTGCGTTCGGCATCGAGGAGATCGAGCTGCCCGAACTTGCCTTCGCGGTAGCCGATGCGGGCGATCCGGGCTGCCTCGGCCGCCGCGGCGAGCGCCGGCCCGCTGGCGTTGCGCGCCGTGGTCGCAGCGTTCTCTGCCTCGGCCTGTACCGTCGCCACCGCCTGCTCGGCATCAAGCAGCGCGACCCGTCGCCGGGCGTCGGACTGTTCCCGCTGCGCCTCGGCAACGGCGATGCTGGCCCGACCGTTGTTGAAGACGTTCAGCGGGATAGAGATCCCGAACACCGCGGCGACGTCGTTGGTCTGCTCCAGCCGCCTCGCGCTGGCGCTGACGGTGAGGTCCGGCACCCGCTGACTGCGGGCCAGACGGACCTGCGCGGTCGCCGTGTCGAGATCGGCACGAGCGCTGGCGGCCGTCAGCGTTCCCGCTGCCGACGATGTGCGGTGCGTGCCGCCTGGGGGCACTGCATCGAACCAGGCGAGATCGAGCCGATCGACCGGCATGCCGAGCAGCCGGGCGAGATTGCCGGACGCCACCTCTGTCGACCGGCGTGCCCGATCCAGCGCACCTTCGGCGAGGATGCGTGCGACGGCGGCACGCTGCTCCTCGAGCGGCGATGCGCGACCGGCCTGTACCCGCACGCGGGCGGCGCGAAGTACCTCGGCTGCAATGCCGGCCTGATCCTGTGCAATGGCGACGCAGCGCTGGGCGGCGGCGGCCGCATTGTAGGACTGTGTCACCCGCAGTCGCAGGTCGGCGCGCGCGATCTCGGCCTGGAGACCGGCGCGGCCGAGTTGCGCCTCCGCTACGGCGATGCGGGCGCCGCGCTTGCCGCCGAGTTCCAGCGGCAGCGCGAGGCCGAGCGTCGTCTCCGACGATCGCAGCCCCTGATAGATGCCGGTGCCGGCGACGTTCTCCGCCTCGCCGACGATCGACGGATTGGGGCGAAGCGCGGCGACGCGACGTTGCGCCTCCGCGGCACGGAGGCCGGCCGACCCCGCATCCCGGAACGGAGACGACGCGCCTGCTCTCTCGATAGCCTCGGCAAGCGTGAGGACCGATGCCGGGACGGCGGTCCGGTCGGTCTGGGCCTGCAGCGACGATGCGCAGGCGACTGCGCCCAGCCCGGCCGCGATGATGCGGTTCATGAAATGCTCCTGACGGGGTCACCCGGACGCACGGTCGCGCGCCCGACGGGGCGGGTCAGGCCTGCGGGGGGCGAAGGTCCGCTTCCGTGTCGTGCCCGCTCAACGCGCGGCTGCGCGGCGGCAGCGGCCTCGCGGATGCGAGGGCGATCGGAGCGGCAGTCGAACGGATAGAAGGCGTATCCACGTGGTGTTCGTGGCAGCTCGCATGATGATGCGGATAATTCTTGTCGGCGTCCGCGGAAACCTCGTCACCGTCACCTGGCGCATGCGCGGCCATTTCGGTCCTGCTCATCTCGCCGCCGCCGACTTCCGCGGCATGCGCCATCCCGGCCCAGACGGTGAAGACCAGCATCAGGCACGCCAGAAGGGGCACGAGCTTGCGCATGCCGTTCTCTATCATCTCGACGGCGATGCGTAACCCTGCTTGCGCAGGCTGTCTGCCACGGCGGGCGCCGGTTGCGAGCGCTCGACCAACGCTTCGACATTCCCACTTTGGTCAGTCGCTCAGGCAAGAATTGCGACCGACGAAATGGACATCCTCGCCGGGCGAGTGGCTCGGTGAAGGCGCGGTGCGTCACGTCCGGAAACGTTCGGCAGACAGTCCGAGCATGATTCTTTAAGCGGTTCAGGCGATGAGGATAAACTTACCGATATTCGAGCACGAGAAGCCGATGCTGAAAAGCCTGTTACAAGAGCGGAAACGATCCCGCGCAGTCAGGGGCTTGAACGTCGTCGGATCAGCGCCGGAGCCGACGTTCGATCGCTTTGTGGCCGCGGCAGCGCAGGCTTTCGATGCGCCACTTGCGATGTTGTCGCTGATCCATGGTGATCAGCAGTGGTTCAAGGCCAGCCATGGCCTGGTGATCGACTGCATCCCGCGCGCGAGCGGGTTCTGCGGTTTCGCGCTCGACTGCCCCGACGTGCTCGAGGTGGTGGACCCACTCTCGGATCCCAGATTCTCACGCCTCCCCGGCGTCACCGGGGAGCCTTACGTGCGCTACTACATCGGCGCCAGCTTGCAGCGCACCGACGGTATCCACGTCGGTGCGCTCTGCGTCGCGGATACGAAGGTTAGAAAGGCTGCCTCGGCCGATCAGAAGGCTTATCTCTCAAGCTTGGCCCGGCAGGTTTCGAAGGCGCTCGAAGGGCGCATGGAGCTGCTTAGCCGGGGCGGCGCGCGATGATGCGCGTCGCCCTTTGTATCGCCCGCGAGCACGACCTGCGTCTGGTCGCTCTGGCGCTGCTGGTCTGCGTCATCGGCTCTGCGGCGTCGGTGCAGTTGTTTAACCGCGTTCGCGCCTCGTCCGGTCACAGCCGTCTGGGCTGGGTGATCCTGGCGGCCGTCAGTGCCGGCACGATGGTCTGGGCAACCCACTTCGTTGCGATGATGGCCTTCCGCGCAGCCACGCCGGTCGTACTTGATCCGATGCTGACCCTCGGTTCGCTGCTTGCTGCCATGCTTCTGGCCGCCCCGGGGCTTGCGATCGCAGCGCGGCAACAATCATGGGCGGGCGTTGCTGGCGGCAGTCTCATCGGCGCCGGCATCGCAGTGATGCACTACATCGGGATGGCGGCATATCGGGTAGACGGTATCGTCACATGGGACTGGCGTTACGTTGCAGCATCGGTGGCACTTTCATGCGGCCTGACGGCCGCCGCCTTTCAGGACCTGAAAACGCAAGGCCGCGCTGCTAGCATACGGGCGGTCGGGCTGCTGAGCCTCGCAGTGGCAGCGCTGCACTTCACCGGCATGGCTGCGATGCAGATCACGGTGCTGAAGCTAGGCAACGGACTATCCGATCTAACGATAGATGCCCTGGTCGTCACGACGACGGTCGCCACCGGCATCATCGTCGGATGTGCAGCGATCAGCGCGCTTATCGACGGACATACACAAAGTGAATCGTACCGACGCCTTAGTCGAATGGCAATGCACGATGGCCTCACGGACTTATCGAACCGAACCAGCTTCATGGGAGAGCTCGAACAACGCTTTCTGATCAATGGCGGTTATTCGTGCATGGCGGTTATCGTGCTGGATCTCTCACGGTTCAAGGTGGTCAACGACACCTATGGGCATCAGGCCGGCGACCAGCTTCTTGTCGCTCTGGCTGCGCGGCTGACGGCGATACTGGAGACCGGAGAGTTCATCGCGCGACTCGGCGGCGATGAATTTGCGGCGGTGGTCTCCTACGACGATCCCGACGAACTACGTCATTTTCTCGCCAGGCTCCGCGCTGTATTCGAAGCACCATTCGTGTTCGAGCGATTCACGGCGTCGGTGGGGACCAACATCGGTGTCGCTCTGGCGAACCATGACGGGTTTGACGCCGACGCGCTGCTCGCCAAGGCGGATCTCGCGATGTACCGGGCAAAGTCCGCGCACTCGACCGAACCTTGCTACTATGACGCGCAGATGGATGATGCGGTTCGGGAGCGGCGTGAGTTGATTGCCGACCTGCGAACGGCGCTGGATGCGGCGGCGTTCGAGCTTCATTATCAAGTACAGGCGATCGTCCCGTCTGGCGAGATCACAGGCTACGAAGCACTCATCCGCTGGCGGCACCCGACCAGGGGCATGGTTCCACCAGCGATGTTTGTTCCATTGGCCGAAAAAAGCGGTGACATCGTTCCCCTCAGCATCTGGGTTCTTCGCCAGGCGTGCTTCGAAGCAGCCGCGTGGCCGAACCGCTACCCCGTCGCCGTCAACCTTTCCCCGATCCACCTGGCCGATCCATTGCTGATCGAAACCGTGCGCTCTGCACTGGCTGATAGCGGACTGGCACCCGAACGCTTGTCGCTCGAGTTGACGGAAAGCGCGATCATTCATGATCGGCGTTTCGCACTCGAACAGTTGCGGGCCCTGAAGGCGATGGGGATCGGGATCGCACTTGACGATTTCGGCGTCGGCTATTCGTCGCTCGATGTGCTGCGATCATTCCCCTTCGACCGCATCAAGCTCGACGCATCGTTCGTCGCCGAGATCGAGCATGACGATCAGGCGGTCTCGATCCTGCGGTCGGTCGCGATGCTTGGCGCCACGCTAAACATGTCGGTGCTCGCGGAAGGGGTCGAGGAAGCCGCTCAGCTGGCGATCGTCGTAAGGGAGGGATGCTCAGCCATCCAGGGCTATTTGATCGGCAAACCGTCGCGGTCGCTCGCCGATCCCGAACACGTCCGCAAAATCATGTCCCTCAAGCCTCACGTCATCGTCGACGATGTCCAGTGCGCCTGATCGCAGGGTCTCGAAGCGCGAAGATCCAGTCGGGTTCGCCGGACTGCTGCCCTCCGGGAGATTGCCGCCGCCGGTGTCGCCGTTGAGCCCAAGCGCGTGGTGGAAGAGACCGTCTCTGGGTCCGTGGCAGCCATGGAGCGGGCCGGGTTCGCCCGCCTTGTCGACCGCCTGGAGGTGGGATACGTCCACATTGTCACGAAGCTGGACCGCCTAGGGCGCAACGCGATGAACGTGCGCGCCACTGTCGAGCGGCTGGCAGCGGACGGGGTCCGCGTTCACTGCCTCGCCTTGGGAGCGTCGACCTGACCAGCGCGGCGGGAAGATGACCATGGGCGTCCGATCGGCGGTGGCGGAGTTCGAGCGTGACCTATTGATCGAGCGGCCCCAAGCAGGCCTGACCCGTGCCAAGGCCGCGGGCAAGGCTCTGGGGCGTCCCTCGGCTCTGTACAGGGATCAGCAGGACGCCATGAAGGCACGGCGGGCCGCTGGGATTTCATTAGTGGTGCTGGCGCGGGAGTACGGGGTAAGCCGTGCGGCTAACCAGCGCGCGGAAAAACGGGCGGCGTAGGTGTGAGGGAGGGGACAGGAGGCCCTGCTTTTTTCTTTCTCAAAGATATGAGCTACCACCTGTCGCCTTCACTTTGCTCCCTGCTTGTGCAGCATGACGTCAACATGCGCGATGGCATACTGTGTCGAAGCGCGGACGCCGGGTTTATCGAAGGTGCGCCAACAACTTTCGAGAAGAGGCAGGAGGTAGTCGGCCTTCACCTCTCCCGCCTCTAATGTTCGCACGGCCTTCACAAAGGCGCGGCAATCCTTTTCGGTGGCGGGCGTTGGCAGCGTCTGTGCGATAATGGCGGACCTTGCGGGTTCTGCTGATGTGGGCTTCGCCGCTCCAACGGGAACGTCGCGAGAGACAATCCGCACTCCCTGACGTTCGACCATCTTGGGCTTCGCACCTTGCTGCTCCGCCACTAGCGCTGCCGCCTCTTCATCGGTCATCCCTGCCATTCGGACAAAGGCAAACACAGGCAGCCAGAGCTTGGTTGTGTATGCCAGATGCTCGATGAAGAGCCTAGGATGGCTCACGGAAGCTCTCGAAACGAACGCTTCAATAAGGAGGTCGTCATTGACGTGAACGTGATCGACCACCTCCGCCGCAACATCTACGGTTGCTCCTTGGATAGTCTCGACGTCCCCAAGGAGCCGCAACGCTGGCGCGCCCTCCTCTTCTGAGAAATGACCGCGCGAAATGAATTGGAGTTTTGGAATGAGCGTCTCATCTATGAGGAAGCGACCAGAGGGACCCTCAACTAATCCGCTCTCTACATTGAGAAGAGCCACATTCTCTATCCCTGCGCGGTCTATACGACGCAGGATCGAACCCCACGCCCGGCCAGCTTCCTGCCTTTTCTGGTTGATGATAGAAGCAAGTTCGGCATATTTAACACGCCGGTTCTCCCCCGGATAGCGGAAGTAGATATCGCCCTCTCGGAGGTCGTCTCCGTCATCCTTCGTGCAAATTAGCGGCCTTTCGGTCGCCTGTGGCACAAAAATGACACCCACTGTCTTGCCAGCTATTTCGACTTCTCCCTTCTGCCATAGGGGCACAGGGGTAAACGCCGACATGAGGTACTGATTAAGCTTGGCAGGGTCGTACCCCTTCAACCTTCCCGGATTGATACCCACGATCTTCTTGTCGGCATCGCGCACTCCGAACAGCAGCATGCCTCCCCGTGCGTTAGCGAAGGCGACAATCGCGCGGGCGTAGGCTGCCTTGCCGGAGAAGTTCAGGCTTTCTTTACATTCGAATCGGTCCGTTTCCTCGATTATCAACTCGTCCGTGCCAGCTCGAAGGGTGAGCAAAAGCCGCAGATTAACTGGATGGAGCGGGCTTGCGTCTTGGAAAGCCCGGCGAGGGTCTTCAGTTCTACCGAATCCCTTCAGGTACGTGGTGACCTGAAGCTCTTCCGCCTCCTCGACCTCAGCGAAAGCTTCTCCCTTGGCGATCTCGGCCAGCCGGTAGGGATTGACCGTGCGATCCGGCCGACTGAACAGGGAGATGATCTGGTCCTTGGTGTGCTGCTGCCGCCTCAAGAGCGCCTTAATCAGTGCAACTTCCCAAGTTTCGATATTGCGCGTCTTCGCCTTCGCCTCTGCCACGACTTACCCCACCCCTTTGGGAAAAACCTAGCGGTGTAGGCGGGAAGTCCAAGCGAAAGATGCAGACGGGCTCTAGCGAATGAAGCAATCTGAGACCGCCCCGCACATATGCCCCACAGACCTGCCCCACACTTCCGCTAAATTGGGCCGCAAGTTACTGCGAAGTCTGGTTTTTTTAAAACTGGCTGGGGCGGCAGGATTCGAACCTGCGAATGCCGGTACCAAAAACCGGTGCCTTACCGCTTGGCGACGCCCCAACGAGCCGCGCGCCTTAACCGGGCGCGCGGGAAAGCTCAACCGATACGATGCAACCAGCCGTGCGAATCTTCCGCGCGGCCACGCTGGATCGCGGTCAGCCGGTCGAGGAAGTGCGCCGTCAGCTGGCCGGTGCCGCCGCTGCCGATCGTGAATTCGTAATCCGGGCCGGCGACGCGGCCGATCGGCGTGACGACGGCGGCGGTACCGCATGCGAAGCTCTCGACCAGCCGGCCGCTGGCGGCGTCGGCACGCCAGTCTTCCAGTGCATAGGGCTCCTCGTTGACGGTCAGACCCTGGTCGCGGGCGATGCGCAGGATCGAGTCCCGCGTGATGCCGGGCAGGATCGTGCCGGTCAGCGGCGGCGTGCGCAGCGAGCCGTCCTCGAACACGAAGAAAATGTTCATTCCGCCGAGCTCCTCGATCCAGCGGCGCTCGACCGCGTCGAGGAACACCACCTGATCATAACCGCGGCGGATCGCTTCCTGCTGGGCGATCAGGCTGGTGGCGTAATTGCCGCCGCACTTGGCGGCGCCCGTTCCGCCGGGCGCGGCACGCGTATAATCATGACTGACCCACAGCGAAATCGCGCGCGCGCCACCCTTCCAATAGGCGCCGACCGACGAAGCGAGCACGATGTACAGATATTCGGCGGACGGCTTGACGCCGAGAAACGCCTCGGACGCGATCATGAACGGTCGCAGGTAAAGCGAGCCGCCCTCGACCGTCGGCATCCAGTCGCGCTCGGTCAGCACCAGTTGCTCGACCGATTCGATGAAGAGTTCTTCCGGCAGATCGGGCATCGCCATTCGCCGCGCCGAGGCGTTGAAGCGCCGTGCATTCGCTTCCGGACGGAACAGCGCGAAGCCCCCGTCCTCCAGCCTGTACGCCTTGAGCCCCTCGAAAATCTCCTGCGCATAGTGGAGCACCGACGACGCCGGGTCCATGGTCAGCGGCACGCGCTGCCCGATGCTGCCGTCGTGCCAGCCGCGGCCTTCGGAATAGTGCAGCACCGCCATGTGATCGGTGAAGACGCGCCCGAACCCGGGATCGACCAGCCGCGCCGCGCGATCGTTGGCGGAAACGGGGGACGGATGCGGTTCGAACGCGAAGTTCACGGGGCGTGGCCTCCAAGGATCGTGAGCGGCGTACGACGGCAAGTCGGTGCGCCGGGGTTGCGGTGGCCTAGGGCGGATGGCAAAGCCGGTCAACATGGCTGCCCCAACCCACTCCGCCTCGCCGCTTTTCCTGCGCGAAACCGAGATTCGTCGCGGGCTGGAGCTCCTGTATTTCGGCAACGCGCATATCACGCGCTCGATCGACCAGGGATTGTCGAGGCAGGGGTTGGGGCGCGCGCACCACCGCGCGCTATACTTCATCGCCCGCAAGCCAGACATGCCGGTCAGCGACCTGCTCGCGCTGCTGGCGATCACCAAACAGTCGCTCGGCCGGGTGCTGAACGAGCTGATGGAGCGTGAACTGGTCGAGACGCGCGCCGGGGACCGCGACCGGCGGCAGCGATTGCTGCGGCTGACGCCGGCCGGGGTCGAACTGGAGACGAGCCTGTACGAGGCACTGCGCGAAAAATTGTCGGCAGCCTATTCGCGCGCCGGGCAAGGCGCGGTGACGGGTTTCTGGGCGGTGCTGGAGGGCTTGATCCCCGATGACGAGATCGCGCGGGTAGAAGGCCTGCGCGGGTAGCGCCGCCCGCCAGTCAGCCCTTCGCCATCTCCGCACCCCGCGCCGCCGCCGCGCGCAGCGTGCGTTGCAGAAGCGGGGTAAGCCCGTGAGGCTCGTCAAGCATATTCAGCCCTGCCCGCGTCATGCCGCCGGGGCTGGCGACCGCGTCGGCAAGCGCGGCAGGCGTACGATCGCTGGCAGCCACCATCGCTGCCGCGCCTTCGACCGTCGCCAGCGCCACCGCTGCGGCACGCTCCGGGTCGAGCCCGATCGAGATCCCGCCAGCGGCGAGCGCATCGACGAAGCGGAAGAGGAACGCCGGCCCGCAGCCGGACAACGCACCCGCAGCGGCGAAGCGCGCGGGATCGTCGAACCACTCGACCAGCCCGAGCGGGGCCATCAGGCGATCGACCGTCGCGCGCGCGGCGGCCGGCGCGGCCGGCGCGTGAACGGCGAGGACACCGCGGCCTAGCTCGACCGGCAGGTTGGGCATCGTCTGTACCGCCACCGGGCCGGGGAACGCCGCCGCCAGTCGTTCGGGGTCGGCGCCGGCGAGCATCGACACCAGCAAGGGCGCGGCGCGCACGCGCTCACGGTGGATCGCGGCCACCTCGTCCAGTTGTTGCGGCTTGATCCCCAGCACTACGACGTCGGGGGGCGGACCGTCGGGAAGAGCGCGCGCCTGCCGCACGTCGCCGGGCAGCACACGGGCGGTCCGGTTGACCACGTCGACGTCGTCGGCCGCCACCACGCCGCTGTCCAGCCACCGCCGCAGCATCGCCGAGGCCATGTTGCCGCAACCGATCATCCACAGCCGCATCTTGGTCAGGCCTCGCCCTGCGTCTCGACCATCGCAGCAGCGATCGCCTCGCTCGGCGATTTTCCGCCCCACAGCACGAACTGGAAGACCGGGTAGAAACGCTCGCACTCGTCGATCGCCGAGTCGATCAGCAGCTCGGCGGTCGGGAGCGACATCGTCGCCTCGCCCTCGCGCGTCTCGATCGCGGTGGCGCAACGATAGAGCAGGATGCCGCTGGACGACCACATCTCGAAATGGCCCAGCCACAGCTGCTCGTTGATCAGCCCCAGGGTCTCGTAGATCTTGCCGCGCCGCCCCTCGGCCACCTTCACGTCGGGGAAGGCGAGCAATTGCACCACTCCGTCCTCTTCGCGCCACAGCGCGCGGAGTTCATATTCGGTCCAGCTGCCTTTGACGGTCGCGGTGATTTCGTCCTCGTTCCGCTCGCACGGCCAGCCGTGCGCGAGGAAGTAGGATTCGAGCATGTCGAGTGGTGCTTCGGGTTCGGAAAATTGGTCGGCTTCGTCGAGCATCGGCATCTTATCGCATGGCCCATGCCGCGCGTCATCCCCGCGGGGATACACGCGCGGCCAGCACGTCAGGTGGTCGGGCGGTCGGCCAGCGCCGCTTCCAGCTTTTCGAGCCGCGCGCGCAGCGCGTCATTCTCGTCACGCGCTGCGATCGCCATCGCCTTCACGACCTCGAACTCGTCACGCGCCACGAAGTCGAGCCCGCCGATCCACTCACGCGCACGCGCGCGGGCGTTCGCCTCGGCCTCGCGGCCCATGCCCGCGATCGTGCCGGCCGCACCGTTGAACAATTTGGCGACGTCACCGAACAGTTGGTTTTCGGATTGCATGGCGATTCGTCCTGCGAGAGCAAAGGTCAGCGGATCACTTGGGATGCCGCGGCGGCTTTCACAACCCGTTCCGCGTCCGGATTCAGCCGCCCGATCTCCCAATTGAGCGCGCCGGCGAGGCACAGCCACGCCATGTACGGCACCATCAGCCACGCCGCGACGCGCCGAACCTGCGCGAAGACGATCGTGGTGAGGATCGACAGGCCGAGGATCGCGACGATCAACAGGAATGCCGCGCCGACGTGGTGCGCGCCGAAGAACAAGGGCGTCCAGGCGAGATTGCCGGCGAGCTGGGCGACGAACAGCGCGATGCCGAGCCCCCGCAATCGCGCGCCACGCGCGCTCAACACCAGCGCCAGCGCCACCCCTATCATGACGTAGAGCAACGACCAGACGACCGGAAACGCCCAGCCCGGCGGCGTGAAGTCGGGCTTGGTCAGCGCGGCGTACCAGCCATTCTGCTCCCCCGACGGCACGGTGCGGCCGGAGAGGAAGCCGAGCAACAGCACCGCAGGCACCGCCACCGCCGCCCAGCGAACGAAGGACATCCGCAACTGCTCCTTCGATGCCACTTCGCCCATGCTCATCCCCTTGCGCGCCAGATCGTTACGCCGACATCATGCATAGCGCGCGGCGCGTGACGCGGTTCAACCACGATGCGCCGCGAGCAGGAATTCCACGTTCCCCTCCGGCCCGGTGATCGGGCTTTCGACCACGCCTTCCACCTGCCAGCCACCGGCGGTGAACCAGTCCGCCACCTCCGTGCAGACGCGCGCGTGGATCGCCGGGTCGCGCACCACTCCGCCCTTCCCCACCTCGCCGCGCCCGGCCTCGAACTGCGGCTTAACCAGCGCCATCGCGCGGCCGCCGGCGCGCACGAAGCCGAGCGGCACCTCCAGCACCTTCGCCAATCCGATGAAGCTGGCGTCGCACACCACCAGGTCGATCGGCTCGGGGATATGCGCCGTGGTCAGGATGCGTGCGCTGGTCTGTTCATGGACGATGACGCGATCGTCCTGCCGCAGTTTCCATGCCAGCTGGTTCGTGCCGCTATCGACCGCGTACACGCGCGCCGCGCCGCGACTGAGCAGCACGTCGGTGAAGCCGCCGGTCGAGGAGCCGACGTCGATCGCCACGGCCCCGGCCACGTCCCAGCCGAAATGATCGAGGCCATGCGCCAGCTTGATGCCGCCGCGCGAGACCCAGGGGTGATCGCGCCCGCGTACGTCGAGGAGCGTATCGCCCGGCAGCGACTGCCCGGGCTTCTCGATCTTGCGGTCACCGGCAAAGACGAGCCCGGCCATGATCAGCGACTGCGCGCGCGTGCGCGACTCGGCAAGGCCGCGATCGACGAGCAATTGGTCGGCACGCTGTTTGGGGTTAGCGGACATTGCGGCGCTATCGCGCGCCGCGCCGGTCGCGGCAAGCCGCGCAACGCCTCGTCGCAGCAGGGGCACCGTTTGCACGACTTGCTGCGCTGCACGATTGCCGATCAATCTACTCGGGATTACATGTCGGATCAGAGGCCGCGGTATGCCCGACCCCACACTGAACCGCGGCCTCGCCTGCACACGGGAACAGGAGGTACGTCATGGGACATGCCAACTACGATCTGTCGGTTCAGCCGACCGTGCTGACCGTCCCCGGCCTGGGTGGTTCGGGTCCGGCGCACTGGCAAACTTTGTGGGAGCGCAGCCGCCCCGATACGTCGCGCATCGATCTCGGAATGTGGGACCGTCCGCATCGCAACAGCTGGGTGACGAAAATCGACCAGGCGGTGTCCTCGGCACGGGCGCCGGTAATCCTCGTCGGTCATAGCCTTGGCTGCATCGCGATCGCGTGGTGGGCGTCGATGAGCCCGCAGCCTTATGGATGGCCGGTGGCGGGTGCGCTGCTGGTCGCACCGGCGGACGTCGATCGCGCCGGGATCGCCAGCGAACTGGCGCCGTTCGGGCCCGCGCCGAAGCTGGCGCTGCCCTTCCCCTCGATCCTCGTCGCATCGAACGACGACCCGTGGGTGACGGTCGAGCGCGCGCACAGCATGGCGGTCGACTGGGGCAGCCATTTCGTCGATTACGGCGCGCACGGTCACATCAACGCCGCCAGCGGGCTTGGGCAATGGCCCGAGGGACTGGAACTGCTCGAGCGCGTGTTGACGGCGGCCGGTGGCCCGCATGGCGAGGTGCGTACGCCGGGCGACGCCCGTGCGATCCTGTCGCAGCGTGCCGGCGACGATCGCCGCCTGCACGCCTGACACGCGTCAGCGCTGGAGCGCCGCGACCCCCGGCAATTCGCGACCTTCCATCCACTCCAGGAAGGCGCCGCCGGCGGTGGAGACGAAGGTGAACGAGTCGCCCGCGCCAGCCTGGTTCAGCGCGGCGACCGTGTCACCGCCGCCCGCGACCGAGACGAGGCTGCCTTCCTTGGTCAGTGCCGCGGCAGTACGCGCCAGAGCGACCGTGGCGGTGTCGAACGGCGGCGTCTCGAACGCGCCGAGCGGGCCGTTCCACACCAGCGTCCGGCAGTTCTTGAGCACGTCGCCCAGCGATTCGGTCGCGGCCGGGCCGACGTCGAGGATCATCTCGTCGGCGGCGACCTCATGGACGTTGACGGTGCGGGTCGGTGGGTTCGGCCTGAACTCGGTGGCGACCACCACGTCATAGGGCAGATGGATCGTGCAGCCGGCCTGCTCGGCAGCATCGAAAATCTCCTCGGCGGTCCCGGTCAGCTCGTGCTCGCACAGGCTTTTGCCGACATCGACGCCGCGCGCGGCGAGGAAGGTGTTCGCCATCCCGCCGCCGATGATGAGATGGTCGACGCGCGTGACCAGGTGCTTGAGTACTGCCAGCTTGGTCGACACCTTCGCACCGCCTACCACTGCGGCGACGGGATGCTCGGGCTTGCCGAGCGCCTTCTCCAACGCGTCGAGTTCGGCTTCCATCGCACGGCCGGCGAACGACGGCAGGCGATGCGCCAAACCCTCCGTCGAGGCATGCGCGCGATGCGCCGCCGAGAAGGCGTCGTTGACGTAGAGGTCGCCGAACGCGGCGAAGCGCTCTACCACCGCCGGATCGTTCTTTTCCTCGCCGCCGAAGAAGCGCGTATTCTCCAGCACGCCGATGTCGCCGGGCTGCATCGTCGCGATCGCCGCTGCGGCGCCTTCCCAATCGATGTAGCGGACCGGGCGACCCAACACCGTTTCATACGGCCTTACGATCTGCGCCAGCGAGGTCTCCGGCGACGGCACGCCCTTCGGACGCCCGAAATGCGCCAGCACCAGCACGATCGCGCCCTTGTCGGCGAGTTCGGCCACCGTCGGCACGGTTGCGCGCAGCCGGGTGTCGTCGCTGACCCGCCCGTCGTGCAACGGCACGTTCAAATCTTCGCGCACCAGCACGCGCTTGCCGCGGACGTCACCGATATCGTCGAGTGTTCGGAAGGACTTGGTCATGATTCCTCGATCCTGATTTCATCACCGGCGGCGATCCAGCCGCCCTCCACCACCATCGCGCACGCACCGCCGCGCCAGTCAGGCGTCAGCGCCGCGCGCAAACCGGCGGCCAGCGCCTCCATGCGGTCGCACGGGTCGCATTCACGCGTGACTTCCAGCACCACGTCGCCGCCGATCCGCAGCCGCACGCCCGGCGCTTGCGGCAGGTCGAAGCCGTCGACCAGCAGGTTCGCACGGCGCTCCTGCCAGCCGATCGTGTGGCCGACCTCGGCCATTGCCGCCACCCAGTCGCCGCGCTCCATCAGCGTCACTTGCCGCTTGTAGGGCTTGCCACGCATCGCGCCGCGGAAGTCACCATGGATGCCGCCATCCACGCTGACCTCGACACGGTCCACCAACTGCATCGGCGCGCGCGAGCGCGCGTGGCGCGCGATGCCCAGCAAGGTGCCGGTCATGCACCCGCCCCCGCGCCCGTCACCCCGACGGCGGCCGGGGTCTCTCCATTACAGGGAGATGCCGGCTTCTGCCGGCATGACGGCGGGTTGCTCACCCCAGCTTGGCCATCGCCGAAGCGGTGTCGACCATGCGGTTCGAAAACCCCCATTCGTTGTCGTACCAGCTGACGACGCGCACCAGCTTGCCGTCGATCACCGCAGTCTCAAGACTGTCGACCGTCGAGGAGAACGGCGTGTGGACGATGTCGATCGACACCAAGGGTTCGTCCGAGAATTCCAGCACGCCCTTCATCGGGCCTTCCGCAGCCGCCTTCAGCAGCGCGTTGACCTCTTCCTTCGTCGTGTCGCGCGCCGGCGTGAAGGTCAGGTCGACGAGGCTGCCGTCCGGAACCGGGACGCGTACTGCCGAGCCGTCCAGCTTGCCCTTCAGTTCAGGCAGCACCTCGCCCACCGCGCGTGCCGCGCCGGTCGTGGTCGGGATGATGTTCATCGCCGCGGCGCGCGCGCGGCGCAGGTCCGGGTGGATCTGATCGAGGATTTTCTGGTCGTTGGTGTATGCGTGGATCGTGGTCATCAATCCGCGCTCGATCCCGATCGCGTCGTTCAGCACCTTGGCGACCGGCGCCAGGCAGTTGGTGGTGCACGACGCGTTCGACACGATCGTGTGGCCGGCTTCGAGCTTGTCGTGGTTCACGCCGTAGACGACGGTGATGTCGACGCCCTTGGCCGGGGCCGAGATCAACACCTTTTTCGCGCCGGCATCGATGTGCTTCTGCGCGCTGGCGCGGTCGGTGAAGAAGCCGGTGCATTCCAGCACGATGTCGACGCCCAGTTCGGCATGCGGCAGGTTGGCGGGATCACGCTCGGCGGTGACGCGAATGCGCTTGCCGTCGATTACCATGTCCTGCCCATCGGCTTCGACGGTCCCGGCGTACTTGCCGTGCACGCTGTCGCGGCTGAACAGCCAGGCATTGGACTTGGTATCGGCCAGATCGTTGATCGCCACCAGTTCCAGCTCGCTGCCGCGCTCCAGCAGCGCGCGCGCCACCAGCCGGCCGATGCGCCCGAAGCCGTTGATCGCCACCTTCGTCATCGTCACTCTCCGCCAAGTTCCGTCCAGATGCGGCGGCTTTTGCGCAGGTGGATGCGCAACCGTCAACCGCCGCGCTGCATCGTTCCGCCGCGCAAGCTACTTGTCGGCGGGCGCGCACGATCCTATCGCGATCGGATTATGGAAAATCCCGCGATCGCCCGGCTCGACGCCGCCATCGGACGCGTCGAACAGGCGATCGCCGCGCGGCACGCCGCCGACACCCTGCTCGAACGCCGGCACGCCACCTTGAAGGCGACGATGGCGCAGGCCATCGCGGCGCTGGACGCGATCATCGCCAACGAAGCCGACGCGCAAGGAGCCGACTGATGGCGCTCGTGAACCTGCGCATCGGCGATACGACCTACGATCTCGCGTGCCGCGACGGTGGCGAAGCGCGGCTGGAGCAGGCGGCGGCGCTGATCGACGAGCGCTGGGACGTGGCACGCCGCGCCGCGGGTGCGGGGGGCGCGAACCGCGCGATGCTCCTGGCCGCGCTGATGGTGGCCGATGCGCTGATCGACGCGCGCAACGCCCCGCCGCCCGAGACGCCGGAAGGCGTGGCGCTCGACCGATTGTCGGAACGACTCGAATCGATCGCCGCAGCCCTTGAGCAAACGCTGCCGAGCGCCTAAGTTGGTGTCGGCGGGTTCTGCCCGGTACGAGCCTAGAACTATCCCTGAGGCTATTCATCTTCCATGGGGGTTGTCCCTGCCCGGATCCTGGTCCGACGCACATGATTCCCACCTGACGTACCGAGCGTCAGTGGATACCCCGGCACACGGCCACGGCGGTCCCGCCACCCGCCTCTTCCATCGGACGCCATGACGGACAAACGAGTCCTGCGCGCCGCAGCCAGAGCCGCGCGCGACGCGTTTGTCGTGTCCGCGCATGCGCCGATCCGCGCTGACCGCCGGTTCATGGCACTGCTGTCCCCCGGGCTGGTGGTCGCGAGCTATGTACCGATCGGCAGCGAGGCGGATCCGGCGCCGCTGGCGCAGGCTGCGGCGGCCGCGGGGTGTTCGTTGGCGCTCCCGCACGTCGTGGACCGGGCGACGCCGTTGCGGTTCCTTCGCTGGGCACCAGACACGGCGCTGACGGCAGGGCCGTTCGGGTTGCGACAGCCAGCGGGCGAAGACGTGGCGGTAGCGCCCGACATCGTACTGACGCCGCTGGTCGCGTTCGATCGCCACCTGAACCGCATCGGGCAAGGTGCGGGTCATTACGACCGCGCCTTCGAGGCGTTCCCGCACGCGAAGCGGATCGGCGTGGCGTGGAGCGTGCAACGGCTGGAGGCGATACCGGCCGATCCATGGGACATGCCGCTTCATGCAATCGCCACCGAGCAGGATTGGATCACCGAATGACACCGTCGTGGCGCAAACCGGTCGGAATGCTGCTTATCCTGCTCCTGATCCTCATCTGGTGCGTCGGAATCGCATCATTATCCGGCACCATCGGGCACTGGCACGGCGCGGTTCAGCTCGCCTTCTACCTCGTCACCGGGATCGTGTGGATCACGCCGCTCAAGCCGCTGCTGCGCTGGATGGAAACCGGGCGCTGGCGCTGATGCTGACGACAAGCCATTGAAGAATGGCGCGAGTGACGGGGCTCGAACCCGCGACCTCCGGCGTGACAGGCCGGCGCTCTAACCAACTGAGCTACACCCGCATTCCATCGGCGGGATGCGCGTCTGCACGGACATCACGTCCGCTAACACGCGCATTTCCTGCCGGAAAACGCCGCTACCAAAAACCATCCCGAAGGGTGGCGCGAGTGACGGGGCTCGAACCCGCGACCTCCGGCGTGACAGGCCGGCGCTCTAACCAACTGAGCTACACCCGCTTGGAGAAGCGTGAGGCGCGCCAACTAGGCGGCGTGCCGAACCCTGTCAACGGCTGTCGGGTACTTTTTCAATTACCGTCGCCTGCTCCTCCTGCCCGCGCATCAGCGTACCGTCCTCGAACAGGAAGCCGGCGATGTCGGGACGCCCGGCGGCGGACAGGATCGTCTGGACGATGATGAGGATCGGCACCGCCAGCAACGCGCCCACCGTGCCCCATACCCAGCCCCAGAAGCTGATCGAGATGAGGATCATCACCGGGTTGATCGTCAGGCGATGCCCGACGATCAACGGCGTCACCACATTGGCCTCGATCAGGTGCGCGCCATACATGATCGCGGGCGCCGACAAGGCGGTCCACACGTCGGAAAAGGTCATCAGCCCACCGATCGCCAGCAGCAGCGCCGCGACCACCGGCCCGAAATACGGCACGTAGTTGAGCAGGGTGACGATCCCGCCCCACATCAAGGGGAACGGCATCCCCAGCAGGTGCAGCGCACCCGCCACGATCGCGCCCAGTGCGATGTTGATCGCGGTGATGGTGCCCAGGTACGAGGACACCGCATCGACCATTTCCTGCAACACGCGCGCGGTCGTCATCGCACCGCCGAAGCTGGCGCGTCCGGTGATCATCTTCTCGCGCATCCGAGTCCAACCGGACAGGAAGAAGAAGGCCACCAGAATCGCGTAGAAGGTCTGGATGATGACCGCGGGTGCCGAGGTGGCGGCCAGCTCGACGATCGAACTCGGCGGCGCGACCGTGGTGGCCGGCGACGGCCGCACCGGAGTGGTCGCGATCTGGCGCAAGGTCCGGTTCGCGTAACGCTCCAGACTGGAATAAAGATCGAGGATCGGGGCGAGGTTCGCCTGGATGCGGTGGATGCGACGCGGCAGCAGCCGGAAGAATTCGGTCGCCGGCACCACGATCGCGGCCAGTGCGACGTTGGCGATCACCAGGAACAGCACGACGCAGAGTAACGCCGCGATCGCCGAGGGCAGCCGCCGTCGCTCGAGCCACTCGAGCAACGGGATCAGCGCCAGCGAGACGACCAGCGCAATCGAGGTCGGCATGAAGAACTCGGCCCCCGCCTGCAACGCGAACGGCAGGCCAAGCATCAGCCCGATCCCGGCGGTCAGCGTCAGCCCCGCCAGCAGGCGATCACGGCGTAGCGGTGGGTCGATCCCCGCCGCAGTGGGCGCCGGAATGAACGGTTCGGCGGGCGGGAGCTGATCGGACATGACCAGCACCTAAGGCTATTTACGCGCTGCGGCCAAGCGACTTCATGCCGCGATGCGGCGCCGGATCAAGGCGCGGTCTGCCACTTACCTTCCTCGAGGTAGAGATAGTCGGGGTCGAACTCCCCGAGCCGCGCCAGCCGATCATGGTCGAGGATGCGCACCGTGCCACGCGCGAAGTCGAGGAGCCCGGCCTCGCGCAGCCGCCGCAGCATGCGGTTGACGTGCACGCTGGTCAGCCCCAGCGCCTCGCCGAGATCCTGCTGCGTCAGCGCAAAGGCGAAGGTGCCGCCATCCGCCGCGCCCACGACGCGCATCCGGTGATAGGTCTCCAGCAGAAAGTGCGCGAGCCGCCCAGCGGCATCGAGGCGCCCGATGCGGAATATCCATTCACGGTGGAGCGCGGCGTCGAGCAGCGTCGAACGCCACATGAGGCGCGCAAGCTGCGGATGTTCCGCCAGAATGAGGTCGATCCGCGCATGCGGGATCAGCGCGATGGTCGAATCGGCAAGCGTGCCGACATCGTGGTCCAGCCGGCGCAGCGGATAGCCGTGCAGGTCGACGAAATCGCCGGTGATCTGCAATGCCACCAACTGCCGGAAGCCGTCGCGTGCATCCATATAGCGGCACATGACGCCATCGAGCAGCAAGGTGCTGTACATCACCGGTTCCCCCCGCCGCGTGACGATGGTGCGCGCGGGCAATCGCTCGACGCGCTCGACGGCGCGCTCCAGCACGTCCTTCTCGGCCTCGGTCATCGCGTGCCGGCCGCGCCCACGCAAAAAGTCCTTCGTCACCCGCATCGGATGGCCTGCCCCCCAGAAATACTACGTCCCTGATCGATGCTTAGGGTTTGTACGCGAGCGCAACAAGCCACCGATCGTCTGCCCGACGCGGCACGCGCGCGGCGCGCCGCAGCGATGTGGCTGTCGGTGCTCGCCGAAAAATTGTCGGCAGCGCCAGATGCTCCGGCTGCCGCTCGGGGGGCCAGCGGCTCGCGACATAGTTGCTTCGGTTCGTACGACGGCGGTTGCGCGACCCTCCCCGGTCGCGATAGATGTCAAACGTGTTCGAAACAACGGTATGCCGGCGCGAAGGCTGGCATCGAGGAGAGTGGCCGCCCATGACGTCGCAGACAACCGACCATCGCGCGCCCGTCCGCACCGAGCGGCATGGCGACATCCTGGTGATCGTATCGGACTCGCCGCCAGTTAACGCGCTGAGCGCGGCCGTGCGCGACGGGTTGGAAGCTGCGATCAAGGAAGGGGCTGCCGACGCCAGCATCGCCGCGATGGTGCTGCGATGCGACGGGCGCACGTTCTTTGCGGGTGCCGATATCGGTGAATTCGGCAAGCCATTGACGGGCGTGCCGCTGCCGACGCTGATCGACATGATCGAGGCAAGCCCGACGCCGGTGGTGGCGGCGATCCACGGCACTGCGCTGGGCGGCGGGTGCGAAGTGGCGCTGGGGTGCCATTACCGGGTCGCCGTCCCGTCGGCGAAACTGGGCACGCCGGAGGTCAAGCTGGGGCTGCTGCCGGGCGCCGGCGGCACGCAACGATTGCCGCGCGTCATCGGTATCGCAGCTGCGCTGGAGATGATCGTACTGGGCAATCCGGTGTCAGCGAAGGCAGCGGCGGCGGCCGGGCTGCTCGATCGCGTCGTCGGTGAAGGGACACTGGAGGGCGATGCGATCGCCTTCGCCCGCGAAGTCGCGGGCAAGCGCCCGATCCCGCGCGTGCGTGATCGGCACATTGAACCCGATCCCGCAGCAGTCGATGCCTTCCGCGAGGCGCATGGCCGCAAGCTGCGCGGCTTCGATGCCCCCGGAGCATGCATCGCCTGCGTCGTGGCGGCGGGTGAGAAGCCCTTCGAGGAGGGCGTCGCGTTCGAGCGCGAGCAGTTCATGGCGTTGATGAACGGCACGCAATCGGCAGCGCAGCGGCACATCTTCTTTGCCGAACGGCAGGCGGCGAAGATCGACGGCGTCGACCCGGCCACCCCGCTGCGCCCGGTTCGCCACGTCGGCGTGATCGGCGCGGGCACGATGGGGGGTGGAATCGCCATGAACTTCCTGTCGGCGGGTATCGCGGTGACGATCGTGGAGATGCAGCAGGACGCGCTGAACCGCGGCATTGGCGTGATGCGGCGCAATTACGAAGCGAGCGCGGCGAAGGGCCGTATTCCCGCGGACGCGCCAGATAAGGCGATGGGACTGCTCACGCCGTCGCTGTCGCTTGACGCGCTCGCCGGCTGCGATCTCGTCATCGAGGCGGTGTACGAGGAAATGAGCGTCAAGAAGGAGCTGTTCGGCAAGCTCGACGCGATCGTCCGGCCGGGCGCGATCCTGGCGAGCAATACGAGCTACCTGAATATCGACGAGATCGCCGCGGCGACGAAGCGCCCCGGCGACGTGCTGGGTATGCATTTCTTCTCGCCCGCCAACGTCATGAAATTGCTGGAGGTGGTTCGCGGCGCACAGACGTCGCCGGACGTGCTGGCGACGGTCATGGCGCTGGCGAAGAAGATCAGGAAGGTGGCGGTGGTCGCGGGCGTCTGCCACGGCTTCATCGGCAACCGGATGCTGATGCCGCGCCAGGTCGAGGCCAACAAGCTGCTGATAGAAGGCGCCACGCCGGAGCAGATCGACCGAGTGCACGTCGCGTTCGGGATGCCGATGGGGCCGTTCCAGATGGCCGACCTCGCCGGCGTCGACATAGGGTGGCACCGCGACCCGACCCGCATCGAAAACATCCGCGACGCGCTGGCCGCCGAAGGTCGCTGGGGGCAGAAGAAGGGCGCCGGCTTCTACGATTACGATGAGAACCGAACGCCCGCTCCTTCGCCGCGCGTCGCCGAAATCATCGACGACTTCCGCGCGAGGGAAGGCGCGAGCCCGCGTGAGATCAGCGATGAGGAGATCGTCGCGCGCACGCTTTATACCATGGTCAACGAAGGCGCGCTGATCCTTGAGGAAGGCATGGCGCAGCGCGCGTCCGACATCGATGTCGTCTGGATCTATGGCTATGGTTGGCCGGTATACCGCGGCGGGCCGATGTTCTGGGCGAAGACCGAGGGCGTGGACAAGGTGGTCGCGGGGCTGGAGCGCTACGGCTTTCCGGTCGCGAAGACGTTGCGCAACGGGGAGGCGCTGAAATGAGCGATCTCGACACGTTCCGCGCCGAAACGCGGGCCTGGCTGGAGGAGAATTGCCCGGCCGAGATGCGCAAGCCCGTCGTCTCCGAGAAGGATGTCGTTTGGGGCGGACGCGACCAGAGCCGGATGACGCCCCCCCAGAAGACCTGGCTCGATCGGATGGCGGCACGCGGCTGGACCGTGCCGGACTGGCCGGAGGATTATGGCGGCGGCGGGTTATCGCCGGCCGAAACCAAGGTGTTGCGCGAGGAGATGACGCGGATCGGTGCGCGCAATCCACTCAACAGCTTCGGCATTTCGATGCTTGGGCCGGCGTTGCTGAAATACGGCAACGAAGCGCAGAAGCTTGAGCATCTGCCCAAGATCGCGCGCGGCGATATCCGTTGGTGCCAGGGCTATTCGGAACCGAACGCCGGGTCCGATCTCGCCAGCCTCGCCACCAGCGCGGAGGATGCGGGTGATCACTTCTTGGTCAACGGGCAAAAGGTTTGGACCAGCTATGCCGATCAGGCCGACTGGATCTTCTGCCTGGTGCGCACCGACAGAGCGACCAAGCAGGGCGGGATCAGCTTCGTGCTGTTCGACATGGCCTCGCCGGGCGTATCGACAAAGCCGATCCTGCTGATCAGCGGCTATTCGCCGTTTTGCGAGACGTTCTTCGACGACGTTAAGGTGCCGAAGGCGAACCTCGTCGGCGAATTGAACAAGGGCTGGGACGTGGCCAAATACCTGCTCGGGCACGAGCGCGAGATGATCTCCGGCATGGGGCTCTCGGGCGGCGGCAACGCGCTGATCGAAGGTGCGCTGGCGACGGTCGGGGTGGATGCCGACGGGCGGCTGGCCGACCCGCTGCTGCGCGCGCAGATCGCGCTCTACGAGGTACGCGCCACCGCCTTCGCAGCGCAAAGCGAGCGCTTCATCGACGAGTTGAAGGCAGGACGTGCGCATCCCGCGCAGCCGAGCATGATGAAATATTACGGTACCGAGCTTAACAAGGCGCGTCACGAGCTGGCGATGGCGGCGGGCGGCTCGGACGCAATAGAGTGGGAAAGCGAGCGATCCAGCGGCGGGCGCGCGGCGCGGGCGTGGCTGCGCACGAAGGCGAACTCGATCGAGGGGGGAACGAGCGAGATCCAGCTCAACATCGTTGCGAAACGGATCCTCGAACTTCCGGGGTGATCTCCGCATCAGCCCGGTGCGCGCCGGGGTCTCCTTTCACAAACCGCGTCCATGCGGCGCAAGGCCCCGACATCGCCGGGGTGACGGGGTTCGATCGATGCCGCTTTTTCTGAACGACGAACAGACGATGTTACGCGAAACCGCACGCGATTTCGTGAGCGAAAACGCGCCGATCGCGCATCTTCGGCGCTTGCGCGACACGCACGACGGGACCGGCTTCGATCGCGGTCTGTGGAGACAATTCGCCGAACTGGGCTTCACCGGCATCCTGATCGGCGAGGAATCCGGGGGGCTGGGCCTCGGCCATGTCGAGGCAGGCGTGGTACTGGAGGAGATCGGGCGCAACCTTTCACCGTCGCCATTCCTGACCACGGCGGTCGCGGCAGTCGCGGCGCTGGAAGGCAGCCCGCAGGCGGAACGCTGGTATCCCGGCATCCTTGCGGGCGAGACGGTCGCGGCGCTGGCGATCGACGAAGGTGCCAAACACCGCAGCGGCGTGGCGATGCGTGCCGAGCGCGCCGGTAACGGCTTTCGCCTGACCGGCGCCAAGCAATTCGTGACGCACGGGCATGTCGCGGACCTGCTGATCGTTGCTGTCCGCACCGCCGGCAGCACCGAAGATGCCGAGGGCGTGACGTTGTTCGTGGTGCCAGCCGACGCCGCGGGACTGACCTCGACGCCGGAGCGGCTGGCGGACACGAGCATCGCGGCGCGGCTGACCTTCGAGGGGGTCGAGCTGGATGGCGATGCGGTGCTTGGTGAGGTCGATGGCGGGCGCGCGCCGCTCGAGCGATTGTTGCACGCCGGACGCGTCGGGGCGTCCGCGGAACTGCTGGGCGTCGGCGGCGGCGCGATGGACATGACGACCGATTACCTGCGGCAGCGCAAGCAGTTCGGGGTTGCGATCGGCACCTTCCAGGCGCTTCAACACCGCGCCGCGCATCTTTATGCCGAGATGGAAGTGGCGCGTGCCGCCGTACTGAAGGCGCAGCAACTGCTGGACGCCGGTGCCGACCAGGCCGACGGGGCGGTATCGCTTGCCAAGGCGATGTCCGGGCTTGCCACGACGCTCTCGGTGCAGGAAGGCGTTCAGATGCATGGTGGAATCGGCATGACCGACGAATATGACATCGGGCTCTTCATGAAGCGCGCGCGCGTGCTCGCCGAAATGTTCGGCGACGCGAACTTCCATGCCGACCGGCTGGCACGCGGGCGCGGCTATTGAGCGACGCGCCCTCCCCCGCCGCGCTCGTCGCCGACCTTGTCGACCTGCTCGACGTCGAGGAGATCGACACCGATCTATATCGCGGTCGGCGCTCGACGGGCGGAGTCGGGCGCGTCTTCGGCGGACAGGTGATCGCACAGGCATTGCAGGCCGCGCAGCGCTCGGCGGGTGAGACCGACAAGGTCGCGCACTCACTTCACGCCTATTTTATGCGCGCCGGTGCCGAGGAGCACCCGATTATTTACCGCGTGGTGCGCGATTTCGAAGGACGCAGCTTCGCGACCCGGCGCGTGATCGCGATGCAGCGCGGAACGCCGATCCTGAACATGGCCGCCTCGTTCCAGCGGGCGGAAGACGGGCTGTCGCACCAGGACGACATGCCCGACGTCCCGCCGCCCGACGCGCTGCAAAGCGAACAGGCGTTGCGGATGGCGGTTTCGGAGCAGATCCCGGAGCGCTTCCGCGACCAGTTGCTCCGCCCGCGGCCGATCGAATATCGCCCGGTGACCCCGCGTCACTGGACCCGGCCGTCGCCCGCGCCGCCCATACAGCATTGCTGGTTCCGGGCGGTCGCGCCGGTCGGCGACGATCCGGCGATGCACCGCGCGGTGCTGGCCTACGCCAGCGACATGCTGCTGCTGGGCACCTGCATGTTGCCGCATGGCGTGACGTGGATCACGCCAGGGATGCAGACCGCGAGCCTCGATCATGCATTGTGGCTGCACGAACCGGCGCGCACCGACGAGTGGTTGCTGTACTCGATGGACAGCCCTTGGGCCGGTCACGGTCGCGGCATGAATCGCGGGCGGATATTCGCGGCGGATGGGCGATTGGTAGCAAGCGTCGCGCAGGAGGGGCTGGTGCGGCTGCGGGACTGAGCGGCGTACCATTCCCGAGCGCTTGGGACGCGGCGTTATCAGCTTTAGCGTTACTCGCCCATCAGCTCCCGTGCACGCACCGTGGCGACCTGCGTTTCGCCGGCCAGCTTCTTCACCTCGCCCGCGACCACCGCGAAGCCGCGACCCGCAGCCCCGGCGCGGGCGGCTTCGATCGAGGCGTTGAGTGCGAGCAGGTTGGTCTGCGCCGCGATACCGGCGATGGCGTCGACGACGCCGCCCAGCTGCGAGACCAGTTCCTCCATGCGGCGGCGATAGCCGTCGGCATCGGCGCGATGCTTCAGGCTCTCCTCCAGCCGACGCTCCGCCTCCTGCGCCAGCCGCACCTCATCGCTGACGTCGTTCGCTATCTTCACGATGCTGGTGACGCGACCATCGTGGTCCGTGATCGGCGTGTAGGTGGCGCGCAGCCACACGTCGCGCCGATCGCGCGTCAGCCGGCGGAAGCGCCCGCCCTCATGCTCGCCGCGCACCAGTTGCTCCCAGAAGGTCGAATACTCGGCACTCGCGACATAGGCGGGGTCGCAGAACATGCGGTGGTGGCGCGCCACCACCTGTCGCTCGGCATAGCCCATGGCGCGCAGGAAGGCCTCGTTGGCCCAGGTGACCACGCCGGTCGGATCGAACGCGATCACCAGTTGCGACCGGTTGATCGCTTCCCACAATGGTCCTTCCCGCAGCACGTCACGCCTTCTCTACCGCAAGAAAGCTCCTTCGCCGACAAACCCTTACGCGGCGGTTAAGCGCGTTTCAGGCAGGTTCGTGGATCGGGCATCCGTTCACGCGGGCACGATAATCCGCGGAGTGACGATAGGTGTCACGTCGAGCACGGTTGATGTTGCCGAGCGGCTGGTGTGCCGCCAATCCCGTCCAGATGCTGAAGCGCAGATGCTCGTTGACCTCTCCGACACGCGCATCGTCCCAGCTGTCCTGCGGCGCGGCGCGGATCGTGGCCACACGGATGAACGGCGCTTCCTCCTCGTCCCATTCGACCGTGGCGTCCTCGACCGGCTGCCGTTCGAGGTCGCGCGCCAGCTGGACGCGAAATTCCCACTCCCCGGCGATCGAGCGGAGTTCGTCGCGGACGGTGTGCCGGATCGCGTCACGATCGCCCGCGGTGTCGATGATCGCGCCCGTTCGCTCCTTCAGACCCGGCGCGACCGGCACGAGGCTGAACTTGGCGATATGATCGCCATAGCGAAACGGCGTGGCGCTGTAATAGGTCTCGCCAAGGGGATCGACGTTCGGCGCGCCCCCCAGCGTGTTTAGGGTCGCGCTTTCGACCCCTACTGCGCCAAGCGCGCTGGTGACGCCCCGCAGCGCCGCGGAAAGCACCTTCTTGCCGCCCTCAGCCTTGTCGGTGGTGCTTGCGAGCAGCTTCAGGTTGCCGAGGAACTTGTCAGCGCTCTTCGCCTGGAAGACGTTGCCGTTGACCATGATGAAATCCTGCGTGCGGCCCTCCGCACCGGGCAGTCGCTCGCCATCTACGTCGAACACCTTGATCGCCATGCCGCGCGGCAAGGAGATCGCATCGTCGAGGATGTCACCCGGGTTGGTGGAGATGCGCATCAGCACCTTGTGTTCGCCGGGGCTGGAGAACAGCCCTTGTGCGAGTTCGGGTGGCAGGTCTGCGTCGATGGTCAGCGTGCCTTCGATGATCGCATGCGCCTTGGCGTGCACCGCGCGAACGGCATGGCCATAATCCCTGGCGGTCGTGTCGAGGACGACGTCGAACGTTTCGTTGAGTTGCGCGATGGTGGCGGCTTCGTCCGGCTGGACCTCCTCGACGGCGGGCGTGTAGCGAACGGGCGTGTCGAGGGCGATAGCGGACATCGGGCAACTCTCCTGCGGGATCGCAGGGTCAACCCAGGTTAGCGGCGGACGTTCCGTATGCGATGGCTTGGCAGCGGCTTAGCCCCCCACCCGTACTCACACCGCGGTCTTGCCATATTCCTGGCGCATGACCGGATGGCTGGACGACAACCCGCCATCGGCAGCGAGCGCCTGCCCGTTCACGTAACTGGCATCGTCGCTGGCGAGGAAAAGCGCAACCCGCGCGAGTTCCTCGGGGCGTGCGCCGCGCCGCAGCGGGTTGAGGCGCCCCACCCGATCGAGCTTGCCGACCTCACGCGCGTGATCGAACACCGGCTGCGTCATGCCGGTCTCGGTCAGGCCGGGGCATAGCGCATTGACGCGGACGTTCGCGCCAGACAGTTGCTGCGCGGCGGTCATCGCGAGATTGATGACCCCGGCTTTCGAGGCGGAGTAAGCGGGTGAGCCGGCACCTGAGCGCAGGCCGGCGACGCTGGCGGTCAGCACGATCGCGCCGCCACCACGCTCGGCGATCCGCGGCGCGGCATGCTTCACCGCCAGCCATGGGCCGATCAGGTTGACGCGCAGCACCTCGCCAAACAATGCGACGTCGGTGTCGAAAATGTTGGCAAGCCCGCCCGAGATGCCGGCGTTCGCAAACATCACGTCCAGACCGCCGAAACGGTCGATCGCCAGTGCGACGGCACGCACGACATCGCCCTCGTCGCCCGCGTCCATGCGGATCGGGGTGGCCACGCCGCCCGCGTCGGCGATCGCGTGCGCGGTTTCCTCGGCCTGCGCGGTGCGATCGGCGACGATCACCTGCCCGCCCTCGGCCGCGAAGAGCAACGCGGCGGCGCGCCCGATCCCGGACCCCGCGCCGGTGACCACGATCGACTTGCCCGCGAACCTCATGCGCCCGCCTGCTGCGCGAAATGCCACGCAGCGTCGGCGAGCATCGGGACGCGCGCGGCGGTTTCATGCGCGCGGGCGTTGGCGGCGGTGCCGATCGCGACGCGCTTCTTGATGCCCTGCACGATGCTGGCGAGACGGAAGAGATTGAAGGCGAAGTACCAGTCGAGTGCGATCGGCGCGGCGCGGCCGGTGCGCGCGCAATAACGCTCCAGCATCTCCGACAATTCCGGGATGCCGGTGACATCGCCGGCGCAACCGAGCACGCCGGAGCGCCCCTCGGGCTCCGTGACCCAGCTCATCAGATAATAGGTCAGATCAGCGACCGGATCGCCCAGCGTCGACAATTCCCAGTCGAGCACCGCCGCCACCCGCGGCTCCGTGCCCAACGCGAAGCGGAGATTGTCGACGCGGTAGTCGCCATGGACGATGCTGGTGCGATCCTGCGCGGGAACGGTGCGCGGCAGGAACTCGATCAGTCGCTCCATCGCGGGCATCGGTTCGGTTTCAGCACCGCGATATTGCCTGGTCCAGCGCGCCACCTGCCGTTCGAAGTAATTGCCCGGCCGACCGTAATCCTCCAGCCCGATCGCGACATGATCGGTATTGTGCAGGTCGGCGAGCGTGTCGATCATCGCCAGATAATGCGCGCGGCGCTGCGCGGGGGCGAGATCGGGCATGGTGCCGTCCCAGATCGTGCGGCCCTCCACCATCTCCATGACGTAGAAGGCCGAGCCGATCACCGCGTCGTCCATGCACAGTCCGTAAGGGCGCGGAACCGGAAACCCTGTCGGATGGAGCGCGGCGATGACGCGATACTCGCGATCAACCTGGTGCGCCGATGGCAACAGGACGCCGACCGGCTTGCGGCGCAGTACGTAGCTGCCGCTGGTCGTGTCGATACGATATGTCGGGTTAGACTGACCACCCTCGAACCGCAACTGCCCGGTGATCATCCCCGCTTCCGGCACCTGCGCGGTCAACCACGCGCCGAGCCGCGCCGTATCGAGATCGCTCATGCGTGCTTGCCGAACTCGTGGCGGGCGATCGCGCGTGCGTGGACTTCATCCGGACCATCGGCGAAGCGCAGCGTGCGCATCGCCGCCCAGGCATGCGCCAGATCGAAGTCGCCCGATACGCCCGCCCCGCCATGCGCCTGGATCGCGTCGTCCAGAATGCGCAGCGCCATGTTGGGCGCCTGCACCTTGATCATCGCGATCTCCTGCTGCGCGGCCTTGTTGCCGGCCTTGTCCATCATGTCGGCGGCCTTGAGGCACAGCAGCCGCGTCATCTCGATGTCGATACGCGCGCGGGCGATGCGTTCTTCCCAGACGCTGTGGTCGGCGATGCGCTTCCCGAAGGCGACGCGGCTGACGAGCCGCCGCGCCATCGCGGCGATCGCGACCTCCGCAACGCCGATCGTGCGCATGCAATGATGAATGCGCCCCGGCCCGAGGCGCCCCTGCGCGATCTCGAATCCGCGGCCCTCGCCAAGCAGCACGTTGGCGACCGGCACACGCACATCGGTGAAGCTGACCTCACCATGCCCGTGCGGCGCGTGGTCGTAGCCGTAGACGGACAGCATCCTTTCCACGCGGACGCCGGGCGTGTCGAGCGGCACGAGCACCATGCTCTGCTGCTGATGGCGCGCGCCCTCCACATTCGTCTTGCCCATCAGAATGCCGATGCGGCAGCGCGGATCGCCCACTCCCGACGACCACCATTTGCGGCCGTTGATGACGTAATCGTCGCCATCACGCACGATGCGGGTCTCGATATTGGTGGCGTCCGACGAGGCGACCGCCGGCTCGGTCATCAGGAAGACGGAACGGATTTCGCCGTCCATCAACGGACGAAGCCATTCTTCCTTTTGTGCCAGCGTGCCGTAGCGGTGCAGCACTTCCATGTTGCCGGTGTCCGGCGCGGAACAGTTGAAGCATTCGCTGGCCCAGTCGATGCGCCCCATCTCCTCCGCACACAGCGCGTATTCGAGATTGCTGAGTTGCGTGCCCTCGAACGCGAACGTGTCGTCGACGTGCGTCTGCCCGGAATGCGGCGGCATGAAGAAATTCCACAATCCCGCAGCTCTGGCGCGCGCCTTGACGTCCTCGATCACGGGCAGCACCTTCCACGGATCGCCGTCATGATGCTGACGGTCGTGTTCGCCGCGGCGCGGCGCGATCTCCGTGGCGACGAAATCGCGTACCCGATCCCGGAAATGCGTTTCGCGCTCGCTCAACGTGAAATCCACGGCACTTCCTCTCCGGCGTTCCCCGGTAAAAGACCTAAGCCATACCGTATGTTCGGTAAAGGCGTGGAATCGATGCGCGTCACTCCGCGAAGAAAGGGACTGCATCTTCGAACGACGTCATGCTAACGCTGCGTTCATGGGGGATATCACGACCGACGACGCCGGCAGCACGCGCCGTTTTCGCGAAAAGCGCCAGGCGATCCTGGCCGCCGCGGCCGATGCGATCAACGAGCAGAGCGCGAAGGGCATGACCTTCGCCGACGTCGCACGCCGCGTCGGGCTGAACACCACCAGCGTGACCTATTACTTCAAGCGCAAGGAAGAACTGGCCGCCGCTGCCTTCGAGCAGACGCTCGACAGCCTGATGGCGATGCTGGACGACGCGTCGCAAGCCGCGACGCCGCGCGCACGGGTCGAGCGGATGGTGACGCTCAACGTGGAGCGGCTGGCGCGGATCGAGCGCGGCGAGGAGCGTGCGCTGGCGGTGCTGTCGGACCTGCGGGCCATGGACGAGCCGATGCGCGCGACGCTGATGAATCGCTGGCGCGAGGTTTTCCGGCGCACGCGCGCTTTGTGGGGCGAGAGCCGGTCACGCGAGGCGACCGACCTGGCCGGGGCGCGCGCGCATGTGCTGCTGGAGAACATCTTCTGGCTGCCGGTGTGGCTGCCGCGCTATGACGCCGACCAATATCCGCGCGTTGCCGAGCGGCTGATGGCGCTGTTCCTCGACGGACTCGCCGTGGACGGCGCACGCTGGGCGCCCGGCGCGGTACCGTTGCTGCACGACGATGCGGTGCCGGGTCGCGAGGCGTTCCTCCTGGCTGCGACGCGCCTGATCAACGAACTCGGCTATCGCGGCGCCTCGGTGCAGCGGATCGCGTCGGAACTGAACGTCACCAAGGGCAGCTTCTATCACCATCTCGACGCCAAGGACGATCTGGTCGTCGCCTGCTATCGCCGCAGCTTCGACACGATCGCCGCGACACAACGGATCGCCGACGAGCGCGGCGGCACGCACTGGCAACGGCTTTGCGATACCGTCGCGACCTTGGTCGGCGTGCAATTCTCCGAACGCGAGTCGCTGCTCCGCACCACCGCGCTAAGCGGTCTGCCGGCGGGCGAACGACAGCAGATGATCGACCGATCGACCCGGATCGCACGACGCTTCGCGGGTACGATGATGGACGGGATCGCGGAAGGCACGGTGCGCACCGTCGACAGTCTGGTCGCTGCGCAGGCGATGATGGCGTTGCTGAACGCGGCGTTCGACATGCGCAAATGGGCGTGGACCATGGAACGCGACCGCGCGGTGCGCCATTATGCCTCGACGTTGATGTTCGGAATGTTCGACGACCGCGCGCTGGAACGATGACGCGCGCGGCGACGTCAGACGGGGCTGCCGAACGCCTGGACGCGCGCCTCGATCGCGACCTGATTGTGCGGCCCGCGCCGCCGCGTGAAATCGCGCACCGAACAGCCGAGGAACAGGTGGCTGTCGCGAAGAAAATGCGAGCGATCCCAATAGCCCGCCTTCTCCAGCGCGGCGGGGCCGGCATTGGGATCGGTCAGCACGACCGTGACGGCGCGGAGAAAGCGCGTCCGACGCAGCAGCAGCTTGGGCGTGAAGCCGAAATTGTAGCGCGTCATCGCCGCCAGTGCGCGCGGCGACATGTCGAGCGTCTCGGCCACCGCCTCGATCCGCGTGGTTTCGGGATCGCGCAGCATCCCGCACAGGATCTCGATCCGGGGGTCGGCAGGCGGACGGCGTTGCAAGCGCGCCTCCAGCCACGTCTCGAAAGCGGCCTCGAACGAATCCGCCTTCTCCAGCGCCTCGCGCAGCATCTCAGCGCCCGGATCGATATCGTGCAGCGCGATGACGCGATTGGAAAAACGCGATACGTCGCCGCCGAAGATCTGCGCCCAGCCGAACGGCCGCAGCCCCACCCCGACCAGTTCGCCGCCTGCGCAGGTAACGTAGCCGGCATAGCTGCTCGGCCCCATCAACGCGATTGGCGGGACGGGATCGAACAGGCGGCTGCCGATCTTCAGCGACCAAGGTGGCGTATTGCGCAGCGCGACGCGGATCGTCGCCACGCTGGGGAAGAACGCATCGTGCATGTCGCGCCCGACGCAAACGGGCGCACCGAAGCGATGATAACCGGTGACATACCGCGCCAGTCGCTCTCCTGCCGGGACGTAGCGGACGTCGACCCCGCCCGACCCATGATCCTTGTTTCCCACGTCGCCCCCCAGCAACCCCGCTTCAATTCTTTCATAATCTTTTGTTGCGTCGCCGCAAGCAGATGTGGGCGTCCACAACCATTCCGGGCGAAATCACGGAACGTATATTATAGCTTCTGCCACAATTTCATGGCGGTGATCCGCTGCCAAGGAGCCACATACGATGATCGACCTCCATTACTGGCCGACCCCCAACGGCCATAAAGTCCTAATCTTCCTTGAAGAGGCAGGCTTGGAGCACACAATCCACCCGGTAAACATAGGGAACGGCGAGCAGTTCAGGCCCGAGTTCCTCGCAATCTCGCCCAACAACCGCATGCCGGCGATCGTCGACCATGCGCCGCGTGATGAAGGCGCACCGATCAGCGTGTTCGAAAGCGGCGCGATCCTGCTCTATCTTGCGCACAAGACGGGTGAGTTTGGCGGGCGCGACCCGCGCGCGCATATCGACGTGCTGCAATGGCTGATGTGGCAGGTCGGCGGGCTGGGCCCGATGTTGGGTCAAAACCACCATTTCACACGCTACGCACCCGAGAAGGTGCCCTACGCGATCGACCGCTACCTTAGCGAGACCGCCCGACTCTACGGTGTACTCGACCGACAACTCGCCGGGCGCTCATTCGTGACCGGAGAGGATTATACCGTCGCCGACATGGCGTGCTTCCCGTGGATACTGCCGGAGGCGCAGGGACAGGATATTGCGCAATTCCCCAACCTTGCGCGCTGGCATGCCGACATCGCGGCACGGCCGGCGGTTATACGTGCGCTGGCGCGCGGCAAGGCGGTGGCGGAGCGCGCGTGACCGCGCTTCACGCGATCCTGGCGGCGGCGCAGCCCGCGGACGACGCCGGCGCATGGAGCGCCACGATCCCCGACGGCTGGTTGCAGGGGCGCACCGGCTACGGCGGGCTTACCACGGCGCTGGCGCTGGACTGCACGCTGCGCGGCGTGGCCGACCTGCCGCCGCTGCGATCTGCACAGGTTGCGTTCGTCGGTCCGCTGTCGGGCACGGTGCGCGTCACGGCGCAGGTGCTGCGGCGTGGACGCAATGCCGCGTTCGTGCAGGCAGACGTGGCCGGCGCTGCCGGGCTTGGGCTGCGCTGCACCTTCGTCTTCATGCGCGCGCTGGAGAGCGCAGTCGATCACGATCGCACCGCGCCGGCACCCTGTCCGGCCCCGCACGCCGGCGACGCGGTGCTGCGCGGCGTGCCGGCGATCGCGTTCACCGAGCGCTTCGAGACCGTCGATCGGCCGCTGGAAGAAGGGACGGGATGGCGGCGCTGGGTACGGCTGGCGGAGCGCGGCGCGTTAGTGCCGGCAGTCGAGCTGCTCGCGATCGGCGACGCGCTGCCCCCGGCGGCGATGCGCCTGATGAGACAGCCGGCGCCGCTCAGCTCGCTGACCTGGATGATCAACCTGCTCGACCCCGCGCCGACCACCGACGATGGCTGGTGGCTGGTCGAAACGCGTACCGACCACGCCCGCGACGGCGCGACGTCACAGGCGATGGCGATCTGGAACAAGGCCGGGTGCAAGGTAGCGGAGCATATGCAGGCGGCGGCGATCTTCGGCTGATACAAGTCGCGACACTTTCGTGCTTTTCCGGACACCATCCGGCGACGAGCGAGCGGCACAAGCAGGCTGCCGGAGCGGTCTTCCGCCCCGGGGTCAGGATCGCAAGGAAAATATCATGAGGACGTGGATCACCGCCGCTGCGTTGGGGGCCGCCGCGCTGGGCGGCCTGGCGGGTGCCGGCGCGCAGGCACAGGCTTCGTCACGGCCTGCGCAACCCCTAGCTGCCGACAATGACGGCGACCGGGTGGTCAGCCGCGACGAAGCCGCCGCCGCTGCCGACCGACGCTTCGCGGCGATGGACGCCAACCACGACGGCAAGCTGACGCGCGACGAACGCCGGGCGTGGCGCGAGCAGCGCCGCGCGCCGCAGCGCGGTGGCCCGCCGCCGGGTGAAGTACGCGATGGTGGCGCGGAACGGCATCAGCGCAAACCCGATGCCGAGCTGTCGCAGGCCGACTTCCGCGCGCGCGAGTTGCACCGCTTCGATCGCATCGACACCAACCGCGACGGGCGCATCGACCAGCGCGAGCGCGATGCGATGATGCTCATGATGCGCGCGCGCCGCGCCGGCGGGGACGCACGGCCGCCGCGGAGCGGTGACATGCCACCCCCGCCGACGGATGACGGCGGCACGGGCCAGCCACGCTGACCCCTTCAACCCGCACGCCGATTGTGTCAGGTGCCATCACCATGGGCGAAACCCCACACCTCCTGTTGGTCGATGACGAGCGCTCGATCCGCGAGCCCCTCGCTATCTATCTGACTAAGCAGGGCTTTCGCGTCACCCAGGCGGGTGATGCGGAGGCGGCGCGGATGCGGCTCGCCGCATATGCGATCGACCTGATCGTGCTCGACATCATGATGCCGGGCGAGGACGGACTGTCGCTGTGCCGCCATGTCCGCGCAACCGGCGAGACCCCGGTGATCCTGCTGACCGCGAAGAGCGAGGAGACCGACCGGATCGTCGGGCTGGAGATGGGCGCAGACGATTACGTCGTGAAGCCCTTTTCCCCCCGCGAGCTGGCAGCGCGCATCAAGACGGTGCTGCGCCGCACCGCCGGTGGCGGGGTGCGCCACCATGCGCCGGAAAGCGGCTCCTACGCCTTCGCCGGCTGGGTGCTGAAAACCGGCGAACGCGCGCTGATCGACCGTGAGGGCGTGTCCGTGCCGCTGTCGACCGGCGAGTATAACCTGCTGCTGGCGCTGGTGCAGCGGCCGCGCCAGGTGCTGACGCGCGACCAGTTGCTCGACCTGACACAGGGGCGCGAGGCGGCCGCCTTTGACCGGGCGATCGACAATCAGGTCAGCCGGTTGCGCCGCAAGATCGAGCCCGATCCGAAGAACCCGGAGATCATCAAGACGGTGTGGGGCGGCGGCTATGCGCTGTCGACGGACGTCACGCGGCTGTGAGGCGGCGCTTTCCCTGGCCGCGCAGCCTTGCGGGGCAGATGGCGTTGCTGGTCGCGCTGGCGCTGTTCATGGCGCAAGCGATCAACCTGGCGCTGCTGCTGCGCGAACGCGGCGCGGTACGGATGGCGCAGATCACGCGTCCCGCGGCATACCGGATCGCCGACGCACTGGACCAGGAAGCGGCCGGCCGCCCGGTGGTCGCCGATCGCGGACGGGTGCGGTTGGTGCCGCGCGACCCGATCACGCGCACGATGGTGCCGCAGCCGGCCGTAGCGCGCGAACTGGCCAACCAATTGAACGACATGGACGTGCGCGTCGCAACCGTCGAGGTCGCGATCGCGCGCCCGGGGGAATATCGCGTACCGCTCAGCCGCTTCGAACGGCGGATGGCGGCGCGCGGCGCGCGCGAGGACGGACCGCGCGAGACGATCGTGGTCGCGGTGAAGCGCACCGATGGACGATGGATGGCGCTGGCCAGCGGCCTGCCACGCGATGACCTGCGGTTGTTCTGGCGGTTGTTGGCGCAGACACTGATCTTGTATGCGATTATGTTGCTGCCTGTGTTGTGGGTGGCACGCCGTATTTCGCGACCGTTGCGCGAATTGGCGGCCGCGGCGCGCGGCTACTCGCCGGCGGTGCCGCCGGTGGCGCTGGAGGAAAGCGGCCCGCCCGACGTGCGCGCGGTGACCGCCGCCTTCAACGCGTTGCGGCTGCGCGTGACGGCGATGCTCGACGAGAAGGACCGGATGCTCGGCGCGATCGGGCACGACCTGCGCACGCCGCTCGCTGCGCTGCGCGTGCGTATCGAGTCGGTCGAGGACGAGCAGGACCGCGCGCGGATGGCGGACACGATCGCGGAAATGAACCGCACGCTGGACGACATCCTGTCGCTGGCGCGGCTGGGGCGGCCGAGCGAGCCGGAGACCGAAGTCGATCTCGCCGCGCTGGTCGACGCCGTCGTGGAGGATTTCCGCGATCTGGGCGAGCCGGTGACGTTCGAGGAGACGGACCGGCTGCGGATGCGGCTGCGCCCGTCGCTGATCCGGCGCGCAGTGCGCAACCTGATCGAAAACGCCGTGAAATATGCCGGTGCTGCGGAAGTGTCGCTGGCGTCAGACGACCGGCGCGCGTCGATCGTGGTGGAGGATCGCGGGCCGGGGATTCCGGCGGACCGGCTGGATCAGGTGTTCGACCCGTTCTTTCGCCTCGAAAGCTCGCGCAATCGTCATACGGGCGGGATCGGGCTCGGACTGGCGCTGGCGCGCGCGATCGTCGAGGAGGCGGGCGGGACGATCGCGCTCACCGCGCGCGACGGCGGCGGGCTGGTGGCGCGGATCACCTTGCCGCGCGGATAGTGGTCATCGCGAGCGCCGCGATGCGACGCCCGCGATGACGATGCGGGTCAGCGCAGCGCCTGCGCAACCATCTTGTGCAGCTTGTTATGCAGGCCGTCGTTCGCCGCGAGGAACTCGTTGCGCTCGATCGGGCGGTCGCCGCCACGGAAATCGGTGACGTAGCCGCCGGCTTCCTTGACCAGCAGCATCCCCGCCGCGACATCCCACAGCTTCAGGTCGCTTTCCCAGTAGCCGTCGAAGCGGCCCGCCGCGACCCACGCGAGATCGAGCGCCGCCGCGCCGAGCCGACGGATGCCCGCGACCTGCGGCGCGACCGCGCCGAAGATGCGCGTCCATTGCACGAAGTCGCCATGGCCCATGAACGGGATGCCGGTCGCGATCAGTGCCTCCGACGGATCGCGACGCGACGACACACGCAAGCGCTGATCCTGCAACCACGCGCCGCGGCCCCGCTCGGCCCAGAAGCTCTCGTCGGTGAGCGGCTGGTAGACGAGCGCGGTCGTGATCTCGCGCTTGCCGTTCGGCATCGGCTCCTCGACCGCGATCGAAATGCAGAAGTGCGGCATGCCGTGGAGGAAGTTCGAGGTGCCGTCGAGCGGATCGATGATGAAGCGCGGCTTGTTCGGATCGCCCTCGATCGTGCCGCCTTCCTCCATCACGAAGCCCCAGTCGGGCCGCGCCTTCGACAGTTCGTCGTAGAGCGTGCGCTCGCAGCGCTGGTCGGCCTGGCTGACGAAATCGGCCGGCCCCTTGCGGCTGACCTGCAGGTGCTGGACCTCGTTGAAGTCGCGACGCAGCCGCGGCGCAGCCTTGCGGGCGGCGCGTTCGATGACCGTGAAGAGGCCGGAATGGGATGGCATTTTTGGGTCTCCCCCTCTTCCCGCCGGGTCGAGGGATTTTGATGCTCAACCGCCGCGGGCAAAACCCGCGTCGTCGGACGCGCCATACGCGCCGGCCGGGCGGCCGACCGCGCGAATAGCGGACGCTGTTCGTGTCAGTCGGCGCGACGGACGTAGGTCTGCTCGTACACGTCGACGACGATCCGCACGCCACTGGCGATATGCGGCGGCACCATCACGCGGACGCCATTGTCGAGGATCGCCGGCTTGTAGCTCGACGAGGCGGTCTGTCCCTTCACCACTGCATCGGCCTCGACGATCGTCGCCTCGATCGTGTCGGGGAGCTGCACGCTGATCGGCTCCTCGTCATGAAGCTCCATGACGACGTCCATGCCATCCTGCAGGAAGGCGGCGGCGTCGCCGAGCAGGTCGCGCGGCAGCGTCACCTGATCGTAGGTTTCCTTGTCCATGAAGACCAGCCCGTCGCCCTCCGCAAACAGGAACTGGAAATCCTTGGTGTCGAGGCGGACGCGCTCGACAGTTTCGGCGGAGCGGAAGCGGACGTTGTTCTTGCGGCCGTCGCGCAGGTTCTTGAGCTCGACCTGCATGTACGCGCCGCCCTTCCCGGGCTGCGTGTGCTGGATCTTGACCGCGCGCCAGATGCCGCCTTCGTACTCGATGATGTTGCCGGGACGGATGTCCACGCCGCTGATCTTCATGGGGCTTCGCCTGATTAAAAAGAGCCGCGGCGCCGGCGGTGATCCGCGGGCGCCGATGGCGGCGGCTTAGCGATTGCCGCGCGTTTGGGCAAGAAGCGGATAGGGATCGACCGCCTGCCCGCCCGACCAGCCCTCACCCGGCGCCATGCGCAGCACCGAAAAATGGAGGTGCGGCGCCGACGCATCGGCATTGCCGGTCGCGCCGACGGTGGCCAGCATCTCCCCGCGCCGCACCGCCTGTCCCTCTATCAGACCAGGGCGATAATCGGCCAGATGCGCGTAATAATAGACGGTGCCGCCGTCCGATGCGCGCAGATAGACGGTGCGTCCGCCGTCGACGCTGTCGAACAGCTTCTCGACGCGGCCATCCGCCACCGCGATCACCGGCGTGCCTTGCGGCGCCATGATATCGATCGCATCATGATGGCGCGCGCCACCGGCCCGCGCCTGCCCCCATGTGTCGACCAGCGCGTCGCGCGCCACACCGGCGACCGGCACCGGAAGGCGTCCGCCGCGTGGGTCCGGCTGCGCCGTCGGTGCGACGGCTTGCGGCGGCGTCACGACCGGCGACGAGCCGATCGACACGACCGATGCGAATCCGGCCCCGAGCAGCAGGATCACCGCCAGGATCGACCAGCCGAGCCGCGTCATGTCAGGCCTGGAACAGCACCGGGGTTCCGCCCTTCACCATCAACGCCACCCGCGCTGCGTCCCAGTTGGTCAGCCGCACGCACCCGTTCGATTGCGCACGGCCGATCTGCTGTGGCTCGCTGGTCCCGTGGATGCCGTAATGCTCCTTGCTGAGGTCGATCCAGACCACGCCGACCGGGTTGTTCGGTCCCGGCGGGACGATCTGCGCCTGCTTGTCGTCGCTGACCCCTTTCAGGATCTTGGGGTTCATCTTCCAGTCCGGATTGGGCGAGACGTGCAGCACCTTCCAGTTACCCAGCGGCAGCGGGTCACGCGACGACCCGATCGTGGCGGTATATTGCGCCACCACCCGGCCGTTGCCGTCCAACACGCGCAGGATGCCATCCGATTTGTCGACGACGATCCGGGCAGCCTTCGGCACCGCCGCCTCGACGTTGAGCGAGGAGAGCGTCGCGCGCCACGCCGGCGTCGCATCGGCGGGATAGGCCCTCGACGTCGGGAAGGTATTGGGGACGTTGATCTTCGAACCGACGCCGATCGTCGTCACGCCGGGGTTCAGTTCAGCCAGTACCGCAGGCGTCGTGTGGAAGCGCTCGGCGAGCTTTTCGAGCGGGCGACTGTACGCCATCGACGGCAGCTTGGCCTGCTCGGCATAATCCTTGGGCATGTGCGCGACATACGGCCCGCTCATCGCCGCGGCGTCGAGCGTCACTGCCATCGTCGCGCGGACGTTGCCATAGCGACGCAGCGCGTCGATCGTGGCGGCATCGGGCGTCCCGGTGACGCGTAGCCCGCGACTTTCCTGAAAGCCCTTGAGCGCGTTGGTGAGCGACTGGCCGGTGCGCCCGTCGATGATGCCGGGGCCGAAGCCAAGCTTGTCGAGCACGACCTGCATCCGCATCACGGCCGGGTCGAGCGTCGGGCGCGCAGGGGCCTGCGCCAGCGCGGGGGCCGTTGCGGCGATCAGGATGGCGGCAGCGATACGCTTCACAGGACGGCACCTCTCGTATTTTCGGTACCGTAACAACGCCGTTGGCGCCGCGTGGGTCCGTCAGCCCTTCAGCACCGCATCGAAGGCGCGGATCGCCGCGGCCTCGTCGCCGCCCCACACCGCATGGCTCGCGGCGATGAAGTCCGCGCCGGCGGCGATCAGCGGCGCGGCATTGTCGGGTGTGATGCCGCCAATCGCGACCGACGGCAGTTCGAACAGCGCATGCCACCACGACAGGATCACCGGATCGGGGTGATGCTCCACCTGCTTGGTGGTGGTGGGGTAGAAACTGCCGAACGCTACATAGTCCGCCCCCGCTTCGCCGGCCTCCATCGCCAGGTGGCGGCTGTCGTGGCAGGTGACGCCGATCTGAGCGGTCGGGCCGAGCGCGGCGCGCGCCTCGCGCGGGTCGCCGTCCTCCTGCCCCAGATGCACGCCATCCGCGCCGAGCCGCTTGGCCAAGCTGGTGGAATCGTTGACGATGAACGCCACCTCGCGATCGGCACAGATGCGCTGCAGCGGCTCGGCGAGCCGCGCGGCGGTATGCTGATCGACGTCCTTCACGCGGAACTGGAACGCGGCGACCGCACCGGCATCCAGCGCGCGCGCGAGCCGGTCGGGGAAGGTGCCGGTCACGTCGAGCGGCGACACCAGATACAGCTGGCAGGGCGGGCGGCGGTCGTCACGCCTGAAATTGGCACCGAAATCGGGGTCGAGCGGGCCGAGCGGGTCTTCAGTCATCCGGCCCGCGTAGCCGGTTCGGCGCGTGCGCGAAAGTTCTGTTCACGCGCAGCGGTGGGCGGCCGTCGAAGCCGCCCGCCACCCTCATTCCTGACCCTTGTAGATCGACACCAGCTTGTCGAGCATCGCCAGCGCCTCGCCGCGCTCGCGCTGGAAGGTGTTGCGACCGATGATCGAGCCGTTGCCGCCACCCGCGAGGATGTCGCGTGCGTCCTGGTAGACCGCATCGACGCCCTTCGATGCGCCGCCCGAGAAGACGACGATGCGGCGACCGGCGAAGCTCGACTGCACGACATGGCGGACGCGATCGGCCTGGTTCGACCAGTCGCTGCCCTCGTAGCTCTTCTTGGCTTCTGCCTGCTCGATATGCGCGCTGGGCAGCTTCACCTTGATGATGTGTGCGCCGAGCAGCGCCGCCATGTGCGCGGCATAGGCGCCGACGTCGAGCGCCAGTTCGCCATCCTTGCTGAGCTTGCCGCCGCGCGGGTAGCTCCAGATGACGGTGGCGAGGCCGGCCGCGGCGGCTTCCTCGCGCAGCTCGCGGATCTGCTCCATCGCCAGGAAGATGTCGTCCGCGCCGGGATAGATCGTGAAGCCGATCGCCGCGCAGCCCAGGCGCAGCGCGTCCTCGACGCTGCCGGTCTGCGCCTGCGCGATCTCCGTCGCCCAGCTGTTCGAGCTGTTGAGCTTCAGGATCGTCGGGATCTGCCCGGCGAACGTGTCGGCCCCCGCCTCCAGCATCCCGAGCGGCGCGGCGAATGCCGACAGGCCGGCATCGACCGCGAGCTGATAATGGTAGTGCGGGTCGTAGGCCGGCGGGTTGATCGCGAAGCTGCGCGCCGGGCCATGCTCGAAGCCCTGATCGACCGGCAGGATGATCAGCTTGCCGGTGCCGCCCAGCTTCCCCTGCATCAGGATACGCGCGAGATTGGCCTTCACCGCCGGGCTGGTGGCTTCGTACTTTTCCAGAATCGATGTGACGATCGGCGTCATGATATCTTCCTGTCCTGTGATTCTACAAAGCGAGCCAGCGACGGAGCGCCTGATCGACCTGCTCCATGCGGGTGGCGGAGGCATGGCCTACGAGCTTGACGATGCGATGACGCCGCACGCTGGTGATGCGGTCGACCTGCACTTCGCACTCGACGGTGAGCCCGGTATGCTCCTGTGGCGAGATGGCGACCCGGAACAGCACTTCGCCGCCGACCACCGGGGTCAGCGGGCAGAGCGTGACGGTCGCGTGGCTGTCGTTGAACAGGTCGGCCTGCACCACGACGCAGGGGCGCGGTCCGCCGCTCGCCTCATCGGGCGCGGCGACCAACACGATCGCGCCGTGGCGGATCTCGACCGTATCGATGGCCGATGGTTCGCTCAGCGCCATGCGGAATCCTCCTGCTCGGCGCGTTCCCAGAAGGCGTAATCCTGATGCGTGTCGCGGCGTGAGGCGCGTTGCGACTGGCGCCGCGCCTCGCGGCGAAACGCCTCGTCGTGCAGCTCGACATAACGACGCACCGCCTCGCGCGCGATGTCGCTCTTGCTGCGACCTTGCGTGCGCGCGACATTGGCGAGCCGTTCTTCCAGTTCCGTATCGAGCCTGACGCCGAGCACCTGCCCCTCCGTTTAACACGTTCAACGTAGGCGGTGTATCGACCGAAGGCAAGCACGCTTTCGTAAGATTATTGTCGGGTCGGTCGATCGGCAACATCGTCAAGATAGCGCACCAATGCCGCGACATCGGGCAGGTCGGGCAAAGCCGGGCCGGGTGGCGGCAATTCCAGACGCGCTGCGCCATCGGCGACCAGATCGTCGATCTCGCTGCGGTCCATCTTCAAGAAGCGCTTGAACGTGTCCTCGGGGTGCGGGACGACGCCCTCCCCATACCATTGCGCGAGCGCGGCGCGCACCGCGGGCGCGACACGCGGATCGGCGTCGGCGAACACCGCGTCGAAGTCGGCCGCGGTCCATGCTGCGCGCTCCGCAACAGCGCCGCGGACCCGGCGCACCATGGTCCAGTTCACCCACAACATGCCGACGACGTACAACGCCGTCAGCGCGGCGACCTTTTGCCAGCCGGTCACGCGCGCGCGATGACGCCCGCTTCGTTGTAGCGCAGCGCCTTCAGGACGGTGTCGACGATCGCATCGGCATCGAGCCGCGCATCGGCATATTGCACCTCCGGCTTGTCCTGATCCTGGAACACGTCCGGCAGCCGCATCGTGCGGATGCGCAGCCCGGCGTCCGTCAGCCCTTCGTCCGAAGCCATCGTCAACACATGCGCGCCGAGCCCGCCGATCGCATTCTCCTCGATCGTGATCGCGACCTCGTGCGTGGTGAGCAGGCGGCGGATCAGCGCCTCGTCCAGCGGCTTGGCGAAGCGCAGGTCAGCGACGGTGGTGCTCAGACCCTTGGCATCCAGCGTATCGGCAGCGCGCAGCGCCTCGGCAAGGCGCGTGCCGAGCGACAAGATCGCCACCTTCTTGCCGTCGCGCACGATGCGGCCCTTGCCGATCTCCAGCGCCTTCGCGACAGCGGGCAGCGCGACGCCCGTGCCGTTGCCGCGCGGATAGCGAACCGCGATCGGCCCGCTGTCATGCTCGATACAGGTCTGCACCATGTGGACCAGCTCGGCCTCGTCCGCCGCGGCCATCACGACGAAATTGGGGAGCGTCGCCAGATAGGTGACGTCGAAGCTACCGGCATGGGTCGCGCCGTCGGCACCGACCAGCCCGGCGCGATCGATCGCGAACCGCACCGGCAGATTCTGAATCGCCACGTCGTGGACGACCTGATCGTAAGCGCGTTGCAGGAAGGTGGAATAGATCGCGCAGAACGGCCGCATCCCCTGCGCCGCCAGACCAGCTGCGAAGGTGACCGCATGCTGCTCGGCGATGCCGACGTCGAAGAAGCGATCGGGATGCGCGGCGGCGAACCTGTCCAGCCCGGTGCCCGACGGCATCGCCGCGGTGATCGCGCAAATGCGGTCGTCAGTGTCCGCGGCACTGGCCAGCGCCTCGCCGAAGACGTTCTGGTAGGCGGGCGGCCCCGGCGGCGCCTTCGCCTGCGTGCCGGTGATGACGTCGAACTTCTGCACGCCGTGATATTTGTCGGCAGCCTTCTCGGCGGGGGCGTAGCCCTTCCCCTTCTTGGTCACGACATGGACCAGGATCGGGCCTTCCTCGGCGTCGCGGACGTTCTCCAGCACGGGGATCAGATGATCGAGGTTGTGACCATCGATCGGGCCGACGTAGTAGAAGCCCAGCTCCTCGAACAACGTGCCGCCCATCGTCATCCCGCGGGCATATTCGTCGGTCTTGCGCGCTGCGGACTGGAACGGGCGCGGCAGGCGCTTGGCGATGCGCTTCATCACGTCGCGCACGCCCAGGAACTCGCGGCTCGACACCATGCGCGACAGATAGGCGGACAACCCGCCGACCGGCGGGGCGATCGACATGTCGTTGTCGTTCAGGATCACGACCAGCCGGTTGCCCGCCGCCTCGGCGTTGTTCATCGCCTCATACGCCATGCCCGCCGACATCGCGCCGTCGCCGATCACCGCAATACCCTTGCCGGGCTTGCCCGCGAGCTTGCTGGCGGTCGCGAAGCCGAGCGCGGCGCTGATCGAGGTCGAGCTGTGCGCGGCGCCGAACGGATCGTACTCGCTCTCGCTACGCTTGGTGAAGCCGGACAGGCCCCCGCCCTGCCGCAAGGTGCGGATGCGGTCGCGCCGACCGGTCAGGATCTTGTGCGGGTAGCATTGGTGGCCGACGTCCCAGATCAGGCGATCGCGCGGCGTGTCGAAGACGTAGTGGATCGCGACGGTCAGCTCGACCACGCCCAGCCCCGAGCCGAGGTGGCCGCCGGTCACGCCGACCGCTGAAATCGTCTCCTGCCGCAGCTCGTCGGCAAGCTGTCGTAACTGCTCCGCCTTGAGGCGGCGGAGGTCGGCGGGCGTAGCGACTGTGTCGAGCAACGGCGTAGTCGGGGGTGTGTTCGGGGCTTCGGCCATCCAGCCGGAATAGCTGAGCAGGATCAGTGTGTCGATTACCCGCTTTGCGTCTGTCCCGCTGCTGCGCAGGCGGCGCAGCGTCCACGCACCTCGACCACGGGGCGCTCAACGACGAAGCCTGCGGCACCCGCCGCCGCGCGCAGGCCGCCGGTCAGCGAATCGTCATCGAAATGGGTGGTGTTCCCGCAACCGTCGCACACGAGGAAGATGCAGTCGTGCCGGCATCCGGGATGGGCATTGGCGACATAGGCGTTCGCACTTTCGACCCGCAGCGCCAGGTTCGCGGCAACGAACAGGTCGAGGATGCGATAGATGCTGTTGGCCGCGATTCGCCGCCCTTCGCTGCGCGAGACAGCTTCGGCGATGTCGTAGGCGGAGGCGGGCTTCGCAAACTCGGATAGCACGGCGAATACGCTGGCGCGCATCGTCGTCCATTGTTCGCCGGATCGCTCCAGCGTCGCCTGCGCAGCGGCGAGCAGGTCGTCGCCGTGCGGCTCATGATGTCGATGTCGCGCCATTCGGGGGATTTAGGCAGCCGTGACGCGCACGGCAAGTTTCACGGATGACGATGCCGGTTGAGCGCATGTCCGGCGGCCAGCACCGCCACCCCGAGGATGGTGAGCGCCGCTTCCACGAAGTGCCCGCCCGCGTGCGAAACGAACAGCGCCGCCGCCATCAACAGCAGTCCGGTCGCACCGAGCACGATCGGCAGCACGCGGCGATGCGCCACGATGCCGCGTCCGAAAGCGACGCAACCGAGCACGATCGCCACCAACAGTCCGCCTTCATGAACCAGCGGGCTGCCCAGCATGCCGCCCGCAGTCGACAGCGCCGCGACCAGCACCGTCGTCGCCAGGCAATGCACCACGCATGCCGCGGACAACCACATCGCCCAGCGATCCAGCCGACTGGTCTTCCGGTCATCAAGGAGGTCGCGCGTCATCACGTCGCTGCAAATAAGGCAGTTGCCCCCATGTTACAACGTCTCATTTCGCACCGGCGACCCTTGCCACGTGACGGGCGGCACCGCGTCGACTAGGAGGCACGGGATGCGCCATGTCCTCGATGTCGAGCGCTCGATCCTCGGCCAGCCCTGGCGCTGGCGTGCGCTGGCCGCCGACCAGCGCGAGGGGTTCGTGCCGGACGATCTGCTCACCCAGTTGCTGCTCGCACGCGGCGCCTCGCGCGAGACGCTCGACGCGCACAAGCTGCCGTCGATCCGCGCCTTCATGCCCGACCCGTCGATCTTCCGTGACATGGACACAGCCGCCGCGCGGCTGGCGGACGCGGTCGAGCGCGCCGAGTCGATCGCGATCTTCGGCGACTATGACGTCGACGGCGCGACCTCGTCGGCACTGCTGGTGCTGCTGCTGCGCGCGCTGGGGCATGACGCGCGCGTCTATATCCCCGACCGGATGGCTGAAGGCTATGGTCCCAACGCGCCGGCCATGGAGCGGCTTGCGGCCGAAGGCGCGACGCTGATCGTCACCGTCGATTGCGGGGCGCAGGCGTTCGAGGCGCTGGCGGCGGCGCGCTGCGACGTGATCGTCGCCGACCATCATCAATGCGCGACGCAATTGCCGCACGCCGTCGCCGTGGTGAACCCCAACCGATGCGACGAGACCGAGGGCGCGGCGCACGGGCATCTCGCCGCGGTCGGCGTTTGCTTCCTGCTGGGCGCCGCACTGGTGCGCGAGTTGCGCGGGCGCGGCTATTTCACGACGCGCACCGAACCGCGACTGCTCGATCTGCTCGATCTCGTTGCGTTGGGCACGGTCGCCGATGTCGCGCAGTTGCGCGGGCTCAACCGCGCGTTCGTCGCGCAGGGCCTGAAGGTGATGGCGCAGCGCCGGAACGTCGGGCTGACCGCGCTGGCCGAAGCGGCGCGGCTGACCCGCGCCCCGACCGCCAGCGACCTCGGCTTCGCGCTCGGGCCGCGCATCAACGCCGGCGGGCGCGTCGGACGCGCCGACCTCGGCGTGCGGCTCCTGACCACCGAGGATCCCGGGGAGGCGCGCGCGATCGCCACCGAGCTCGACCGGCTGAACGAGGAACGTCGCGCGATCGAGGCGATGGTGCAGGAGGGCGCCGAGGCGCTGCTCTGCCACGATCGCGCGGTGTGCGTGGTGGCGGGCGCCGGCTGGCACCCCGGCGTGATCGGGATCGTCGCGGGACGGCTGAAGGAAAAGCTCGGACGACCCGCGATCGTCGTCGCGCTGGGCGAGGACGGCTTCGGCAAGGGTTCGGGGCGGTCGATCACCGGGGTCGATCTGGGGGCGGCGGTGCTGGCGGCCCGCGAACAGGGCCTGCTGGTCGCCGGCGGCGGGCACGCGATGGCCGCAGGGCTGACGATCGCGGCGGATCGCGTGGCGGCGTTCGCCGACTGGCTCGACGCGCGACTGGCCGCGCCGGTCGCGGCGGCGATGGCGGCGCGTGCCTTGCTGTTCGATTCGGTCGTGGCGCCGGGCGGCGTTACGCCGTCGCTGGTCGACGCGCTGGAGGCTGGCGGGCCGTACGGCACCGGCTGGCCGGCACCGCGCGTCGCGGTCGGGCCGGTCCGCGCGGTCAAGGTCGACATCGTCGGCAACGGCCACGTGCGCGCGATCGTGGCGGGCGACGACGGTCGGAGCCTGAAGGCGATGGCGTTCCGCGCAGCCGACACCGCGCTCGGCCAGGCATTGCTGGCGGCGGGTCCGTCACGGCGCCTGTGGCTGGCGGGACGTGCCAAGCGTGACGACTGGAGCGGGCGCGACGTGGCGGAGTTGCACCTGGACGATGCCGCCTGGGCAAATTGATCGCGCCAGACGCTTGACCCCGCGCATCGATCCGCCTAGTCGGCTCGGCACCGCAGCACGGCCCCTTCGTCTAGCGGTTAGGACGCGGCCCTTTCACGGCTGAAGCACGGGTTCGATTCCCGTAGGGGTCACCAGCATCTGCCCAAGTGGCGGAGAAGCGCGGTTTCCAGAGGCTTTCACGGACGCTTCACCCATCCTTGTGTACAAAGTGATCCGTATGGCTGCTCCGTTCAAAGATCCTCACCGGCATTTTCCACTTCCGCCGGGTCATTCCGCTCGCACTCCGCCCGTTCTTCGACGGTGGCGCGAGCGAATATAAGCGCACTCTCGACACCCGCGATCCTGAGGAAGCCCGCCAGCGCTATCATCCGCATGCCATCGTCTATGAGCAGAAGCTTACGCCCGCGCGTCGCAGCCTTGCCAGCGAGCAGCTCCGCTCGGCTCGGACCATGGTCGACGCCTATCTCGACGGCGTCAGCGAACAACAACTGCAGGGCATGGCTCAGAAGCTGGCGTCGCTCGAACTGGACGCATTTCGGCATGTCCATGGCCTGACGGACCATGACCCCGGTGCCCGCTATGACTTCGGCAATCCGCCGGAACGGACCGACCTGCAGAACTTCGGCGACCGCAAAGCCATGCTCGAGGCGATCCCGGACTTCAGCCCCTGCCCTGGCTCGAAACGCTGCAGCGGATTTCCGCCCTTCCGTCGTTGCAGCCCGTCGACTGGGCCATCCTCGCGATCGCCCACAAAAGCGGTATTGCTCACGCTCGTTCCCGTCCTCACCGCGCGGAACGGCGGGATTGGCATGGTCGGTGTTCCTGCCCTTGGGTTTTACCTCCTGCACGCCGCCGATCGCGTAATCCCGGTGGCTTGGCCTGCAATACCGCGCTTTGCTGACGGTACGTCCGAGACCTCGCCCGACGGCGACATGGTCGCGGCCCTCGGCGCGCCGCTCACTTGACCGGCTGATGCTTCTCGCACCGGGAGATGAGCCGCTGGTCCTCCCCAAACGTCACTGCCCCGAACGCCTTGCAGAACGCCTTCGGTTGAGGAAGGTCTTGATTTCCAGCAGTCCGGACTGATCCATCATGGTTTTCCTTGTTGCTGCGTTGATCATGAAGGGGGCGCTCGCGATCGGACGGCATCGCTTGGGTTGAAGAAAAGGACGGGTCGCGGCTCTCCGGCGTCGGATCAGCGGTTTGCGAGCGGGTGTTGCTCTCCGCAACCGCCCCGGTTGCATGCTTTCGAGCAGTCATCGCTCTCCTGGCGAGGCTTGCGGTGGTCTCGCGCGCGGCATCGTCGGCCCTTTGCCGTTCCGCCACCGTGATTTCATGACCGGGGCGAAGAGCGGCTTCCTCTTCGACCGTGCTGGTAGGAACGGGCGCGATGTCGACGCTTGCCGCCTCATCCTCGATCGCTGCCAGGCGGTTGCGACCCAGATCGAGATCGGCTTGAACCCGCCTGCTGGTCCCGCTCGCGTCCATCGCGGCGGCCTTCAGCCGATGGATCACGACGTTTCGACGATCCTCGAGCGCCGCACCAGCCAGCGGCATCGGCATCTGACTCGCCACCAGGCGAACACGACTGCGCACCGCCCGATGCGCTTCGACCAACTGGTCATCCGCGGTAGCGGTGGTGCGATCCACGACGTCACAGGCGTGTTCGAGCGCCGCCCTGACCCCGCCGGCACGTAATTCGGCGGGCTGGATGCGCTCGGCTTCATCCTGGGCAAGGCCGATGGCTGCCTGCGCCAGGCGCCGGATCATCCTCTGCCGTGCCGCCCTCAACCGGTCGGCGGCATCGAGCAGCGTTCGCCGTATCCACCGGGCATGTTCGCGCAGGGCCGCCAGCTGCGCCTCGCGAGCCTCTAGCGCCGCCAGCCGCCGCGCGATCGCGGTATCCACCTGACCGACCTTGCCGCGTGCGGGTGGCGCCATGCCGCGCTCGCGGTTGGAGAGCGGCGTGTAGCGCTTGGCGATCCCGGCGTCGCGCAGCGTCTCATTGATCGCGACCACGACGCCACAGCGACGCTGCATGATCCCGGCGAACGTGTTGATCTCTGTGTGCTTGGCGGTGGCGAAGTCCCATTCATAGGCTGCCAGCCGCCGACACGCGCGCATCGAGTAGATCAGGTGCAGGTGATAATTGCGCTGATAGCCCGCCACATCGGGCAGGTGGATGCTGGCCGTATAGGCAAGCCCCCGTTTTTGCAGGCCGCGGCAAAGGCGCCTGGCTGCCTGCCGCCGCTGTTCGGCGCTCAGTTCGGCGGGCAACGCGATGACCTCGACGATGTAGACGTTGGCATTGGCACGGTCGCGCTTCTCCAACGCTTCCGACGCGCGGTAATGCGCGACCAGCTCGTTGCGGTCGGCGGCGATGTTCGACCACCAGCCGCGTTCCCCGTCCTCCAGCGCTTCCTCTCGGACCGAATACAGCGCTGCACCGCCATAATGCAGCGGATCGCGGCGCAGCTTCGCGCCGATCCCTTCCTAATCCGCATGGCAACGCCGCGGACCGGCAATGTCGACGCCAAGGCTTATGCCACCGATTGGTACGGCTTACCGCGATTGGCGGCCATGAGCGTCGCCATCCGCCGCCTGATCCAGGCCGAGCATCAGTTACCAGCCATGATCGATGCGGTGATCGCCGGGAAGGCACCGCCCGCGATGACGATCCTGCGGTCGCTGCCCACCTATCGCCGCGCGAAGTTGGGCCGCTTGTCCGTCGCGCGACAGGTTGAACTCCTTGCCTTTTACGGCGGCGCCGTGCTGGCCGATGGCAACAACAATTCGTTATAACCCCTGGAAGGCCATCGAGGCGTCCCGGACCTTCCTGCGCAACCGACACAGGCGCCGTTCGGCCGATCATCATGGCTCCGCGGGTGACCCGCGGCGCGCCTTCTACCTTCTTGACGTCATTCTCGAACATCGGTTCGCAATTGGCTGATGCCCTTCGGCCATCTTCTGACTGTTTGAACGGGCCGGACGCCGTCATCCAGCCAACTGTTGCGTCTCGACCTCGACGCTCGCTCGTAGGTTCATCGTCATTGGCGCGGCATCATCAGGCCGCCGTTCAGGAGAAGGCCGAGGTCGAGGGAGCATCCCGTTGTCACGCAGCATGGCATCCAGATCACAATCAGAGTCCGCTCTCCGGTGAATCGAAGGGGGGCGGTCGATATCGGTCATCGGATCGAGCACGTGCTGACGTCAACGGTACGGGATGAGGAGCAGGAGCCGCGCAGCACGAGGTGAGTATGACCCACTTCCCGCCATTCACGACGCCAGCCGCGCTGCCCGGCAAAGGACATTCGTTCAGTGGCAGGGGCGAGTGGCGCAGGACAGGATGGCACGCCGTCACGCCGCGCAATCACGATAAAGGACAAGGGCGCCGGGGGATAGTAACAGTCCTTCATGGTCTCTGATCGTGAAGGATCGGCTTGATGCCCCTAGGTTTTCTCCTGCTAAGCGCCGCCGCGTCCCTCGCCCTCCCAGCGGATAAGCCTGCCGCCGCCAAGGTCGGTCCGGCGTGGGTCAGCGCCTTACGGCTGAAACGGGGCGTCAACATCATCGGCTACGACCCAATCTGGCAAGATCGATCCAAGGCACGTTTCCAATCTCGCCACTTCAAGATCATCCGGCAAGGCGGCTTCGATTTCGTTCGAGTCGTGCTGCAATCGTTCCGGCACATGAATGCGGAGAACCGGCTCGATCCCAAGTGGCTAGCAACGCTCGACTGGGTCGTCAGCGAAGCGTCGAAGGCCGGACTGAGCGTAATCCTCGACGAACATGATTTCGACGTCTGCTCCAAGGCGCCCGACGCCTGCGAGCCGAAGCTGCTGGCCTTCTGGAGTCAGATCGGCGACCGCTACCGCGAGGCCCCGGACACTCTGCTGTTCGAGCTGCTGAACGAACCGCATGGGCCACTCGACGCTGCCCGCTGGAACGCGATGCTCGCCCGACTGATCCCGATAGTTCGCGCCACCAACCCGCGGCGGACTCTGGTGATCGGCCCGACGCGCTGGAACAATCTGGAAGAGCTACCGACGCTGCAACTGCCGAAGAACGACCGGAACATTCTTGTCACCTTCCACTCCTACGAACCGTTCCGCTTCACGCATCAGGGCGCGTCATGGGCCGGCGAGGCGGCCGCTTTGAAGAACTTCCCCTTCACCGTCGCCGACGAGGCGCGCATCCGCAGCGACTACGACAAGGTCGCCGCCTGGTCGAAGGCGAATGACCGTCCGGTGCTGATGGGCGAATTCGGCGCGTATGAGAAAAGCGGCACCCCGGTCGCCGCCCGCGCGGGCTACACCGCTACGGTGCGGCGCGAGGCGGAAGCGCACGGCTTTCCCTGGGCTTACTGGCAATTCGACAGCGACTTCATCGTCTACGACATCGATCGTGACCGGTGGGTCGAACCGATCCGCGCCGCGCTGATACCCGAGGCAGGTGAACGGTGACCGCGCTGTCCCGCCCCGGCCGCGTCGCGGAACGCGCGGCGGTCGATCCTGCCACCTTCGCCGAAGAAGTTGCGAGCGGCTATGTGCCGGTCGTCCTGCGCGGGCAGGTGCGCGACTGGGCGGCGGTGCGCGCCGGCCGCGACGGCGACCGTGCGATCGCCGGCTACCTGTCCGGCTTCGGGGGCGGGCAGCCCCTCGACGTGATGATCGGCGCGCCGGAGATCCGCGGCCGTTTCTTCTACAATGACGATCTCACCGGCTTCAACTTCCACCGACAAAAGGTCGCGCTGGGTCAACTGCTCGGGCAGTTGCTTCGTTATGCCGAGGACGAAGCGGCCGCGCCACACGCACTCTACGCCAATGCCGCGACCGCGCCCGACCATCTGCCCGGCTGGGAGGCCAGCAACGCGCTGGGCCTGCCAACCGGCAAGGCCCCCGCGCGGCTGTGGATCGGCAATGCGACCCGCGTCGCAACGCATTACGACCAGTCGAACAACATCGCCTGCGTCGTACACGGACGCCGCCGCTTCACGCTATTCCCTCCCAACCAGATCGCCAACCTCTATATCGGCCCGCTGGACAACACGCTGGCCGGACCGCCGTCGAGCATGGTCGATCCCGATGCGCCCGATCTCGCGCGATACCCGCGCTTCGCCGCTGCGCTTGCCGATGCGCAGGTTGCGGAACTGGAGGCAGGAGACGCGATCTTCATCCCGGCAATCTGGTGGCACCATGTCGCCGCGCTCGACCGGCTGAACGTGCTGGTAAACTACTGGTGGACGCATGAGGAAACGGCGTCCCCTTTTGGCGCGCTGGTCCATGCGCTGATGGCGATCCGTGACCTGCCACCGGCGCCGCGCGCGGCGTGGCGCACATGGTTCGACCATTATGTCTTCGATGCCGACGCCGCACAGGCCGGCGCGCATCTGCCGGAAGCGGCACGCGGCATCCTCGGCCCGGCCAGCCCCGCGCGGACCGAGCGACTACGCGGCTTCCTGATCCGGTTGCTTGGCGGACGCACTTAGGACCGCGAGAGACTATCCCGCAGCGTCTCGCGGATGCGCGCCGCGGTCGCCGCGTCGATCAGTCCCAACACCCCCTTCGCCGCGTCCGGAAGATGCGCCGACGGATCGCCGTTGCCGCGGAACACCAAGTGCTCGAAGACGGCACGATAGGCGTCGCGCTGGTCGACGGGAAGCGGCGCGATCGTCATCAGCGCGTGCAGCAAGGCATCATAGGGATTGCCCAGCCCGGCGGGTGCAGGGTTCCACCAGTAATTGACCAAGGCATTGACCGGGTCGAGCGAGTTGACCGCGTGCCACCAGTGAAACGGGATATAGATGCCGTCGCCCGGCTCCAGCGTCGCCGCCTGCGCGAAGCGCGCGGCCTCGGCGAAGCGCGGGTACCGCGCGAGATCTGGATCGTCGGGATCGACCAGGCTGACTGGCGTCCCGGCGGGGGTCAGCTCCAGCGGTCCCATGTAAAGATTCGCCACCTGCTCGGGCGGAAACAAGGTGAAGCGCCGCCGCCCCATCACCACGATCCCGATATTCTCCATCAGGTCGTAGTGCGTCGCGACCCGGATCGAATTGCCCAGCCACATGCGCGGCACGACGTCGCCCGACACCAGCGCGATGGCGTTCTCGGCGGCAAACCCCGGCAACAACTCGGGCAGCGGCACCGACTGGATCGCCATTGCATAAGGCTGCGCATGGTCGCGGTCGCGCAGCAGCCGCTCGAGAAACGGGTCGAGCGGCGTCTGCCCGCGCACGAAGTTCATCCCGCTTAGATCGGGCCCGTAGAAGAACCGCCCACCGATCGATGGCTCGCCAAGGATCGCCGGCACCGCGTCAGGGCGGCTGAACCGCTTGAGATAGGCGACGCACTCTTCTGCCGACCGGCGCGCCGCCGCCACCGCCGGCCAGTCGCGCGCAATGCCACGTAGCACCACCGGGCGCGCGGCGTGGCGGATTTCCCCTTCGAAGGTACGCCGATCGACGTGCTCGATCTCGGGCAACGGCGCAGGGATCATGCCGCAGCGTCCTGTAGGTGACATCCGATCCGGCGCAGCACATCGTCCTGCGCAGGGAGCAGCGCCGCGGTTTCCGCGACCACGTGACGGATGTGCGCGAGCCGCGCCAGCGTGTCGGCATCCGACAGCAGGTCGGCGGCCGGGTGATAGCCGCTCGCCACGGCCCCCTGCCCGACCATCACCGACAGCCAGCTCGTCTCCGTGAACAATTCCTCCCCGTCGCGAAACACACGGCCATTCGCGGCGAAGATCGCCAGCTTGTCGGCCAGTCCCGGCGGCGGCGCGAGCGTGCGACAATAATCCCAGAACGCAGTGTCGCGGCGTTGCGTCGCCTTGTAGTGGAGCACCAGGAAATCGCGGATATCGAGATAGTCGGCGACATGCGCGGCGTTAAAGCGATCGATTTCGCGCTGGTCGAACCGTCGTGTCGGCCAATAGGTGAGCAACCGCGCAATCGCCGTCTGGACGAGGTGGATGCTGGTCGACTCCAGCGGTTCGAGAAAGCCGCCCGCCAGCCCCAGCGCGACGACGTTACCTACCCACGCGCGGCGACGATGCCCGGCGACGAAGCGCAGGAAGCGCGGATTGCCGAGCGGCGTGCCATCGAGATTAGCGAGCAGCGTGGCGGCGGCTTCGTCGTCGGACAGGTGCGCCGAGGCATAGACATAACCATTGCCGATGCGATGCTGGAGCGGGATCCGCCATTGCCAGCCCGCCGCACGCGCCGTGGAGCGGGTCAACGGCTGCCGGTCACCGCCGTTCGCACAGGGCACCGCCACCGCGCGGTCGCACGGCAGCCAGTCGCTCCAGTCTTCGAATCCGGCTTGCATCTCCCCCTCGATCAGCAGCGCGCGAAAGCCCGAGCAGTCGATGAACAGGTCGCCCGCGATCCGCGTGCCGCTGTCGAGCACCACGGCGGCGACATGGCCGTTCTCGGCGTCGCGCTCGGCCGTGACGATCCGCCCCTCGGTACGCCGGACCCCGTTCGCCTCCGCCAGCCGTCGCAGGAAACGCGCGTAAAGCCCCGCATCGAACTGGAAGGCGTAGCCCAGCTTCGACAGCGGCGAGCCGGGCTGATCCGGGCGGGGATGCGCGAAGCGCCCCTGCACGCCGGCGACGATCGCCAGCGAATAGGCATCGAGCGGCGTGGCGTCGCCAAGCGCCCGCCCTTTCAGCCAGAAGTGGTGGAACTCGATCCCCTTCATGTCCAGCCCATAGGAACCGAACGGATGGACGTAGCGGTGCCCGGGGTGGAGCCAGTCGACGAACTCGATCCCCAGCTTGTAGGTCGCGCGGGTCTCGCGCATGAACTCGGCCTCGTCGATGCCGAGCATCTTGTTGAACAGCACGATCTGCGGGATCGTCGCCTCGCCGACGCCCACCGTGCCGATCGCCTCTGACTCGACCAGCTCGATCGTCAGCCCCGGTATCTCGCCCAGCACGCGAGCGATCGCCGCCGCCGCCATCCACCCGGCGGTGCCGCCGCCGACGATCACGACCCGGCGAAGCGCGTCCGCCCTCACAGTGGGTCCGCCGAAAAATCGAACGGCTTTTCCGAGGCGAACGAGAAGGTCGGCGCGGGGGTCGCTGGTGGCGCGGGTGTCGCCACGGCTGGCGCGCCGGCGACATGGCGCAGGAAGGCGCCGTGCAGGGGCAGTTGCGCGGCAACGTCAAGATAGTCGCGCCGCATCTGTTCGAGCGCGGCCGCTACTTTCTCCTCGTCCAGCGCATCGACGGCCGGCTCGTAGTCCTCCGGGACGATATGCTGCCCTATGCACACGCTGACCCAGCTGGTCGTCGCGAACAGCTCGCGGCCCTCGCGGAACAGGCGCCCCTTGCCGCGGAACAGGTCGATCTTGCGTGACAGACTGTCGGGGATGGCCATCGTGCGGCAACGGTCCCAAAACGGCGTGTCGGTGCGCCGCGTGGCCTTGTAGTGAAGGATCACGAAATCGCGCACGTCGGCGTAAAGCTCGTGCATCTGCGCATTATATTCGTCGCGCTCCACAGGGTCGAAGCGGCGATCCGGAAACAGCGCTATCAACCGGGCGATCCCCGACTGGACGAGGTGAATCGACGTCGACTCCAGCGGCTCGATGAACCCCGATGCCAGTCCGAGCGCGACGACGTTACGGTTCCATGCCAGCTTCCGGCGCCCGGTGGTGAAGGCCAGGTGGCGCGGATCGGCGAGCGGTGCGCCCTCCAGGTTCGCGAGCAACTCGCGCTCCGCCGCGCCCTGCTGCTGGAACTCGCTGCAATAAACGAGGCCGTTGCCCATCCGCTCCTGCAATGGGATTCGCCATTGCCACCCCGCCCCGCGCGCCGTGGCGCGCGTGAACGGGTCGGGATCGCCGGGATTGACACTCGGCACGGCGACGGCACGGTCGCACGGCAGCCAGTGACGCCAGTCCTCGTAGCCGGTCTCCAGCGCCTCTTCGATGAGCACGCCGCGAAAACCCGAGCAATCGATGAACAGGTCACCGCCGACGATCCGGCCGTCGTCGAGCTTCAACGCGGTGACGTGGCCGTCCTCTGGACGCTGCGCGACGGCGACGACCTCGCCCTCGACGCGCTGGACGCCGCCGCGCTCGGCAAAGCGACGCAGGAAGCCGGCGTAGCGCGCAGCGTCGAAATGATAGGCGTAGAACAGGTCCTTCACCGCCGACTGCGCATGCGGGGCGGGCGGCGCGAACCGGCCGGCCTGCGCCGCGACCGCGCTCATCGACCACGCGGAGATGTCTGGCAGCACGCGCCGCTGCCGCTCGCGCAGGTACAACTGATGGAAATGCACCCCGCCCAGATCGTGCCCATGTGCGCCGAACGGGTGAAAGTACCGCTCGCCGACATCGCCCCAGTTGACGAATTCGATGCCCAGCTTGTACGTTCCGCCGGTTTCGCGGATGAAATCGTGTTCGTCGATCCCCAGCATCTGGTTGAAGGTGCGCAAGGGCGGGATCGTCGCCTCTCCCACTCCGACCGTGCCGATGTCCTCGGATTCGATCAGCGTCACGCGCGCGACGCCGTTGTTCAGGAACCGCGACAGCGCCGCGGCCGCCATCCAGCCTGCGGTCCCGCCGCCAAGGATGACGACGCTCCGGATCGTATGCTCGTTCATTGGATCAGCCGTTCCCGCTGCAGGTTGTGATAATCGTCCATCTTGGGACATTGCAGCACCGCCTGCACGATCGCCGCCCGGTACGCCGCCATCGCACGATCGCTGTCGCCAGCCGCAGTCGTATCGATCAGCGGATCGACGCGGCGCGGCAGCACGCCCTGCCCCAGCAACACCGCCAGCCAGTCGTCGCGCGCGAACGTCTCCTCCTCGAAGAATGGCAGGCGCCCACGCTCTGCGAACAGCGCCAGCGTCCGCGACAGACCGTCGGGCAGCCCATCCGGTGGCTGCCAGAACGGCCCGGCCCGCCGCGCGGTGGCATAATGACAGAGCACGAAGTCCCGGACCCGCTCAACCTCGGCCTGCGCCTGACGGTTGTAATCGGCCACTTCGAGCGGGTGGCAGGACCGCCCCGGCAGCATCGACACGATCCGGTCGATCGCGCTCTGCGCCAGATGCAGGTTGGTGAAGTCCAGCGGCTCGATGACCGTCGCGGCATCACCGATCGCAACGCAGTTGCGCGCCCATGGCGCCCGCCGCGTCCCTTGCCGGAACGAGATCGCGGCGCTCGCCGCCGTGCCGCCGGCCACGGCCAGTTCGCGGCAAGCCTCGTCATCCGACAACAGGTCGCCGGCATAACACAGCCCGTGCAGCGTCCGCCCGGCCGCCGCGCTGCGCCACCGCCATCCGACCGGCAAGGCGGTGACGCGGTCCAGCGGCGATAGCGGTTCGGCCGCACCCTCCGCGGTCATCAGCCGGTCGCAGCGAAACCACCGGCTCCAGTCCTCGCGCTCGCCGTCGATCGCGCCACGAACCACCGCACTCGGGCCGCTGGCGTCGACGAACAGATCGGCCTCCACCGTGCGGCCGTCGGCCAGCGACAATCGTTCGACGAATCCGTCCGCCGCGCGCAGCCGCACCGTGGCGATCGCGCCGTCGATCACCTCGACACCTAAATGCCGCGCGAACGCCTCCAGCATCGCGCGATACCTCGCCACGTCCAGCACCAGCGCGGGCTGCGTACCCGCGAAGATCGCCGCAGACGGCACCGGCATGCGTCCGGCGCGCGCCAGCGCCGCCGCCGGAGCATGCGCGTCGAACGGCGCGGCGGTGCCGGCGCGCGCGGCGCGCACCCAGTGATGGTGGAAGGAGGCGGTGCCGAACGGCTGCCCGCACGGACCATAGGTATGGACATAGGACGGCAGGTCCCCCGCCCAGTCATCGAACAGCGTGCCCAGCCGCCACCCGCCGCCGGCGCGCAGCACTGCATCCTCCTCGCGCAGGCCCAGATCGTCGTGGAAACCAATCGTCGACGGCAAGGTGTGCGTCATTCGGTCGGCCAGCGCATCCGCCGCGGGGGGCGTTGCGACGATGGCGACGGCCAGCCCCGGCACGCGCCGGCGCAGCGCCGCGGCCGCTGACCAGCCGACGATCCCGCCGCCGACGATCGCGACGCGGCGGATCGGGGCGTCCGGTGTGGTCACGCCGCCGCCGGCATCGGACAATAATCCGCGAGGAATGCGGCGTGATCGGGCATCGCCCCGACCGCGCCGGCGATCTCGCCGCGCAGCCGCTCCAGCCCGGCGACGAGGCTGTCGAGCGACGGCCCCTCCGCGCGCGGATCCGCACCAAGGGGCAGGACGCGCTGCCCGAGATAGACCGATACCCAGCTCGCATCGAGGAACGCGCCTTCGCGATACTTCACCACGCGCCCGCGACGGCGGAACAGCTCCATCTTCTCGGCCAGGCTGTCGGGGATCGGCATGGTCCGGACGTAGTGCCAGAACGGCGAATCATCGCGCTCGGTCGCGTGATAATGCAGGATCAGGAAGTCGCGGACGCGGTCGTATTCCATGTTGACGAGGCCATTGAACTCGTCCCGATCGATGGACGCGATCGCGCGCTCCGGAAAAAGTTCGACCAGCGCTGTGATGGCCTGCTGCACCAGATAGAGGCTGGTCGATTCGAGGGGTTCCAGAAAGCCGGAAGCGAGGCCGATCGCGACGACGTTTCCCACCCAGCTGCGGGTGCGCCGCCCGGCCTTGAATCGCAAGGTGCGCGGCGCGACCAGCGGCGTCCCCTCGACAGCGGCGGTCAGCGCATCGGCGGCGGCGGTTTCCGAAAGGAAATCGCTGGCGAAGACGTAACCGTTTCCGGTGCGATGCTGGAGCGGGATGCGCCAGCGCCACCCCGACGGCATCGCCACCGCGCTGGTGAACGGCGTGACCGACGTCGCGGTCCGGCAAGGCATCGCCACGGCGCGATCGGCCGGCAGCCAGCGCGACCAATCCTCGAATGGCTCGTCCAGCTCCTTGCCGATCAGCAGCGCCGCGAACCCCGAGCAATCGATGAACAGGTCGCCCTCCACGCGCCGTCCGTCGTCCAGCAGGATCGCGGTTACGTCGCGGCTCTCCAGATCGCGTTCCGCTGCGACGATCCGCCCCTCGGTGCGGCGCGCGCCCAGTCGCTCGGCGAACAGGCGCAGGTACGGCGCGAAGGCGACCGCATCGAACTGATAGGCGTAGCCGAAGGTGGAGGCGATCTGCTGCGCATTACGCGACGGCGTGCCGAAGCGGTTCGCCCGGGCCAGCGCGCAGGCCATCGAAAAGGCTTCGATAGGCGGCAACGATGCACCGGCATGCAGCATACGCATGTAATAATGGTGGAATTGCACCTCACCGCTGCCGCGACCGAAAGTGCCGAAAGGGTGGATGTAGCTGTCGCCGATCCGACCCCAGTCGCGGAACTCAATGCCCAGTTTGAAGGTGGCGCGAGTCGCCGCCATGAATTCGGCCTCGACGATACCCAGCCGGTCGTTGAAGGCGCGGATGTGCGGCAGCGTCGCCTCGCCGACACCGATGATCCCGATGGCTTCCGATTCGACCAGTTCGACCGAGCAGCGCGTCGGCAGCAGCTTGGCGAGCGCGGCCGCGGTCATCCAGCCGGACGTGCCCCCACCGACGACCACCACGCGCTGTCGCGCTGCTTTCTCCATCCGCTCCACCCCCGTGCCGACACGCTCGTACGTGCTCCGACGACGCTCGTAATACCGCAGTTCCGGCCGCCGGGAAGCGTCATTCCCGTAACCGGTAAAAGTTTGTGGTAGCGCAAACAAACCATCTTGCGTCAGGTCCGCGACGGTCGTACCCAGAAATGGAAGATGCCGCGCGATCAGCGATGAGACATCGTTACAGGTTGAATTCAGGGGGGATGTCATGATGATTGACGAGATGCCGGTGGCGCGTGGGGTGCATACCCGGATTCGCAACAAGGCCATTCTCGCTGGTGTTTCCGCCACCGCGATGTGCGTGTCCGCGCTGAGCATGCCCGCCTATGCGCAGACCGGCGCCGCTTCGGGGCAGAACACCGCGGGCGCCGCCTCCTCCGTCAACACGCCCGGTGCCGATCCGGCCGCGCAGCAGAGCGGCGACGCCCCCGCCAGTGCTGCCGGCGGCTCCGACGATGTTGTGGTGACCGGCATCCGGCAGAGCCTCGCCAATGCGCAGACGATCAAGCGCAACTCCGACACCGTCGTCGACGCGATTACCGCACAGGATATCGGCGCGCTTCCCGACCGATCCGTCACCGAGGCGCTGCAACGCGTGCCGGGCGTGTCGATCAACCGCTTCGCCGGCAACAACGACCCGGATCACTTCTCGGTCGAGGGGTCGGGCGTCAACGTACGCGGCCTGAACTTCGTACGATCCGAATTCAACGGTCGCGACACCTTCTCGGCCGGCATCGGCGGGCAGGCGATCAACTTTGCCGACGTACCGTCCGAATTGCTCGGCTCGGTCGAGGTGTACAAGAACGCCACCGCCGACCTGGTCGAAGGGGGACTGGCCGGCACCGTCAATCTCAACACGCGCAAGCCGTTCGACAACAAGGGCTTTCACATCGGCGGCGGTGTCGAGGCGAATTACGGCGACTTCGCAAAGAAGTGGGCGCCGACCGGCTCGCTGCTCGTGTCCGATACATGGGAAACGCCGATCGGGCGCTTCGGCATCCTCGCCAACGCCTCCTATTCGCAGCTCAAGAGCCGCGCCGACGGCATCCAGGTCACCAATTTCCAGACCCGCGACGGCGTCCAGGCGGCGACCGGCACCGGCACCAACACCACCGTCACCTGCCGTAACCAGTTGCCCGGCAGCACCGATGCGAACTCCCTGCTACCCGGCACCATCACCGGCGTCGGCGACGCCTCCTTCCCCAATCCCGCCAACGTTTGCGGCAGCGCCGGCGTGCCCGGCGCGGACGGGTTCGCGGATCCGACCGGTGTCGCTTATGCCCCGATCGGCGGCCAGTTCCGCAGCCAGGACTACAACCGCAAGCGTGATGGCCAGGCGCTGGCGGTACAATGGCAGAGCACGGACGAGCGCACGACCTTCACGGCGCAGTTCCTGCGCACGCATTCCAGCAATGCGTGGGGCGAACACACGTTCGAAACCGCGCCTGACCTGTCGGAATACAGCACCTACCCGGCCGGCTGCCAACAGAACGGCAACGGCCCGCTCAACGGCGCGGGCAACACCACCACGCGGGCGGAATGCCAGCTGAACGGGTCGGGCCAGTTCGCCTTCGGCGACAACCAGCGCGGCAACGCCTACAATCCGGCCGGCGGGGCCTATCCCAATTACGTCTACGACAGCAACGGGCTGTTCCAGAGCGGGTTCATCACGCTGCCTGGTGCGGGCTGGCGCACCGCGTCGAGCGGTTCGGCGACGACGACGGTCCCGTCGGGCGGCGCACAGCAATCGCTGTCGCGGCGGCAGGTCTATGACGAGAATCTGGTGAAGGACGCCGGCTTCAACCTGAAGATCAACCCGGACGATCACTGGTCGATCGGCCTCGACGTCGATTACACCTATGCCAAGCACGACGTCACCGATCTCAGCGTGTTCGGGTCGACCTTCGCGGACACCGAGCTCGACCTGACCGGCAACCTGCCGGTCGTCATCCCGCACAAGCCGCTGACGCTGGCCGCGAACTGGGCGACGCCGAACCCGGCGATGGCGGTAGCCACCGACAGCCAGTATTTCGGAGGCCGGGACTTCCAGTTCTGGCGCGCCGCGATGGACCACATCGAGCACAGCGTCGGTGAGGAATATCAGGTCAAGGGCGACTTCGCCTACAAGTTCGATGACGGCGACTTCCTGCAGCGCGTCAAGTTCGGCGCCCGGTACGCCGAACGCTCGCAGGACGTGCGCTACACCGCCTATAACTGGGGCGCAATCAGCGAGATCTGGTCCGGCGCACCGGTCACCTTCAACCAGGGCGACACCAGCAAATCGTCGCTCTACTCCTTCGACAACTTCTATCGCGGGCAGACGAACGCCCCGCCCAGCGCTTATTATTACAACGGCGACCTCATCAACGGCTACAATTCCGCCACGAGCTTCTTCCAGACACAGAACGATATCTGGCGCAACACCAATGGTGCCACCGCAACCAACCGCTTCCTGGCGGCCGGGCAGCGCGCCGGCGCAATACCGGGTTCGGCGTTCCTGCCCTCCGAAGTGTCCAACGTGCGCCAGATGGACACGGCGGCGTATGCGATGCTGCAATTCGGCAGCAGCGAACCGCTGTTCGGGGACATCCGCGTCTCCGGCAACGTCGGGCTGCGTTATGTCCGCACCACCGTCAACTCGCGGACCGAAACCGCCGTACCCAATCGCACCGAACTGGGCGTCGTCGATCCCTTCGCCACTCGTTGCGTGGCCACATCGCGGCAGCTGCCGGACGGAACGACGCAGGTCACCCAGCCCGGAGGCGTCTGCAATCTGGGTGCGACCGAATATGAGCGGCTCCGTACGTTCGCGACCGACGGTTATGCGTCCCAGCCGGCGTTCTTCACCAATAGCTATGGTTATTTCTTGCCCAGCGCTAACCTGAAGCTGGGGGTGACCCGCGACGTCATCGTCCGCCTTGCGGGGTCGAAGGTACTGACTCGCCCTGACTTTGCGAACATTCGTCCTTATGTGACCTACGCGCTGGAGCCTGGGTCGGGTACGGTCACGATCAACGCCGGCAATCCGTACCTGAAACCCGCCACCGCCTGGCAGTTCGACGCAACCGTCGAATGGTATTTCGCGCGCGTCGGGCAATTGTCAATCGACGCCTTCTACAAGACGGTCGACGGCTTCTTTTACCAATCGCTGGTCAACCGCTCGATCACCAACAACGGTATCACGCAGAACATCCAGGCGCGTGGTCCCGCCAACTTCAGCGGCAAGGGCAAGATCAAGGGCTTCGAGGTTGCATACCAGCAGACCTTCGATTTTCTGCCGGGCTTCCTCAATGGGCTCGGCTTCAACGGCAACTATACCTTCATCGACAGTTCGGGCCTGCCCAACTCGTTCCTGAACGGCGGCACCCCGTCGTCGGGCTCGACGATCGCGAAGGGGAACCTGCCGCTCGAGGGATTGTCGAAGCATAACTTCAACGCGACGGCCTTTTACGAAAAGGGGCCGATCTCGCTACGCGCCGCGTACAACTGGCGCTCGCGCTTCCTGCTGACCGCAGCCGACGTAATCTTCCCGTACACGTCGATCTTCAACGACCAGACCGGGCAGCTCGACGCGTCGGCCTTCATCAACATCAACCGCTACGTCAAATTGGGTGTGCAGGGCGTGAACCTGACCAATACGACGACGAAGCTGCTGCAAGCGTACAAGAGCGGCTCCGACGATTTGGCGCCACGATCGTATTTCACCAACGACCGCCGCTTCTCGGTCATCCTGCGCGCTAATTACTGATCCAGCGCTCCGGGGGGGGGAGGTAGCGTCGCGGCGCTGCCTCCCTTTTTTATGCCGGCCGCGGCGGCGCTGCCGCCAGCGCCTGCGCGATCGCCGCGCGTAGCGGCTTGGCCCGATAGTCGGCGTCATAGGGGCACGGACGACGCGCAGCTTTGTCGGCACGCCGCTCGACCGGGCCGATCCAGCTGAAACGATCACACAATCCCCAGGCGACCACGTCCCGAAGCTGAGGATAGGACAACATGACGTCGAGATAGCGCCGCGCATACTCCGCCACGCCGCGATCACGTACGACGATGTCGGCCGGCAAACCGTTGTCGCGCACGTCCAGCTCGGTGATGAGCAGCCGATATCCCATGCCGGTCACAGCATCGAGGAAGTGCCGCCAATCGCGCTCATAAGAACGGGCGCTGCCGCCCGTATCGAGCCCGGCGGTCACGATATGCGATTGAACGCCCAGCCCATGAACCGGCACCCCGCGGCGCCGAAATCCTTCCAGCAGCCGTAGCACCCCGGCTCGATGCGCCGCGTTGCCCGGTTCCCAACTCATGTAATCGTTATAGACGAGTTCGGCGTGCGGCGCCTGTTCGTGCGCGGTCCGAAAGGCGAGGTCGAGCGTCGCTTCCGTGCCTCCAAGCGCGTGGCTCAGCGCAGTTTCCTCAAGCGCTCCCGTTTCGGGCGTTACCGCTTCGTTCACCACGTCGTAACTGGCGATCCGCTTGCCGTAACGCCGCGTGACCGTGGTGATATGATTGACGAGGATTTCGCCCGCAGACTTTGCCGGACGCGCACCGAAGTCGTATCTTTCCAGCCATGTCGGCATCCATTTGCGGCGCTGCCAAAGCAGATTATGGCCACGCACCGCCATGCGATGCTGTGCCGCCCATGCCATGATGCGATCGAACGCGGCAAAGTCGAACTGCCCCGGCGCAGGCCTAAGATGCTGCCACTTCATCTCGTTTTCGGCAACGAGCAGCCCGCAATCGACCTGCAGCAGCGCGGCATAAGCCGGATTGTCCATTGAAGCACCATGCGCCCACGCCGACAACGCCGACCCGAAACGCAAACCGCTACGTCGCCCCGCAGCATCAAGCCCCGCCTCGTCCGACGAGACGGTCGCATAAGGCGCGATCGGGACGGCCAGTGCGCCCGCCAGGCTTTCCCGCCTTGTAATTTCGTGAATCATCTGAAAAACCCTAGGCCACAGCGCTGCGCAGTACACGATGTAGCGGCGCGAAGCGCCAGAACAATTTCTGGCAAGATTATCCCGGATGAAACCTAGACACGGTTCCGTTCAAGAAGCTGAGCCCTCGTCTGCGCTCAAACAGCGGCTCGGGTCAGGTTAGCTGTGCATGCTTAAGAAATTTGAGCATATTCGAGTGCATTTCCCCAAACGCACGGAGGTTACCACCATCGGTGAAAAAATGTTGGCACCTCGAACGCGTGGACGCACGTCCGCTCTCTTTGGCGGCCGCCTGACAACGTCAGCGGCCATCCAGTGACGTGCTCCCCAGAATTCATGCCATTGGTAAGTTAGCTCGTCAGATGGAGACGAGTGATGCGGCGAGGCCGATTTACCGAGGATCAGATCATCGGCGTGCTGCGCGAGCATGAGGCCGGCGTGAAGACTGCCGAGTTGTGCCGGAAGCACGGGATCAGTGACGCGACGTTCTACAACTGGAAGGCGAAGTACGGCGGGATGACCGTGTCGGAAGCGGCGCGGTTGCGGGCGCTCGAGGACGAGAACCGCCGGCTGAAGAAGCTGCTGGCGGAGCCGATGCTGGACGTGTCGGCGCTGAAGGATTTGCTGGGAAAAAACTGACCCGGTCTGGAGATCGCTACGCTGCGGTGGAGAAGCTGATGGCCGACCACGGCTTCTCCGAGCGTCGCGTCTGCAGGCTGATCGGGGTCAACCGGTCGGCATGGCAATATGAGCCGCTTCGCGGGAAGGACGATGCTGTCCGTGAGCCGATGCGTGAGATCGCCAACGAGCGCCGCCGGTTCGGCTAACGGCGGCTGGCGATCCTGCTCAGGCGCGAGGGGAAAGGCATGAACCTGAAGAAGGTGTATCGGCTGTATCGCGAGGAGCGACTGACGGTGGGCAAGCGTGGTGGCCGCAAGCGCGCGCTGGGAAAGCGGGCGCCGATGGCGATCCCGCAGGAACCCAATCAGCGCTGGTCTCTCGACTTCGTGTCAGACTCGTTGGCCTGCGGCCGGCGGTTCCGTATGCTCAACGTCATCGACGACTACAGCCGGGAATGCCTGAGATGCATCGTCGATACCTCGCTGTCGGGTCGGCGGGTTGTTCGCAAGTTGAGCGCCATCGCCGAGCGTCGCGGGCTGCCGTGCGTGGTGGTCAGCGACAACGGCACCGAGTTGACCAGTCATCCCGTCCTCGCCTGGTGTCAGGACACCGGGGTCGAGTGGCACTACATCGCCCCGGGGAAGCCGCAGCAGAATGGCTTTGTGGAATCGTTCAATGGTCGCTTGCGCGACGAGTGTCTGAACGAACACCTGTTCCCCTCGCTGGCTGCGGCGAGACGGATCATCGAGGCATGGCGGACGGACTACAACACCGTGCGTCCGCACAGCAGTCTTGGCGGAATGGCACCCGCCGAGTTTACGAAACGCCCCCGCCAGGGGCATATGGACACCGAAGCTAAGTTATCAGCGGCCTGAAAACGGGGAGCACGTCACCAGCAGCGTTCTTATGCCGCTCTATTGGCTGAACGAAGGTCCGCTTGTCGCGGTCCTCGCCCACGAGGTGTTTAGTCCCGGCATCTGGTGGATCGGGTGGACGATGAACCGATTTGGCTCTGAAGTCCACATCTTGGCGACGGTTTCGACATCCGCTTCGTGGACGTGAGCTTCGCCTACGATCCGGCGCACCCGGTGCTGCGCAATGTGTCCTTCACCATCGCGGAACGACAATATGTGCGGATCGTCGGGCCGTCCGGTTGCGGCAAGAGCACCATGCTGGCGCTGATGGCACGCTTTCGGGACGTGGACGCCGGGCGGATCGAGATCGGCGGTGTCGATGTTCGTGACCTGCGCGAGGACGATCTTGACGCTCTCGTCAGCTTCGTTTTTCAGGACGTGCACCTCTTCGCCGGCACGATTACGGACAATATCGCACTGGGCCGCCGCGACGCCACGTTCGCAGATGTTCAGCAGGCGGCACGCGCATCGGGCACGCATGATTTCATTGCCGCCTTACCGGCCGGTTACGACACGATGGTCGGGGAAGGCGGCACGGCGCTGTCCGGCGGAGAGCGCCAGCGGATCGGCCTGACGCGGGCCATTCTGAAGGATACGCCAATCCTGCTGCTCGACGAGCCGTCCTCAGGTCTCGATCCAGCCAACATTCTGATGCTACAAATGATATTGTATCAACTGTCTACAACAAAGACCGTCATCTGCGTCACCCACTCCGGCGATCGTGTGGACAATTTTAGTACCGATGATATTCTCCATATGCATACGTTAAGCCATAAATCCACATAGGTTGCGCCGACCCGGCCAGCCGCCACGCCGGCGATCTTCGCATTTCACAGCGCGTGGTGGCGTCAATCGAAGTGGCGCGGGCCGCAAGGCTTTCATATAGCCCGGCCATGCCTATCCTTTCGCACCGCTCATCCCGCCTCTTCCTCGCCGCGATCGTGCCGATGCTCGCCGCGCCTCTGCCGGCCGATGCGGCGCCGCCCCGGCGGCAGAAGCCGCGTGTCGTCGCGCCCGCCCCCGTCAAGACGGACAATACGATCATCGCATTGCCGCTGAACCCGGTTGTGCCCGTCGGCCAGCGTCTGTGTTCCACAACGGCGCCGTCCGGCTTGGGATCGACGATGCTGAGGGCCGGCACCGGTGCCAAGCCGGGCACCGGCGATGTCGTGCTGGTGAACTACATCGGCTATCTCGCGGCGACGGGGGCGGTATTCGATCAGGGCATGCGATCGCCTTTGCCGGTCGACGGCGTCATTCCGGGCTTTTCGCAGGGATTGCAGACGATGGCGCGCTCCGGCGTCGCACGTTTCTGCATCCCCGCCGCGATGGGATATGGGGCGCAGGCATCGGGACCCATCCCAGCCAACTCCGATCTCGTCTTCCAGGTGGAACTGCTCGACTTCAAGACCAGTGCCGAGGTCGAAAACATGAACCGTGCGCAAGGCGCAGCACCTGCGCCACAGAAGGAAGCGCCGCCGCAGCAATAAACCCGTCGATCCCGGTTCGAGGATAGCATGCTGTCGATCGGACCGCGGGTGATGCGAGATGTCACCCTCCACGAGGCACGGCGCGCCCCTCTCTCCTTCGCCTGAGCCACGATATTATGCCGATGCTCATCGAGATACACGATCCGGACGACCCCAGGATCGAGCGCTATCGCGACATCCGCGAGCGCGATCTCGTCGGGCGGGCTGGGCTGTTCATCGCCGAAGGCAAGGTGGTCGTCGAGAAAATGGTCGGCAGTTCGCTGCACCGCCCGCTTTCAATGCTGATCGCCGCGAAGCGCCTGGATGGGCTTCAATCGCTCCTGATGATGCTGCCGGAGGACGTGCCCGTCTTCGTGGCTGCACAAGAGGTGCTCGATACGATCGCCGGGTTTGCAATGCATCGCGGTATTCTGGCGGTCGGATCACGGTTGGACGTGCCGAACGCGGACGTGCTTCTTTCCAACGTGCAAGGCGATGGCGACGTCTTAGTGCTGTCCGGCATCGCCAACCACGACAACATGGGAGGCATCTTCCGCAATGCCGCTGCATTCGGGATGGCGGCCGTGCTGCTCGACGCGGACTGCTGCGATCCGCTATACCGGAAGGCGATCCGCGTGTCGGTCGGCGCCTCGCTGCTGGTTCCCACTGCCCGGCTGAGCCGCGGCGAGGATGTGCTCGCCTTGCTGGAGCGCCACGCGTTCGCGCCGGTCGCGCTCAGTCCTGCGGGTACGACGCTGTTGGCGAACTGGCGTCCGACACGACGCAATGCGATGCTGCTGGGCGCGGAGGGCCCCGGCCTTGCCCCTGACCTTCTCCGACGGACACTCAGCCTGCGGATCGCCATGGCGGCGGCCTTCGACTCGCTTAACGTCGCGACGACATCGGGTATCGTGCTGCACCATCTCGCCACGACAAGGGCATAAGCATTCAACATTCGTTCGCCAGACGGTCGGTACGCACTCCTCGCGAGTGGAACGGCACGGCCCACGCCCGCCCTCGCCTAACTTCCGTTCTCTCAAAAGCGAGGGCGGATTCCGAAGTTCCCACGATATCGGGGCGCAGCGGCTTGGATGAATCGGGCGGAAGCCGTTCCAGTCCGTCGGCGGGGCAATGATCGGCCTGGAACTTCGGCAGGTCCAACGAGTCCCACTTCCATGCAGACGCGCCCGGCGCGCTCTCGACGTCACGATGAAGCGGAAGCAGCCATGCGATCGCGATTGTGGCGCTAACACCGCGACGAGGAGATGGCATGAAGATCAACGTGTTGCATGGGGCGGCCTCGCTAGCGGCGGTCATTGCCGTTCCGGCGTTCGCGCAGGACCGACCGTCCAATGATCGCCCTGCGTGGCAGAAGGTCAGCCTCGACGCCGGTAGCGCGATTTCTCCGTCCAGTGCCACGGCGACCGTATCGGCGAGCAGCGTGCCGCAGGCCATGGAGCGACTTGGCGGCGACGGCACGAACGTCGACCTGTCGCTCGGCACTTTGTACGCGGCGGGCAAGTTCGGCACCAACTCCACCACAACGATCTGGAGTTCCGCGCTCAGCGCCCGCGTTCACGTCGACAACCTGACGCTCTCCGCCTCGTTGCCGTGGATGCAGATTCGCAGCCGGTCGACGGTGTTCACCGGCATCGATGCCACCCCGGTGCTTATCGCGCCAAATACCTCGGCCGCGAAGAGGACGGTTGAGGGGTTTGGCGACCTGACGCTCGGGGCTGCCTATACGATCGCGCCGGCGGGCTCGCCGGTCGAGGTCGAGCTATCGGGACGCGCCAAGATCAATACGGCGAGCGCCAGCAGCGGCCTTTCCAGCGGTGCGAACGATTACGCGGTGGGCGCCGACGTGTCCGTGCCTCTCGGGTCGGTCACGCCCTTCGCCTCGTTCACGTACCGGTTCCTGGGCGATACGAACGCCTTCGCGCTGCGCGACGGACCCGCGGCCTCGACGGGAGCATCGTTCTCGCTCGGACACGAAGCCTTCCTCGTAGCGTCGTACCATTATTCGAGCGCCGCGACCCGACAGGTATCGGCGGCTCACGAATTGTTCGCGGGTGCCTCGCAAAGGATCGCGGGAACGCAAATGCGCCTGACGGGCTTTGTCACCACGGGCCTGTCGCGCGGGGCCGCTGCGCTATCGGCCGGGGCGGCACTTTCGGTCGGTCTGGGGCCGCGCGGCGGCATGTAACGCCTGCTGGATAAGGATGAGAGCGTCTGACCGATATGGAACGCGACGGCACGGATGAAGCGATCGAGCGGATCTACGCAATCGGTGACGTCCACGGCCGCATGGATCTGTTCACCATGGTCATCTCCTGCATTAGGCGTGATCAGGCTAGCCGGCCGCCGCGCGCGACGAAGATCATTCTGCTGGGTGACATCATCGATCGCGGCGGCGACGGCGCCAGCATGGTGCAAGGATGCATGAAGCTGACTGCCGCCAGCGACCGCTTTGTGGTGTTGAAGGGGAACCACGAGGAAATGATGGTGCAGGCGCTGCGCGGCGACCTGAAGGCCTACCGGGCGTGGCTCGAATTTGGCGGTCGTGAAACGCTGCTCGGCTGGGGTGTCGATTCGGCTTTGCTCACCGCCGACGCCACCAAGCTCGACCTGCGCAACGCCGCCAAGGTGGTCGGCCCGGAGGCGCTGGCATGGCTCGACCAGCTGCCGCTCTACTATCAGCACGACAGCTTCGTGTTCGTGCACGCCGGTATCAGGCCCGCGATACCGCTCAGGCAACAAGATCCCAGCGACATGTTGTGGATCACCGACGACTTCCTTGAATCGGAGCTGGATCATGGCCTGACGGTCGTGCACGGGCACACGATCATCGAAGGCGGCCCGGACGTGCGATCGAACCGTATCGGCATCGATACCGGTGCGTTCCGCACCGACCGACTCACCGCGATCGGCATCGAGCGCGACGATTTCTGGTTCGTGGACACGTGCGGAGGCGACCACGCCCTCGCACCACAGCCGCGATCAGGTGTCGCGACGCGGGACCATCACCCTACGGGCAGACAATGATGAACCCTCCACGCGCCTTCGACGACGAGCAGTTGAACGCAGATTTCGCGATCATCCTCGGCCTGCGCGACGATGCGCAGCCACCCCTGATCGAGAGCCGGCTCGATCGACGCCGTTCTGCGTTCACCAAAGTTCTGCGCTCACCCCAGGCATCCGTCACGATCGGTGCGGCCTTCGTTCTTGCCATGCTGGGCACCACCGCCTTCCTGCTGCTCCCTTCCCAGACAGAACGAGCAATCGAAAAAACGCCGCCGGCTACTGCGCTATCGCCGGTTTTGGCAAGCAGGGACGCGCTCGCCGATCGCGTTCCGGCGGCCAACGTTGATGCTGAACCTGACAAGGCATCAGCCATCGCCGCACCCTCGTCCCGGCGCAGTGTCGGTGCAAGGAATGGCAGCAAGCGAGCGTCGCTCAGGTTGCGGTCACGACCGGATACATGGCGAGCCGGCACCTCACTTGCTTCTGCGGCGACGGACGGCGAGGTCATCGATCCGGTCGCGCTGCAGAACGCCCGGAAGCCGGAAGCCGTGCAGGCCACGAATCTGGCCCAAAATGCTGTGCCACTTGCGCTCCCGCGGGTGAGACCGGCTGCCCTCGAAGTGCCCGACGTATCTCCGGCCCCGATAATCGCTGGCGAAGATGATCGCCTGGCACGGGCGCGCCGGGAAAGCGTCGCTGCGTTGCGCGCGCTTCGCCGTCAATGGTAGCGCCGGGGATCGATAGCAAGCTTCCTAGGCATCGTAATAATTGGAGAACCCGGCCACTCTCCTGCGGTGTCGGGTCTTCAGCGCCCAAGCCGACAGGACGGCGCCACTCAACGGCGGAACCGACAGCAACAGATTGACGGTACTCGTATCCAGAACATTCGCAATGATGAAGGAAAGCGCGGCAGCGGCGGTATAGAACAGGCACGCGGCCATCACTCTGCCCCTTCTGGCGCGCTCATATGCCGGCAACGGCAGGACGACGACCAATGCCACTGCGCCGAAACACAGTGGAACAAGCGCACCGATCGGCGTGCCATCCACATAGGCTACCGCACCGATGATCAACGACACCACAACCGAAATCAGACAAAACGTTCGCAACAGTCCCATCCGCAACTTCCTTACGCAGTTGATCACACGCCGTCCAACTCAGCACCCGCTCGCCATCACGTTCGAGCTCGCCGGGCGACGAAGCAGCTTTGGTGCATCCGGGCACCAACGCCCGAAGCTGATGGTAGATGCCCGCTCGCGCGCTCCAGCCCTAGGCGGTCAGCGCCTCCACTTAGTCCTTTCCTGACGGCCGCGGCACCCACCAGGCGACCCCGCCGTGGCCGCGAGACATCAGTCCCGCTTAGAACCCATGCCACGCTCGCGCCCCCAGACCACTGCGCCACTCCGCCGGTTCGTCCCGATCTTTGCATAGATGCTGGCCACATGGTTACGCACGGTGTTGCGCGAGATCGCCAAACGATCGGCGATGGCCAGGTCGTTCAGATCGTCGCAGACAAGGTCCAGTATCTCGCGCTCGCGCGGGCTGAGTTCAACGGGTGCCACATGCGGGGCCGGCCTGCGGAGTGTGGCCAGCCGGTCCAGGATGGAGCGACTTAGCCAGCTCGCGTCCTTCAGCGCCTCGTCGATCGCTGCGCCGAGTTCGGCATCGCTCCGGCGGCGTTCGGTTACGTCCTGAAGCACCCACAGCACGCACGCGTCGCCATGGACATGGATCGTTTCTGCGGACACGAGGCAGTCTGCCGGCATTCCCGAGTGCGATAAGATTCGTATCTCCCGATCACGTATTGCTCCGTCGCTCGACAGGTCCAGCTCGGCTTCTCGCTGTTGCTCCGCATTGCTCCACAGGCCGATCTCCTCTCCCGTACGCCCCACCATCGACCTCGCCTCATGTCCGGTGAGCGCGCAGAACGCAGTGTTGACGCTCGTCATGCAGCGGTCGGAGGCACGGGTGATCGCCATTGCCACCGGAGCCATCTCGAAGACGGCCTGCAGGTGCCGCTCGCTGGCAGCGAGCGACTGCTCGGCTTCGTGCCGTGGCTGGAGATCGGCGAAGGTGAAAAGCAATGCATCCTCTTCCGTGACGTCGATCGGCTGGCCGGCGAAGAGCACCAATCTTCGTGAGCCGTCCGCTGCCAGCAACCTGGCCTCCATTTGCGACACGACGTCGCCGGCTTCGATCTGCCGCTGCACGGCGGTGCGATCCGGCAAGCCACCGATCAGGTCCAGGCCAAACAGCGATCGGCCGACCAGATTGTCTTTTTGAAAGCCGGTGAGCGCCAGGAAGCCGGGATTGGCGGCGATGAGCTTCATATCCCGCTGCCGGACGATGATCGCCGGCGCGGGATTCGCGCGAAACATCGCATTGAACCGTGCCTCCGCATCGTACCGGCTCGACACATCGCTCAGCACGACCGCCAGATAGTCCGGCTCGCCGCCGTCCACGTCCATCGTCACGTCGCGCGCCTGATGGACCCAGCGCGCCTCGTCCTCTCCGGCCGGGGCGACTTCCACGACCATGTCCGGGATGCTCTGGCCGGCAAGGACCTTGAAGATCGGATAGTCGCGGTGCGGCAATTGCCGATGATCTGCCGTCCACAAGGTGAAACGCGCAGCATAATCCTCTGCGGTAGCGCCGAGCGCCTCGACCGCGTCGACACCATGCATGGCAAGGGCAGCAGCGTTGGCGCTGAGGATGACGCCGGTAGGATCCAGCAGGATCACGCCGTCCAGCAATTGCGCCATCAACTGTTCCAGATGGCGCAGATTGGGCTGCCGGTCGGGCGAGGTCGGGGGCGATTTCATCGCTGCTCAACCCGGCACAGGGCACCGCCGTTCCCTTGGTCTGCACCACTCGTGATAGTGCTGTGACACTAGCGCGTCGCCCCGGACGGATTGGGCATATTGAACGCGCGCCCTCCCCGCCTCGTTTAAGCCGCATCATTCAACAGACGGAAAGACCGATCATGGGCTTCATCATTCTCCTTATCGTCGGCGGGCTGATCGGCTGGGTAGCCAGTATGATCATGCGCACGGACGGCCAGCAGGGCATCCTGCTCAACATCGTCGTCGGTATCGTCGGCGCGCTGCTCGCCGGCTTCATCGTCACCCCGTTGATCGGTGGCGCGCCGATCACCAGCGGTGAAATCAGCATCCAGTCGGTCGTCGTATCACTGCTCGGCGCGATCGTGTTGCTCGCCATCATCAACCTGTTTCGCCGCGGTGCGGTTCGTTAAGCCAGGGAGTGACGAGCATGAACACGCAAACGGCTTCGGCCATCTTCGATACCCAGGCAGAGGCGCAGCGCGCCGTCGCCGATCTCCGCAACGCAGGCGTTCCCGATCATGCGCTGTCCGTCGTCACCCAGCGCGGAAGCGTGACGACCACAGCGGACGCAGACGGTGAGGTCACCGACGAAGAACATGGCAGCATCGCCCGCGGTATCCTTGGCGGGGGCGCGTTGGGTGCGGGGCTCGGCGTGGCGGCGCTGGCGATCCCGGGCGTCGGCCCGCTGATCGCGGCAGGCGCGATCGCGGCGTCGGCCGTACCCGGGGCGATGGCGATCGGCGCCGCTGCCGGGGCCGCGGCAGGCACGTTGAACGAGACGCTGGGCAAGCACGGCGTCGATCGGGAGGATGCCGATTATTATGGTGATCGTCTCGGCCAGGGCGGCGTGCTCGTCACGGTGAACTCCAACACCGACGAACTCTCGTCGCAGACAGTGGCCGACATCCTGTACCGCAACGGCGGCCACAATTCGCGGCGTTCCCGCGTCTCGTCGTTCTGACGGCGCGCTGAGCTAGACGATGGTCGGGGCCGCCAACGGCAGCCCCGGCCATTGTTCTGTTGCCTCGTCCGACATGCGGTGGACGCCTGCGGTTAGCATCCAGGATTGCAGCCAGCGCAGGTGGAGCACGCCCGCTCACACAGGCTTGCGGCCGTCGCAGATCAAGCATGCCGTTCCAATGCTGGAACGAGATCGCTTAGCTCTTGTTTTGGTCGGCTAAAGGAGATTGCATGAACGCCAGCTCGCGCCTGACGGCCCTTACGCGGATCGGCTTCGCCACGCGGGGCTTGCTCTACCTCGTCATTGCCTTGCTCATCCTCCGGACCGGCAGAGCGGAAGATCCCAGTGGCGCGATCGAATATCTCGGCCAGGGCGGCGGCCAAGTGCTGCTGGGTGTGATCGCCACCGGACTGACCGCGTACGGCATATGGCGACTCGCCGACGCCACCCTCGACATCGAGCGTCACGGCTCCGATCGCAAAGGCGCGATGGAACGGGCAGGCGCGGGCGTAAGTGGCGCTATCCACCTGTTGCTCGCGTGGCAGGCGGTCCAGTTGATGCGCGGCGTGGCTTCCTCCGGCGACGGAACCCAGGAGGGAGCGCGGACGGCCATGCAGTTACCGGGCGGCTGGGCGTTGGTCCTCCTCGGTGCACTGGTGCTGGCCGCGCTTGGCGCGGTTCAGCTCGCCAAGGCCGCGAAAGGCTCGTTCCTGCGCTACCTCGAACCCGCTGTAGCGAAGCAGCCGTGGGTGCAGTGGAGCGGGCGTGCAGGATATGCGGCACGCGGCCTGGTGTTCCTCATCAGCGGCTACCTTCTCGCAAGGGCCGGCATCGAAGAACAAGCGGCCGAGGCGGGCGGCATGCAACGCGTGCTTTCGTGGCTGACCAGCCCGTTCGACCTGATCGTCGGCATGGGATTGCTGGCGTTCGGCTTGTTCAGCCTCGTCGAGGCGCGCTACCGGCAATTGCACGACGTGCCCGTCGACGGAGCTATCCGGCGAGCGACCAGCTGGCGTTGACCTCAGGGCGCCATCGCTCTCCCCCGCACCAAGGCGTCTTCGGCGTCGACCAGATGGCGGGCACCTTGATCTGGGCACGTCGGCCGCAAGGCACCTCTGCTCGAAAATGACGGGCGCGTACGCCTGACGAAGGGATATAGAATGCGCGTCCTCCTGATCGGGTTGGGTGACATCGCCCGCAAGGCCTACCTCCCGGTTTTGTACACGCGGCCTGATTTGGAAATCCACTTGGCGACGCGAGATCAGGCGGTGCTCGACGAAGTCGGCAGTCGCTTTCGTGTCGCACATCGATACAACAGCGCCACGCAGGCGCTTGCCACCACGACCTTCGACGCCGCTTTTGTGCACGCCGCAACGACGGCGCATGCCGAACTCGTCAGGCTCCTATTAGAACAGAATGTCCCGACCTTCGTCGACAAGCCGCTCGCGGACAATCTCGGCGACGCCGAAGCGCTGGTTGAACTGGCGATGGACCGCGGAACGCCGCTGGCGGTCGGCTTCAACCGTCGTTTCGCACCGGACTATGTCGCCCTGCGCGGCGTGGATGCCAGCCTCATCGTCATGGAAAAGCATCGCGATCGCCAGCCCGACGTGGCGCGGCGGGTGGTCTATGACGACTTCATTCACGTGGTGGATACGTTGCTGTTCCTGGCCCCGGCCCCAATCCGCCGACGCGTGATCGAAACGCATGTCGTGGACGGCCTGCTTCACGCGATCACTCTGATGCTGGCGGGCGACGGGTTCAGCGCGATCGGCACGATGCATCGTGATAGCGGGCTTGGCGAGGAACGTCTGGATGTAATTGGCGGAGGCGCTCGCCACACCGTCCTGAACCTCGCCGACCGCATCGAAGCGCGCGCGATGAAAAACGTCCACCGCCGTGGCGACTGGATCCCGGTTGGACGGCAACGTGGCTTCGAGGCGATGTGCGACGACTTCTTGCATGCGGCAGGCCAGCGCAGACCCGTGGACGCCGCATCGATCCTGGCAACGCACGAGATTTGCGAAGCGATCGTGCGTCATTCGGAAACGGCCTGATCCTACGGAGTGCCTCGGCCCGCCGGGTACTCCTTTGCGAGCAATCAGCTCGGCCGTGACGCACGGCCAAGCTGATGTCACCGCGGCTGGCTCAACGCCGCGACGAGCACCGAGAAGCGCCGGCTTGCCCCGTTTCCGTCGTCGCCATGGATTCACGCACAGCCAGTCGCAACCGCTTCACGCCGATTTTCGCAATCCGACGACCGGCCGCCGCGGCTTGGAGCGACGGCATCAGCACCATCACGCCGCCGTGGCTTGCAAGGCCCGTCAGGAACTTCGGCCGCTCGCCGGTGTCTTCAGGTAGCGACTGTACATTTCCAGACCGATTGTGACGATGTCGTTGACCGCCTCGACGGTCAGGCCCTGCTGCTGCGTCACCTGAACGACGATGATGACATGTCATGCGGGGCGGTCGGGCTTCCCCGGTCGGGCGGTGGCGCAGGTCCGGAAACGGCAGCACGATCCCGCGCAGATTGACCACGCCTTTCATAGACGCCGGGACGCTGGGAAGCCGAGTGCCGAAGGTCCATGCGCGAGCTCGTGAACGGCGATGCTATAAACCCCGGGCAACGAGCGCCAAACCGGAAGGCGATGACTTGACGCGCGGCCATGTCTCTCGCGCGCTCCCGGATCGTGCGTCAAAGCGCCGACCAATCATCGGTAGCGATGGCGAGATTGCCTTGCGTGATCGGCGGCATCGCTTTCACGAAACGGCGGGCGGGACGGAACCCGATGCGACCGGCTTCTGCGGCCCTGGCCTGTAACTTGTGGACCGGCGACGCGGCGACTGTTTGTGCGACACCCGCGTCGAGCGTGAAGCGCGCCACTTCGCTGGCGAGGGTGTTCGCCTCGTCTGCCAGACTGCGCGCGGCGGCGGTCGCCTGTTCTACCATCGCGGCGTTCTGCTGGGTCACGCCGTCCATTTCCGAGACGGCGGTGTTTACCTGTTGCAGGCCGGTCGCCTGCTGCTCCGCAGCGCCTGCGATCTCCGATATCAAACCGTCGATCTCACCGATCCGGCCGATGATGCGGGTCAGCGACTTGCCCGTTTCGCCGACGAGTGAAACGCCCAGCCGCACCTGCTCGGAGGATGCGTTGATGCGGGTCTTCACGTCCTTGGCGGCGTCGGCGGAGCGCTGCGCCAGGGCGCGGACTTCGGAGGCGACGACGGCGAAGCCTCTGCCGGCATCGCCGGCCCGCGCCGCTTCGACGCCGGCGTTGAGTGCGAGCAGGTTCGTCTGAAAGGCGATTCCGTCGATCACCGCGATGATTTCGCTGATCTCGTTGGATGAGCGCTCGATGCCGCTCATCGCGTCCATTGCCTTCTGCACCACCTCACCCGATTGCTCCGCATCGCGGCGGGTTTCCACGACCATGACGTTGGTCCGCGCGGCGCTTTCGGCACTCTGCTTCACATTGGAGGTGATCTCTTCCATCGCAGCGGCGGTCTCTTCGAGCGAGGCGGCCTGCTGCTCGGTGCGATGCGACAGGTCATCCGAGGCCTGACGAATATCGCCAGCCCCGTTCGTAATGCCCAACGCGCTGACCGATACCGCGCCCATCGCAGTCGATACCGCTGCCATCGCGTCGTTAAAGTCGTGCTTCAGCTTGGCGAACGGCCCGGCAAGATCGGCATCGACGCGCGCAGTCAGGTCACCATGGGATAGTGCATCCAACCCGCTGCCGATGCTGTCGACGATCAGCGCGGCCTGTTCCTGCTTCGACCGCTCGGCAGCGACCAACTGATTGCGCAGCCCCGTCATCGCCGCCGCAAGATCGCCTACTTCGTCGTCGCGTTCCTCGACGGGCACCTGCACGTCCATGCGGCCCGCCGCCAGCTGCCCGAGCGCGCCCGTCATTTCGGTCAGCGGCCGGGCAATGCCCCGAACCAGCGCGTTCAGCACGGCCAGCAACAAGGCAGCGACGATGAAGACGACGGCGATCATCAGCAGGCGACTCCAGCGATCGAGCACCGCTGCATCGCCGGCGATGCCAGCCATGGTATCCGACTGTACCTGCCGTGCCTTGACTGCAAGTGCGTTGGTATGCTCGTACGCGGCCTCGTTGGCTTGATAAAGCGCCGCGGCAGGAGCTTTTCGGTTCTGTTGCGCATCGACCAACATCGCGTCGGACTTCCGCTGGTAGTCGGCCCACTCCGACTTGAACTTAACGACGATGGCGCGCGTCGCGGGCTTGTTGATGCGCGTATCGAGGAAGGTTAGCTTTTTGGCGATCACCGCGCGCTGTGCCGTTAACGATACTTCGGCTTGCCGCAGCTTCGCCGGATCGATGGCGAGAATGCTGCTTGCCTCGGCTATTCGATAGTCAGACATAGCCGTGCTGATGGCAGCGAGGGCCTCCAGCTTGGCACGACGATCGACACCGAGGTCGGTGGCGACGCTGCTCAGACGGGCCTGATTATACAGAGCGACCCCGCCAATCGCCAGAACCCCCGCAAATAAAAGCGCAAAGCACAATGCCAGCTTTTTACCAATACGTAGGTTCTTCATGCCCTGACCCCTGAAAATCGCTCATGCGCCGGAATATTATAGAAAGACTCCAATGACGGGGCGGTGTCACTCAGGGTTTATTTGCTACCTCGCGAATATGACTGGCGCAGCAGAGGAAACGGACCGCGCGAAAGGCGATCGGCACTGGCCAGATCGGGACGACGACGTGCAATCAGTTCACGATCCGCCTGGACATGATCTTCGTCCAGCGGCGGTGGTGCCCGCGGCTCTTGTCAGGGCTGACGGGCTGACGCAATATTTGCACGTATCGAATGGAAGGCTGACTGCCCTGTACTTATAAGGCACATCGAAAATGTCCGACGTCAAGGCCACGATGGGTCATCACGCTCGACATGCTTGGCTCCCGAGAGGGTGTTCCTTAACAACTCCGCTTGCGACGGGTGGCAATCCTTCGGATCGCAGGTTCGATCTCGTCACCGGCCGTCAATGCTGACGCGCGCCGGCATCTTGTCACTAAGCGCAGTGGGCCGCCGGTGGCGATGGCGGCCCAGCAACGTTCAGCTCTTCCTCGCGACCTGGAATCCGGAGAACGACTGCGTAACCGGCATCAGCTCGAGGCGATTGATATTAAGGTGCGGCGGCAGCGTCGCGATCCACAGCACGGTCGCCGCGATGTCCTCGGCGGTCATCGGCTCCGCACCGGCGTAGAGCGTGTCGGAAGCGCTCTCGTCGCCGCTGGTACGTACAAGCGTGAACTCGGTCTCCACCATTCCCGGATCGATCGCGCTGACACGGACGCCCGTGCCGTGGAGGTCCGAGCGCAGGTTCAGCGTGAACTGCTGCACAAAGGCTTTGGTGCCGCCATATACGTTGCCGCCCGGATAGGGGTAGGTGCCCGCAACCGACGCGATGTTCACGATCCCACCCTTGCGCTCGATAAGCCCGGGCAGCAGCCGGTGCGTGATCGAGACGAGGGCGGTGACGTTGGTGTCGATCATCGTGCGCCATTGGTCGAGATCAGCGCTCTGCGCCGCGCTGGTGCCCAGCGCGAGACCGGCGTTGTTGACCAGCAGGTCGATGCCGCGAAACGACGTCGGCAACACGTCGAGCGCGGCGTCGCGTGCCGCATCGTCGCGGATGTCGAAGACGGCGGCGTGCACGCGATCGCCATATTCCTCTACCAACGCGGTGAGCCTGTCGGCACGTCGGCCGGTGGCGATCACTTGCCAGCCCGCATCCACCAGCGCCTTCGTGGTCGCCTGGCCGATCCCGGAGGTGGCGCCGGTGACAATCGCGGTCTTCATAGTCAGTCTCCTTGGATCTTTGCAGTACGACGCGCTCCATAGGGCTTTGAGCGTCCGCGCTCGAGGCCCACGAACCCGCCACGGCCCGGCGTCCCGACGCGCGGCGAGCTCGTTCGATCCGGAGGCTCCGTCGCCGCGGTCTCCTATGCCGGGATCACGCCACCGACAGGGTTTCGTGCGGCTGACCGGTTTTGACGGGACGATCCCGCAGCAGCGGGAGCAACTGATCGCCCTGCCGCCCGATCTCGGCAAGGTAAGGAGTGTCGGAAAGCACGAAGGTGGTGACCCCGAGCTCGCGGTACTTGCGCAGCGAACGTGCGACATCCTCGGCCGACCCCACCAGCCAGGTCGTCCCCGCGCCGCCTCCGCCGTAGCGACCCGGGGCGGTGTAGAGATTGTCGTCGAGTACCTCGCCGCGGCTGTGCAGGTCCAGCAGGCGTTGCTGCCCGACCGCCTTGGCACGGCGATGCTCGTCGACGACGCCCTGTGCGGCGGCCATCGCATCCACTTTCGCCTCGGCATCGGCCCACGCTTGCTCGTTGGTGTCGCGAACCAGCGTGGTAATCCGCAGGCCGAATTCGAGCGGCGGCAGATCGCGGTCGAGATCGCGGCTAAGCCGCTTGAGCCGCGCGATCCGCTCCGCGACACCGTCGAGCGGTTCGCCCCAGAACAGCTGCACGTCCGCCTCCGTCGCCGCTACACGCTCCGCAGCTGGCGAGGCGCCGCCGAAGTACAGGCGCGGATGAAGCCTTGTGCCCTGCGCCGTCTGCCGCGGCGTGATCCGCGGCGTCACCGTCGATCCTGCGACCTGGAAGTGTTCGCCGTCGAACGTCACGTCCGTCTCGGTCCAGAGCCGGCGCACCAGCCGCATGAACTCCTTCGTCCGGCCGTAGCGATGCGCCTGGTCACCCTCGCTGTCACCATAAGCGGCAAGATTGTCCTGCCCGGACACGATGTTGATGCGCACGCGCCCGCCGCTCAACTGGTCGAGCGTCGCAGCGGCAGAGGCGAAATTCGCCGGTCGCCAGTAACCCGGACGGATCGCGATCAGCGGCTCGAAGCTGCTCGTCCGCGCCGCGAGCGCAGTCGCCACGGTGAACGTGTCGGGCCGACCCCAGCTCGTTCCGATCAGCGCCCCGTCCCAGCCGTGTCGCTCCAGCGACAGCGCATGTCGGGTCAGCGTGTCCAGGCTGGCGGGGTCGCCTTCGGAGACGTCGCCGCGATGGCCGCCCTCGAGCTGGTTGGGGATATACCAGAGATATTCGGATGCGTTCGACATGGGAACTCCGTGCTGGTGGGGTCGGGAAGGATGGCTAATCGAGCCGGAAACCGAGGTGGTTGAGCGTCGCGCGCAGCCGGTCGCGGCCGGCGAGTGCCTCGGCGCCGCGCACGCGCTGGCTGGCCTGCTCGCTCCAGTCGCGCTCGACCATGCGCTGTTCGCGTTGAAAGCTGCGCAGCCGCCGATCGTAGGCGGCGACCGCCGCGGCGCTGTCGTCCGTGTCATAGCGCTCGCGGAACAGCACCGCTTCTTGCGGCAGCCTGGGCTTCACCGCTGCCGGCGTCGCCGGATCGGGATAGCCCACTGTCAGCCCGAACAAGGCGAAGGTGCGTCGCGGCAGTCCGAGTTCGGCGGCCACTTCGGCCGGTCGATTGCGGATGCCGCCGATGTAACAGCTGCCCAGCCCGATTGATTCCAGCGCGACCACCGCATTCTGTGCCGCGAGCGAGGTATCCACCGCGCCGAGCAGGAAGCTCTCCAGAAAGTGCAACCCACTAGCCGGTGTATCCAGCCGCTCTCCGTTGCGGGCGAGCCGGTGATGATCGACGATCCACAGGAGAAGCAAGGGCGCCTGAAGGATTTGACGCTGCCCACCCGCGAGCGTCGCCAGCCGCGCCTTGCGCGCGGGGTCCTCGACGGCGATAACGCTCCACGGCTGAAGATTGGACGAGCTCGCCGCCGACTGCGCCGCGGCGACGAGCAGTTCGACCGTCCCCGCCGGCACTGGATCGGGCAGATACGCGCGTACCGACCGGTGCGACAGCAGCGTGTCGAGGGTCTCGTTCCACTCGGAGGGTTGGTCGAGCGCATCGCGGTAGCGGTCCTGGAAGCGCACCTCGCCAGCCGCCACGTCGGGCACGGGGGCGGGACGCGCATCACGCATGACGGCCGCCGACTGCTGCGACGGGCACCGCTCGCTCATCCAGATCGACGGGCGGATCCTCAACTCCGAGGAGCTTGCGAAGCAGTGCCCGCAACTCCGCGATCCGCTCGCGACGGGCAGCGGCACCGGACGGCAGTGCCACGGCAAGGTCGGCGAGCAGCCGGCCCTCGCCGAGCAGGACGATGCGGTCGGCGAGCAGGATCGCCTCGTCGATGTCGTGCGTCACCAGCAGCACTGCGGGATCATGAAGTTCCGAGAGCCGACGCAGCAGTGCGTGCATCTGGATGCGGGTGAGCGCGTCCAGCGCACCGAACGGTTCGTCCGCCAGCAGCAATTCCGGTTCACGCACCAGCGCGCGGGCAAGCGCAACGCGTTGCTGCTCTCCGCCCGAAAGCTCATGCGGCCACGCCTGTTCCCGCCCCGCCAGCCCGACCTCCGCCAGTGCCTCGCGACCGCGTTCGTACCGGCCCGGCATGCCGAGCAGCACGTTGTCGAGCACCCGCATCCACGGCAGCAGTCGCGCATCCTGGAAAATGACGGACAGGCGCTCCGGCAGGATGATCTCGCCGCTGCCCTCCGCCTCGTGGTCGATCCCGGCGAGCGCGCGCAGCAACGTGCTCTTTCCCGAGCCGCTGCGGCCCAGCAGCGCGACGAACTCGCCCGGCGCGATATCGAGATCCAGACCGTCCAGCACGCCCTTGGTCGTGAAGGTACGGACGAGATTGCGAACCCGCACCGCGGGCGCTTCTGCCAAAGCGCTCATCGACCGAGCGTCCGGCGCCAGCCGAGCGCGCGCCTTTCGATCTGGCGCACCAGCGCATCCGACCCGAAGCCCAGCAGCGCATAGACGACGAGGCCGACCAGCATCACGTCACTTTGCGCGTAATTGCGCGCAAGCATGACCATGTAGCCGATCCCGCTCGTTGCGTTCAGTTGCTCCACGACCACGAGCGCCAGCCACGATGACGTGACGCCGAAGCGCAGTCCGGTGAGGAAGCCCGGCAGCGAGCCGGGCACGACGACGTGCCGCAGAAACTGCCAGCGGCTGAGCCGCACCGTCTCGGCAAGCTCGACATGACGGATGTCGATCGCCCGCAGCGCATTGTGCGTGTTGATGTAGACCGGGAAGAACACCGCCGTGGCGATCAGCGTCACCTTCATCGTCTCGCCGATGCCCAGCCACAGGATCATGAACGGGATCAGCGCCAGCGTCGGGATACCGCGCTTGATCTGCACCAATCCGTCGATCACGTAGCCACCCAGCAGCGACAGCCCGGACAATATGGCGAGCGTCGCGCCGATCGCGACGCCGAGCCCCAGCCCTGCCATCGCCCGCCAAGTCGAGACCGCGAGATTTTCCTGCAAGCGCCCGTCGCGGATCAATTCGGCCGCCGTCGTCAACGCCGTCCAGGGCGCGGGCAGCATCCGCGGATCAAGCCAACCGGTCGCCGACAGCACCGTCCAGTAGACGAGCAGCAGCACAGGCCCGAGCAACGTACCGTAGCGCAGCGGCTTGCCCGGGCCGAGGCCCGGTTGCGCCGCTGGCGTCGACACGGTTCGGACACGCACCACGCCGGCGGGGCGCAGCCGCACGTGAAGGTCCTCGGGGTAAGCGTTCATGAGCGCGTTCCTCCTGGTGGGGCGGCGGCGTCGCCGGCGATCCTCTCGAACCGGCGATCGAACAGCGTTGCTGCGTCGAGGTGCGGCCGTTTCGTTTCGGGAGCGAGCGTGTCGATCGTCGCCTGTTCGTAGGCGGTCGCCCCCGTCCAATCGCGCGGTACCGAGACGTTGGTGATGTAGCGTGCCGAAACGAGCGCGTCGGCGGCGGGCAGGCCACGCTTCGCGGCGAAGTAACCGCGCGCCAGTTCGTCGGGATGCGCATTGGCCCACGCCTGCGCGAGGCCCCAGTAGCGCACGAAGACCCGCAGCGCTGCCGCCTTGCCGCGATCCGTCAGCGTCGCCTCGGGAACATAGACGTTCGTGCCGTCGTCGCGAAACGGCGGATGCGGAAGAGTGTGCGCGCCGTCCGGGCCGTAATCGCGCAGGTAGCGCTGCGCCACCAGGTCGTTGCGGATCGGCGCGGCGTCGATCGCGCCGGACGCCAGCGCGTTGGTATAGACGTCGCCGCCGATGCTGGATGGCAGTTCGACCAGCGTCACTTCGTCGCGCCCGATGCCGATCGCATTCAGCGTTTCGATCACCACCTGCCCCTGCACCTGGCTGGGGCTGAAAGCGATCCGCTTGCCGCGCAGGTCGCTCAAGACGCGAATCTTAGACTTGGGCGCGATGCCGAACACCCAAGCCTGCCGACGATCGCGATCCGCATATTCGCGGAAGGCGATGATGCGCGCCGGAATGCCCATCCACACGGCATGGATCGGCGGCACGCTGGCGCCGAAGCCGACGTCGAGCACGCCCGCATGGAACGCCTCCGTCACGTCGGGTCCACCGGTGATCTCCGCCCATTCGATCCGGAAGGGCAATTGCTTGTCCCAGCCGTTGCGTTCGAACACCCAGCGGGTGACGGGATCGCCGACCCGCAACACGACACCCGGCGGCACGCGATCCGGTAACGGCGCGCTCAGCGCCAGTCCTTCCCTGCCGGCCGTCGCGCGGCGCGCCGGCGCAAACAGCACCAGCAGCGCAAGCGACACGGCCACGATGCTCGCCAGCCCAAGCGAGCCCCTGGGCCAGCGGGAGGCGACGCCAGGCATCAGGCCAGCGCAGCCGCAGGCGCTGCCGGCACGACCTTCATCTGCTCCGCCGGGTAGCGATCGCCGGTCGTGGTGCCGTGCGGAAACGCGGTTTCCAGTTCCTCGATCGTCGCCGCGTCCAACTCGATACGGTTCGCCGCCCAATTTTCCTCGAGATGTCGGACCGTCCGCGTGCCCGGGATCGGCACGACACCCTTGGCGAGTACCCAGGCGAGGCTGACCTGCGCGGGCGATACATGCAGCCGTTCCGCCACATCCTCGATCGTTCGACGTCGGCGGCTGTTCGCGGCTACGGCCTCGGCTTCGAAGCGCGGGTGGATGCGCCTGCGGTCGTTCTCCTCGGTCGGACCCGCGCCGGCAAGGAAGCCGCGCCCGAGCGGGCTGTAGGCGACGAAGCCGATGCCGAGCGCACGCGTGGTCGGCAGGATTTCCGCCTCCACCTCGCGCGTCCAAAGCGAATATTCGCTTTGCAACGCCGTCAGCGGGGTCACTGTATGCGCGGCGCGAAGCTGCGCCGCGCTCGCCTCGGACACCCCGACGCCGCCGATCTTGCCCTCGTCGCGGAGCTGGCCGAGCTCCCCGACCGACTCTTCGATCGGCACGTCCAGGTCGACGCGGTGCAGATAGTAGAGGTCGATATGATCGGTGGCGAGCCGCCGGAGACTGGCCTCGACCGCCGCGCGCGCGGAGACGCGGCGTCCCTCGCCGTCCTGTCCGTGCGTGAACTTGCTGGCGATCACCAGCTTCTGGCGCCGCCCGGCGATCGCACGGCCGAGCAGCTCTTCATTATGCCCTTTGCCATAGGCGGTGGCGGTGTCGAAGAAGGTGATGCCAAGATCGATCGCGGCATGGAGGGTACGGATCGACTCCGCTTCATCCGCCTGCCCATAGACATGCGACAGGCCCATCGCGCCGAACCCCTGCGTACTTACGTCCAGCACCCCGATCTTCGCCATGCTCGTCCTCCTGTCTGGATGGCCGGAGTGTCGGACTGGATCGAAAAAGCCGCGACGCAGAAAAACTACGGCAACCGCGAAGATTTCCTAGTTAATCGATGGGGATTAGAATGTGAGACCCAAAACCCTCATTACATCAGGAATATAGAAGATGGGGGTCTTCGCATGAACCGATCCGCCCTGCCGGCCGCCCTGCTCGCTTCCGCGGCCGCGCTTTCGCTGCCGTCGATCGCGTGGGCAGCGACGCGACCCGGCGACGATGTACGGGAACCGGTGGTTGACGATGCGGCCGCCGACGCCGGCGATGTCGTGGTGACCGCCCGCCGCCGTACGGAAAACATCCGCGACGTACCGATCTCGATTCAGGCGATCAGCGGCGAGACGTTGGAGCGCAAGGGGACGATCGATCTCCAGAGCATCGTCGACCAGACGCCCGGCCTGAACACGACCGGCGGCAACCCGCGCAACTTCTCCGTCACGATCCGCGGCATCGGATACGCGCCGACCGCGGCGGATGGGCTGGACAATGCGATCGGTGTCTATTTCGACGGCGTCTACCAGGCGCGCCCCGGACAGGTGCTACAGGATCTCGTCGACGTGCAGAGTTTCGAGGTGCTTCGCGGGCCACAAGGGACACTGTTCGGCCGCAACGCCGCCGCCGGTGCGCTCAACATCACCTTCAACAAGCCCAGCTTCACGTCGAGCCAGTCGGTAGAACTATCCTACGGCCGCTACGACTTCGCGCAGGCCAAGGTCATCCTGACCGGGCCGATAAGCGATACGGTCGCGTTCCGGACCGTCGCCTTCGGAACCCGCGCCGACGGGTGGATCGATACGCCGCTTCGACCGGATTTCCGGGCCTCCGCCCTGCAAAAGGGCATCTACGCGCCGACCGCGACGAACGAGGCGACGACCGCGGGGACCGGCCGGTGGGGGGTGCGCCAGCAACTATTACTCGATGCAGGCGCGTTGAAAGTGAACGTCGCAGGCGACCTCAACATCGAGCGCGACAGTTCCTCCGGGTTCAGCTCCGGCGGTGGCATCATCGAACTCTTCGGCCCGGGCAATTGGGGCATCAACACGACTGCGGCGCAGCAGGCGCGGGTGACGAACGCCCGCACGGCCCTTGCGCGGCTCGCCGACTTTGGTGGCGTGCAGAACTGGCTGCCGCAGGTTGATGCGCGCACCAGCATCACGAACAGCTACAACCAGATGCGTACCACCAACGCCGGGATATCAGTGACGACCGACTACGACTTCGGCTGGGCCGGGCTCACGTCGATCACCGCCTGGCGGCGCTGGTCGTTCGATCCGCCGCAGGACAGCGACAATTCGCCAATTGATATTTACCAGAACATGGCGATCAGCCACAGCGACCAATTCAGCCAGGAACTGCGGCTTGCCTCGTCGGGCCGCAAGACCATCGACTGGCAGGTCGGCGCGTTCTTCTACTATTCGCGCCTGAAGGATCATTATGTCGTGCACCAGTTCGGTGCGGACGTGATCCCGTGGTACAACGCCTACAACACGGTAGCCGGCAACGCCTTCACGCCGATCCCGCTTTCCTTCCGCGCACAACTGACCGGGGCGCAGATCATCGAGGACACCACGGTCGAGAACCGTACCGCCGCCGCTTATGGGCAGGCGATCTGGCACGCCACCGATGCGCTCGATCTCACCGGTGGCCTGCGCTACACCTATGATCGCAAGAACGGCAGCAGCCCGGTAGATACCAGTCGGATGCCGCCCGCCCTGCCGGCGGGTATCAGCAACGCGCAGCTGTTGGCATTCTACAACGCGGTTGACGCCGTGCAGCGCAATGCCGGGCGCGGCTACACGCTGCCCGGCTATCCGACGGCGGTCGCGGCGACGGGCTATCCGCTCGACATCGCCACCTCGAACGACAATCTCTCCGGCACTGCGAGCGTGTCGTACAAGGTCACGCCCGACGTTACGACCTATGTCACTTATGCCACCGGCTTCCAGGCGGGCGGGCTCGACCTGAACAACCGGGCGCTGAACCCGCTTGCCCCGGCCGTGCAGCCCACAACGACGACCAACATTGAAGCAGGGCTCAAGGCCGCGTTGCTAGACGGTCATGTGACACTGTCGCTGGCCGCCTATCAAGAAAAACTGAAGGGCTTCCAGACCTCGATCTCGTTCATCCTGCCGGACGGGACGCCGCAACGCGGCGCGACCAACGTGGGCGACATCCGCGCGCGCGGCGTCGAGTGGAGCGTCGCAGCCAATTTCGGCCGTGGGATCAGGCTGACGTTCGACGGCAACTACAATGATGCCGTCTACACACGCGCACCGTCCCTCCCCGCCCCCGCGGAACTCAGCTACAATGGGGTCGCCAACATCGATGCCGCGGGCCAGCGTGCGCCATATGCGCCGAAGTGGGCGCTCTCGGTCACGCCGTCGTGGGACCTGCGCCTCGGTGCCCGCAGCGAGTTGTACAGCTACGCGCAATACAGCTTCACGACATCTTACGGCACCGGGGTGACCCAATCGCTCTATACCCAGGTCCCAAGCCAGTCGAATCTCAATCTTCGCGCCGGTTTGCGATGGGAGGACGGGAGATACGATGTATCGCTTTTCGCCAACAACGCGACCGACGAACGCAACATCATCTCGCAGGCGCTGCTCGCCGCTCCGTCCGGAGCGGGCGTGACCGCTTATCTGGGTCGAACTGTCACGTACAATCAGCCGGCACGATACGGCGTCACGTTCCGAACCAAGCTTTAGCTTGGGGGCGAGCGCTCCGTACCTACGACGACGATAGCGGCATACACCCGCGTGGCGGATGTTGATTAGCAAGCTGCACAACATATGTCTGGGTCGTAATTTCTACATTTATCAAGATATGGATCAAGGTCGCCTTACATCCGGCGCGGACACAACCATCTAGGGTCAATCGCAGGCTTACCTGGCGCTTGTGGCGGGAAGAGCTCGCGCACGCCAAGCTGGAGCACACAATGTCCCGCTACTTCTTTCATGTGCACGATGGCGAAGACGACCTGGACCTGATCGGAACCGAGCTTCCGGATATCGCGGCTGCGCGGAGCGAGGCGGCACGCTTTGCGAGCGGGTTGCTACGCGACAGCGCCACGGGATTCGGTGATTGCAGCGACTGGCGCATGCGCATTACCGACTCTGCCGATCTCACGTTGTTCGAGTTGATTTTCTTCGCCGTCGGAGGCGCGGCGAGCTTCTCGAAGTAAGCAGAGCAAGCCCGCGGACCGTCGGCGACCAGTCCTCTTATGCCCGCGCTCAGCCGATGTGCTGGGATTCCCTCCCGGTCCGGCGACGAGCGACGTCATGAACACCTCCAACTCTATGCGTGATCTGGACGGATATTGATCGAGGGCAATGACTGGGCCTGATCGTTGTCCCTATCTGCCCTTCGCGGCGAAGTGCCTGCAAAGGGAGGAAAAATGGTGGGGAAGTCGGCGGTGAGCATGTTTATGCACCGTGTTGGAGCCTCGCCTGCCGAAGAGGAGCAGGTTCGAAGCCTCCCCTGGAGTATCAAGCGGATCGATCGCCATCGCGACATTCTTTTGGTCGGCGAAACGCCGGACTATATCTTCGTCATCCTGGAGGGTTGGGCCGGGCGCTACAGCCTTCGCCGGAACGGCTCGCGCCGGATCACGGGCTTCATGCTGCCAGGCGACATGTGCGGCATCAACGCGGTCACCGAATCGCCGATGGATCATGCCATCACGGCGCTCACGGATTGTGCGGTGGCAACCGTCCCGAAGCGGTTCATGGAGGAGGCCGTCGCGTCCTGTCCCCGCATCGGAAAGGCATTGTGGACCGCAAAGCTGGTCGACGAAGCGATTCTGCGAGTGTGGCTGCGCAATTCGCAGGATGCGGAACGCTCCCTGGCTCATCTGATTTGCGAGCTACATGCACGCCTGGAGGCCGCCGGTTTTGTTTCGGGTAACGCCTTCGACTTCCCGATCACGCAGGAACACCTCGGCGATGCGCTGGGCATAACGCCTGTTCACACCAATCGCATGTTGAGGGTCCTGCGATCGGAGGAATTGATCGTGCTGCAGCGCGACCGTGTGGTGATCGAAAACCTGGATGCGCTTCGTCGTTCGTGCGGCTTCGATCCATCCTATCTTCGCCTGGCCGCGGCCTGACGCCGCGAAAGCGGAAGGTCGCGTGCCCCGCGCCGCAGCGAAGCGGCTCAAGGACCGACGGTGTCGGGTTCGTCCGTCCGGTGCGCCACCGCATGCTGCCGGCCCGCATCGCTAAGCCGGTAGTGACCGGGCCGCACGCGTTCGAACCAGCCGTAGACGTTGCGTAGCAGGATCGTGCCCGCGTCGTCGGCCAGATGACGCAAGTCGCGTGGCCTCGCGACGCCGTCACCGATCGCCCCCGCGCAGGCCAGCGCCCGCTGCCGGTAAGCGGTCATGATCGGCTGGCGCGAGGAGCCGCCGGCATTCGGATCGCCCACCCGCCGCCGGTGTTCACGCAATAGCCGACGACGCAGCGGCAGGTTCGCACGCGGCCGGTATTGTGTCGGCTCGCCAAGCACCTCCACCCGGTGCGCGCCGGGATCGACCGCGAGCAGCCCGACGCCGAGCAGCCGACAGAGCCGCAACACGCGCGGATCGCGATCGCGCCCGCGCCGCGAAGCCACGACGGCGAGATAGATCGTGTCGGCGCTCCTCATCCGGTCCACCGCCTGCAACACCAGTTCGAGCGTGAACGACAGTTTCAGTTCGGCGATGACCAGCACCGGTGGCTCGCCTTCGCGAACGGCCACCACGTCGCAGCCGCAGATCTCGCCTTTCACCTCGAAGCCTTGCGCCTCGAGAAACGTCTTCACCGGTGCATACAACGCCGTCTCCGGCCATCCGGTCGGCGGTCGCGTGACGTGTTCGGCTGCCTTCATGTCACTGGATCGATGGCGATTGCGAGGTCGTAGCGGATTGGATCGAGCGATACGGCGAGCACCCCGTTCGCGCTCGTGGCCCGGTCACGGCGCAGAATCCCGCCGGTGCGCGTGTCATAGGTCACGACCGCATAGCGGCCATCGGTCAGCCCGGGCACACGCAGCGTGGTGGCGCTCGCCTTCTCGCGCGGGCGCAACGTTCCGCGCTCGGAAAACGCGTCGGTCGGCACCAGCCACGCCAGCGCCTGCCGCTCGTCACCGCAGCCGACCACCGCCATGCCGGGATCGTCGCACGTCAGCTCGGCGGTCAGGTTCCGTCGCCGGAACGTCGACCAGTCGATCAGCGGCAGAAAATCCGCCAGTGCGCGCTGCGCTTCGCGCATGCCGCGGGTCAGTACGTGCGGATGGCGGTTCGGCCACCGCATCCCGCCGCCCGCTCCACCGCTGGCGAGGTGCGCCCACTGGATATGGCGAAAATATTCGTCGTCGAAGTCGCTCGCCAGCGTGCGCTTGCGATCCTTGAAACTGTGGATCGGCCCGTGCTCTGAATCGAACACCGGCCGATTTGGCCCGGCCGCGATCACCGCGGCACGCATCAGCCGCGCCACGGCTAATGCGGGCGCCACGGTGTCGCGAGGATCGTCGATCGTGCCATGTTCGTAGAGGTGGGTGTTGGCGAAATCGAGCGTCGGGTGGCGAAAGATTGGGTCGACCAGCACGGGATGGCGGACAAGTTCCGGGCCGAAGATCGAAACCGTTTGCAGGTTCGCGTAACCCCATCGCTCGCGCTCCCGCGCCCGCAGCCAGTCGGACAGATCGGCGATGAACGGCGCGACCGCCGCCGGATCGTTTCCGCCATGCGCAGGATGAATCTCGTTCCACAGGTCCCAGGCGAACAGCGCGGGGCTGCCGCCCCAGCGGTCGCTCGCGAACGCCAGCCGATCCTTGATCGCGCGTCGCATCTCGGGACTGGTGAGCCAGCCGTCGCGGCCGACACGGAGCCCGCTGTCCGCTTGCGCATAGGGATGCCGCCGCCACCGTATCCACATGAAGAAAGTGTCGTAGGGCGTCAGCAGCACGCGCAGGCCGGTCCGTTCCAGCAATGCGAAGAGATCGTCCCACAGCTGCACCATATTGGGCACGAACCGCCCCGCGGGCCGCTCGAGATACCGGTGCTCACCGTGGCAATATTCCAGCATCAGACGAATGCACGTAACGCCATGTGCGCGCAGGTCGAGCAGGTGTCGCTCCACAGCCGCCAGATCGCGGCGACGGAACAGCGGCGCGAGGTGCGGCCAGGTGATCGCGTCATTGTCGCCGACCGGCGTCCACGGGCGGCCATCATCCGTCAGGAAATAAGGGACACCCGGGATCACGCGAATACGCGGCATCGCCTGAACGAGCGAGACTTTGGAAACATGCACCGGCATCGGTTACCGTCCATTGCGCACCGACACCATCGCGAAAGCTGCGTCCGACAAGCGCTGCGCTGCGCGCTTGATGTGAGGCAATATGATATTAGCGTTCATCTGGAACAAACCCCGCAGACAGGCGCTTTGAAGCTGCACCTCCTTCGTGACGCCACGGCCATCGGCAAGATGGTGTGTACATGAGAAGAGAACAATCGTCTCTGCGGTCGCGACTTCAACAATCCGGCGCGACAATATCCTGACATGGTAGTGGCGTGATATTGACGTCGGGCGATGCATACGGCGTCGACATAGTCGGAAAACCTTTTCTGCAGTCGCGCTGACGACATTATTGATCGGTGTTACTGAGAAATTTTCGTGCGATTAACCAGGATCATCGTTTCTACTGTCGGCAACCTGCTAGCTCAGTAGAAGCCGAATGGCGGCTGGGAGATACGAATGTCTGTCGTGGCACAAGCTACCCCTTCCACGACCAGCGGCAATAGCGAGCTTCTGCTCTGCTTTTCCCATCTTCGATGGGACTTCGTCTTTCAGCGACCCCAGCATCTCCTGACGCGTCTCGCGCAACGCTTCTCCGTCGTGGTCTGGGAGGAGGCGGAAACCGGCGCCGTCGCCACGCCGGACCTTCGAATCCAGACCAGGTCGGGCGGTATTCGGGTGGTAACGCCGCAACTACCGGCCGGGCTCGACGATAACGCGGCTCAGACGGCGCTCGTACGTCTGCTCGAACGCTTTCTGGCCGGCGAGCCGCCCGTCAGCGTGCGCTGGTATTACACGCCGATGATGCTGACGTTTTCGCGCCATGTCATCGCCGCATGTACCGTCTATGATTGTATGGACGAGCTTTCCGCCTTTCGGTTTGCGCCGCCGCATTTGCTGCAACTGGAAGACGAGCTTCTGGGGGTGGCTGACCTTGTGTTTACCGGCGGCTGGAGCCTGTATGAAGCGAAGCGAAGCCGACACGCCAGCGTCCATGCCTTCCCTTCCAGCGTCGACGTCGCGCATTTCTCCGCGGCCCGTGCTGGGCGCCGTGACGATGAGGACAGGCCGCGCTTCGGCTTCTTCGGCGTCATCGATGAGCGGATGGATCTGGCGTTGCTCGGCACGCTCGCCGATGCGCGGCCGGATTGGACGATCGAGGTCGTTGGCCCGGTCGTAAAGATCGATCCTGCCGAACTTCCGCGTCGGGCGAACCTTCATTATCCTGGTTCGCGCTCCTATGACGCGCTGCCTGCCACGATCGCGCGCTGGGACGTCGCATTGATGCCGTTCGCGATCAACGAAGCGACCCGTTTCATCAGCCCGACCAAGACGCCGGAGTATCTCGCCGCAGGTCGTCCGGTAGTTTCCACACCGGTCGCCGATGTGGTGCGCCAATACGGCGATACCGCCGCCGTTCGCATTGCGGAGAGCGGGCCTGCCTTCGTCGCCGCCTGCGACGCGGCATTGGCGCTGGCCCGCGGCGAAGATCGCGCGTGGCGCGATGCCGCAGATGCCATGCTCGCCGCGATGTCGTGGGACGATACGGCCGCCGCGATGCTCGCGGAGATCGAGCCGTATCTGCCAGTCTCCGCGCACGAGCACTACGACTGCCTCATCGTCGGTGCCGGCTTCGCAGGGGCGGTGATGGCGGAACGACTGGCGTCGGAAAGCGGCCGGCGCGTCCTCGTAATCGATCGCCGCCCGCACATCGCGGGCAACGCCTATGATGTCGAGGATGCCGCCGGTATCCTGATCCATCAATACGGGCCGCACATCTTCCACACCAACTCCGCCGAAGTGTTCAACTATCTTTCGCGCTTCACCGGCTGGCGCCCTTACGAACATCGTGTTCTGGCCGAGGTGCGCGGGCATCAGGTACCCGTCCCGATCAATCGTACGACGCTCAACACGCTGTTCGATGCCGGGCTCGAAACGGACGCCGATGCTGCTGGCTTTCTGGCGGCGCGCGCCGAACCGGTGGAGACGATCCGCACGTCTGAAGACGTCGTCGTGTCCTCGATAGGTCAGGAACTCTATCGCCTGTTCTTCCGCGGCTATACGCGCAAGCAATGGGGGCTGGACCCGTCAGAGCTGGACAAAGCGGTCACGGCACGGGTTCCGACGCGGACCAGCACCGACGAGCGCTACTTCACGGACACGTATCAGGCGATGCCGGACAAGGGCTATACCGCCATGTTCGCGGCAATGCTCGACCATCCCAATATCACGCTGCGGCTCGGCACCGATTTTGTGGCGGTCAAGGATGCGGTCACGTACGACCTGCTCGTCTTCACCGGCCCGATCGATGAATATTTCGGCCAGCGTTACGGGGCGCTGCCGTATCGATCGCTGCGCTTCGAGCATCGCACCCTGCCTGTCGAACAGCACCAGCAGGTTGCCGTCGTCAACTACCCGGACGAGGCGGTGCCTTATACCCGGGTGACGGAGTACAAGCATCTGACCGGGCAGCAATCTCCGGTGACCAGCGTCACCTACGAATATCCTGCGGCGACCGGCGACCCATATTACCCCATCCCTCGCCCCGAAAACCAGGCATTGTTCAAGCGATACGAGGCCCTGACGCTCGCCGAGCCGGACGTCCTCTTCGTCGGGCGGCTGGCGACCTATCGCTATTACAATATGGACCAGGTCGTGGGTCAGGCGCTTGCGACATGGCGGCGGTGGCACGCGCGTCAGGAAGAAGCGGCAATGGCGACGGCGGCCGAATAGCGGAAACGCTGCGATGTTGATTGCACATGAGCTTACCGGAGTGCGCGTCCTCATCGCGCACGAGGACAAGTTCCAGATGGAGTATCTGTCGAAGGTGATGATCGCGGCCGGCGCTGTCGTGCTCGATCCGTCGGCGCCCGAACCCGCCCACGGCCCCTCGCCCGGCCACGCGCCCGCCGCCGGGGTCTTGCAGCTCGGCGATCCACCGCCCGATGCGGTGGTGATGAGCCAGAGCATGCAGACGGCGGATGGCGGCAGCCTGATCGATGCGGCGGCGCGCGGGACTGTTGCGCTGCTGGTCGTTCATTCCGTCTTTGCCCTGCCGTTGCCGAGAATCGGCCTTCTGCGCAGCCTTGCGGTGCCCTACGCAGCCTTTCAGGTGGTGGACGCGCTCGTCGACATGCTGGGGCGCCGTCATGATCGGCCTGCGCAGCTGTGACCGGCACGCCCCCAACGCCGATGCCGCCGCTGGAATTATGGGGCGGAATCGAGTGCACGGTGAACCGGACGCGCGATGGGTACCGTGACCAGACGATCCTGAGCGGCCATCACGATCGCATTGCCGACCTGGACCTGTTTGCCGGGCTCGGCCTGCGCGCGCTCCGCTACCCCGTGCTGTGGGAACGGACACTGAGCGCGTCCGGCGCTGCACCGGACTGGACGTGGGCGGATGCCCGTCTGGCCCGCTTGCGCGAACTCGACATCCGGCCGATCCTCGGCCTCGTCCATCACGGCAGCGGGCCGCGCCATACCGATCTGCTCGACGAGGGTTTTGCCGCAGGGCTGGGCCATTTCGCCGGGCTGGTAGCCGAGCGCTATGACTGGGTGGAGGAATGGACGCCCGTCAACGAACCGCTGACTACCGCGCGGTTCTCGGCGCTTTACGGCCATTGGTACCCGCACGAACGAAGCGAGCGCGCATTCTGGGGCGCGTTGCTCAACCAGATCGATGCGACGCGCGCGGCGATGCGCGCGATCCGGCGTGTCAACCCGGCGGCGCGGCTGATCCAGACCGAGGATCTCGGCCGCACCTACGCCACCGCGCCGCTTGCGAACCAGGCCGAGCATGACAACCTGCGGCGCTGGGCGAGCTGGGACCTGCTCGACGGTCGCGTCGACCGGCATCATCCGCTCTGGGACGTCTTCGCACGCATCGGCCTGGGCGATCGCGTGCGGCGCATCGCCGACGATCCCTGCCCACCCGACGTGATCGGCCTGAACCACTATCTGACGAGCGACCGGTTCCTCGACCATCGGACCGCGCTTTACCCCGCGCATCTGCACGGCGGTAACGACCACCTTGATTTCGCCGATACCGAAGCGGTGCGGGTGCTGGACCCCGCCCCGGGTGGCCTAGCCGGGGCATTGCGCGATGCGTGGGATCGCTACGCCATCCCGATCGCGATCACGGAAGTGCATAACGGTTCGACGCGCGAGGAACAGCTTCGCTGGGCAGCCGAGGCGTGGGACGTGGCGGAAGCCGCGCGCGACGGCGGGATCGACGTGCGTGCCGTCACCGCCTGGTCGCTGCTGGGAAGCTATGGCTGGAACACGCTCCTGACCGGCGGACATGCCTATGAACCCGGCGTCTTCGACCTTTCGTCCGGAACTCCGCGCCCCACCGCGCTGGCGGCGCTATGGCGCGCGCTGCCGCACGGGGCGCGTCGTCACGACGTCGTCGGAGCGCCCGGCTGGTGGCGGCGCCAGGAACGCCTTCTCTACGGAACGTCGATCGTAACGGCAGCGAGCGCGCCGGCCATCGGCCGCCCGCTCCTGATCGTCGGTGACCCCAGCAGTTGCGGCGCCGTGGCTGAAGCCTGCTCGCGTCGCGCGCTGCGGCACGTCGTAGAAGAACCCACGCTGACGGGAGACGCCGCGATCGATCCATGGGGAGTGATCGAGATACGGGATCGGCGCGATCACCGGACGATCATGCCGCACTTCACCATAACGAACGACACGGTGCCGACAGGCACGGCCGCACATGGCCCGTGCCCGGCCTTTATAGATGCCGCGCTGGATCTTCTCATCGACGGCGCGGCCGGCACATGGCGGTTCGAGGACGACCGGCTAGTACCCGCGACATCGCGGACCACGAAGCACGCCGTGGCGAAAGAGCACACGCCGGTCAGCGGGGCGGCAGTCGTGCGCATTCCCTGACGGCTGTCACCGGGATCACACGTACACAACCGCCACCGACGATGCGATATCCCCGCCGCCGCCTACCGTGCGCCGCCGCCGCCGTACCGATCGGCACGGTTCGTCGACAGCGCGCGGCTTGATCGGCAACAGCGATTTATACCTTGGCGGTAAACGCGCCCTCGGCCGCGTACAACTCGGCATAGCGTCGGGTGACCATCGGCAACGACTTGTCGATCCACTCAGCCATGCTCTGCTCCTCGTTGAGCGATTGCGTCAGCAACGGCGTCGCCTGCGAAAAGCCAGCGTCCTCGGCCAGCGTGATCAACGATTTGTAGGCGGCGATCTCGAAATGCTCGAAGGCGTAATTGGCGAAGGTATTCTTTACGATCTCGTCGCCCGCCACCGTATGGGCAAGCGCCGCCATGCCGCCGGACAGGCTCAGCGCCATGTCCTTCAACGTCGACCCGCTCGTGTCGAACGTTGCGAGAAGCTCGTCCAGTCGCTGGATCTGATCGTTGGTCTCGTCGATATGGAGGCGCAAGCGATCGGCCACCTCCGGGTAGTTTTCGATCCGGGAGACCTGCGGCGTCATGATCGAAAGCGCCTGCTTTTCGACGGCATGCGCATCGCGAAGACCGACGATGAACAACTCGCGAAGTGCGTCACTGGAAGTCGTCATGATAGTTTCCTCTCGCTGGAATAAGGTCTGAAAAGTGCCGCGACGCGCGCCGACGGGATCACGTGCGATGCTGATCGTCACCCCGTCCGTGCGCCTGCAAATTCTCGCTTAACGCCGTCTCCTGAACGCCGCGCGTGATCGGCCGGCTCTCCACGACGGCCGGGGCTTCGCCATCGCCGCGCTTCCTGCCGCGCAACAACAGGAAGGCACCCAGCGATGCGGCGGCGAGCACGCCGACCTTGGTGACGAAGCCGGTGCGATTGTGCTTCCATTCGGCCTTGGCGCCCATCTCCGCCGGGATGTTCGGGACGGTGCCCGTGCGCAGGTCGGCGACCACGCCTTCCACCACGTTGATGCGGTCCGCCCCCATCAACAGCAGCCAGTGCCACCAGTCGGATTCGCTGCGACGAAAGGCATAGCGACGCAGCATCCCGCTTAGCCCGCTGGGCGGCGTCGACGTCCCGACCACCGCCGGCAGCCGATTGTGCTCGATCGAGCGGAGGATCTCGACGTCCGGTTCTTGAAGTGCGGGCCGCGCCCACGCCAGCCCGCGTGTCTCCTGATCCTCGATATGGCGGATCGGATAGGTGGGATCGTTCTGCGGATCGGCATCCGTGCCCCAGCCGGGCACGGTCGATGTATCGATCAAGGCCTTGCTCATTCTCGCTACCCCTTCACGCGCCATTCGGCAGCAGGACGGGTTTGATGCAGCCGTCCAGCTTTGCGGAGAACATGTGGTACGCATCGGCGGCATCGGTGAGCGGCACGCGATGCGTGATCATCGCCTTCGGATTGATGTGGCCGACGCGGATATGCTCGATCAGCCGCGGCAGCAGGCGCTTCACCGACGCCTGATTGGCGCGCATCGTGATACCCTTGTTCACGACGTTCCCGATCGGCACGATGTTTCCGGTCGGGCCATAGACGCCGACGATCGAGACGACGCCGCCCTTCTTCACGGAGTTGATCGCCCAGTGCAGCGCGATCGCGTTGCCGGCTTCAAGCTTCAACTTGGTACCGAGCAACGTCTGGATCGCGTTTCCTGCCGCGTCCCCGCCTACCGCATCGATGCAGACGTCTGCGCCCAGCGAGTCGGTCTGCTTCTTGAGAAAGACGACGACATCGTCGATCTCCCGGAAATTATAGACTTCAGCCGGCGCGAAGGTTCGCGCGAATTCGAGGCGATAATCGAGGTGATCGATCACGATCACCCTGCCGGCGCCGAACAGCCAGGCGGATCGTGCCGCCATCAGCCCGACCGGGCCGGCGCCGAACACCACAACCGTATCGCCCTTCTGGATGCCGCCCATCTCCGCGGCCTGATATCCGGTCGGCACGACGTCGGTCAGCAGGACGGCGTCGTCCGGGTCCATCCAGTCCGGGATCACCATCGGCCCGACATCGGCATAGGGAACGCGGACATATTGCGCCTGCCCGCCATCGTAGCCGCCGGCGGTATGCGAATACCCGTAGATCCCGCCGACCGCGGTCGCCTGCGCGTTGGATTCGTGACAATTGCCGAACAGCCCCTGCTGGCAGAAGTGACACTTTCCGCAGGCGATGTTGAACGGGACCAGGACGTGATCGCCGACTTTGAGATTGCGGACCTGTGGCCCGACCTCCTCGACGATGCCACAGAACTCATGGCCGAACGTCATCCCGACCCGCGTGTCAGGAACCATGCCGTGATAAAGATGAAGGTCTGAGCCGCAGATGCAGGAGCGGGTTACGCGAACGACGGCATCTTCGGGATGGAGCAGCGCCGGCATCGGCTTCTCGTCGACCCGAACGCGATAGGGTCCGCGATAATTCATCGCCAACATATGAGTTCGTCCTTCCCGGAATATCCCGGCAGCGTGATGATCAGTTATGCACCGTCAAACACTTTGGACCACGATAGTTCCGGCATTTACAGCATCTTGATCTGCATCAACGGCCGTGCGGCCAGTTGTGGGATCATGACCGGCACCTATCGCACACTTCGGAACAGAGCAGCCGGCCGCGAGCTTTATACGGCGGGGACGGTGTCTATACCGGGATTGTACAATGGTTACTTTGACGCTCTTCAATATTCAATCTACGTTAGAAAGCGCTTTCGTATGAAGGCGGCGCGCTGGCCAGGCACGTTGTGGATCGTCCGTCATGGCGAAAGCGCAGGGAACCTCGCCCGCGATGCCGCAATGGCCGAGGGGGCGGAACGCATCGCATTGTCGACCCGCGACGTGGATATCGCCCTTTCGCATCGCGGCGAGGATCAGGCCAGGGCGCTGGGCGAGGCCTTCGCTGGACGCGCGGAAGATGAACGGCCCGAGGTGATCCTCGCATCGCCCTATGATCGCGCCCGCGCCACCGCGTCACTTTTCCGCTCCGCGGGCGGGGCGGTTGCTGACACCCCGATTTGCGTCGATGAGCGGCTGCGCGAGAAGGAATTCGGTATTCTCGACGGCCTCACCGTAGCGGGCGTCGCGACGGTCTTCCCCGACCAGGCCGAATTTCGACAACTGCTCGGCAAATTCTATCATCGCCCCCCCGGCGGCGAAAGCTGGTGCGATGTAATCTTCCGGCTGCGGTCGCTCATGGACACGATCGCGCTTCATTACCCCGGAAAGAGGGTCATGATCGTTGCGCATCAGGTCGTTGTCCTATGCCTGCGTTACATCATCGAGAACCTCTCGGAGGAACAGATCCTCGCGATCGACCGGGAGGGTGACGTCGCGAACTGCTCCGTCACGGAATACCGGTTTGATCCCGGCCTCGGCCAGGAAGGCGGGATGGCCCTGATCGGCTACAACATGGTCTCACATCTGGAAGCGGCCACCGCACCCGCGACCGCCGAACCCGAGCGAACAGCAGGAGTGCGAGGATGAACGACGAACCGATTGCGCTCGACAGCGCCTGGATCGCGGCCAACCCGGTGCCCGTTCACGGTCAGGGAACCACCAAGAACAGCCGTGGGCGCGTGCTCGCGATCGGCGGTTCGCGGATGGTGCCGGGCGCGCTGCGGCTGACCGGTGAGGCTGCGCTTCGCGTCGGCGCCGGCAAGCTTCAGATGGCGACGCCACGGTCGACGGCGCTGCAACTGGGCCTGCTCGTCCCCGAAGCCGCCGCGATCGCGTTGCCCGAAGACAGCGACGGCGAGATCAGCGACGCCGGGGAGGCGTTGGCGGGTCCGCTCCAGGGTTGCGACACGTTGGTCCTCGGGCCGGGCATCGGCGATGCCGACGCTGCATCTCACCTCGTTCGGCTCGCGCTGGGGACAAAGCGGGACGATCTTACGATCGTGATCGACGCGATGGCGATCGGTTGCCTGAAAGACCTGCGCAACGAAGCCGCGCCATTCTCCCGCCGCCTGATCCTGACCCCTCACTACGGCGAGATGGCGCTCCTTGCCGATTGCGACGAGGGAGAGGTCGCCGCCGATCCGCAGCGGGTTGCACGCGCCGCTGCGGCGGACTTCGGGGCGGTCGTGGTGCTGAAAGGCAGCGACACCGTGATCGCCGATCCCGACGGAACCCTGTTGCATTATGGCGGCGGCGGCACGGGCCTGGCCACCGGCGGCTCGGGCGACGTTCTCGCCGGGGCGATCGCAGGCTTGCTGTCGAGGGGCAGCCCTCCATTGACAGCAGCCGGCTGGGGCGTATGGCTCCATGGCCAAAGCGGTCGCCGTGTCGCGACGACCAGTGGCCCGATCGGCTTCCTTGCGCGCGAGGTGCCGGCCGAGTTCCCGCGGCTTCTACCACAATAGGCCCCGGGGCCGATTCACCCTACGGGCGTTGGGCAGTCCTTCGCCGTGAGAAAAGCTCGCGGGGGCTGACATTGTCGCAGATCAAGGTTAGCGGGGCGAAGTATGCGGTGCTTAGATCCCCGGTTAGGTCATCCGGATGGTGGTCGAGCGTTCACCGCGAGTTGCGAGATAGTTCGGGCGCCCCGGGGGCCAACCCGTTTTTACTGGAGGGCCGATGGCTGACCGCATTCTGATCTTCTACGGCTCGTATCGATCCGATCGGCAGGGCATCCGCCTCGCCGATTATCTGGTGCGCGCCTTCGCGGAACGCGGCGCGGAACCTGAGTTGATCGATGCCAAGGCGGTCGGCCTGCCGATGCTCGATCGCATGTACAAGGAATACCCGGACGGCGAAGCGCCTTCCGCCCTCGAGGAACTCGCCGGCAAGATCCGCGGCGCGGACGCCTTCGTCTTCGTCACGGGCGAGTATAATTGGGGTCAGCAACCCGGCTTGAAAAACCTGACCGATCATTTCCTCGAAGAGTGGTTCTGGCGACCCGCCGCGATCGCCAGCTATTCGGCCGGGCGCCTCGCGGGAGCGCACGCCAGCGTCGCATGGCACGGTACGCTTACGGAGATGGGCATGGTCGTGGTGTCGAGCACGCTCACTGTCGGCGGTATCGGCCATGCGCTTGATGATGAGGGTCGTCCGACCGGCGACGGCGGTGGCGCGCTGACCCGTTCCTTTCCGCGCTTCGCCGACGACCTCGCATGGTGGACGGCTGCCGCTCGGGAACAACGCGCCCGCGTCACGCCGCCGTATTGAAAATGAACCCGGCCCGCCTCGCGGAGCAGTCCTGCTCCAGCTACCCGGCTCGCCGCCGTTTGCGGCCGACCGCGGCAACCGGCGGCTGGCATGTCACCGATGTATATTAGAGAGAGACGTTCGACAGGTGACGCGGTGATCGAAAGCGCCTAAATCGCGCCACTCACGCCGGCCGCGCTGGCATCCGCAAATCGAAAGATCTTGCCCCGCCCATGTCGACGTCTTCGTTCCGTGAACAGCTTGCCAGTGGATTTGGCGAGATGGCCCCGCGGACAGCGCACCACGACTGGGCGGCAACGCCGCTCCGATCGATCGAGAGCTGGCCGCAATCGCTGAAGACGCTGGTCAGCGTGATGCTCGGCTCCAAACAAGCCATGTTCATCGCCTGGGGTGAGCAGCGCACCCTTCTCTACAACGACGCCTACGCCGCCGTGCTGGCGGACAAGCATCCGGTCGCGCTGGGCAAGGATTTCCTCGCGGTCTGGGCGGAGATCCGTGGCGACCTCGTCCCCATCGTCGAACAGGCATATGCGGGTGAGCCGGTCCACATGGACGACATTACCTTGGTCATGCATCGCCGCGGCTACCCGGAAGAGACGCATTTCGCCTTCTCCTACACGCCGGTCCGCGGCGATGACGGGCAGATCGCCGGCTTCTTCTGCCCCTGCAACGAGATCACCGGGCAGGTGCTTGCCGAGCGGCAGCTTCGTCAGAGCGAAGAGCGACTGCGCCTCGTCTTCGACGGAGCGCGCGATTACGCCATCCTCACGCTCGACATGGAACGCCATGTCACGAGCTGGTCTGCCGGTGCCGAGGCCGCCTTCGGTTATGCCGCGGTGGATGTGATCGGGCGCTCGGGCGACATCCTGTTTACGCCGGAAGACAGGCAGGCAGGCCAGCCGATCATCGAATCCGAAATCGCTCGACGGGAAGGCATGGCACCAGACGTGCGCTGGCATCGGCGGCGTGACGGCGGCGGCGTGTTCCTCAACGGCGCAATGCGTCCGTTGCACGACGGGGCCGGACGACAGATCGGCTACCTCAAGATCGCGCGCGACGAAACGGAGCGGCGGCGAGCCGACGACGCGCTGCGCGAGGTCGAGGAACGGTATCGGCTTGCGGCCCGTGCCACCAACGATGCCATCTGGGACTGGCGCATGGCCGACGATCACGTCGTCTGGAACGCCGCGTTGCAGACGTTGTTCGGCCACGCCGAGCGCGCAACCGATGCCAAATGGTGGATCGAACATATCCACCCCGATGACCGCCAGCGAGTGAGCGACGGCATCCATGCCGTGATCGACGGCGATGGCACGAACTGGTCGGCAGAATATCGTTTCCGGCGCGCAGACGGCAGCCATGCGCATTTGTTTGACCGCGGAACCGTGCTTCGCGACGATGATGGCCGTGCCGTCCGCATGATCGGGGCCATGCTCGATCTCACCGAGCAACGCAGCTTGGGTGATCGCTTGCGCGAGAGTGAAGCGCGTTACCGAATGCTATTCGAAACCATCGAGTCCGGCTTTTGCGTAGTGGAAGTGCGCTTCGATGCAGGCGATGATCGGGTCGACTACAGGGTGATCGAGGCCAACCCGGCCTTCCACAAGCAAACGGGCTTTGCCGAAGACGTGCTCGGCCGCTGGCTGCGCGAGGCGGCGCCGGCACTCGAGGAGAGCTGGTACGAAATCTACGGGCGCGTAGCACGTACCGGGGCACCCGAACGCTTCGAGCAGGGATCCGCCTCCCTCGGGCGCTGGTTCGACGTGTACGCATTCCGGATCGGCAAACCGGACGATCGTCGCGTCGCCATCCTGTTCAACGATATCTCGGCACGGCGCAGCGCCGAGGAGCGGCTGCGTGCATTGAACGAGAACCTGGAGGCGCAGGTTGCCGAGCGCACGGCCGATCGCGAACGCATGTGGCGACTGTCTGCGGATATCATGCTGGTGGCGCGGTTCGATGGAACAATCACCGCGGTTAACCCGGCCTGGACGGCTTTGTTCGGGTGGAGCGAACACGAACTGATCGGCCGTTCGTTTCTGGAGCTTGTCCACCCCGACGACACCGGCTCCACGGCGGTCGCCGCCGGCGACTTGTCGCAAGGCACCACGATCTCCCAGTTCGAGAACCGTTACCGCGCCAAGGACGGCAGCTATCGCTTCCTCTCGTGGGCCGCAGTGCCGGGTGCCGACCTGATCCATGCCGTCGGACGCGACATCACTGCCGATCGCGAGCGCGACGCGGAATTGGAGCAGGCGCAGGAGCAGCTGCGTCAGGCGCAGAAAATGGAGGCCGTCGGTCAGCTCACCGGCGGTATCGCGCACGACTTCAACAACCTTTTGACCGGCGTGATCGGCTCGCTGGACATGATGCAGCGTCAGTTTGCCAAGGGCGATCTGAGCAAGATGGAGCGGTATACGACGACGGCGATCACGTCGGCGAACCGTGCCGCAGCGCTGACGCATCGCCTGCTCGCCTTCTCGCGCCGCCAACCGCTCGATCCAAAGCCGGTCAACGCCAATCGGCTCGTCACCGGCATGGAGGAACTGCTGCGCCGGACGATCGGCGAGACCGTGCGGCTCGAGATCGTTACGGCCGGAGGGCTGTGGCAGACGCTCTGCGATCCGCACCAGCTCGAGAGCGCGATCCTCAACCTCGCGATCAACGCGCGCGATGCGATGCCCGAAGGCGGCGCGGTCACGATCGAGACCTGCAACGCTCATCTGGATAATGCCTACGCCGCACGGCAGCGCGAAGTGACCCCGGGGCAGTACGTCTGCATCTGCGTGACCGACACCGGCACGGGCATGAGCGAGGATACGATCGCCAAGGCGTTCGAACCGTTCTTCACGACCAAGCCGATCGGCCAGGGCACCGGACTGGGCCTTTCGATGATCTACGGCTTCGCGCGTCAGTCCGAAGGCTATGCCAAGATCTACTCGGAAGTTGGCAAGGGCACGACGTTCAAGCTTTATCTTCCGCGCCACTATGGCGAGGGCGAGGAAGAGGAAAGCCATAGCCCTGAACTCGGCGACGAACTCCGCGCCGAACGTGGCGAGGTGGTGTTAGTCGTCGAGGACGAGACGGCGGTCCGCGGCCTGGTTACCGACGTCCTTGAGGAGCTTGGCTATCGTGCGCTCGAAGCCGTCGACGGACCGTCGGGCTTGAAGATCCTGCAATCGAAGCAGCGGATCGATCTGCTCGTCACGGATATAGGTCTGCCGGGATTGAACGGGCGGCAGCTTGCGGATGCGGCCCGCGAGCGGCGCCCCGACCTCCGGGTCCTGTTCATGACCGGCTATGCCGAGAATGCGACCATCGCGAACGGCTTCCTCGACCCGGGCATGTCGATGATCACCAAGCCCTTCGCCATCGACGCGCTGGCAACCCGCATCCGAGGAATGATTGAGGCGGATTGAGCTGACGAGCCAGAGAAGCGGCCGGCGCACCTTGTTTCGACGACGCTGTGCGCGGTTGAAAGTGGTTGCGGAGCCTGATTTGGTCGCGGTGCTGCAGTTGTTCTGGGCGGCGCGGGCACCGCGCACTTCGCCGACTTCCTCGCAGCCGTAGCCATCGATCCCGTTGGCGAAGGTTCGCGTGTTCATCGACGTACTTATCTCACCCGTCTCGAAGCTGGAGCAAGGCGACTAAGGTGGTTCCGCAGTTCGTTCACGTGCGCGGAACAGGTCAGCTTTCCTCCGTCATGTGGTTCATCGTCGCCAGCTCCGCCGGGCGCACTTCATGAATGAGCTGGTCCATTAGGCATTGCCCGGGCGCCTTGTCCGGACGCCATCTCAGCAGCTTCGTGCCATGACGGAACCGGCCGCCGGTGACCTGATCATAAAGCACTTCCACGACCAGATCACTCCTGAGCGGTTCCCATTCGCTCTCCTGGCCATCGTTCCATCTACTCGGGCCACCCGGCGCCTTGCCGGTGAAGCCGGGCGCCTCGATCAGGGGTTCTAGTCGTCCGAGCAGCCCGGTACGCTCGGACGCGGCAATGCCGGACGTGAAGCCGACGTGGTTCAACCGACCGGCATCATCGTAGAGGCCCAGCAGAAGGGATGCGACGCCCTCCCCTTCTTTCACGCGCCGAAAACCCCCAACGACGCAGTCGGCGGACCGATGCTGCTTCACCTTCAGCATGGCGCGCTCACCAAAGCGGTAGGGCTCGTCGAGCCGCTTCGCCACCACACCGTCCAGCGCGCCGCCACCGCGCGCGAGCCATGATCGAGCGACGCCGATGTCGAGCGTCCGATCCGACAGCAGCAGAGACGGCCCGCCATGCGCCTGATGGAAGACCTCCAGATGAAACCGACGCTCCGCAAGGGATCGGTCGAGCAGATTCCGACCTTCGGCCATGAGGCAATCGAACAGCATGAGCTGAGCCGGCGTCTCACGCGAAAGCCGCTCGATGCGGCTGGCGGCCGGGTGAAGACGGGCCTGCAGCGCGTCGAACGAGAGCACACCACCGATCGGGAGGATGAGCTCACCGTCCAACGTGAACTCACGACAGTCAACGTTCCTGACGAGATGCACTATTTCCGGGAAGTAGCGGCTCAGCGGCTTGCCGGACTTGGACATGATCTCGACATCGTCATCCCTGCGGAAGACGAGCGCACGGAAGCCATCCCACTTCGGTTCGAACTGCCATGCGCCATCGTCGGGAAGATCCGCGACCAGCTTCGCCTCCATCGGGAGAAGATCCTTCGTGATCATGCTACTCTCCCGTGGGCCGGTTGCCGCAGCTCGTACGAACGCTCAACGCTCCGGCTCGTTCACACTCACGGTTCACAGTACCCGTGCCGCCGACGACGAACATGCACCACGTCGGTCGTCCCGCAGCGGCGAGAGCGTGCGCGCAGTGGCGCAGGCGCTCGTCGGCGCAGCTGCGTGATCCATGACCGTGGCAGCACCGCCGCATAGCGTCACAGCAGCGTTCCGGCTTGCGCGATCGAGGAACTCGAGCTGCGTCGGTTTCGACCTGTCCGATCATTCGCCGATCTACAGGGAAGCAGAAATGCGTCGCTGGCACCGTCCGCTCTTCTCCACGGTGTCCGAGTGGCTTAGGTCGGCGGAGGAACGACCCGCAAGAAGCCGCGCCGGCCCTCACGGCGTCACAAGGATGACGAATGACAAAGCGTGCTCAGGTGGACTTCTACGACGTGGTTCTGAAGCCGGATCCCTCCCGCACGGTCGTACGTCCGTTCGAACCCGGCTATCCCAAGGGCTTCGACACCGGCCGCACGCGTACGGACGAAACCGTCGATCTGATCCTGAGCCTCGACGAGGAGGAGCTCCAGCGGCAACTCACTGGTGTCACGGCCTCGCTCGATGAGAACCACCGCGATGTTGACACGACGTTGCTGCGGCGGTTCGGGGAATTGGCCGACCGCATCCAAGCCGCGGCAAGCCTTTCGCCTGAACAGCAGCGCCTGATCGGCGCCTACTTCAGCCAGGAATACGCCTACGAGGCCGCGGCACTCTTCAACCCCAGCGCCGTACCGCATCCGGATCAGTCGGGACTTGCCGATGGCGCGGTTCGCTTCGTGCTCTCGCTGCGCGGCGTCGGCGAAGGTCATGTCTCGTCGGTCACGTTCCGGACGGGCGTATGGACGCCCGGCGGCGACCTCACGATCGACGCTCCGGGCTCGACCTCGGTGCCGCCGATCATCGTCCCGCACGATGAGGATGATGGCGCCGTCCACCTCGACTGCGGCGGTTCGAGAAGCATTTCGGAGACCGTGCTCTTCCCGACGCTGCCCAGCCAGCGTCAGGGCATCGAGGACATGCGCCTGGTTCGCTTCGTCGAGGACGATGGCTGCGCCACCTATCACGGCACCTACACCGCGTTCAGCGGCGCCGAAGCGCGATCCGAACTGCTCTCGACGGCGGACTTCAAGTCATTTGAGATGCGGGCGATTACCGGCGAGGTCGCCAGCGCCAAGGGCATGGCGCTCTTTCCACGTCGCGTCGACGGCCGCTACGTGACGCTGGGCCGACAGGACAACAAGAACATCTGGCTGAACCTCTCGGACGATCTTCTCCACTGGAACGGCGGCGCGAAGCTGATCGAGCCGCGTTACCCGTGGGAGTTCGTGCAGATGGGCAATTGCGGCTCGCCGCTCGAGATCGATGAGGGCTGGCTGGTCCTGACGCACGGCGTCGGCACCGTGCGCAATTACTGCATCGGCGCCTGCCTGCTCGACAAGCATGATCCGTCGAAGCTCCTGGCACGCACGCCGCGGCCGGTGCTCGCCCCCAGCCCGCATGAGCGCGACGGCTATGTGCCCAATGTCGTCTATACGTGTGGCGCGCTGCTCAGCGGGCGCACCCTGCTGCTTCCCTATGCCGTTGCCGACAGCTTCTCGGCGTTCGGCTCGCTATCCGTCGACAATCTGCTCACCTGCATGGAGTAGGTTGCGAAGTATGCACGCGCGGTAATCGTCCGTTGTTCCGCCGCCCGGCCCACCCGGCAGGCGACAGGAACCTAATCTGCTGACAATGCTTGGGAATGCATGAGCATCACCCGTTCCGCAGCGGCACTTCTGCATGTCGCGCTTCAGGATCTGCACGCCGGCAAATCGGCGCAATCAAAGCGGTTGCCGGGGTTGGCCGAGCGGTGCACCGATACCGGCCTGGTTGCGCTGGTCGCCGCGGAGGCGGACCACGCGACGCGGCAGGCCGGGGACATTGCCGCGGTTACGGATGTTGACGGCCCCGAAAACCTGTGGATGGCCGGCATCCTGGACGATGCCGAGCGCGACACCCACCAGACCCAGCCCGGTCGCCTGCTCGATGTTGCCCTGATCGGCGCGATCCGTAAGGCGAAGGCCGCGGAAATCGTCTCTTCGGAGACTGCGATGGCGCTCGCGCGCGAACTCGATGTTGGCGACGCGCTGGCGGTGGCCGAAGCAAATCGCGCCGCGGAGATAGCGACCGATCGCGCGTTGAAAGACCGGCTTATGCACATCGTCAGCGGATGAGCGCCGTCGGATCCTCCCGAGCAACGGCTTGCCGGATGACGCGCGACGTCGCTGTCGTACTGGTGCTGAGCGGCGGGAACGCGCTCGGTGCCTTTCAGGCCGGTGTTTACGAGGCATTGCACGAGCATGATCTGAAGCCGGAGTGGATCATCGGTGCATCGGTCGGCGCGGTGAATGCGGCGCTGATCGCCGGCACACCGGAGGCGCGCCGCATCGAGACGCTGCGCGCCTTCTGGCAGGCCCATGCTGTCGGTCCGCTGGACGCCGCCCATCCCTGGCTCTCGTCCGAACTGGAGACGAGCCGTCGCACCGCAGCGGCGGCGTGGACGGCGGTGGCGGGCAGGTCGGGCGTTTTCGGCCCACTGCTGTCCGCGCAGATGCCCTGGTCGGACGATCGGCCATCGATCTACGAAACCGATCAGCTGACGGCTACGCTGGAGCGGCTGGTCGACTTCGACCTTCTCAACGGCGGCGCTTGCCGTTTCACCGCCACTGCCGTGGACATCGCCAGCGGCGAAGATGTCGCGTTCGATTCGACGCAGCGCCGGATCGCCGCCGAACATATCCGCGCCAGCGCCGCGCTGCCTGTCCTTTTCCCGCCCGTGGAGGTCGATGGCCGCTGGCTCGTCGATGGCGGGCTCTCCGCCAACCTCCCGCTGGACCCGGTTCTGGGCGATCCGCCAGCGCGGCCGACGCTGTGCGTGGCGGTCGATCTTCTGCCATTGTCGGGCGATCGACCGCGGACGCTCGGTGAAGCCGCCGGGCGAATGCAGGACCTGACGTTCGCGGCGCAATCCAGCCGCAGCATCGCGCGTTGGCAAGCCGTCTATGCGGGGCGCGACGATCACCGCGTTGCACTGGCCAGATTGCCTTACGCGGAGCAGCGCGACGAAGTTGCGGGCAAGGCGCTCGACTTCTCCGGCCCAACGCTTGCGAGACGCTGGACTGCCGGACACCGGGCCGGGATGCGTCTGCTGGAGGCGCTTGAGGATGGCTCGATTACGATCGACGTGCCCGGACTGACGGCCACCGTCGTCGCTTGAGACGGAACGTCCCGTCGGCGGATGTGCCGTGTCGATTGCCCCAGCGCAGCCGCTACTTCACTCGAATGCCGGCGATCGCGCACGGTCGCGATCGGCGTAATCTGCCCGTGCGCGGCGTGGATGCCGCACGCGGCAAGCCGCAAGCGCCGATCGAGCGGAAAGCGCTCGATGATCCGTTTGAAGCGGCGTCACACCGGATTCCATGCAAGCGCCGTCGTTGCGAGCGTCGCGAAGCAAACCAGGGTGTGGCGTGGAACGCTGGATTGCTTCGCTACGCTCGCAATGACGGGTGGCGGGCGCAAGTCTGCCCGAACGTGCGGGCGCGGTTCGCTCCGTGCCGATGGCGCTGCCTGATCGGAAACCGCTCTGGCTGGTAGTTTGACAAGGCGTGGGACAGCGGTGAGTGCCGCGATGCAGCGCCAGAGCGGTTCCCGACCACGTTGCGCCACCGTCATCGCCCTTTGGGCGCCCGCTCCGCGGCGGGATGATTTCGGCCCGCCGCGGCGTTGCTCCCCGGTTACGAGGCCAAAGCATCGCGCCCTCCTCGCGCCTTGCGGCGGATCGAAATCCCCTCCGTGCCGATGGCGCAACATGATCGGAAACCACTCTAGTGGCGATGCGGCCGCGAGCAGTGGCAGGTTCTGGCGCGGGCCGCGTCAGCGCGATCGCCGCTCAGGATTGCGCCAGACGGACTTCGCGTGCGCCGGCACGCTCGTGATACCATGTTTGTAGCGCCTCAGCCTCCATCGGGCGCGCGTACAGGAAGCCCTGGACTTCCTCACAGCCCAGACCTGCGACGATCTCTGCCGCCATGCTTGTCTCCACGCCCTCCGCCACCACGCGATAGCCGAGCTTGTGGGCCATCGCGACCATCGTCTCCAGCAGCACGTAATCGGCACCCTCGGCGCGCGTTTGCGAGCGCACGAACGCCTGATCGATCTTCAGCACCTGCGCCGGGATCTGTTGCAGATAGGCAAGGCTGCTCTGCCCGGTGCCGAAATCGTCGATGGCAAGGCACACGCCGGCTTCCGCCAACTCGCGCAACACGCCGACGGCCTGTTCCGGATGCTCCATGATGGCGCTTTCCGTAAGCTCCAGCTCGATCTGCTCGGGCCGCAGTCCGTGCTTGAGGAGGCCGCATTGCAGCCACGCGACCAGATCGGGCTCGCTCAGGTTCACCGCCGACAGGTTCACCGACACCCTGAGATCGACACCCTCCCGCTGCCAGCGCGCGATCTGCGTCAGCGCCGCGTCGAGGACCCAGCGCGTGGTCGGCAGCGCGAGCGACGTACGCTCGATGATCGGGATGAACTCGGCCGGCGATACGTCGCCGTATCGGGGATGTCGCCAGCGAAGCAGCGCCTCCGCGCCGACGCAGCGGCCGGTCGCCACCTCGATCCGCGGCTGGAAGGCAAGCCGGAGTTGGTCGTCCGCTTGCAGCGCCGCACCGAAATCCTGCAACAGGCCGTATTGTCGCTGATGCGCGCGATCGCTCGACGTGGAGTAGAGCGAGACGGCGCCAGCAACACCGCGCGCGTCCTGCGCCGCAGCGGCGGCGCCACGCAGGAGGTCGTCCGGCGAGGTCTGCCCGAGCACGAACGGCCGGACGCCGATCGACAGGCTGGTGACGAAGCGGACCGAGGACGACGCCCTGATCGCGGCGAACCCGGAGCGCAATTCCTCGACGTAGCTGTCCTGCTCGGCATCATCAGGCGCCAGAAACGCGAATTGCGCTGCTCCGACATGGTAAAGGCTGCGCTCCGCGCCGATGGCGGCGCGCAACGACCGGCTCGCCTCACGGACCAGATCATCGACGCGCGCCCCGCCGAGCACGCGGCCGATCCGGCTGATCTGTTCGTCCCGCGCGATGTCGACCAGCACCACGATCCCCGGCTGGCCCGCCCGGCTGCGGGCGAGATCGAGCACGTCGTCGCGGAATTGCGCACGCATCGGCAGCCCGCTGACCGGATCGATCCGGCCGAAGGCGTGCTGGAGCTCGATCTGCGCCATGACCATCGCGGCGAGATCGACGAGCGCGGCGAGTTCTACCGACGATGCCGCCCGCGGCTCCGTGCCGAGCACGCAGAGCGCGCCGAGCCCATAGCCGTCGCTGGTGACCAGCGGCGCACCGGCATAGAAGCGCGTGCCGGCATCGGCGAGGACGCTGTCCGCGTAATGCGGATGTGCAAGCAAATCCTCGACGATCAGCGGCTGTCCGGCTTCGGCAACCCGTGCGCAGGGCGCCTTGTGGCGCGGAATACTGCAATGATCGACGCCGACCCGAGATTTGAACCATTGCCGATCGCGGTCGGTAAGTGACACCGCCGCCACCGGCAAGCCAAAGATCAGGCTTGCCATGCGCGTTATGCGATCGAAGCTTTCGCTCGCCGGCGTGTCCAGCAGCCTGAGCTGGTGAAGCGCGTCGAGCCGAGCTTCTTCATCTCTCGGAAGGATCCCACCCATCGGAGGAAACTAGGAGCGGCGTCCTAAACAATCTCTTAAGCGAAGACGCGCCGCCCGGAAATCAGCTTAATCCAGATCTACCGACTGCTCTAACCTTATGACAGCATTGTCAAAGAGCTTGCACGGACGTGCACCCCGGTACTGACAGAGGCGCGAAGCCTGCGTGGCAGGCCGGCCGGACCGGCGCAACATCATGCGGAACATTCCTGCGCGGACGTAACGCGGTACGAGTATCGCCCGGATGGACCAATGCAGGCTGCCACGATCCTTCGACCGACGCCTGAGCTTCAATCCGGACCCGGCGGCGCCGGAGACCGTCACGACGCTCGATCGACGAAAAGGTCCGCGCCACGCCGATGACGCCGTCGAAGGTGCGCGCCCACGCGGATCATGAAGGCGCGAGACACCGGCGAGCGATCCCGACACGTTCGTATCGGCACCGCCCGTCATCCGGATCCGTTCGACGGCTTCATGTGCAAGGCGATCAGAACGCCGCCCAGTCCTCCTGAGCGGTTTGCCGCAGCGCCCGCACCGGCGGCGCCGACCGCACGATCTCGAACGGCTTGCGATCGTGGCTCGGTCGTGCACGACCGTCCCGCGCCACGCGATCGGCGTTCTTGTCGGCAAAGGTGAATTGCGCGACCTCCTGCGCGAGGTTTTCGGCCTCCGACGCGAGGCTGCGCGTTGCCGCCGTTGCTTGCTCGACCATCGCCGCGTTCTGCTGCGTTACGCCGTCCATCTCCGAGATGGCGGTATTCACCTGCAGCAGCCCGACCGCCTGCTGCTTGGCAGACGAGGCGATGGTGGACACGATCGCGTTGATGTCCTCGACGCGTCCGATGATCCCGCGCAACGCGGAGCCGGTGGCGCTGACCAGTTCGACCCCCGCCTCGACATGGACGGTGGAGGCGGCGATACGTGCCTTGACGTCCTTGGCGGCGTCGGCGGAGCGTTGCGCGAGCGCACGAACCTCGGATGCGACGACCGCGAACCCCCTGCCCGCATCCCCCGCTCGTGCCGCCTCGACGCCAGCATTCAGCGCCAGCAGGTTGGTCTGGAAAGCGATGCCGTCGATGACGCTGATGATCTCCGAAATCTCCGCAGAGGTGCGCTCGATACCGTCCATGGCGGTCACGGCCTGCGCGACGATGTCTCCGGAGGACCGCGCCTCGCCGCGGGCCTGCAGCACCAGCTCGCTGGCCTTCGCTGCACCGTCTGCGGTCTGCTGAACCGTCGTCGTGATCTCGTCCATCGCCGCGGCGGTTTCTTCCAGCGCCGCGGCCTGTTGCTCGGTGCGACGCGACAGGTCGTCCGATGCGGCGCGGATATCACCGCTGCCGTTGTTGATGCCGTCGGCGATCAGCGACACCCTGCCCAGCGTCGCCGCCATCGCCCCCATCGCCGCATTGAAATCGCGTCGAACAGTCTCGAACTGCTCGGCAAGCGGCGCTTCGATCTGCAACGTGAGGTCGCCGGCAGCCAATCGACCGAGGCCCGCACTCACCGCCTCGACCATCGACTGCGATTCAGCCGCCGAGCGCCTGATCGACCCGGCATTGTCGCGGAAGACCTGCATGGCGCGGGTCATACGTCCGACGCAGTCACGATGGTCGGAGAACAGGATCTCGCTGTCGAGATCCCCGGCCGCCAATGCCTCCATCCGGACGACGGTGGTGACGTAGGGATCGCTGATGAGCTTGCCGCTGTACCAGGTCAGGAGCACCGGCAGCGACGCCAGCGCGGTGCCGCCCAGCATGATGGTCCACACCTCGGTCGGCGGCGACATGGCCGCCAGGTAGATCAATCCGAGGCTGAGCGCAGCCACGGATAGCTGGAAAGCAACAACGACACGGAACTTGATCCGTATCGGGGCGTGACATGTGAACCAGGCAATCATCTTCGTACTCCTACCGGCCGCAGAACTACCGAGACGCGGTAAATGTCCCATCGAAGATTACGTATATAAGCAGCCTTGTGTAATCGACCCGGTGATTGTAGACGCTACAAGGACGTTAGGATTTTATTAACTATCCAAGGCCCTCGGAAACCATCGGTTTCTACGCTCTCTCGTCAGCACTGCCGATTTAAGGATGCTGTATTCTTCCTTCACCCCGCGGAAGACTATGATAACATGGATCAAGGCGTTTCCCGCTGGTTAAACGCTGCAGCCGTAGACCGCACATCAATGCGATAGCAGCGTTTCCGATTAAGGCCTTCGCGCTTGATCGAAATCTGGATCGTGCCGGTTGCGGGTGGTGACGCACTTTCTGACCACCGCCGCTCACATCGGCGCCGGCCGTGATCCCAGCGCCGCGGAGGGCGAGGAGCGACCACTTACGATGAGCGGGGCCGACGGGCGCCATTCCGCTCCGGCGGCGGTGGCGGCACCTTCCACCAACCACCCCCAGTCCCATTCTGGCACAGATGCGCGTGCGGAAAGATGCCGTCGTGGTGACGCCGTCCGCCCGTGTGGATAGTTGCCCCCGGAGCGCCGGAACCGTTTGTTCTGAGACGTTAAGGTGGTGAGAAAAGCTGCCGGCTAAGACAGGAGAATTGGTTTGGTGTGTCGGTAACGCTGTATTCGCCAGCCCCCATTCCGCGGGACGAGGGAGCACGCAACGCCGCAGTCCATGCATCAGGGTTACTGAACATGGTGGGCGCACCTGCGCTCAACGAACTCTCCCAAGACGCCTGTCGGCTCATGGGCGGCGACTGGGCGGGCGTCGGGCTGATCGTCGACGACAATCAGGTGGTCATCGCTTCATCGGGCGGGCGCGTGGGGCGATATGAGCGTGCGCGGTCGATCATGGCCTACGCAATCCTCGAACCCGACGCGGTACTTTGCGTCCTGGATGCGCCTGCCGACGAGCGCTTCGGCGGGAACCCGTTCGTGCGCGTGGGCCTGATCCGGTTCTTTGTGGCCGCGCCAATCGTCGACGAACGCGGCTTTGCGCTGGGCGCACTATGCGTTTCGAGCCGATCACCGCGGCAACAGGTTGAGCAAAGCACTATCGAGGCGCTGCGTGCTCTTGCTACTCAGGTGCCCAAGGCGGCGCAAACCTGACGATGCCAGCACCGTAGATCGCCGCCAGTGGCCGGAAGGTGCGCGCGACTACATTCACGCCAACGGCCATGATCGCGACGGTGCCGGAGTGCAGTTCGCCGACGTCGATCACGCGCGTGCGCACGCAAGACGATGCGAACGGAACGAGGTTCGTCCGTGGATGAGTTGATGCGCAAGACGCGCGGGCCGATCCCAATCACAAACCTGCGTCGTCAAAATCGCGACCGCCGTCGCGGAGTGGATCGGTGGCGCGCGACACTGCTGGTAAATCTCGGCGATACGTCTATGTAGCCATTGCCGTCCGGATCGTCCGTTCGAACCCGGATCCCTTCATAATACATCAGGCGCAATGATGCTTAAGACACTTAAGAAGCGGCGTGCAGCCCGTGACGCGCATGCTGTGCAATTCCACTCCCAGGTTGTCCACTCGATCACGGGCCTCGATGACGAGGACCTTCTCGACCTCGCGGACATTTTCCGGGGCGAGCGACGTGGACCGCTCGGGGATATCGCCACCGCCGAAATGACAAGGCGCAACATCAGCCTCTAGGTTGTGCAGCGTCAGCCACTAAGCGCGGCTCGCATTCCGCAGTGCCACTAGTCGTGCCCGGCTGCGAATAGCTGCAGAAGATGTCGGACGAGTGTCAGGCGCCGCAAGCCGATCGCGCGCACGATGAAGCCACTATTCGCGAGATCTGCGACAATCCTTCTCCCTCCGATCGTCATCATGCCGGCGATCGCGAGAATGGCGGAACCCTACGATTACATGGACGACCGGTCTAACGGACCTTTGCCGCAGCCCGCTTCAGATAAGGCGCGACATCGACGGAGTTGTAGCCCGGCGTTGTCGCCGCGAAGTGACGCAGCCAATAACCATGGCCCGCTCCGTACACGATCAGAATGCGATCACCCGGCTTTGCCACGTTGATGAGCTTCGAGAAGATCTTCGCGTTGCGCAGATACCACAGCGCGTTCAGGTCAGCGCCCGGCTGATCTGCGCCATCACCGAAGCGGAGCAGCGAATAGTAGAGGTCCTGACCACCCATCGGCGTGGAGGGATCGTTGTAGCGTATCAGCATCTCCGGGATGCTGGTTACCGACTGCTCCTTTTCAAACTGCCGCGCCGACGCCTGGACGGTTGCGAAGGCGGCATCGAGATACTCCTGTTCGCCACGTGCCTTCGCATATGCCTCGACCCGGTCGATCGGAAAATAATCGGGCTCGTCCTTGCCGGGCTGCTCGTCGATGCCTTGCACGGATCGTAAGCCGACGCGCGCCGCGATGCGATACCCGATCTGCGTCGTCTCATCGCGATCGATGCGCAGCACCGCAGGGGAGAACGTGGCGAAGTCCGTCACGTCGTAGCTCGGCCCCGGCCGTTGAACCTCCACCATCACCCTTGTCGGCTTGAACGCGGCAACCGCATCGGCCAGCGCGTCCAACTCGCGTTGACGTTGCGGGGTCGTGACGTCGTCGACGCGCACGTTCACTTTGTCCCGGCCCGGATTGCCGAAATGGTACGTGCCCAGGACCATGACCTGCACCGGGGCAGGCGCGATCGGCGCCAGCGCCCCCGCGACCGCGGCTAGCATCGTCAGCATCATCGAAGACGTTCCCGTAAAGTGTATTGCCTCAATAATACACTGCGTCGGCCGCTGTCCATGCGAATGTGGAGGGGGCCAAGCCGCCGTCGAACCCGGCTTTCAGCAGCGCTTACGTGAGCGCCAGCGCAAGCCGGCCACGAAGATCCCCTTCGGCGATGATCTCGATCGCCGCCCCGCCCCGGCGTAATTCTTCCGCCCGGCGGTGCTCGACGTGCGCGGTGACGAAGCGGCCGAACGGCTGATCGTCGCTGATGACAAGTTTGGTCGTGGTCGTGCCGACGGCGGACATGATGCGCGCGCCGGCTGCTGCCAGAGACCGCGCAAGCTCGCCGTCGCGGGCTGCGCCGACGATCACTACCCGCTCACCCCTGAGGGGACCGGTCGCGGCTGGCTTCGGCGCCGCACGGCTACGTCCGCTTGCCGGTGACAGCCAACCGGCAAGCCCGATGCCGGTGTGCTCGATGGCACGGACGATCACCATCCCGGCGGCGCGCGCATCGCTGAGCGCGTCGTGATGCTTGTGCCGGACCCCGAGGAACTTCGTCAGCACGTTAAGCCGGTGACTGGGAAGTTCGGGCCAGGCGCGCTTTGCCACCCGCACGCTGTCGAGCCACGTCGTGTCGATAACGGGTCGCCCATGCGCCGCGCAGGCCGCGCCAAGCGCACCCTTGTCAAAAAAGGAATGTGCGACGGTGATCCGGCCCGCCAGATGCCCGTCGATCGCGGCATGAATGTCGCCGAACGTCGGTGCCCCCATGACGTGGTCACAGGTGATCCCATGGATCCGGGTGTTGAAGTAAGAGAAATCGTCGAGCGGATCGACCAGCGTCTCGTACGCGAACACCTCCATCCCGTTCCTGAAGCCGACGATGCCGACCTGACAGATGCTGCCGACGCGCGAACAGGCGGTCTCCACGTCGATCACGACAAAGTCGGGCGCAGCGGTTTCGGCGACAAGGGATGCAGGCGGCGGCACGGTCGAAATGGACGTCATGCCCGGGCAACAAGGGTTCGGAAGGTGATCGACCATCGCGGCCGCTCCATCTCGACGATGCTGTGTTCCCATTCATGCCGGGCGGGTCCGGTCATGTGATAGGCCGCACGCGGATCGAGCGGTACCGACGCCCTGTCGAAACCGCCGCCACGCCGCCGCCGGAAGCGCATGGTCGCCGGTTCGCCCAGCGAAATACCGAGGACCTGCCCGTAGATCGGTCGGTCGCGATGCCAGCCGATGCCCGCGCCCGGATCGTAGCGGATGAGCAATGCCTGGATCAGCTCCTCGGGATCGAGATTTGCGAAGGCGGCCGCGCGGTCGCGGAACGGGCGCAGCCAATCGGGGATCGGTGGTGCCTGCGCGGGCCGGCCCACCTCGAAATCGTAGTTCCAACCGAATGACGTGGTCAGGCGCTTGCCGGTCCATCCCTGAAAGCGGAACGGCGCCAGGTCGGTCGCGTCGATACGGTCGATCAGCATCCGCTCCTCGACGGCGTCGATCAGGTTCGCTCGCGTGCCGAGCCCCGGCAGTACCGGCGTGTCGAAGAGGTCCATCATCACGCTGCGGCCACCACAGAGACCGGCAACGCCGGTGGCGCGAGCGCCTGCGCGAGCGTGGCGAGGAAGCTGCTGCGAGCGATGCCCACGGAGGCGTGGAGCCCGGTTTGCTGCGGAGCCGCCACGGGACGATCGTGGAAAGACGTACCACCGTGCCTCGCGAAGGACGCGAACAAGGTGCCCATGGCGACGTGGATGATCTTGCGAGTGACGGCGACCATTCCATCGCCATACATGCGCCAGAACGGATTGGGAACGAGCGGTTTCGCCGATGGATCAGCCTCCACCCGTTCGGGAAGCCTGGGTGCTGATCTCAGCGTCACGAACCAAGTTCGCCTTTGACGTGGCGGGACCGACGTTGAGCGTCCCAAATGGGGTGTTCTGACGAAAAGCCCGGATCACAGCGCACGTCAGGCATGGCCGATCACGATCGTAAGTGGATCGCTTCGTCCTCCGTCCGCCAGCATTTCCACGCTGCTGGCCCGGAACCCGGCGCGGGCCAGGTAAAGTTCGATCAGCGTGGCATGTCCGGCTGCGTCGAGCGCGCGCCAGACCGCAACGGCTTTCGTCGGGAAGCACCGATTGGAGAAGCTTACGATGAATGGTGCGCCCTCGCGAAGCGTACGGCGGACCTCAGCAAAGACCTCGACAGGCCGCTGCAGATACTGAACCCCGACGCAGCAAAGCGCGGCATCGAACGCGCCGGCATCCAGCGGCAGGAACGGGTCGCGATTGAGGTCCTTGACGAACCAGCGGCCGAGCCGCGGATTGGCTTCGAGTTCGCTTGCGTTCATGCCGTGGCCGACGACCTCGGCATAGGCGCAGTCGGCCGGCAGGTGGCTAACCCAGCTCGACATGAGGTCGAGAACGCGGCCCCCTTGTGGAAGCAGTTCACGATAGCGGGCGGAGAGCGCCGCCACGGCTGCCTCATCGATATGCGTGACGAGACGGGGCGGTGCGTAGAAGGCGAGGTCGTCGCCGTCGTCCTGCCGCGCGAAGGCCCCGACGGGCAGCTCGGATAGATCGTCGGTCATGTCGCTCACATCCTTAATGCCCGATCGTAGCCGGTGAGTTCGAGATAGCCGCGCCCGTTTCGGGTCCGCACCGCACCCTCCCAATAGACGGGCAAGCCGCTGCGACGGGAGTCGAGTTCCTGCGCGGCGAACATCGGGACGAGGCGCCAACGCGCGATCCGGCCGTTCGCGCGGACGCTCACCTCCTGCGACACCGGGTATACCGCGCCGGTCGCCTTGCTCCGCCACGTCGCCAGCGGCCGGAACGCGACATCGTTTGGGCCAAGCGCGATCGTGGTGCCGTTCGGCCGGCGAAGCGCACCGCCTGCCCATAGGGCACCGCCGCCTTTGCGACGAATGCGGAACGCCATCAATGCGGAGCCATCGTCAAAGTTGAGCCCTGTCCAGTCCCAGCCCTGCGCTTCGGGCGCGAGATAATCGGACGACCATTCGCGATCGAGCCATGCCTCGCCGCTTACCGCGACGAGGCGGTCGCCGCGTCGGACCCGCCCGGCGACGCGCAGATGCGGAACGGAGTAATAATAGCTCGCCTGTTCCGGTCGCGGGCCTTTCCGGCTGTAGCCGCCCTGCCCTTGCGGCAGCGGTTGCTGCGTCGGCTGGAAGTTTAGCGCGAGCGTGAAGTCGTTCGTGGCGACGCGGGTCATCCAGCGGCCGTCGCGTGCGCGCCGCAGTCGCCAGTCGCGGATGCCGATATCGGCGTCGCCGGTGCGCGCCGTGGCAAGACCAAAGCCTTCGCGTGCGGCGCGCTCGCCGTGGAGCAGGCGGCCCGTCGCGGGGTCGGACAGCGCGGCGTGCGCGAACAGCACCTGCCGTGCGGCGAAGCGGCTCGGGTTCGCCTCGTGGACGAGAGGGCGCGTCCGGAAAAAGGTGACCTGAAAGCCGAGGTCCTCCCCCGCCGTGGTCCTCAGCCAACCCGTGACGTACCACCACTCGGTGCGAAATGACGGGTGCGCGCCCTGGTCCGCGGGGAATGCGAGCACGATGCCGGGTCTCACGACGGGGTATGGAACGGCCGCGGGCGCCGCCACAGCGATCAGGCCCAGCCAGCCCAGTAGCAACCCGCGCATCACCAATCCTCCCGCACCGAATGCACCGCGCCCTTGGAGGTCGCGCGGCGGCCGGCGAGCACCGCCGTCGCGGCGGCCGCGCCGGTCAGCGCCGCGGAGACGCCGAGCAGCGTGCCGATCGGCACCTGCGTCGTCATCGTCCAGTTGAACGACTGCGGGTTGATGACGTGGATCAGCACCTGCGCGAGAATCAGGCCGAGCCCGATGCCTGCGAGCGCGCCCGTCAGCCCGACCATCGCCCCCTCGGTGGCGAGCATCGTGCCGAGCTGTCCGCGCGTCAGCCCGAGGTGGCGCAGCATGCCGAACTCCCGCTCGCGCGCGATCGTCTGGGCCGACATCGTTGCGGCGACACCCGCCAGTCCGACGAGGATCGCCACCGCTTCCAGCAGGTAGGTCACTGCGAAGCTTCGGTCGAACAACGTCAGCGCCAGGCGCCGGAGCGTCGCGGGCTGCGTCACCTCGACCTGGCCGCGCACGGAAGTCGGCAGGCGTGCTGTCATGGCCTCGCCGACCGCCACCGCATCGCTGCCGGGGTCCAGCATCGCCGACACCTCGTCGCGGCCGGTATCGCCGGTCAGGCGCTGGTAATCGCCCTCATCCACCAGCACCGCGCCCGCCTGACGACCATAATCGCGCCAGACGCCCGCGACCGTGAAGCGCGTGCGGCCCGCGAGCGGGAGGATGATCGTCTCGCCCGGATCCCAGCCGTAGAGCCGCTGTGCCGGCTCCGACACCCAGACCGGCAGCGCGGCGGCCGGAAGATTTTCTGCACGCTCGATCAGAACCAGCAGCGGATCGCGGCCGCCGCGTTCAGGCCGCGCGATCAGACTGATCGGCGGACGATCAGCGACGATCGTCAGCGGCAGCTGCCGGCTGAACGCCAGGCTTTTCACGCCGGGCGTCGCGGTAAGGCGGGCCCGCATGTCCGGATCGAAGCTCGCGCCGGCATCGGTGCGCAGGTAGAGGTCCGCGCCGAGCACCTGCCCCAGCCACGTGTCGACCGCGCCGCGGAAGCTGGTCACCATCGTTGCCATTGCGATCATCAACGCGGTCGACGCAACAATGCCGCACAGCGCGGTCGCCGCCTCGCCGGGCGCGCCGTACAGGTGGCGGATCGCAAGCTGGACAGGCACGCTCCCACCGGAGCGTCTGGCGAGCGGCGCCGACAGCGTCCGCGCGAACCATGGCACGCCGGCGACGCCGCCCGCCAGCATCAGCGCCATGCCGACGAAGCCGAACAAGGGCAGCCCGGCGATCGCGGGAAGAAGCGCCGTAGCCCCGCCTGCCGCAAGCAGCACGGCCGCAGGCCACCACGCCACGCGACGGCGTGGGTCAAGCACGTCGCCGGCGTTCTTCAGCGCAGCCGCCGGTGCCGCCCGCGCGGCGGCACGCGCGGGGATCGCACTGCCGAGGATGGCGGCGAGCAGACCAAGTACGAAGAACCCGGCCGCCGACGCAGGCTGGAAGACCACCCGCGCCGTGGTTCCACCAAAGTAGCCAGCGCCAAGGTCGCCGCCGAACCAGTGCAGCGCCGCCCACGCGAGGCCGTACCCGGCCACGAGACCCACGGTGGCGCCGACGATCCCGATCGCAACGCCCTCGACGACTACCGCCGCGACCACCGCGCCGCGCGGCATGCCCAGCGTACGGAGCAGCGCGAAGGCACGCTGCCGTCGCGCGACTGACAGCGACTGCGCAGAGTAGACCAGGAACCCGCCGGTCAGCAGCGCGACCAGCGCCAGCATGTCCAGATTGACCCGATAGGCGCGCGACAATGCTGAGCCCTGCGCACCTCGCGCCTCGGCCGTCGACAGGATCGCGTCGGCGGGGAGCAGCCGGGCAAGCGCAGCTTCGGCCGCCTCGCGGTCCGACAAGGCCAGGTCGATCCGGTCGATCCTGCCGAGCCGCCCGAAGCGCCATTGTGCCGCAGCGATGTCGATCACGCCGATCGCGGCGTCAGGCTCGGCCGCGGGCAGCGTGCCAACGACGCGCAACCGCACGTTGCGCCCGTTCGCGCTCACGATCACCCGATCACCGATGGCGACGTGGGACCTGACCAATGCGGTGCGTGACAGAAACAGCGAGGCCTCGTCGAACACCGCATCGCCACCAGCATCGGGTCCGCGTGGCGGCAGACCGACCAGCGACGGCGTCACTGCGCCCGCGCGGATTACGTCCAGCCCAAGCAGCGTCAGCCGGGTGCCGCCGATCCGGGCATCCAGTCGAACGACCGGGCTCGCGTCGGCGACGCCAGCGGCGTTTGCGACGCGGGGATAAAGCCGCTCATCGATCCCCAGCGCGCTCGTCGCATTCACGGACAGTTCGGCGGCGCCATTCACCCCGCGCACCGCATCATCGAACGAAGCTAGCGCCGACCCGTTGACGAGGTGGACCGCGAAACCGAGCGCGACACCAACCGCAATCGCAATCGCGGTGGTGAGAAAGCGGGCGGGATGGAAGCGCCACTCGCCACCGATCAGCCAGCCAAGTGCGAGGCGACCCGACAAGAGGCCGGGCTCAGCGGCCACGTCGCTCCACCAGCCCGTCCGCGCCGAGCGTCAGCACCCGGTCGGCAACGGCGGCGCTCGCGTCCGAATGGGTCACCATCACGCCGGCTGCTCCATTATCGCGGACGGCGGCGGCGAACAGGGCCAGCACGCGTGCTGCGGTGTCGGGGTCGAGATTACCGGTCGGCTCGTCGGCCAGGATCAACGCAGGTCGGTGAACCAGCGCGCGCGCAATCGCGACGCGCTGGAGCTCACCGCCCGACAGATCTCTCGCATAGGCCTCACCGCGATCGCCGAGCCCGACCGCCTCCAGCATTTCCGTAGCGCGCGTGTTCGCTCTTGCCGCGTCCGGCGACACCAGCGCGAGTGGCAGCGCGACGTTCTGGCGCAGCGTGAGATAGGGAAGAATGTGGAAGGCCTGGAACACGAAGCCGATACGCTCGCGTCGCAACCGCGTCCGTGTGGCCTCGTCGAGCGTACCGAGCAACGTGCCGCCAATCGCAACGCTGCCTTCGTCGGTATCGTCCAGTCCGGCCAGGATGTTCAGAAGCGTCGATTTGCCGACGCCGGACTCACCGATGATCGCAACGAGCTCGCCCGCATTGACCTGAAGGTCGAGCGACCGGAATAACTGCCGCGGTCCCGGCACCGACTTGCCGAGCGTACGGACGTCAAGAAGGATCGGCTGGCCAGTCACGCCCCACACGTGGTGCAGGTTCGGCGTGGCCGCAATGCCCCAACCGTTATCCGGCATCGCGCTACGCTCAACCACGCTCCTGCCGGGGAGAGGGCGAAGTCAGCCAACCTTCACGCCCTTCCAGAAAGCCAAGCGTCCGCGTATTTCCTCGGCCGCCGCCTTTGGCTCAGGATAATACCAGGCGGCGTCGGGATTGTCCGCACCGTCGACATGGATATCGTAATAATGTGCCTCGCCCTTCCAAGGACAGGTCGTTGTCGTCGCGCTCGGTCGAAGTCGCGAGGCGTCGACGGACGATATCGGGAAATAGTGGTTGCCCTCCACCACCACTGTCTCGTCACTGCTCGCGATAAGCGTGCCGTTCCACCGTGCCTCTACCATGATGCGTCTCCAACGTTGTTCGATATTGCATTGTCACGCCGCGCATTGGAACGCGTCGCGGAACGAGCGTGCACATCCCAGGAGCGCGGCACCGGTCGTTTACCGGATGTGTTCGACGATCAGCTTCGCTGGTCACCCTGCTCACGCTGCTTGGCCGCGCGCTCCGTCAGCGTCTTCAGTGTCTCGTCGAAACGGCCCTCACGTTCGGCCTGGCGCAAAAACTGCACTTCATCGACGAGAATCTCGCGCGGCGTTGGTTGCTGCGCGAATTGCGCCGCGACAGCGTCAGCAAAGGCCTCGAGCGGCATGTAGCCCGGGCGATTCGCCTGTCCCGGCGTCAGATCGGTCTGCACACCTGGCGGAGCCAGTTCGATCACCTCTACCTTACCCGCCAGCTGGGTCCGGAGCGAGACGGTGTAGGAGTGGATCGCTGCCTTGGTCGCCGAGTAGGTCGGTGCCGCCACCAGCGGCACGTATGCGAGACCCGAGGTGACCGTGACGATCGCGGCGTCGGGCTGCTCCTTGAAATGGTCAATCAACGCGTTCGTCAGCCGGATCGGGCCGAGGATGTTGATCGCCACAGTCGCCTCGGCATCGGTCAGGTCGCGCTGGCCCGTCAGGTCCTCAAACTTCATGATGCCGGCGTTGTTGAACAGCACGTTCAAAGACGGGAAGTCGGCGACCACTTGCTTGGCGAACTCGCCGACCGCCGCGGCGTCCTCGACATCAAGGACTGCGGTATGGATGCGATCGCGACCATCCGCAGCGCGCTGGAGCGCCTCTTTCCGACGACCGGCAATGATAACCGTGTCGCCACGATCGTGGAACCGGTGGGCCAGCGCCTCACCGATCCCGCTTCCTCCGCCAGTCATCAGGATCGTGTTGCCGCTGGTCTTCATGATTGATGGCTCCGACTGAGAAAAAGGACGCCGGCTCAGAATGATCGCCGCGCCGGATCGTTCATTGGTATCCTTCGGCGCAGGGAATGAAGCGTGCCTTTGCGAATTCAGGCGCCCGGCCTGATGAAAGGCGCCTTGCGCGGCAGGATTGCCAGCCCTCCGACGTACGCGCACTCATTTGGCATCGCCGGGCGAGCTCGCACCCGGTCAGATAGGGTTTGCGGCGTTGTTCCGCGCTCAGCGACGCGGTTCGCGCCCGATCTTGCGGTTCGCCCATTCAAGAAAGTAGGTCATGTTCGGCGCATCGGTGTGGCCGCCCTCATGCTGCCGCCAGCCGAGCTCGCCCTCGAGTAGATTGGTGCCCTGCGGCGGAAGCACCGCCGTGTGATAATCATGTCCGCGACCAAGGTCTTGCCGGCCAAGCAGGGTCCACGCGCGCCCCGCCGCCACCGTCGCCATGTAGCTGCCTTGCTGATCGAGCCAGTTCGCGTCGCCTTGCTCCGGTACTCCGTAGCTCACGAAGGCAAGCCGCGGCGCCACCAGCGCCAACAGCTCATGTGACTCAATCGGCAGATCGTCGGCGGTCTTGCGCCCGAGGCGTCCGCGTTCCGTCCCGTACTTGAGGAAATTGCCCGCCATCCAGTGGTACTCGCTGGTGCCCGTCAGGTTCTCGACCTGCTCACCGAAGTTGCGCCGGTGCGGTTTGACGCCGCCCTCCCCCGACGATCCGATCAGCACCATCGCGAAGCGCTCGTCGAGCGCGGCGGTGACCAACGCCGCCTTTCCCCAGCGCGACACGCCTTCGATGCCGACGTGCGCCACGTCGACTTCCGGGCGCGTGCCGAGATAATCGAGGAGCCGGCTCGCGCCCCAGCCCCATGCGCGTAGTGCGCCCCATTGCTCCGGCGTGCGAGGTGCGCCCCGATTGGCCAAGCCGATGATCCCCGCGCGCAGCCCCGCGCCGTTGTCCGCCTGGATCGTCGATGTATCGAGCAGCGCTACGCCCCAGCCGGCAGCGATCACCTTGGTTATGCGCTCGTCGTCGGGCGGCGGCGCGACAAAGCCGCCGGGTTTGACGAACTCGAAACCGGGATGCGCGGTGAAGATTGGCGCAAGCGCGGGGTCTCGCGCAACCAACGTCGCCTTGAGCACTGCGTCGAGCCGGGCCGCCTCCACCGCGTTTGGCTGGCTTGGTGACGGATAACGCGCCGGCGCGAACATCATCAACAAAGGCACGCGCTCCTTCGCATTCGCCGGCAGCACCAACGTTACGCGGATATCGACGTCGATCTTCGGCGCTGCCCGGTTGTCGACGTGACCGACGAGTTGCTGTGCCAACACCGGCTGGCCGCCGAAATATTCGCGATCCACGTTGTCGATGCGCCATGTCACGCCGGGTACGTTCGCAGGAATGCGCCCGTAGATCTCGCGCTCGAACAGCTCGATCAGCTCTGGCCGCCTCCGTTGCTGCCACATCGCTGCGGTCGTCACGGGCCGACCGTCCGCCATTTTCAGCAGGTCAGGCCAGACGGGATACGGATTGGCTTTGCCGGGTTCGTAATTGGCGGCATCTGGCGCGGCCGGATCGCCGCTCGCACCGGGGCGCAACTGGGTGATGCCGAGCCGGCGCATCATATCTGCATGGTCCTGCTCGGCCGTCCAAGGCCCGGCCGCAAGTGATGCGGAGGCGAGAAATGCCACGATTACAGCACCGCCTATGCGCCTAACGACCATCACGCCCCCTCCTCGCCGCCTTGAAGCGCAACACCTTGTTACAGCATCGTTTTGGCGATTTTACAGATGGGGGGCAAGCGCAAGACATGCGACGGTCGCTGTCGGCTTCAGGTGAAACGGGGACTCAGTAGGCCACCTCGCTTCCCGACTTTCTAGGTTTGCTCATCCCGCTATTCGACCGCCAACCGCGTTCGGATCGACCGCGTGGACGGCCACGGGATGGTGTTAACGGAGGTCGCGGTCGGTTACGCGCGGATATAGCAAGTTCTGCCTGGCGTTGCGGCCGAGGCACAAGACGCATGAGGCATGAGGCAGAGGTTATCTCCGCCTCATGCGCGAAGCATTCAGGAAAGTCCGCTTGCGTCTTATTTACAAGTTGCAGCTCATCGAAGTTGCCACTTGTTGATCTTAGGTCACGGCGCCTTCTTGCTTTCGATCGTTACGCTTGGATAGCTGATCCCCAGCTGCTCAAGATAGCTCGGGTAGCGTGCGGGGTCATAGTAGAATTTCTCCAACTGGGGCCGCATGTCGCGCATCACCTTCTCGTTGAGCCATATAGCGGGTTTGTCCTGCGCGGTGATTAGTGGGGCGTAGCTGTCGCTCTTCAGCTGCACATCATTGAAATAGCTTGTGGCCTGCGCCAGCAGCTTGGGCGAGGTCATCAGATCAAGGACCGTCATCGCCACCGCCTTGGCGCCTGCGACTGCGCCCTTGTGCGCGATCGGAGTGGCCATCGCCATCGCCGAAGTGAGATGGTGGCCGATCATGTTGGGCACGTTGGAGGGAAAACGGATCGTGATCGTCGGCACCGCCCACATGATGTCGCCGATGTCATCAGAGCCCCCGCCGATCGACTGCGGCCGGTTTTCGGGTGTCGACAGCTCGCTCACCTTGGCCTTGAGCGGTTCGACCTTGCGCTGGTTGGCTTGCTGCACCGCCTTGGCGAAAACCTGATCGTCGGCGGACCAGTGCGGCATACCGACCGCAGCGATATTGGCATAGGCTGCCTCGGCCATGGGCTTGTTGCCGAAATTGGGGGCGGCATAACCGAGCACGCGATGGCTGACGGTCGTGCCGGTCGCTTTGGCGGCTGCCTCCGAGATCTCGTTGCCCGTCTCGTACATCGACTTGATCGCGCCAAAGCTCCGGTCGCGGAAGTAATACCATACCGACGCGGTCGCCGGGACGATGTTCGGCTGCCCGCCGCCATCGGTGATGACGTAGTGCGAGCGCTGCGTGACGGGCAGATGCTCGCGCCGGAAGTTCCATGAGGTGTTCATCAGTTCGACGGCATCCAGCGCCGAGCGCCCCTCCCACGGCATCCCTGCCGAGTGCGCGGTCTTGCCGCGGAATTGATATTCGACCGACACCATGCCGTTCATCCCGAAGTCGCCGTAAGCGGTGCCGAATTCACTACTGACATGGGTGAAGATGCAGGCGTCGACGCCTTTGAACAGCCCTTCGCGGACATAATAGGCCTTGGTCGCGAGCAGCTCCTCGGCGACGCCGGGCCAGATCATCAGACGGCCGGGGATATGATGCTTCTCCATTACCGACTTCGCCGCGATCGCCGCGGCGATCACCAGCGGCAGGCCGGCATTGTGCCCCTCGCCGTGGCCGGGGCCGCCCTCCACCATCGCCTTGGCTTCGGCCATGCCGGGATATTGCGATACGCCGAGCAGCCCGTCGATGTCGCTGCCCAGCGCGATCAGCGGCCCGCCCTCGCCCCAGGTAGCGGTGAAAGCGGTCGGGATGCCCGCAACGCCGCGCGTCACGGTGAAGCCGGCCTTTTCGAGCACGGCGGTGAGATAGGCCGAGGTGCGGACCTCCTGGAAGCCCGGCTCGGCATAACTGAACACCTGGTCGACCATCACCTGGATGTCCTTGGCCTGCGCGTCGACCTTGTTCTCGGCCTCGCGCTTGAGCGCCTTGCCGGCCTGCGCCAGCGCCGCCTGGGGCGTAAGCAGCGTACCGAGCAGCAGCGCGGTCACGGCGTCGCGGAACGTCGTCATATCGTATCTCCCGTTGGTTTCGGCGGTCAGAAATTCGTGGTGAAGGCGACGCGGAAGCTGCGGCCGAGCACGTCGTAAAGGCTGCGCGATGTCTGTGGGTAAGCGGGCGTGTTGTTGCCGTCGGGGCCGTTGCCGACGAGCAGCGGATCCTTGTCGAGCAGGTTGGTGACGATGAAGGTCAGCGATCCCTCGCGCCCGCCGGCACGCAGCTTCACGCCAAGCGAGGCGTCTAGGTAAAAGGCACCGCCGATGTCGTTGTCGTTGATCGTGCGGTACTGCGTCGTCGACACCGGGCAGCCGCTGGTGCACTCGATATAATCGTTGCCGTACACGCCCGAGCCGAACCCGCGGCCGACGAGGTTGAGCGTGAAGGCGTCGAGTTCGTAGAAAGTGCTGACGCGATAGCGCCAGCTCGGCGACGAATAGGTGCCCGACAGGCTGCCGCCGTTGATCCCGGCATAATCGACAGGGAAGATGCCGTTGTCGATGACGTTCTCGATATAGTGCGTCACCGCGCCGTTGATCGTCAGGCGGCCCGGTAAAGCGGAAGCGATCTCGGCAAGGTCGCGGCGATAGCTCACCGCGATGTCGAAGCCCTTCTCCACCTGGCTGGCGAAGTTGAAGGGCTGTATGACGATCGAGCTGAGCGCACCGCCAGCGTAGACGATATTATCGCAATAAAGTGTCGTCCCGGAATAGCAGAAATCGACGGTGTTCTGCGCGGTGATCGTGCCGATCGCGTCGCTGATGCGAATATCATAATAGTCGAACGAGGCCGTGAAGCCGGGCAGGAAGCGCGGGGTTGCCACCGCGCCGACCGTCCAGCTTTTCGCTTTCTCGGGATCAAGCGCACGATTGCCGATGGTGTTTTCGAGGAACTGCTGCGATCCCGTAGCGGGGGCGTTCGTGGGCAGAATGACGGTGTTGGTACGCGCCGTCCCGGCGGCGAACAGCTCCTGCAGATTGGGCGCGCGAATGTCGCGACTGTAGGTGCCGCGGAACTTGAGGTCGGGGATCGGCTCGAACGTCGCGCCTGCCTTCCATGTGAAGACCGAGCCCGAGGTGGAATAATCGGTGTAGCGCCCGGCGGCGTTGACCGTGAACCCGCGCCACAGCGGCAGGTCGATCTCGACGAAACCCTCCTTCACATTATAGTCGCCGCGGTTGACCAGATAGTTGCCATACAGCCAGCCCGAACTGAACTGCGGGTCGACGCGACCGTCGATCTGCTCCTTGCGCCACTCCCCGCCAAAGGCGATTGCCGCCGCCCCGCCGGGCAGATCGAACACGGTGCCGCTGATGCTCGCCGAGGCGACGTCCTGCTGGATCGACTGATCGCGCTGCGGCTGCGCCGCACCGTAGATGTAGCCCAGCGCCGCCGCCGACGGGCCATCGGTACCAAGCCGGTCGATCGGCACGCAGCCGTTGCCCGGGTTGGTCAGGGTCGAGCGGCAGACGATCTGTCCGCCGGAGAGCACCGCGTCCTGCGCCAGCGCCATCCGCGCGTTGTTCCAGGTGTTGGTCAGTTCCTCATGCGATTTGGTGAGGCCGTGTTGATAGTAGACGTCCCACGACCAGCTGCGATTAAAGACGCTCAACTTGCCCTTCGCGCCACCGACGTAGCGATAGACATCGCGACGGTTGTCGCTGCCGGGCACGGGAAAGCCGGCGTTCGAGGTTCCGATCGTCAAACTCGACACCCCTGCCGCCGCCATGCGCGCGGCGACGTCGCGGTATTGCGTCAGCAGATAGGCGTTGTCCGCGCGGATCGTGACGCCGGTGCTCGGCGTCTGCTGGTAGAAGCTCTGCCCTTCGTAGCGGTTGAACGAGACCTGCCCGTAGACCTGCACGTCGGGTGTGAGATCGAAGCCGACGCGGGAGAAGAGGCTGATGCGTTTTTCATTGGGCAACAGGGAGTTGCTGCCGACGTGCCCGGCGAGCGTGGTGCGCCAGTCGCCGCCGACCATCCACGGCGAGGATGTGGCGTTGGTGGTGCCGTAGGTAAGCTGTCCGGTGGTGCCCGGTGCGAGGAAATACGTACCGCGCAACGGCCCGGCGGTGACGAGCCCGCCCGCCGTGTAGGTGGCCGGGCCGAAGCCCCCGCCGACCAGCCGTTGCGGCAGGCCGTTGTCGGCGGTGTATGCGGGATTGTTGATCTGGAAGTACCCGCGATCGTTCCAGTCGCGCGCGATCGTGGCGACCCCGTCCTGATGGTAATATTCGGCGCTGGCGAGCAGGTGGAGCCTGTCGCCGGCCAGTGACTTGCCGATCGTCGCGGCGAACCGGTAATTGTGGCCGTCACCACGGTCCGTGATGCCGGTGTCGGCGGCGAGTTTGATGCCGCGGTACTTCTCGTCCAGGATGAAGTTGACGACCCCGCCGACGGCGTCCGACCCATATTGCGCCGACGCGCCGCCGGTGACGACCTCGACCCGCTCGATCAGGTCCTGTGGGAAGGTGTTCACATCCACCACGCCGTTGACGGCCGAGGCCACGGAGCGCTGCCCGTTGAGCAGCACCAGCGTGCGCCCGGCGCCCAATCCGCGGAGATTGACCGAGTTGATCCCGGCAAGTCCGTTCGACAGCGAGCCCGAGCTGTTCGCCGCAGTGCTGCCCTGCGCGATGGAAGGCAGTTGATTGACGAAGTCGGAGACGTTGGCGGGGCGCTGGGCAGCCAGGTCGGCGGCGCCCAGCACGGTGACGGGAGTGGGCGCGCTATAGCCGTCGCGGACGATGCGGCTGCCGGTTATAACGATGTCATCGGACGGCACGGAATCGGCACCGGTATCCTGGGTCGGCGGCGGCGTGAGCGCGGTGTCGACCGCAACGGGCTCGCCGCCCGCTTCGGACGGCTGGCGCGCAGCGAAGGACACGGGTACCTGTGCCGCTGCGCTGCCGCCCCAAACCGTACCCGCTGTACCAAGCAGCAGCATGTTGACGAGCCGGGCCGTGTAGCGCCGCCGTAATGCCGTGGTTGACGTTGCCTGCATGTCCGAACACCCCCGAGAAAATCGACCAGCCTTGCTGGCATCCTCTCCCCGGCCCTGAGTGTCGTCTCTGACGCACCCGGAAAGGCACATCAAAGTCAGGCCGACTTGCCCCGCCTTGATCGGGTGCAACGGTGTCGACGAGGGGTTTCGCGCAACATTACTGCGTCGATCCCCGTGTCGATCGTTATAAGCTTGCACGTTAGGGCATGGGCGATCTTCGGAAAAATCATGGTATTTTCGTTGTCGAATGATGATTTCGAGCGCTGCGGATCGAAATCACCGGAAAATCGTGCAGAAAGGCCGGTCTGGTCCTTTGCGCGAACTGCGATCTAATGCGGAGGACGAATCTCGAACGCCATGGGGACGATGGGACGTGTCAAAGATCGAAGAGGCGCGGCGCGCGCCGCCGCGAAGTTGCGGCTGACGGCATGGCGTACAGATTAGCGTTCGAATACCACCGGCGGAACGCCACGGCGGGCGACCTGACGCATGATGAAGCTGCTGCGGATCTTGGCGACATACGGCAAGCGCGAGAGCTCGCTGCGGTAGACCCGGTCATAGTCGTTGAACGAGCGCACATGCACCATCATGATAAAGTCGGTGTCACCGGAAACGAAGCTACAGAAGCTCATCGACGGACATTGCATGACCGCCTCCTCGAACTCGATCAGCGCTTGCTCCGCCTGCGAGTTCAACTCGATCGACACCAGCACCATGATGCCGTAGCCAAGCCGATCGAGATCGAGGCTGGCGGTGTAGCCCGCGATCATTCCGCGCTCTTCCAGGATCTTGCGCCGCCGTGCGGTCGCAGTGCTCGAAAGATTGACACGTTCGCCGAGCGCGACGTCGGACATTCGTCCGTCGGCGGAAAGCTCGCCTAGAAGGCGACAATCGGTCTGATCGATTTCGGTCACCGTGAAATCCATCGCACAACCCCGTCCGTGGTGCCCGAAAGCATCAAATTAGACGATTAATGTGGTCGAAAGAGACAGGATGCGCAACGCCATCTGTGTCAGCGTCATCGACATCGCAAACCAAGCGGCCGAGTGGCCAACGTCGAACGTCTTGGCGGCACGCCCGGCATGTCGCTCCTGCTCACCGCTAGGACCAAGTCGTCAGCGCGGCCGCTCGGGAACGCGCCAGATCCCGCCCACGCCGCTGCCGGTCAACGTCGAGCGCGAGAGCGGAAAGGTGCTTATCACCTGCCCGGCCCTGCTGAGGACGGCGCCCCCCGTCGCTTCCTCTACGCTACCACCTAGAACCGTCGTTCGTTCAACTTCGCGGACCAGCCGCTTTGGACACGGCGCCCGAACGCGCAAACAGCCCGCATCCATCGGGATGCTGCCGGGCATTTTGTCAGCTCTAACATGACAGAAATGATATTTGCTTTTGCCTGCGGGCAGCGCCGATACGACCGTGAACGATTGAAAGGGCAACGCGGGTGGCGAACGGCAGATGCGTGTTGGTAAGCGGCGCGGAAAGCGGCATCGGCGCGGCTTGCGCGATCGCATTCGGAGCGCTGGGCGACAAAGTGGTGGTGTTGTTCCATGATGCCCGTATCGACGGAAGCGACACCGTCGCGAAGGTCAAGGGAGCGGGCGGCGATGCGATAGCGGTGCAGTGCGACGTCGGCGACGAAGCCTCGGTCGAGGCGGCGTTCGCGGCCGCCGAACATGCGTTTGGCCTCGTCACCGTGTTGGTCAATTCGGCCGGGATCAACATGGCTGGCGTGCCGGTCCGGCAAATGACGCTGGCGCAATGGCAGCGCATGCTGGCTACCGACCTGACGGGCGCGTTCCTCACCTCGCGCCGCTTCGTTCGCGATCGTCCCGCCAACACTCCCGGAGCGATCATCCACATATCCTCGATCCACGCTTATGCCGTCCGCGCGGGCGGCGCCGATTATTGCGCGGCGAAGGGCGGTCTGACCAACCTGATCGAGACGCTCGCGATCGAGGAGGCTTCCAACGGGATACGGGTCAATGCGATCGAGCCGGGCATGATCCTGACACCGATGAACGCGCGCGCCAGCACCGATCTCGCCTATCGCCGGTCGCTCGAACGCAACATCCCGCTGGATCGCGCGGGCCGGCCCGAAGAGGTTGGCGATCTCGCGGTCTTCCTCGCATCGGACAAGGCCTCGTACATCACGGGCTCGCGGATCGTGATCGACGGCGGTCTTTCGCTGATGCAGGCGCTCGGCGCATGATCGGGAACAACCCGGCCACGCCGTCTTCGAAGGCCGCGGCAACGAACCAGTCGGAGATCACGCCAGGGGTGCCGATTGTCCGCTCGCGCCTGCCCGCCGACAGCGTGACCGGCGACCGTAAGGTGCTGCTCTATCCGTCCGCGGGAGTCGTCGATTTCAACGTCCAGGAGCTGCAGGATATACAGCTGATGGGACCGCCGCAATTGATGGCACGCGACCTGATGAGCCCGTACGTCTGGCTCGAGCCCGATGGTCGGTTCGGGATCATGGTGCGCGCAGTGACGCGGCCGGGCGAGCCGATGACCGATACGGGCATTATCTGGGCCGGGTGGAGCGACGACGGAGTCCGTTTCGCGATGCTCGATCAGCCTTCGATCCTGCCCGGCGCCGCCGGCGAGAAGGATGCGGGTGGGGTAGAGGACCCCACCGTGGTAAAGATGAACGACGGCAGCTACGTCGTCTATTATACCGGCGTCGAAGCCGACATGGCGCATGGCGAGATGTTCTACGCGACGGGGCCGACCGTCAGCCAACTCGCCAAGGCCGGCGTGGCGCTCGCCTCAAGCAAGTCGCTCGGCAACACCAAGGAAGCGACGGTCGATCGTGAGAAAGATGGGCGCTGGAGCCTGTTCTACGAATATGCCGCCGACGAGGCGAGCCGCGTCGGGCTCGCAATCGGCGCTAATGTCGATGGGCCATGGAACGAGCAGCCGACGCCGTTCATGCCGCGCGAAGACGGGTGGGACAACTGGCATCTGTCGACCGGCCCGATGCTGCTCGACGATCCCGAAATGCCGGTGATGTTCTATAACGGTGCGACGCACGACGCGCGCTGGCGGATCGGCTGGGTGGCGTTCGACCGCGAACTGACGCGTGTGGTGGACCGCTGCATCGAACCGCTCGTCACCCCGCCCCCGGCTCCGGACCGGACCGCGAGCGACATCGCCTTCGCCGCGTCCGTCACCAGTCGCGACGGTGAGGTCTGGCTGTACTACTCCCTGGAAGATCGGCGTCTGTCGCGAGCGCGACTGAAGCGAAGTTGAGAACAGTAAGCTACGGTCAGGACCCATTGATGTGAGCGCCGCGATCTGATTCAGGCCCCGTGAGGAGAGCGTGGATGAGCGACCTGTACTGGTTGACGGATGAGCAGATGGCGCGCCTGCAGCCGTACTTCCCCAAGAGCCATGGCAAGCCGCGGGTCGATGACCGACGGGTGCTGAGTGGCATCGTCTTCGTCAATCGCAACGGACTGCGCTGGTGTGATGCACCGAGCGCGTATGGTCCGCACAAGACGCTGTACAACCGGTGGAAGCGCTGGGGTGAACGGGGCGTTTTCCTGCGCATGATGGAGGGTCTGGCGTCAGCGGAGGCCGTGCCGAAAACAGTCATGATCGACGCGACTTACCTGAAGGCACACCGCACGGCATCGAGCCTGCGGGTTAAAAAGGGGATCTCGGCCGCCTGATCGGCCGCACGAAAGGCGGTATGAACACCAAGTTGCATGCCGTCAGCGATGCGGATGGGCGGCCCTTGAGCTTCTTCATGACCGCCGGGCAGGTCAGCGACTACACCGGCGCGGCAGCTCTGCTCGACGATCTGCCAAAGGCGCAATGGCTGCTTGGTGATCGCGGTTATGATGCGGATTGGTTCAGGGACGCCCTGGAAGCCAAGGGCATCCAGCCCTGCATCCCGGGCCGTAGATCGCGCAACGAGCCGGTCAGGTACGACAAGCGGCGCTACCGGCGCCGCAGCCGCATCGAGATCATGTTCGGCCGCCTGAAAGATTGGCGCCGCGTCGCCACACGCTACGACCGATGCCCAACGGTCTTCCTCTCCGCCGTCGCCCTCGCGGCCACAGTCATCTTCTGGCTATGACCAATGAGTCCTGACCCTAGGAGAATTACTATGGCTCGAGTGGACGAGGATCACTACGTCCATTCTGCGGAAATGTACGATATTCCCTCGGAGCTCATTGGTCAGCAGGACGTGAATTAATGATCGCGCTCATACGTGACTTACCCCTGAAGCTCGGGCCCTAGTTGTTTGATCCCAGGGTTTGATGGTGCGATCCGTTCGTTGGAATGGAAGGAAGCCGCATGGGACAGGTACGTTCCGGGAGCGCCACGACCATGCACGCTGTTCGAGCAGCAATACAGCGATCGCAAGCGTCGCTCGCGACGCTGAGCCGTGAGTTGGGGGATCGACCCGAAGACAGTTGCGAAGTGGCGCAAGGGGGCAAACGTCGAGGATCTGAAGACCGGGCCGAAGGCCCCTCATTCAACGACCTTGTCCGAGGCTGAAGAGGTAGTGGCCGTGGCGTTCCGCCGGCACACACTGCTGCCTCTCGACGACTGCCTTTATGCGTTGCAACCGTCGATACCGCACCTGACACGGTCAGCGCTGCACCGCTGCCTCCAGCGACATGGCATTTCCCGTCTGCCAGACATCGAAGGCGACAAGCCAAAGCGTCAGCGCTTCAAACGCTACCCGATCGGCTTCTTCCACATCGATATCGCCGAGGTGCAAACTGTCGAAGGATCTGCGACGCGCACGGCATCGAGCACCGGCTCACCAAGCCGAACCATCCTTGGACTAACGGTCAGGTCGAGCGGATGATCCGAACCATCAAGGAGACGACCGTCAAACGCTTCCACTACGAGAGCCACGACCAACTGCGAACGCACCCCGCCGACTTCATGGCTGCCTACAACTTCGCCCGCCGGCTCAAGACACCCTGCGGGCTCACACCCTACGAATAAATCGCCAAGATGTGGGACGTCAAAGCCAAATCGGTTCATCGTCGACCCGATCCACCAAATGCCGGGACTAGAGTTGGATGACATCAAGCTGACCCATATCCTGAGTTGACGAGGTAGTTGCGGCATTCTGGGGGGGGGGGAGAAGGCATCGAGAAGCGTGCCGACGCGTCTCCATGTTGCCTCGTGGGATCGCTCGGCGGCCTTGCGCATGAGGTGCTTGAGCTTGGCGAAGACCTGTTCGATCGGGTTCAGGTCCGGGCTGTAGGGCGGCAGGAACAGCAGCCTGGCACCGACCGCACGGATAGCGTTGCGGATGGCGGGTTTCTTGTGGCTGGAGAGGTTGTCCATGATGACGACGTCGCCGGGCGACAGCGTCGGCACGAGACACTGCTCGATATAGTCGCTGAAGCTTTGCGCGTTGACCGGCTGGTCCAGCACGCACGGCGCGTCGATCCGGTCGCAGCGCAGCGCCGCCAGGAACATCATCGTGCGCCAGTGGCCGTAGGGCACCTTGGCATGGAGCCGCTGGCCGACCGGTGCCCACCGCGCAAGGGGGCCATGTTCGTCCCTTCGGCAGGCTCAGGACAGGCTTCACCCACGTCTCATCGATGAAGACGAGACGCGCCGGATCAAGCCGACCTGGTATTTCTTCCACTGCGCCCGACGCCGGACGATCGCGGGACGGAGTTGTTCGGCGGGCAGCACGCTTTGTTTTGAAGCTCAGCCCCTCGTCATGGGCGAACCGCCAGACCTGAACATAGTCGACCTTCACGTCCGCGGCTCGCCAACTCCGCTACCAGTCCACGCACGGTGAAGTCGCGGGTCATCCGCTCCAGCAGCCAGTCACGTGTCGCGCCAGACAGGATGTTGGATCGGCGACCACCCATCCGGCTCGGCGCGGCGCTGCCCGTATCGCGAAAGCGCCGCACCCATTTGATCGCCGAACTCGGCGCCACCCCGAAGCGTGAAGCAGCCGCGTGACACTACATGCCATCGGCGGTTACTGCCCTGACCACCCGTTCCCGCAGGTCCATCGAATACGGCTTTGACATGCTGGCTGGCCTCCTTCGCCAACCCGCACATTGAATCAGATCGCCAGCCCAATGGAAATCCTCAGCGATTCAGATCCACGTCATCACGCTCTAGGTCGTGTCTGCATTCAGGGATTCCGTTTGATGTGAAGTTCTGATTCAAGGTTGGCGGAAGGAGCCAGCGGTGAGCAGACGGACACTGACGGATGAGCAATGGGCGCGGATCGAAGGTCACCTTCCCGGACGCAGGGGGATGCCCGGCCGGAGTGGAATGGATAACCGGCTGTTCGTGGACGCGATCCTGTGGATGGCGGGAAACTCAGCACGCTGGCGGGATCTGCCGGAGATGTTCGGTAAATGGTCAGGGGTTCATGCGCGGTTCCGGCGCTGGTCGCACGCAGGGATATGGGAGAGGCTTTTCCATAGCATGGCCGACACGCCGGACTTCGAATACGTCCTGATCGACAGCACCATCTCGAAAGTCCACGCCGATGCGAGCGGCGCAAAAGGGGGGCTGAAGCTGCCTCGATCGGTCGCTCCCGTGGCGGGCTGACGACCAAATTGCATGCAGCCGTCGATGCCATCGGTCTGCCGATCCGCATTCATCCCACGCCGGGGCAACATGGCGACGCCCCGCAAGCCAGGAACCTCCTGGCCGGTTAACAGGGCGTCGGGCACGTCATCGCCGATGCCGCCTACGACGCCGACCCGCTACGCGCCTTCATCGTCGATGATCTCGGCGCGACCGCGCAGATCAAGGCAAACCCCAGCCGCACCAAAAAACCGTCAATCGACTGGCGGCTCTACAAGGAGCGGCATCAGGTCGAATGCTTCTTCAACAAGCTCAAACGCTTCCGCCGCATCGCCCTGCGCTGCGAGAAAACCATCACTGCCTTCATGGGCTTCGTACATCTCGCCTGTGCCATGATCTGGCTACGATGAATGCAGACACAACCTAGACACCTAGTCACGGGTGTAGAAAACAATCCGCCAATAGATTGGGATCGCTGCCCACCAGAGCTTCGCGTGTTTGGGGCGCCAGGTCTATTCGGACAGACGCAAGCTTGCTGGTTGAGCCGGACGCCTTTTCAGGCTGTTCAGGTGGTTAGGACTCGCTATCCATGGGCGAGGCCTCCTAAGTTTTTTCATATCACAGCCGGAAATGTGACGACACGCGGTCACTTGGACCGCGTACCGCCCGCATCGCAGATTTCCCCCATCTGTGCCAGCCCTGCCGTCTCGATCGCGGCGCCATCGAGGAAGGCGGCATAGGCGCGACTGATCTTGGAATTGCCGTCACTCTTCCCCGCGTCGAGGATACCGCGCGCGCTCCCGCGACAAATCCTGCAGCACGTTGAACGCGCCATAGTTCGATTCGTCGGCGGGGATCGCGGTGTTCTTCGCCCAAGTTCCATTGGTATAGGCGTAGAAATCGTCGCCGGGCTTGATGCTCCGGTCCATGCCCGCGCCGTCGAAGCCGAACGTCCCGTGGTCGGGCGATCGCTTGCCGGGGGAGCAGCCGATATCGCTGCCACGGCGGCGGATCTCGGCGATCAGGACCGTGCGCGCATCATTCCCTCTTTCCTTAAGCGATTCTTCATGTCGAAATTTGCGCCGATCGCTTATCCTGTTAGCGTCAGCACGATGCTTCCGTGAAACGAAGTCTGAGGTGGTCTCCCATCCTGGGCAGTTTGGCGGCTGAGCTAAGCTATACCCTGGTTGGTTTATGCCGCCATTCTGGCGAACGCCATATCCGCATGACCCGGGTATGGCGTTGCCCCGATCTGCCTATACACCTCCTCCGGCGTTCGGCCGGCAAGGCGGGGATGAGGCGCTGCCCGTTGTAATAGGCGAACCATCTGCCGAGCCTGGTCCGCAGCTCGGAGCCGGTCACGAATGTGTTCAGGTAAACGCACTCGTATTTCAGCGACCGCGAGAGCCGCTCGATGAAGACATCATCCATACAGCCAGCGACCGCGCCGGTCCGTCGAGCAACGCCTTGGCCCTGATGCGTTTCACCCGTGCTTCGGCGAGACTGATTGACGGGTAGGTGTCCAATGACAGCATCTTCTCCCTGCCGTCAAAGCGGTATTTCATCCGCCAAAGCTTGGTGCGGTTGCGCCGGATGAGGGCATAGAGACCGCTGCCACCGGCGAGCTTGTAATCGCGATCCCGGCGGGTCGCGTACTTCACGTCGAGTTCCTTGAGAGCCATGGGGGCGCCACTCCTTTCGCGCACCCCGATACCCCCACCTGCCCCCACCAAAAGCAAATCGACGTGCCGGGTTTCAGGAGCACGTGCCGGCACCTCGCGGGAAGCGCTGATCCGGCGCAACGCATTGGCAACAGGCATGGAAAAAAACGCCCCGGGACTTGCAGAGACGCTTTGAGAATTCTGGAATGGTTGCGGGGACAGGATTTGAACCTGTGACCTTCAGGTTATGAGCCTGACGAGCTACCGGGCTGCTCCACCCCGCGCCGGGTGTTTTGGAGATTGTGATGGGTTCTTTGCGTGTGCTGGCTTCAATGCCTGGCGGCGACCTACTCTTCCATCGCTTGAGCGATAGTACCATTGGCGCGGTCGGGTTTCACGTCCGAGTTCGGGATGGGATCGGGTGGGACACCGACGCTATGGCCACCAGGCAATGGGGCCAGCATACGGGGGTTTTCCCTGGTTGTTGAGGCCAGGGAGGTTCAAAATCGATGCACATTATGATTTGTCTGGAAGTCACCCACATCCAACGTTGATGTTGGGGGTGTGTGCTCTCAAGCGCGAATAGGACGATTAGTATCGGTTAGCTTCACGCGTTACCGCGCTTCCACATCCGATCTATCAAGGTCGTGGTCTCCGACCGTCCTGAGAAATCTTATCTCGAGGGAGGCTTCCCGCTTAGATGCTTTCAGCGGTTATCCCGTCCGTACATAGCTACCCTGCTGCGCCGTTGGCACGACGACAGGTACACCAGAGGTACGTTCAACCCGGTCCTCTCGTACTAGGGTCAACTCCTCTCAAATTTCGACGCCCACGGCAGATAGGGACCAAACTGTCTCGCGACGTTCTGAACCCAGCTCACGTACCACTTTAATTGGCGAACAGCCAAACCCTTGGGACCTGCTCCAGCCCCAGGATGTGATGAGCCGACATCGAGGTGCCAAACAACCCCGTCGATATGAGCTCTTGGGGGTTATCAGCCTGTTATCCCCGGCGTACCTTTTATCCGTTGAGCGATGGCCCTTCCACGAGGGACCACCGGATCACTATGACCGACTTTCGTCTCTGCTCGACTTGTCAGTCTCGCAGTCAGGCGGGCTTATGCCATTGCACTCTAACAGCCGGTTTCCAACCGGCCTGAGCCCACCTTCGCGCGCCTCCGTTACTCTTTAGGAGGCGACCGCCCCAGTCAAACTACCCGCCACAGAGGGTCCCTGTACCGGTTTCACGGTACGAGGTTAGACAATAGACAACAACAGGGTGGTATTTCACCTTTGGCTCCACACCGGCTGGCGCCGATGCTTCAAAGCCTCCCACCTATGCTACACAGTTCTTGTCCACTGCCACTCTGAAGCTGCAGTAAAGGTGCACGGGGTCTTTCCGTCTAACCGCGGGTACTCCGCATCTTCACGGAGAATTCAATTTCGCTGAGCATGTCCTGGAGACAGTGGGGAAGTCGTTACGCCATTCGTGCAGGTCGGAACTTACCCGACAAGGAATTTCGCTACCTTAGGACCGTTATAGTTACGGCCGCCGTTTACCTGGGCTTCATTTCAGAGCTTGCACCCCTCCACTTAACCTTCAGGCACCGGGCAGGCGTCAGGCCCTATACGTCGTCTTGAAGCCGACTTAGCAGAGCCCTGTGTTTTTGCTAAACAGTCGCTACCCCCTGGCCTGTGCCCCCCATGATGGCTTGCGCCTACATGGGGCCTCCTTCTTCCGAAGGTACGGAGGCAATTTGCCGAGTTCCTTCAGGACACTTCTCTCAAGCGCCTTGGTATACTCTACCTGACCACCTGTGTCGGTTTCGGGTACGGTCTATACGGTGGGGCTATTTCCCGGGACAGTTTCGAAGCACGTCCAATCCGTTAAGGACGTACAACACACACCATCCGTCACACACCACCAGGCCCACGAATATTAACGTGGTTCCCATCGACTACCCCCTTCGGGCTCGTCTTAGGGGCCGGCTCACCCTGCGCGGATTAGCCTTGCGCAGGAACCCTTGGTCTTTCGGCGAGAGGGCATCTCACCCTCTTTATCGCTACTCATGTCTGCATTCGCACTTCCGATACCTCCACGACCCATTACCAGATCGCTTCGCAGGCTTACGGAACGCTCCGCTACCGCGTGATCAATGATCACACCCTAAGCTTCGGTGCACGTCTTGAGCCCCGTTACATCTTCGCCGCAGGAACCCTTATTTAGACCAGTGAGCTGTTACGCTTTCTTTAAAGGATGGCTGCTTCTAAGCCAACCTCCTGGTTGTTTTGGGATTCCCACATGCTTTCCCACTTAGACGTGACTTGGGGACCTTAGCTGTAGGTCAGGGCTGTTTCCCTTTTGACGACGGACCTTAGCACCCGCCGTCTGTCTCCCGAGTAGTACTCATGGGTATTCGGAGTTTGGTTAGGTTTGGTAGATCTCGCGACCCCCTAGCCCATCCAGTGCTCTACCCCCCACGGTATTCGCTCGAGGCACTACCTCAATAGTTTTCG